>NZ_CP136693.1:2400000-3144019 GCF_032922745.1 Marinobacter salarius
GTACACGCGGACCTTCCCAGCTCGTTGAGGAACAGGCCCCGCTGGTCAAAAAAATAGCGCTTCATCTCATGGCGCGGCTGCCGGCATCTGTCCAACTGGATGATCTTATGCAGGCAGGCATGATTGGTTTGTTGGAAGCTGCACAGCGATACAGTTCCGACAAGGGGGCTACCTTTGAGACATACGCCGGCATCCGGATCCGCGGGGCCATGGTGGATGAAATTCGCAAGGGTGACTGGGTCCCTCGATCCGTCCACAGGAATTCCCGCCGCATTGCCAAAGCCATCAAGGCTGTCGAGGATCGCCTGGGCCGGGAGGCCCAAGACTCGGAAGTAGCCGAAGAGCTCGGGTTGGACCTCGACGAATACTATTCCTCCCTGAGCGATGCCAACAGTGGTCGACTTTTTAGTCTGGATGAGCTCAATGAATCCGGCGAGCTGCCGATAGAAGAAACAGAAGGCAGCGATAACCCACTGGATGGCTTGGCGTCTGACAACTTCCGCAAGAACCTGGCCACCGCGATTAGTGATCTGCCCGAGCGAGAAAAGCTGGTGCTCAGCCTTTATTACCAGGAAGAGCTGAACCTGAAGGAAATCGGTGCCGTGCTGGGTGTTAGCGAAAGTCGGGTCAGCCAGATTCACAGTCAGGCCGCGCTCCGTCTGCGGGGGCGTCTCACTGGTTGGCAGCACTGAACAGGCCATCGCCCTGTTGAACGGCGTTACCAGGCATTCTTTACTGTAGCCTTTTGGTAACCGGCGCTTTACAACCGGCCCAAAGGCCACACAATAAGCGGTTAAACTACCCGGCCTGCTAGACTGTGAGCCGGGAGCCAAAAACGAATTCCGGGCGTTTTTAACTGGAGGTCCCATTGGACAAGAATATGAAAATCCTGATTGTGGATGACTTCTCCACAATGCGACGGATCATTAAGAACCTGCTTCGTGATCTTGGTTTTACCAATACTGACGAAGCGGACGATGGCAATACCGCACTGCCGATGCTCAAGAGCGGAAAGTACGATTTTCTGGTAACCGATTGGAATATGCCAGGGATGTCCGGGCTCGATCTGCTTAAGGAAGTCCGTGCCGACGATAACCTGAAGACCCTGCCTGTGCTTATGGTGACCGCCGAGGCGAAGCGGGACCAGATCGTCGCCGCTGCGCAGGCCGGCGTGAACGGCTATGTGGTTAAGCCCTTCACGGCAGCCGTACTCAAGGAGAAGATTGAGAAGATCTTCGAACGCATCCAGTAATCAGAGGTCGGACGGCTCCCATGAGCAATAGCAATAAAGACCCACAGGGGCTCGACCCGGAGGTTACGGATAAGCTCCGCAGCCAGGCGGCCGAGTTGGTCGAGCAGGTCAACGCTGGGGAATACGGCCGCGCGATGACCCTGATCAATGAGCTGAGCGAGGTGAGGGACCAGAGCCTGTATCGGGAAGTAGGGCGACTGACTCGCAGCCTCCATGAGGCGATCCGCAACTTCCAGATTGACCCCCGTAACGCTGAACAGTCCGAAGCCCTTTCGAAGATGACCGATGCGTCGGATCGTCTGGAGTACGTGGTTCAGATGACCGGTAAAGCGGCCAACCGGACCATGGACCTGGTTGAGGAGGCCATGCCCAAGGCCAGCGCCCTCCGCGACGAGGCCGCGGAGCTGAGAGACCAGTGGCAGAAATTGCGCCGCCGTGAGATGGCCCCGGCGGAATTCCGTGAGCTCTATGCCCGTATCGATACGTTTTTCGTTACCTTGAACACCGATGCAGGAGCGATGTACGACAATCTGTCGGAGATTCTCCTGGCTCAGGATTTTCAGGACCTCACAGGGCAGGTGATCCAAAAGGTCACCACTCTGGTTAAAGAGGTGGAAGAGCATCTGTTGAGCCTGGTAGTGATGGCGAGCCATGTGGACCAGATGACCGGCACCGTCCATGAACTGGAAGAACAGGAAAAGATATCGGCAGAACAGGGTGTTGGTCCACAGATCAAGGCCGAAGAACGCGAAGATGTAGTATCGGGACAGGACGATGTTGATGATCTTCTGTCCAGTCTCGGTTTCTGAATAAAAGAGGGTAACGCATGGCGTTTGATGCCGATGAAGAGATCCTGCAGGACTTCCTTGTTGAGGCAGGCGAAATACTCGAAAAGCTGTCGGAGCAACTGGTCGACCTGGAGCAAAATCCGGACGACAGCGATCTGCTCAACGCCATCTTCCGGGGTTTCCACACCGTAAAGGGCGGTGCTGGGTTTCTGCAACTCGATGCCCTGGTGAACTGTTGCCATTCCGCGGAAAATGTTTTCGATATCCTGCGTAACCACAAGCGCAAGGTAGATTCCGAATTGATGGACGTGGTGCTGGAAGTCCTGGATCACGTCAATGCCATGTTTGAACAGGTTCGTCATCACGAAGAACCGACGCCAGCTCCCGAGGAGCTGATCGCCGCCCTCGACGCATTGGCGCAACCGGCAGGGGAGTCGCCGTCGGCAAACGCAGCGGTCGCTCGCGAAGAACAGAACGAGAGCAACGAAGCCAGTTCTGGAGACGATGGCGGTGATATTACCGACGACGAATTCGAGCGGTTGCTGGATGCCCTGGAAGAGGAAAAGACCAGCGCTCCAGTTTCCAGTGGCGACGGCAATGAATCTTCAGGCGGTGACGGAGCGAGCGGAGACGACATCTCCGATGATGAATTCGAGGCCCTGCTGGACCAATTGCATGGCAAGGGCCAGTTCTCAGGCCCGCCTGAAACCGGCAAGGCAGCCCCTGACAGCCAGGATGCCTCGGGCGACAAGGTTACCAGTGATGAGGCGAGTGACAGCAAGGGTGGCGACGACCTGATTTCGGACGACGAGTTCGAAAAGTTGCTGGATGACCTGCACGGCAAGGGTGGTAGCCCCACGGCAGAAACTGCCAAGCCGGCCCCTGGGCCTGCTGCAAAGCAGCCGTCGGCCACGTCTCCCAGTGCCATGGCTGACGAGCCCGCGCAACCGGCTGGTAAGCCTGAAAAAGTGCCTGCGGAAAACGGCAAGACGAGTGCAGCACCTGCGATGCCAGCACGGGACGCCAACGCGCCTGTGGCCGAAACCTCTGTACGGGTGGACACCAAGCGCCTGGACGACATCATGAACATGGTGGGTGAACTGGTGCTGGTGCGTAACCGCTTGCAGCGTCTGGGCGCCCAGAGTGAAGACGAGCATATGCACAAGGCGGTCTCCAACCTGGACGTGGTGACCACCGATCTTCAATCCGCTGTGATGGCGACGCGGATGCAGCCCATCAAGAAAGTGTTTGGCCGCTTCCCGAGGGTGGTTCGCGACCTGGCTCGCAGCCTGAAGAAAGAAATCAACCTTGAGATGCACGGAGAAGAGACCGACCTGGACAAAAACCTGGTGGAGGCGCTGTCCGATCCTCTGGTCCATCTTGTTCGCAACTCGGTTGATCACGGTATAGAGGCACCCGATGTTCGTGAAAAGGCGGGCAAGCCTCGCCAGGGCCGTGTAACTCTGTCTGCCGAGCAGGAAGGGGACCACATTCTATTGTCCATCGAAGACGACGGTGCCGGAATGGATCCGGATGTGTTGCGCCGAAAAGCGGTGGAAAAGGGCATCTACGAACAGGATGCTGCCGATCGACTGACCAACAGCGAGTGCTACAACCTGATTTTCTCCGCCGGATTCTCCACCAAGGACCAGATATCCGATGTGTCCGGTCGCGGTGTCGGCATGGACGTGGTGAAAACCAAGATCAGCCAGCTCAACGGGCAACTGAGCGTGGAGTCGGAGCTGGGCAAGGGGTCTCGCATCGTCATCAAGGTGCCGCTGACCCTGGCCATCATGCCTACCTTGATGATCATGCTTGGCGACCAGTCCTTCGCGCTGCCACTGGTGAACGTGGTCGAGATTTTCCATCTGGACCTTAGCAAAAAGAACATAGTGGATGGCCGCGAATGCATTGTGGTTCGAGACAAAGTCTTCCCGTTGTTCCACATCAAGCGATGGCTGGTCAAAGGCGCCGCTGGTCAGCCGGAACCAGAGAATGCTCACGTGGTTATCGTGGCGATGGGAACACGACGCGTCGGTTTTGTGGTGGATCAGTTGATCGGGCAGGAAGAGGTGGTGATCAAGCCCCTGGGCCGGGCCCTTCAGGGAACGCCGGGTATGGCGGGTGCAACCATCACTGGCGACGGCCGAATTGCACTCATTATTGATGTTCCGAGCCTGCTGCAAAACTACGGCAAATAACGTTGCGGCGGGCCCAGGTTTAGGAGAAATGGATGACGGTTTCTGTCCTGGTCGTTGATGATTCAGGTTTTTTCCGCAAGCGACTGACGGAAATCCTGACCGCTTCCGGTCAGATCAAGGTGGTTGGCGTGGCCACCAATGGGCGCGAAGGTGTCGAGCTGGCTGAAAAGCTGAGGCCTGACGTCATCACCATGGACTACGAGATGCCCGTCATGGACGGTATCAGCGCCGTCCGTGAGATCATGAAGCGACATCCGGCGCCGGTATTGATGTTCTCCTCCCTCACCTACGAGGGTGCCCGGGTAACCCTGGATGCCCTTGAGGCAGGTGCCGTTGATTTCCTGCCCAAGAATTTTGAGGAAATTGCCCGAGATTCCAGTCAGCTTCAAAAAATACTCATTGAGCGCGTACTGGATGTCGCTGGCAGCCGCCCTGGTGCAAAACCGTCGGCGCCGCCTCCCACAGCTCCGCCGCCTTCGCCCCGTAGCCCTTCACCGGCAAGGCGCAGCGTCCCCGAGCGGCCGGCGGTACCGGACAGGTCCTCTCGCCCCAGCGCCCCAGAGCCTGAAGCACCGGTCCGTCGTTCGATTCGCCGCGGGCCGGCGAAACACTACAGTGTGGTTGCCATCGGCACATCCACCGGCGGCCCGGTGGCCTTGCAACGTGTACTAATGGCGTTGCCGGCTGGGTTCCCCGCGCCTGTGGTGCTCGTTCAGCATATGCCGGCCAGTTTTACCCCGGCGTTTGCCGAACGGCTGAACAAGCTCTGCCAGATTCAGGTGCGCCAGGCTGAAGACGGCGAAATGCTGAAGCCGGGCGTCGCGCTGCTTGCCCCCGGGGGTAAGCAGATGATGATTGAAAACCGGGGTGGCCAGGGCAGAGTCAGGATTCTTCCCGGAGATGACCGGCTTAACTACAAGCCTTGTGTGGATGTGACGTTCGGCTCCCTGGCCAGGAGTTTTCCCGGCAAGACCCTGGGCCTGATCCTGACGGGCATGGGCTCGGATGGAAAGGAAGGCTGTCGCCTGATGAAGCAGTCAGGCTCCGATATCTGGTCCCAGGACGAAAAAACCTCGGTGATCTACGGTATGCCCATGGCCGTGGCCAAGGCCGGGTTGTCTGACGAAATCCTTGCGCTCGATGACATTGGTTCCCGCCTGGCGGATGGGGTGAGCTGATGGATATTCTCAGCCTGCTGGGCGTCATTCTTGCCTTTGTGGCGATTCTCGGTGGAAACCTGTTGGAAGGCGGCGCCATCAGCTCGCTGTTCAATGGCCCGGCCGCGCTGATCGTCATTGGTGGTACGCTCGCAGCCACCATTCTCCAGACCTCCTGGCCGCTGTTAAAGCGGGCCTTTTCCCAGGTGCGCTGGGTGTTCTTTCCGCCCTATATCAGCCTGGAAGATGGTATCGGCAAGGTCATTGACTGGAGCGTCAAGGCCCGTAAGCAGGGTTTGCTGGGGCTGGAAGGGTTGGCTGAGAAAGAATCTGAACGCTTTGCCCGTAAGGGGCTGCAGCTGCTGGTGGACGGCGCTGAGACAGAAACCATCCGCAGCATCATGGAGGTAGACCTGGAATCCCGCGAACAGCGGGATCTGGAATCCGCCCGGGTGTTCGAGGCCATGGGTGGTTATTCGCCCACCATTGGCATCATTGGCGCGGTGATGGGGCTGATTCAGGTGATGACCAACCTCGAAGACCCCCAGTCACTGGGCAGCGGTATCGCCACCGCGTTTGTGGCCACCATCTACGGTGTAGCACTGGCCAATCTGCTGTTCTTCCCGGTTGCCAACAAGTTGCGCGGCATTCTGCGGGAGCGCACCCGTTATGAGGACATGATGATCGACGGCATCATCGCCATAGCCGAAGGCGAGAACCCTAAATCCATCGAGTTGCGCCTACGGGGCTTCCTGTAGTGCCGGCTCCGGAGCCAGGGGTAAGCTGATGAGACGACGCAGGCAACAGGATGACGACCTTCACAACAAGGAACGCTGGCTGATTTCCTACGCCGACTTCATCACCTTGTTGTTCGCGTTTTTTGTCGTAATGTATTCCGTGTCGTCGGTGAATGAGGGCAAGTACAAGGTATTGTCTGAAACCCTGACCGGCGTCTTCAATGCCCCCCAGCGCTCCTTCCAGCCTATCGAAGTGGGCGACCAGCCCCGGCGCGCGACGCCGCAGGCCGCCGAGGATGTGATTAACCCGCCGGTGACTGAAGCTCCGCAAAACCCCTCCATGAGTGCAGAAGGGCGCACCGAGGCGCTGCGTGCCATGGCGGACCAGTTGGCTTTGGAGTTCGACGAGCTGATCAATCAGGGTGTGGTTACTCTGGAAACCAGCGACGAGTGGTTGGAGCTGAGCCTCCGCAACAGCCTGCTTTTCGGCAGTGGCGATGCCGAGCCCCATTACGATGCCTTCGACGTGGTGGAAAAAATTGCCGCTGTACTCCGCAACCGGGATAACGCTACCCGGGTTGAGGGCTTCACAGATAATCGCCCGATAAACACCGGTGTCTTCCCCTCCAACTGGGAGCTGTCCGCTGCGCGATCAGCGGCGGTTGTGCGCATGTTGTCGATGGAGGGTGTTGAGGCCGAGCGGCTGGCCGCTGTTGGGTACGGCGAGCACCAACCGGTGGCCCGCAACGATACCGAGGAAGGCCGCCGTCGCAATCGACGCGTGGTCCTGTTGATCTCCCGCGACGCCAGTATTCGTGGCGCGATGCGATAACACCTTTCCGATCATCACGTTGCAGAGTCATGGCGGAAGGTGCTATAGGCGAGTTGGCACAATATCTGTATTAGCGTCTGTACATCTTTAGATCCCGGCAAGCTCTTGCCGGATTGTTTTCAAGTTGAACGGATCATGGCCGATAACACGGTAGGCGTGCGACGTTTCCGGAGCGGGTATTTCTGGAGAATCAGTGTGGTGACGAGGTTGGCGATGAATTTTGTGACGGATATGGAGTGCACAGCGTGCGCATCTGGGCAGTAGCCAATCAAAAGGGCGGTGTGGGCAAAACCACATCGGTTGTCGCCCTAGGTGGCCTCTTGGCCGAGAGCGGCAAGCGCGTTCTGGTGGTCGACCTGGACCCTCACGGATCACTGACCAGCTGGTTCGGGTATGACCCGGACACCATTCCCCACAGTGTGTTCGATCTGTTCCAGCACCAGGGTAAAGTACCGGATGGTCTGCCGGCCCAGTTAATTACCGAAACCAGCTGTCCGGGGCTATCCCTGTTGCCGGCCAGCACAGCGCTGGCAACTCTCGAACGGAGAATGGTCGGTGTTGAAGGCATGGGGCTGATTGTATCCCGGGCCCTGACCCAGTTGTGGGGCGATTTCGACTACGTCCTGCTGGACAATACGCCCTCGCTGGGCGTGCTGATGGTGAACGCGCTTGCCGCTGCCCAGCATCTGATTATTCCGGTACAAACCGAATTCCTGGCCATCAAGGGCCTTGAACGGATGCTGCACACGCTCACCATGATCATGCGCTCCCAGAAGAATCAGCTTTCCTACACCATCGTACCGACGCTGTTTGACCGGCGTACGCAAGCCTCGGTGAAGAGCCTTAACCAGTTGCGAAAGACCCACAGCGATACGCTCTGGCGTTTTGCCATTCCAGTGGACACCAAGTTCCGCGATGCCAGCCAGGCGGGGGTCACCCCATCGTCCATGGATGCTGAAACCCATGGTGTCCGGGGATATGCCCGCCTGCTGAGCGATCTACAGGAAATAACACGCTCGGTCGCGGAGCGTCGGCATGGCTGACAAAAAAATGACACAGGTGGCGGACCCTGGCTCTGCCATTGCCAGCTATCTGGACGAACTGCTGCATACGGCGACAGATAGCGCTCTGCGTGAGGAACCGGAACCGCCAAAACCGGTGGCTCGTGAACGCACTCGCATCGCGCCGAAGCCTGCGCCCATTGTGGCTCGTCCGGTCGCGGAGGCGAAGTCTGAGTTGCGAAAGCCGGTAACACCGGCCCCGGTGGCGGAAAAAGCACCGGAGGTGGAGTCGCCCCCGGTTGAGCACAAACAGGCCGCCGATATTCCGTCGCCTCCTGAGGTGGAGCCCCCGGGGCGGCCGGAATGGTCAGACAAACCGTTCGAATGCCTGATCTTCACGGTGGCAGGGCTGCAGCTGGCAGTGCCGTTGATACTGCTCGGCGCCATTCATCGAATAGAAGAGCCGGTGAAGCCGATCCCCGGCAGCCCCCGCTGGTATATGGGCATGCGCCCGGACCAGGACCATAATCTCCGAGTGGTGGATACGGCGGAATGGATCATGGTGGGCCGGGTACCTGCGGACGCACGGGACAACTATCGCTTTGTGATTCGCCTGGACAGCAGTGAGTGGGGGTTGGCCTGTGACGATGTCGCGCAGTCGTTTACCCTGCAACCGGATGAAGTACGCTGGCGCACGGCCCGCAGCAAGCGGCCGTGGCTGGCGGGCACGGTCATTGACCATATGTGTGCGTTGATCGATGTGAAAACCATGGCGGACTTGCTGGTTCGCGCCGAGCGGGAGCACCACCTCGATCTGAGTTAGCAATTTACGGTTACCGAATGAAACCGTGCTCTGCTGGCACGGTTTGTGCCCTTAACTATAGTATTGGGCACTGATGATGAATTTTTGACGATCAGGTTGCCCGCCGGGCGGCCGAACAGGAGACACAAGGCTATGGCATCCCCGAGCGGACAGCAAAATCAGGCCCAGGATGATCAGGTACTGCAGTATGTAACCTTCAGGCTGGATGACGAAACCTATGGTATCGACGTCATGCAGATCCAGGAAGTGTTGCGATACACCGAGATCGCGCCGGTTCCAGGTGCCCCGGATTACGTTTTGGGCATCATCAACCTGCGAGGCAATGTGGTCACCGTTATTGACACCCGTCGTCGCTTTGGCCTGGCGGATGCGGAAGTAACAGATGCAACACGCATTGTGGTGATGGAGTCGTCCAACCAGGTGATGGGTATCCTGGTGGATTCGGTTGCCGAGGTGGTGTACCTGAAAGCCAGTGAAATCGAGACCGCGCCCAACGTGGGGAACGAGGAAAGCGCCAAGTTCATCCAGGGTGTGTGTAACAAGAACGGCGAACTGATCATATTGGTCGAGTTCGACAAGATGTTGTCAGACCACGAATGGGCTGAAATTTCCTCACTGTAATGCCGGCTTTGGCCGGACAGCAGGCTGGATGGGCGCCCCGTGGTTTCAACTAACCGAGGACGTCCATCATGTTTGCAGAAATCTCTTCCCTGGCCCCGTGGCTTCTGACAGCCGCTGCCCTGTGCCTACTGTTCGCCCAGGGTATGGTGCTACGCCGTGAAAACCGAAAACTTCGGGAGCAAATGAAAGAGCGCTGCGAAACCCTTGGCCGCGAGCTCCACGCAACAGCCAGTGGCAGTATGGGGGTTGGGCAGCGAGTGGTCACGTGCGAGCGCCAGCTTCATGAATTGCGCGGCATGCTTGATGAAATGCGCCAGAACGATCCGTTGAGAATTTCCTACGATGAGGCCTCACGGTTAGTGGACCTGGGGGCGGATATCGAGGACCTGATGAATACCTGCGGTATTTCGCGGCCGGAAGCCGAACTGGTATCAGCGCTCCGTAAGCGCCAGGCGGCCTGACCTAAGGGTTTATCCGTCTAATCTTCACGGGGCCGTCCGACGTCCTCTGGCGTACGGCCCTGAAGATTGAAGGCAAAGGCGAGGATTTCAGCCACCACCCGGTAGAGTGTCTCCGGGATTTCGTCGTTCAATTCCAGTCGAGCCAGTATGCTGGCCAGCTCCGGATTTTCGTACAGCGGCACATTATGCTCACGGGCAATGCGGATGATTTCCTCCGCCAGTTCGTGGGTACCGCTCGCCGCAATGACTGGAGCCCGTTCGCCATCGTATTTCAGTGCCACCGCCGCCGGCGAATCTGTTTTCTGATGATCTTTGCTCATACCCGCGTGTCCACCAGCCGGTGCTCAAGACGGGTGTTTGCACCCCTTGGTGTCCCTCGCCGGCACTCCAGGTCCACCACATCCAGGCCGATATCCGAAAGGCCCTTTCGTAATTGTGGCAGATCTTCCCGCACCTGACGCAGCGTGGACTGGTTCTCCGCCCACACCTGCGCAGACACCTGATCCTGCCGCAGTGATACATCAAAATGCAGAGGACCGGCTTCGTCCAGGTCCATGGCCAGTGAAAGACGCCACTCCGTTGCCCGGGGGGTGCCAGAGGTTTTCTGGCCGCTGTCTGCCGGGTCCTGTTCGATTCGCAACTGGGCGATCCGTGGTTCGTTGTTGGGGTTGAGCCAGGGGAGCTCCAGCAGCATGGTTGATACCGGCGTTGGCGCCTCTGCCGTGGTCCGTGTGGAGAGTATCTGGCTGTGTAACTGATTTACGGTAATACGATTGAGCATGCCAGCCAGCAGCCTCAGCATTTGCCCAACCGTTGGTTCTGTAGATCCCTGTGGTGGCGGAGGTGGAAACGTATTGGGAAACTGAAGCGGTGCCTGCACCAGTTCCGGACTTGCCAGCGGTGTAAAGCGGTTGAAGGCGTCGGGGCCGCTCCCCTGTTGTGCGAGCAGGGTGGTAATCACCCGGCCGATAGCCAGCTTGAGATCGGGTAGGGCAGCCTGGGGTGCTCTCGCCAGCCGCGATTCGGCGAACAGCCCGCTTTCCTCAACCCACTGCCGTAACTGGTTGGCCGCACCGGGTTGAGTTCCGGCGCCTGGCGTCAGTGACTGGCTGGAGGGCAGCCGTGATACCAGTTGTTCAATAGCCTGCCTCACCGGTTGGGGCAGTGGCTGTGACGGATTGTTGATGGGTGTTCCAGTGGGCACAACGCTGTCGGGTCTCGCACCGCCGGTGAGCGTTGTCAGAATTCTGGCAAGGCCAGCATCGATGGACTGCTGCCAGGGCAGGCGCTGCGCCAGCGCCCGGGAGATAGTGGTTTCCGGCGTCTGGGCCAGCTTGCCCATCAGTTGCAGTTCATTGCCAGCACGCATGACCTTGACCCAGTCACCGGTTTCCAGGGATGTGTCTCCGATGGCCGCCTGAACGGTCAGCGACTGGCCACGAATCTCCAACAACAATTGCGCGCCGGCGGAGGATTGTCGGTTGATCACGTCTGCCACCCGAGCGAGTGTTGCCTCGCGATTGGCAAGCTTGAGCTGGTCAAGCTGCACGCGGGCGGAAGCCGCGTCCAGCGCCGCCGAAGGTTGTCCGCCGGCTGGCCGCTGAACGATCGGCGCCGGCGACTCGGTTTTGGGTGGTGGTGTGGGGTTACCGTTTGGTAATTTCATTGCCACTGATTTGATGTCAGACAAGAGTATTCCTGAGGCGCTTTCGCTATAATACGCCCCGCCGGTAAGTATTGCCTTTCCGAACGTCTGAACCCGCCGGGTCAGTAATGTGTACACCAGCTCTGGGGCCCCGATGTCTGAGCCGTTACTACAGGCTGTTAATCTGCAGTGTGAGCGTGATGACCGGATACTGTTCCGGGATCTTTCTGTCTCCATACTGCCCGGTACTCTGACCCGTGTCGAGGGGCCTAACGGCTCTGGCAAGACCACGTTGCTTAGAATTCTTGCCGGACTGAACGACAGTTACAGTGGTGACCTGCTCTGGCGGGGAAGGCCTCGTCATACCTACCGGGAAGAATTCCTCCGCAATATGCTCTACCTTGGCCATCGCCCGGGTATCAAGCCGTTGCTTACCCCCATGGAAAATCTCCGCGCCCTGATGGCCGGGCGTCGATATGTGGCCGATAAGATGCTCTGGCAGGCATTGGAAGGCACTGGCCTGGGTGGTTTCCAGAACGTACCCAGTCGTAATCTGTCCGCCGGACAGCAACGTCGGGTGGCGCTTGCCAGGTTACTGGTTGCGGATGAACCCCTGTGGATTCTGGATGAGATATTCACCGCCATTGATGTCCACGGTGTGGCTGCCCTCGAGCGATTGCTGGTGGAGCGGGTAGCCAGTGGCGGCGCGATCGTGGTGACCACACACCACGACCTTAATCTACCGTCGATGCACCGAATTACCCTGGGGGGGAAGTCATGACCATGGCCTCTGAAGCCGGGCTTCCTGTTCGTACACCGAAGGAGTCGGTAAGCGTATTGTCGGCCATGAAAGCGGTATTCTCGCGGGATCTGAAAACCGCCTTTCGCCAGCCCCAGGATCTGCTTAATCCGCTACTGTTTTTCGTCATGGTCGTAACGCTTTTCCCCCTCGGGGTTAGCCCCGAAGTATCATTCCTGCGGGAGGCGGGTAGCGGTATCCTGTGGGTTGCGGCCTTGCTGTCCGTGTTATTGTCGCTGGATCATCTTTTCCGTCATGATTTCGACGACGGCACGCTTGAGCAACTGGTACTGCAGCCCCAGCCGCTGTTTTTACTGGTACTGGCGAAGTCACTGGCCCATTGGGTGCTCACTGGCCTGCCACTGGTGATGCTGGCGCCTGTTCTGGGGGTGATGGTGCATCTTGAGGGGAACTCTGTTGCCATTCTGTGTCTAACGCTGCTGATCGGAACACCGGTCCTCAGCTTGATCGGTTCCATTGGTGCGGCATTGACCCTCGGACTGAGATCGGCAGGCGTGCTCTTGTCCCTGCTGATCATTCCGCTGTACATTCCGGTGCTGATATTCGGCACAGGCACGGTGATGGCTGCGTCTGAGAGCGCGCCGGTGGGTGGACAGCTCGCGTTGATGGGGGCGTTTCTGGTGTTGGCGCTGACACTGGCGCCGTTCGCATCGGCGGCGGCCCTGAGGATCAGTCTGTCCAACAGTTAAAGGTAAAAAGGTAACAACCTGATGTGGCAAATTTTTCACAAGCTGGGGTCGCCAAAATGGTTCTTCGGCATTGCCTCAGCACTGATGCCCTGGCTGCTCGTGGTGGGGGCAGCCCTGTTGTTGACCGGTATTGTCTGGGGGGTGGTGTTTGCGCCACAGGATTACCTGCAGGGTAACAGTTACCGCATCATCTTCATTCACGTACCGTCTGCGTTTCTGGCCCAGTCGGTGTACATCATGATGGCCGTTGCGGCGCTGGTTACCCTGGTTTGGCGTATGAAACTGGCCGATGTTTTCGTCAAGGCCGTGGCACCGGTTGGTGCGGTGCTGACCTTTCTGGCCCTGTTTACCGGCGCGGTGTGGGGGAAACCCACCTGGGGAACCTGGTGGATCTGGGATGCCCGGCTTACCTCGATGCTGATTCTGCTGTTTCTTTATTTTGGGGTGATGGCGCTGGGAGCGGCCATCTCCGATGAGAAATCCTCGGCACGTGCCGTGGCCGTGCTGGTACTGGTGGGGGTGGTCAATATACCGATCATCAAGTATTCCGTGGAGTGGTGGAATACCCTGCACCAGCCAGCGACGTTCAAGCTCACGGAAAAACCGAGTATGCCTGCGGAAATGTGGGTGCCCCTGTTGCTCTCGATATTGGGTCTTTATCTGATATTTGGCTGGCTCGCCTGTCTGCGCATGCAGACCGACATACTGGCGCGTGAAGGCCGCACACGCTGGGTAAAAGAACTGATTCAGGTACGGGAGAATTGACGCAATGGCATTCGACTCATTTGGCGCTTTTCTGGCGATGGGCGGCCACGGCCCATATGTCTGGTCCTGTTATGCGGTGTTTTTCCTGCTGATGGGAGTCATGACGTGGTGGTCGCTGCGTCAGCGGCGGGTCGTGATCGCGCAACAGCGACGCCGCATGGCCCCCATTCCGTCGGCCGACGAGCGCCCAGCGGCGGCCAGCTTTACCCGAATTGAATCTTCACAAGACTGACTGGTAGATCAAACATGCACCCGATCCGAAAAAAACGGCTTATCATTGTCCTTTTTCTCCTTGTCGGGGTGTCGGTGGCCGTGGCCCTGACCACCTACGCGTTGCGGCAGAATATCAACCTGTTTTACGACCCGAGCCAGATTGCCGCCGGCGAAGCGCCGGTGGACGTTCGTATCCGTGCTGGCGGCATGGTGGAAGAAGGATCGGTCGAGCGTGATCCAGAGAGCCTGAAAGTGGAATTCAAGGTGACGGACTTTACGTCGTCGGTATTGGTTGAATACACCGGCATCCTGCCGGACCTGTTTGCTGAAGGGCAGGGCGTTGTCGCGATGGGACGGATGGACGGCAATGGCCGTTTTGTCGCGGACCAGGTGCTGGCAAAGCACGACGAGAATTATATGCCACCGGAAGTGAACGACGCCCTGGAAAAGGCCGCCGGCAAGCGGGCTGCCATGCCTGGGGGAATCGGTGAATCCAGCGCCGGTTACTAGCGTTGCTGGCCCACGTTTAAGAGAGTTGGAGAATCCTAATGTATCCGGAACTCGGACAGATCGCCCTGATACTCGCGCTGTTGCTGGCAGTGCTCCTTTCCGTGGTCCCCCTGGTAGGCTCGGTGACGGGTCGTGACCAGTTGCTGGCCTTCGCCCGGCCGCTGTCAGCGGGCCTGTTCGTCTTCGTTGCCCTGGCCTTTGGTCTCCTGACCCACGCGTTTGTGACCGATGACTTTTCCGTGGCCTATGTCGCCAACAACAGCAATAGCATGCTGCCCTGGTACTACAAATTCAGTGCGGTGTGGGGCGGCCATGAAGGCTCACTGTTGCTTTGGGTGCTGATGCTCGTTGGCTGGACGCTGGCGGTCGCCGTGTTCAGTCGACGCCTGCCGTCGGTGATGGTGTCCCAGGTGTTGTCGGTGCTCGGAATGGTTGCGGTGGGCTTTCTACTGTTTACCATCATGACCTCCAACCCCTTCGATCGTACGCTCCCCAACATCCCAGCCGATGGCGCCGACCTGAATCCGCTGCTGCAGGATTTTGGGCTGATCGTGCATCCACCCATGTTGTACATGGGGTATGTGGGCTTCTCGGTAGCTTTTGCCTTTGCCATTGCCGCGCTGATCAATGGCAAACTGGATGCGGCCTGGGCTCGTTGGTCCCGTCCCTGGACCACAGTGGCCTGGGCTTTCCTTTCCCTGGGCATTGCGCTGGGTAGCTGGTGGGCCTATTACGAGCTGGGTTGGGGCGGCTGGTGGTTCTGGGACCCGGTCGAGAACGCCTCGCTGCTGCCCTGGTTGTCGGGAACGGCGCTGATGCACAGTCTGGCTGTCACCGAGAAGCGCGGCGTATTCAAGAGTTGGACTGTGCTGCTGGCCATCGTAACCTTCGCCCTGAGCTTGCTGGGAACCTTCCTGGTGCGTTCCGGGGTGCTGACCTCTGTCCACGCCTTCGCCTCTGACCCCGATCGGGGGACATTCCTGCTGGCGCTACTGGCGATTACTATTGTTTCGAGCCTGACCCTGTATGCGTTCAGGGCGCCGGTGGTGCATGTGCGCTCCCGTTACGGCAGCCTGTCCCGTGAAATCTTCCTGTTGATGAATAATGTGTTGCTGGTTGCAGCAACCCTGTTGGTGTTGGTGGGGACCCTTTATCCATTGGTCCTGGACTACCTGGACATGGGGCGGCTGTCCATCGGTGAACCCTTCTTCAACCTGACCTTCAGCCCCCTGGGGATTGCTGCCGGCTTGCTATTGGGGGCAGGCATATTCTCCCGCTGGAAGAAAACCGACGGCGGCTGGCTGGGCCGCAAGCTGCTGTGGCCGTTGGCTGTCAGTATGATCGGGACCAGCGCTGTGCTGGTCGGGTACGGCACGTTCGAGCCTTGGGCGTTTGGGGGCCTGTTCTCAGCGATGTGGATTACGGTGGCCACCCTTTGGGATCTCTGGGAAAAGTCGGGGTCACGTAAGGGCCGTCTCCATGGCCTCAGGCGCCAAAGCCGCAGTTACTACGGCATGGTGTTCGGGCATCTGGGGCTAGCCATCACCATGGCGGGTGCGACGGTCGCCTCCAATTACGGCATCGAGCGGGATGTACGCATGTCACCCGGCGACACCGCGATGGTGGGGGATTATCGGATTGCGTTTGCCGAGATAGGTAACCGAAGAGGGCAGAATTTCACCGCGGAATACGGTCGTTTTGAGGTTTACGATTCGGATGGCGGTCTGATATCCACGCTTTACCCGGAGAAACGCCGATACATGGTTCAACGCAACACGATGACCGAGGCCGGTATTGACGGCGGTCTGTTCCGGGATATTTTTGTCGCCATTGGTGAGCGGGTGTCTGATGATGCCTGGGCGATCCGGCTTCAATACAAACCGCTGGTCCGCTGGTTGTGGCTGGGGGCGCTGTTTATGGCCGCTGGCGGCTTCCTGGCCATTTCGGATCGCCGCTATCGCATTCGCGACAAGGTTGCGGAAAACCGTAAGGCCAAGGCACCGAATACAGGCGGTGAGCGCGGCGCAGACCCGGCAGGAGCGGTGTCATGAAGCGGCTGCTGCTGTTCACGCCGTTGATCCTCGCCGTGGTGCTCGGAGTGGTCCTGTTCGCCGGTATTGGTAAGGACCCCAACAAGCTGGAGTCGGCGCTGATCGGCAAACCGGTGCCCGAGTTTTTGTTGACGGATCTCCACAACGAAAGTCGCGAGCTGACTCGTGAGGTTTTTGAAGGGCATGTGTCCCTGCTGAATGTCTGGGGTACCTGGTGCCCGGCCTGCCGAGATGAGCATGGTGATCTGGTCTGGCTGGCGGAAGAGAAAGGCGTGCGTATCGTTGGCCTTAACTATAAGGACAACCGGGATGATGCCCTGGTCTGGCTTGATCGGTTGGGCGACCCGTATCAGGTGTCGATCTACGATCCCCGTGGCAGCCTCGGGTTTGACTTGGGAGTTTATGGCGCGCCGGAAACCTATGTCATTGATGTCGAAGGTATTGTGCGTTACCGCCACGTTGGCGTGGTCAATGAAAAAGTATGGGAGCGGGACATCAAGCCCATCGTCGACCGGTTCAGGGAGAAGATCTGATGTGGCGTCCGGTGTTTGCATGGCTGTTGCTGATGACAATTGCTCCGATGTCGGTGGCGGATGCCCGCGACGTATACGGGTTCGATACGCAGGCGCAGGAGCAGAGGTTCCAGACCCTGATTTCGGAGTTGCGTTGCCCGAAGTGCCAGAACCAGAACATCGCCGATTCCAATGCGCCGATTTCCAAGGATATGCGCGAGGAGGTTTACCGGATGATGTCTGACGGCGCCAGCAACGAGGAAATTGTCGGAGCACTGGTCGACCGCTTTGGTGAATTCGTGCGATACAAGCCGGAGGTGGATAGCCGCACCATCCTGCTGTGGGCAACGCCAGCCATTGTCGTCCTGGGTGGCCTGATGGTGGTGGCCGGGATTGTCATCCGCTCCCGCAGGGCAGGCCAGGACGAGCCGGCCCTGACCGACGAAGAGCGTGCACGGGCATCCAGAATGCTCGATGGCGATGATTCGAGCCGCACCTGATTTCAAACAACACTCTTTCTCAACCGGATTAATGACCGTTCTATGACACAGACCTTCTGGCTGACGGCCGCTGTATTAATCGTACTTGCCCTGGCGTTTGTAGTGGCGCCGTTGTTCCTGCACCGTTCCGGCCGGCGCGCGGAAATGGATCTGCGCAACCAGAACCTGCTGGCATATCGCAGCCGAATGGCGGAACTTGATCGCGAGTTTGACGCCGGCGCGCTGGACGAGGAAAGCTATCAACAACTCCGGGAAGAGCTGGCCGGCAGCATGCTCGATGATGTCCCGGATGCTGAACGTGGCGTTATTGACTCACCGGACCGGGCCAGGGGCGGGAAAAGCGCCATCGTCATTGCGATTGCCAGCCTCGCGGTGATTCCTGCCGCTGCGGTATTCCTGTACGGACAGTGGGGCGCTATGGACGACGTCGAGCAGTTCCGCGCCATGCAGGAAATGATGGCAGCTGACAGCGATCGCGTGGGCCAGATGCAGGAACTGACGGCTCAGCTTCGCGAGCGGTTGGAGGACAATCCGGAGAACACCGATGGCTGGGCCATGCTGGGGCGTAGCTATATGCGCATTGAGCAGTATGAGGACGCAGCGTGGGCCTTCGAACGGCTGGCAAAGAGTATTGAGGATGATGAGAGCGGCAAAGCTGTCGCCTGGGGATTGTCAGCCCAGGCTGCATTTTTCCTGAGCGAGGGTGACCTCAACCCAGCGGTGTCGAACGCCATTGAAAAAGCCAGGTCGCTGAATCCGGACGAGGTCAATTCCCTTGGCCTACTCGGTATCCATGCATTTAGCCAGCAGAACTTTGAGGAGGCGATCCGGTATTGGGAGCGCATCGTGTCGGTGGCGCCCAATCATCCCCAGATTGCCTCCATCCGCCAGGGCATTGAGCAGGCCTATCAGCGCCTGGGTCGGGAGATGCCACAGGAGCAGCCGCCAGAGGTATCCGGGGCCGGCGTGACCGTCCGGGTGGAAATAGACGAAGCATTCCAGGGCGAGATTCCTGACGACACCACCCTATTTGTTCTGGCGCGTCGGGCGAATGTCCAGAGCGGGCCACCGCTGGCTGTGGCACGGCTGAGTGCGGGACAGTTACCGATGGAGATACGATTGGACGACCGCTTCAATATGTCCGCGAATGCAAAGCTGTCGGAGGCGGGTGAAGTGCGCCTGCAAGCGCGGCTGTCGCGCTCTGGCAACGCCAGGCCCCAGGCGGGTGACTGGCAAGGCGAGGTGGATCAGCCGGTGCCGGTGGGTGAAGGCGAAAACGAGCCTGTTACCCTGGTGATCGACACCCAGCTGGTGCAATGATCTGTCACCGGCTGGTGCTCAGGCCCTGCGGGTAGAGCGGCGGCAGCTGATCCCCGGGAGCCGATTCACTGGCGGTTCCACGCACGCGGATCAGCGCTGCCACAAGCCGTTCTCCCTGCCACGGCTCTGACGTGGCCGATTCACCGGGTGTCCCGAATAATCGCTGTTGAAGCTGTTCGATCTCGGCGGCCAGTTCCGTGTCGTCCAGAAAACGGTTCACATCCGTTACGCTTTGGAAGGTGCGTTCCGGATGCCTTTGAGACATCCAGCGCACAAGCCGGTCGGTGGTTTTGGGCGATCCCGCCTGCGCTGCCTCGCACAGATCCCGGAATAGCCCCTTTTCCCGGTTGTCCCCCTGACTCGCCACGACCTTGCCAGCACTGGTGCGGCGCCTGCTGTACCACCAGGCCGCCAGTGTAATCAGCCAGCCCGCCAGGACGGTCAGGGTGGCTAACGGCCAGAATCCGACACCGGATTCCCCGTCAGGCTCATTTGATATCGGGTCATTGTTGGGCTTGGTACCCGCTTCCGAGGCGTCTTCCAGTTTATCGGGCACCGAGTCGATCTGGCCGGGAATCCCCTCAACAACCAGCGTGTGTGCAGGAATAACCGCTACTTTTTCGCTGTCGCTTTCAGTATCCCACCAGGGGATCCGGATTTCGGGCAATGTTAACTTTCCTGGCTGCACCGGTACCAGTGCCGTGGTCTGGGTCAGTGTCGAGGCCAGCCCGTCGGGGCCAGGCGTGGTCGTGCGCTCGGGCTTCTCCGGGTAGGCCCGTATGCTATCGGGTGTCTGTTCCGGGAACGGAGGTAAGGATTCGGCAGGCAGGCCCTCCGCCCTCATGGTGAGGCTTCTGGTGAGATTCTGGCCCGCTGTCAGGTTCTGGTTTCGTGGCAGTCCGGACTGATCCAGCTCCAGCGTGCGGGCGGGCAACCAGGTGTCTCCGCTGAATCCCGCTGGCACACCCTTGACGGTGATATCAAACAGGTTGGCGCTGTCGCGCAGAAACTTCAGTTGGCCCTGCTCATTCCGGGCCTGGCCCTCAAAACGGATGGGTTGCAGGCTGAGTTGTCCCTCCCTCTGGGGAAACAGTGCGTAACGGCGCTCAACCACACGATAGCGAACACCGTCCCGGTAGCGGGTGTACTCGTTCTGCTTGCCCAGCGATTCGACAATGGCATTCGGGTGCTCCGGCTCGGAGAGCTCGCCGCGAATGAGGTTACCGGTGAAAAACAGTTTGATGGTGAACACCAGTTGTTCCTGGACATACACCTCCTCCTTGTCCGCGGCCAGCTCGATAAAGCTGTCCCTCTCGGCGTCGGGCTCCTGATCGGGTGGGGTGCCGCTGATCACCTTGATGGCGACCGGGGCTGAGCGGGCGTCGCGGAAGCTCAGGGATGGAATGGTCAGCTTGCCTGTCTTTTTGGGCGCGAGCTGGTAAGTCCATGTGATCTCGCCCATCATCTCATTGTTGACGGTGCGGATAGAGTATTGCTGATTGCGGGCGAGAATCTCGAAGTCGCCTTCCACCTTTTCGATGTCCGGTTTTGGCAGGTTCGACAAGTCAAAATCGAACAGGTTTCCCAGATTGATATCGATTTTGGTGCTGCCCTTGACGCTCAGGGTAAGCACTTCTCCTTCGTAAAGGCGGGTTCTGTCGGGTTCAGCGATCAGATCATTGGCTGCCATGGCCGGCCCTGCCATGGTGACAAGCAGCAGTATCAGAATAAACGGACCGGTCAGCCGGCTTACCATGGTGTATCGCCCTCGTCAGATGGTGTTTCCCGTTCCTGGTATTGTTGCAGGAATTTGCGCCTCAACAGGCCGCCCGGATTATCGGGCACGCGCCGGAGCCATTGTTCCTGCCCCTGGGTCAGTGGAGAGGTGTCCAGTTCCGCCGGTGCCCTGGATACCTGTCCGTCGGCTTCCGAAGAGTCGGCATCACGCTGGCGGTGTTGATCGCCCTCCGCCTGGTTTTCCTGTTCGTCGCTTTGGCCGTTCTGCTGGCTATCCTGTGGCTCGTTGTTCTGCTGTCCATTCTGTTGATTATCCGGCTGGTTCTGCCCCGCCTGATCTGACGGGTCGCCGTCCTGGTTCTGGGTATCTGACCCATTCTGTGAGTTCTGCTGGTTACCCTGCTGCTGTTGATCGCCCTCCTGGTCTGACGATTCACTGCCGTCCCCGCTTGATTGGCTCTGTTGCTGCTCCAGCAGCTGTTTCACCAGGTCCCGGTTGAACAAGGCGTCTTCATGTCCAGGTTGCTTCGCCAGCACATTCTCGTAGGCCTTGAGGGCTTCTTCCAGCTTGCCGGCACGGGCCAGGGCGTTGCCGCGGTTGTAGCTTGCCCTGGGTGTGTCTTCGCTGGCGAACGTGCCCGCTGCGGACTCATAGTCACCTGAGCGATAGAGTGCGCTACCACGCCACTGGGGATTGTCGAGAACCTTGGCTGCCCGTTCCGGGTCTTCTTCGATCAGCGCGGGCGCACGCTGATCCTCCCGGGACCAAAGGGCGTCCCAGTCCACGGCCATTGCGGGACGAGGGGTGAGGGGCAGAAGTGTTAGCAGTACCGCCACCATGGCACCGCGACGCCAGCCGAGCAATGCCAGTGGTGCGGCCAGCCACAATAGCCAGTAGCCATCATCCTGCCAGCGGTTGACCATCAGGTCGCGCTCGCTGTCTTCCCAGTTGTCCGAGTCGATGGGGCGCAGTTCCAGGGCGCGGATGTCCTCGTCCGTAATGGTCAGGCTATGACTGTCTCCACCATTGCTCTCCGCCAGTTCCGCCATGGCTGAGGGGTCCGCATGGGTAATCACGATGTCGCCGCCGTCACGAATGAACCCTTGGCGCGCCAGTGGTATTGGGCCGCCCTCTGAGGTGCCAACGGTCAGAGTGCTGAGTATGAACCGGCTATCCGTCATGGCGTCGTTGATGCGGGTAAGGTAGCGCTCGTCCACATTGTCTGCAATCAGTAACAGTCGTCCGGTTCCGGGGGCGCCCTGTTCCAGCAGGTCAAGGCCACGTTGTACGCCGAGGTCGGTTCGGTTTCCCGCAGCGGGCATGATCACCGGTTCGAGTACCTCCAACATGCCCTCGATGGTATTGCTGTCATCCGTCAACGGTGTGACCGCATGAGCGTCCGCGGCATAGACCACCAGGGCCGTCAGGCTGCCCTCCCGCGCCTTCAGGATATCGCGAATCTTGCGCTTGGCCATGGTCAGACGGTCGGGTTCTACATCAGTGGCAAGCATCGATAGCGATAAATCCAGTACGATGACGAGACTATCATTCTGCTGTTGCAGTGGCGTGGGCGCTTTGCGCCACGACGGGCCGGCAAGGGCAACGGCAAGCACCATGATGGCGGCAACGACCGGCAACACGGGCGAGCGTTTTTGACCGCCAGCAGTACCAGACTGACTGATCAATGGGCGCAGCAGTTGCGGCGGTATCACGCGGCTCCAGCCACTGTCGCTCTGGCGGACCCGTTTAAACACCAGCGGCAGGACAAGGGCCACAAGAAGTAAAAGTAGCCACAGTGGGCGCAGGAAGTGAAAATCAGCCATGGTTCCCTCCCCGTGCGTTGTTTCTGGTCTCAAGCCGGTTGCTGGCTACTCTGGCGCTCTGGAGTAGCAGCCAGATCAGGACTGCAATCCCGGCGGGCCAGACGTACAGTTCAGTCACCGGTCGATAGTGCTTGCCTTCCAGTTCGATGGGTTCAAGCTGGTTGATACTTTCATAGATCAGTTCCAGTTCAGGCAGGCTGCGGGCCCGGAAGTACTCACCGCCGGTCTGCTGGGCGATTCGCGTCAGCAAACCTTCATCAAGGTCGCGGGATGGGTTGACCCGGCGGGAGCCGAGCAACCCACGCTGAACCATGGTTTCGGCACCAATCCCGATCGTGTAGATGCGTACGCCGGCGGCTTTTGCAATCTCCGCCGCCTTGTCCGGCGCTATCTCACCAGCGGTGTTGGCGCCATCGGTCAGCAGGATCACCACGCGTTGCTCCTGGGGGCGATCACGAAGGCGCTTGACCGCCAGACCAAGGGCGTCGCCGATGGCTGTGGCCCGACCGGCCATGCCGATACCTGCCTCATGCAGCAGCGTGCGAACGGTGGCGAGGTCAAAGGTCAGCGGCGCCTGGATATAGGGTTCCGTACCGAACAACAGCAGTCCCAGGCGGTCACCTTTACGGCGCTGGACAAAGTCATCCAGCACGCGCTTCACCGCCTGTAGTCGATTTATGCTGCGGCCCTGGATAACCATGTCTTGTTCGTCCATTGACGGGGAGATATCCACTGCCAGAAGCAGGTCACGGCCGCTGACTGGCAACTGTACCTGTTCGCCGACGTGTTGGGGGCGTGCCAGGGCCACGACCAGCAGCAGCCAGATCAGCAATAGTGCCAGTTGCTGCCAAAGGGGAGTGTGGCTGCCGCTACGGCTGACGCCCGGCAGGTCCGACAACCAATGCCCGACAGGGAAAACAGGTGCCTCCACAGCCTGAGCACTGCGCTTGCGTAGCCGGATAATCAGGGGCACTAGAGCCAGTAACAGGGCCCATGGAAATGCAAGGCTCAGCATTTCTGGCCTCCCAGCCAAACGCGGGCGAACGCGACAGCATCACTGGTATGGCACTCGGGTGTCGGTTGCCAGCTGCTGTTCACCATGGCTTCTACCACCGGGCGTGAGGCTATGCGATCCTTCGGGCTGGTTTCCAGAAGAAAGCGAACCCAGGGTTCGCCGGACAGGGATTCCGGGAGGCGTTCTGGGTAGCGGATGCGCGCGGCTTGTTTCAGTAAAGCGTTCAGCGCACCGAACCATTGGCTGTTGGGTGTTGCGGCCTGCTCCAGTCTGTTCAATTCTGTGTTGGCGGTTTTCAGCCAGCGGTTTCTGCGCCGTTTCCGTCGGATCAGCAAGAACGCCAGAGTGGCCAGGGCAATAGCAATAGCCATTAGCAACCACCAGCCTGGCGCCGGTGGCCAGAAGCCTCCGGATTGTGGCAGGTGAATGTCTCTGAGCTGGCTCAGTGGGTCCTGTTCCATCATGGGGTCTTTGTGGTTCCTGTCATCCGATGTGCCCTCGGGGGCCAAGCAGTGCCTGCAACGCCAACGCTGGCTGATCGCCGGTCATGACGCTGGCGGGCTGGACACCTGCCGTTCGAAAGCACTCCTCAAGGGCCTCTGTATGCTGGCGAACCTTGTCCGCATAGGCCCTCTGGAAGCGGGGGTTGCTGCTATCGAACCACACCGGTCCGTCTTCGCCAGCAATGGCGAAACGACCGCTTTCAGGCAGCTTCAGTTCCAGCGGGTCTACAACTCTCAGTGCGCTGACAGTGTTGTGACGTGCCAGTGAACCGAGTAGCCGCGACGTTTCAGCGGTAATGGTCAGGAAGTCACTGATGACGAAAATGCGGCTACCGGTATGGGCCACACGGCGCGCTTCCCCTAGGGCGGTATCCAGGGTGGCGTTTTCCACGCCGTCGGCTGCAGTAACATTCGCGTCGCGCGTGCTTCTTTGCTGTCTTGCCACGGTGTCGAGGAACTGCAGTACCGATTTCTTGCGCCGCGCCGGGCGTTGTACGGTAAGTTCGTTGCCGTTGAAAACGATTCCTCCCACCTGGTCGCCAGACCAGAGGGCAAGCCAAGCCAGGATGCCGGCAATTTGAGCACCGCGGACCTGTTTGTAAGCACCGGTGCTGGCGAAAAACAGTGAAGGCCCGAGGTCGCAAAGCAGGAGCACGGGGCGCTCGCGCTCTTCCTCGTAGAGCTTCGTGTGCGGCGACTGCCGTCGGGCGGTCACCCGCCAGTCGATGCTGCGGATATCGTCCCCGGGTTGATACTGGCGCACCTCAGCAAAGGCCATGCCCCGTCCGCGCCGGGGAGAGCGTTGCAAGCCGGCCTGCCGGGATCTTACCGGGCGCGCAGCAGGCAACTTCAATGCGCGGGCATCTGCCTGCAGGCGAATGAGACCGGAAAGGGGAATATGGGTCGCTGGCTCTTCGGGCGTCATGGTCACGGTGTCAGGCTGTTACCGGAACGCGGTCTATCAGGCGCTGGATAATGGCATCTGCAGTCAGGCCTTCGGCTTCGGCTTCGAACGTCAGCAATATACGATGGCGAAGGACGTTGAAGGCAATGTTACGGACATCGTCCGGGCTGACGTAGTCCCGTCCTTCCAGCCAGGCCATGGCCCTGGCGCAGCGATCCAGCGCGATGGTGCCTCGTGGGCTGGCTCCGAAGGCAGTCCAGCGGGCCAGTTCAGGGTCGAGTGACGCCGGGTCACGGGTGGCCAGCACCAGAGCCAGCAGGTATTGCTCGACGGGCTCTGACATATAGATGTCGGAAACCGCATGCCGGGCCTCGAAAACCTGGTCGGCCGTCAGGCGGACTTCAGCGGCCACCTGTCCACGGCGGTAATCGTTGCGCGCAAGGTGAAGAATCTCTCTTTCGGCCACGGCGGATGGATAATCAATCACTACATGCATCAGGAATCGGTCGAGCTGGGCTTCAGGCAGGGGGTAGGTGCCTTCCTGTTCGATAGGGTTCTGGGTGGCCATTACCATGAACAGGCGATCCAGCGGGAAGGTGCGCATGCCGACACTGACCTGGCGTTCGCCCATGGCTTCGAGTAACGCTGACTGTACCTTGGCCGGCGCCCGGTTAATTTCATCGGCCAGCACCAGGTTATGGAAGATCGGGCCATGCTGAAACTCGAACTGTCCCGTTTCGGCACGATAGATCTCACTGCCGGTCACGTCGGATGGCAGCAGGTCCGGGGTGAACTGGATACGGTGAAAGTCGCCTTCGAGGTGATCGGCGAGGGCCTTGATGGCGGTGGTTTTGGCCAGGCCGGGAGCGCCCTCTACCAGCAGGTGGCCATCGGCCAACAGGGCAATCAGCAAACGGTCCACCAGTTTTTCCTGGCCAATAATCCTTTTTGCTAACTGAGACCTGAGCTCTCCAAACGTATGCTGTAATGCCATGGGGGGTGTCCACTCCTACTGCAGAGACGGTTCGCGTAAGTAGATGCCGCAGTTTTCGCATCTGTGGGGCAAAAATCAAGGCTTTGACTATGCTTATGTGACGGTACACCGATTACGTTTATTTCACACTCACAGAGGTCGACTATGAATGCGCTGACGATCGCCAGCAAGGAACAGTTTTTCCAACAGCTGGACGAAGCTTTCGCTGAAAAAATAGCGAAAACCGAAGCGAAAAAGATCAGTGAATTCGCGAAGCAGCATTATGCTCACATTCCTCTTGAAGAACTTATAAGTCGACGATTTTCCGATACCTATGGGGCTATCCTCGCGGCCTGGCAGTTTCTTCAGAAACGGTCCGCCGAGGAAACCCCTGTGTCCGTGTTCAATCCGGACCTCGAAAGTGATGGCTGGCAGTCAACTCATACTGTCATTTTTATTCTTCATCCGAACATGCCGTTTCTAATCGATTCCCTGCGAATTGCCATTAACCAGCGGGAAATCGGTACCCACTCGATTCAGCACTCCATACTTCAGGTGGAGCGGGACACTCAGGGCAAACTGAAAAAACTGCATCCTCCGAAAAAGAAGTCCGCCAATGCCAGCTACGAGGCGTTCATTGTGCTGGAGATTGACCGGCATAGCAGCCCGGAAGACCTGAGATCGCTTGAAGAGGTTCTGCAAACCATTCTTCATGAAGTCCGCATAGCGGTCAGTGACTTTCCGATTGTGACTGAAAAAGTCAATGAAATCAGTCGGGAGCTGGATAATACCACGGCCGGTATTGACGAGGAGGAAAAGGAAGAGGCGAAGGCGTTCCTGGCGTGGCTGGTCAAGGACCACTTCACCTTCCTCGGCTACGACGAATACGATTTCGCCAAGGACAAGAACGGGTTGGTGGTCCGCCGTGTGGAGAATTCCGAACTGGGTATCCTGCGGGTGAATAACGAGCGCCCGGATCGCGTTCGGCTCAATGAACTGCCACAGCGAACCCGGCACGAAATGACCCGCACCGATGATATCTTCATTTTCGCGAAGTCGGCCCAGCGTTCGCGGGTTCACCGTCCGGCCTATCCGGACTACATCGCCGTCAAGAAGTTCAACAGTAAGGGCGAAGTGGTCGGCGAGCGCCGTTTTCTGGGTTTGTATACCTCACGGGTCTACAACGAACGCCCGGATGAGATTCCCCTGCTGCGCCGCAAGTTCCAGACGGTCATGCGGCGTTCGGGGTTCCTGCGCGATGACTATGCGGGTAAGGAGCTGGATCAGATCCTCACGGTGTACCCCCGGGACGAACTGTTCCAGATAGAGCCGGGAGAACTGCTGTCCATCGCCAAGAGCATTCTCTACATCCAGGAACGTCGTCGTATCGAACTGTTCATGCGGGAAGACGTGTATGGCCAGTTCGTGACCTGCCTGGCGTTCTTCCCCAGGGATATTTACAACACGGAGTTGCGCCTTAAAGTCGAGCAGGAGTTGCTGGAGACCTTGGGCGCCGAAGACATCGAATTCGTGACGCATTTTTCCGAGTCGGTTCTGGCGCGGGTGCAGTTCACGATACGGGTGCCCCAGGTGGAAAACCGGCAGCTTCCGATTTCCGAGATTCGCGACAAGGTGATCGGGTTGGCCCAGTCCTGGCGTGATGGCCTTCTGGAAGCGCTGACCGAGGCCTATGGCGAAGAGCAGGGTAACGAGATGTTCCGCGTGTACTCCGGCGGTTTCCCTGCCAGTTACAAAGACATGTTCTCGCCCCGGCGTGCTGCCATTGATCTCGAGCATATATCCGGCGCGGCGGGGGAAAAGCATCTCACCATGAGCTTCTATCGGGCTCTGGAAGAGGATGAAAGCACACTCCACTTCAAACTTTTCTATCCGGATGAGCCGTTGCCACTGTCCGATGTCATGCCGATTTTCGACAATCTCGGGTTCCGGGTGATCGGCGAGCATCCCTTTGAAGTCAGTGACCGGAAAGGGCAGACGGTATGGATACATGACTTCACGCTGCAGGCCCACAGTGGGAAAGTGGTGGATATTCACCGAATCCGTCCCATTTTCGAGGATCTGTTCCGTCGCGTGTGGTACGGCGATGCCGAGAATGACGCTTTCAACCGGCTGCTGCTGTCCTCCTACATGAGCTGGCGGGAGATTGCCCTGCTGCGGACCTACGCCCGCTACATGCGTCAGATCCGTTTTTCCAACAGCCAGACCTTTATCTCCAACACTCTGGTTAACCATGTGGACCTGACGCGGTTGTTGCTGGAATTCTTTGAGGTGCGCTTCAATCCGGAGCGTTATCAGAGCGAGGGCAAAAGTGCGGCCGCGCAACAGAAGCTTGAGATCGAGTTCAACGCCGGGCTTGATGAGGTAGAGAACCTGAGTGAAGATCGGGTCCTACGTCTGTTCCTGGAGCTGATGCAGGCTACCCTGCGTACGAATTATTACCAGCCTGACGGTGAAGGTCATACAAAGCCGTATATCAGTGTGAAATTCGACCCCTCCTGCATTCCGGATATGCCGCTGCCCATGCCCATGTTCGAGATTTTCGTCTACTCACCGCGGGTTGAGGGTGTGCATCTGCGTGGTGGCAAGGTGGCTCGAGGTGGTTTGCGCTGGTCCGATCGTTTCGAGGACTACCGCACCGAGATTCTCGGGCTGGTCAAAGCCCAGCAGGTCAAGAACGCGGTAATCGTACCAGTCGGTGCCAAGGGTGGTTTCGTGGCCAAGCGCCTTCCGGACATGTCGGATCGCGAGGCCTTCCAGGCGGAGGGCATCGAAGCCTATAAGACCTTCATCCGTGGCCTGCTGGACATTACCGACAACCTGGTGGACGCAGGTATTCAGCCTCCAGCCTCAGTGATCCGTCACGATGAGGATGACCATTACCTGGTCGTGGCTGCGGACAAGGGGACTGCAACCTTCTCGGACATCGCCAATGGTCTGGCGGCGGAGTACGGCTTCTGGATGGGGGATGCCTTTGCCTCCGGTGGCAGCAACGGCTATGACCACAAGAAAATGGGCATAACCGCTCGTGGTGCCTGGGTGTCCGTGGAGCGCCATTTCCGCGAGCTGGGCATCAACCCGGCGCTGGATGAGTTCACCGCCATCGGTATCGGTGATATGGCGGGAGACGTATTCGGTAACGGCCTGCTTTCCTCGGAAAAGACAAAGTTGGTCGCCGCCTTCAACCATGTGCACATTTTTATCGACCCGGCGCCGGACGCGGCCAAAAGCTACAAAGAGCGTAAGCGTTTGTTTGAGTTACCACGCTCATCCTGGACTGATTACGACACCAGCCTGATTTCCAAAGGCGGTGGCATCTTCAATCGCAGCGCCAAGTCCATTCCCGTCAGCCCGGAAATGAAAAAATTGCTGGGTATCAAATCCGACCGGGTGCCGCCCAACATGTTGATTACCCACATCCTGAAGGCCCAGGCCGACCTGCTTTGGGTGGGTGGCATTGGGACCTACGTCAAGGGTCACGGCGAGTCCCACGGGGATGTTGGGGACAAGGCCAACGATGCGGTTCGTATTAACGGTTCAGAGCTTCGCTGCAAGATTGTGGGCGAGGGTGGGAACCTGGGCCTGACGCAGTTCGGGCGTATCGAGTTTGCGTTACGCGGCGGCCGGCTCAATACAGACTTCATCGACAACTCCGGTGGTGTGGATTGCTCCGACCACGAAGTGAACATGAAAATCCTCCTGAACCAGGCGGTTGCGATGGGGGATCTGACTGATAAGCAGCGCAACATCATGCTGGAGGAAATGACGGATGATGTGGCCGCCCTGGTGCTCAAGAACAATTATCGGCAGACCCAGGCCATCAGTATTGCCAGTGTGGGGGCCATTACCCGGCTCGAAGAATACCGCCGGCTGATGAACACCATGGAGAGCGAGGGTAAGCTGAATCGCAGCCTGGAGTTCCTGCCCGACGACGAAACCCTGTCCGAGCGCAAGCTGGACAAGAAAGGGTTAACCCGTCCCGAACTGTCCGTGCTGATTTCCTACGTCAAGGGTGACCTGAAGCAAACCCTGATCGACAGCAGCCTGCCGGATGAGCCCTTGTTGGCAGGGGAGATGTACAAGGTGTTTCCTCAGGACCTGACCCGCAAGTTCTCCAAAGAGTTGGGTGAGCACCAATTGCGCCGTGAGATCATTGCGACGCAGATTGCCAACGACATGGTCAACCACATGGGGATCACCTTTGTGGAACGGTTGAAGCAGTCAACCGGCGCCGATGCGGCGTCGATTGCGCTGGCCTGGATCATCGCTCGTGATGTCTTCCGGCTGGACACCTGGTGGGACAAAGTGGAGTACCTGGATTTCTTTATCCCGGCCAAGATTCAGATGGATCTGATGGGCGACCTGATGCGATTGATTCGCCGCGCTGTTCGCTGGCTGCTGCGCAACCGCCGGGCAGACCTGGATATTCAGAGCCACATGGAGCGTTTCGCCGACAGCGTCTGGAAGATCACGGCCGACCTGCCGGATTACCTCGGTGAACAAGCCTGTGCTGATTGGAAAAAACGCCATGACGAACTGGTCGAGTCTGGCTTGCCTGCAGATCTGGCCTCTGTAGCGTCTGGGACCAGCTATCTTTATTCCTCACTCGGTATCATTGAGGCCCGCGAGGCAACAGGAATGCCTTTGAAAACCGTTGCCAACCTCTACTATGATCTCGGCGACAAACTGGATCTGAACTGGTTTGCCAAAGCCATTGCAGCTCTGGTGCCTGCATCTCACTGGCAGGCCCTGGCGAGGGAGAGTTTCCGCGAGGACCTGGATTGGCAACAGAGGGCTCTGACCACCGGTGTGCTCAAGCTGGCTACGAAGCCTGGAGATGTCAGCAGCGCTGTAGACAACTGGATGGCGCGGCACAGCACCATGATCAGCCGTTGGAAATCCATGCTGACGGAACTCAAAGGGGTACGTGAACCGGAGTATGCGATGTTTTCTGTGGCGTTGCGGGAGCTACTGGACCTGGCTCAGACCACCATGCACGAACATCACGATAGCCACCTGACTCAGACCAGTTGATGATTGATTTATGTTGCGGATTGCCGTTCAATTCCGGGCAATGTTGATCATTAGGAGGAGGTTTGATGGGGCAGCTTGATCATTTGCTGGACAAAAACAAGGCTTGGGCTGATGGCATCAAGAGCCAGGACCCTCAGTTTTTTAACCGCCTGTCCAACCAGCAGGCGCCGGAGTACCTCTGGATTGGCTGCGCGGACAGTCGGGTTCCGGCCAACCAGATCGTTGACCTGATGCCCGGTGAGCTGTTTGTGCACCGAAACGTGGCCAATGTGGTGGTGCATACAGACTTCAACTGCCTGTCTGTACTTCAGTTCGCCATTGACGTGCTCAAGGTCAAGCACATTCTCGTCGTCGGTCATTATGGCTGCGGGGGGGTTAAGGCGGCCCTGAACAACGAGGGCTTTGGCGTGATTTCGAACTGGCTTCGGCACGTCCAGGACGTTCGCGACAAACACCAGGGCATCCTCGATGGCCTGGCGACCGATCAGGACCGTGTGGACCGCCTGTGCGAATTGAACGTGGTGGAGCAGGTTGGCCATGTCTGTCAAAACAACATTGTGCAGGAGGCCTGGCGTCGCGGGCAGGCGTTGACCGTGCACGGATTCGTTTACGACGTGGCCGACGGCATCCTTCGGGATATGGGGCTGTCCATCAGCTCCGAGGCCGATCACGAGGCAGTCAAACAAAACAGTATTGATGAACTGGTGTTGAGGCCGGTCCGTGCGGGTCGCCATAAAAATTGACGCAAAAAATGTCAAATTGTGTCAATTATTCGTGACAGGCGTCACTTTCTGACCCGGTACGTCATCACAGTTAACCTCCTGAAGGATTGTTACACTGAATTCGTAACATATCAGGAGGTTAACCATGCGAGAGATCGTTCAAAAAGCGCTCAGTGCCATGAGTCAGCGTAAAACGACGCAGTCCACCCAGGCTCGTCGCCGCACCAGTGAAACGACGCCGCAGCCCGAATTGGCGGAAGATTGGGGCATGTCGCCAGAAGACGCTTTGCGAGCCAACACGGTTGCCCGCTACAAGTAGGAGGCCGGAGCTGTAATCTGCCGGTTTCTGACCGCCCGGGCCAAGACTCAGGGCTCAATTCCGGTTAGAGTATCCCGCCTGATACGAACGCCGGGATACGCTGATCAATGTCTGCATTGCCTAATTCCCACGAAGTCCTGCTCAAGAACCAGAATCTGTTGCGTGGTCGCCTGGCCATTATTGGCGTGGTTGATCCTGCGTTGCTTCCCCTGTTGCCGGGTCGGGGACTGACGATTTCCGAACATTTTGGCAATTACCAACAACTGCTGGCCGTCAGTGACTGGACGGCGGCCTTTGGTTATGACGCTCCGGAGTTGTCACCGGGCATGGCCGATACCCTGGTGGTGTTCCTCCCCAAGGCCCGAGCTGAGTTGTCGGTGAGGCTTGAGTTGGCACTTTGGCTGGCGGCTGAAGGTGCTCGACTGGTCCTGGTGGGCGAAAAGAAAGAAGGTATTGCGGGCGCTGTGAAACAGCTGAAGGAGCTTTCACCTCAAGCATCGAAGGCAGACAGTGCCCGTCACTGCCAGGTCTGGCAAGCCGATAGCCTGCCCAGGCGTCCAGCGTTTGACCTTCAACGTTGGCTTCAGTGGCATCCGGTTGAGTGCGAGGGAGTTGGCTTCAGGGTGGCCGGCTTGCCGGGTATATTCAGTGACGGTGAGCTGGATGATGGTACCGCCATGCTGTTGCAAACCCTCGCTGACTCACCGCTGGAAAAAGGACCCGTGCTGGATTTTGCCTGCGGCGCAGGTGTTATCGGCACCTGGTTGCAGTTGCACCAACGAGCCACGGAGCAGGGCGGTTTTCCGGTCGACGGCGTAGACGTGCAGTTCCAGGCCGTTGCCTGTGCTCGTGCGACCTATCGGGAGGCGGGCGTGGATGGCTTGATTCACGCCTCCGACGGGTTGTCCGGCGTCGACGGCCGCTACGCCGCAGTTGTCACTAATCCGCCATTCCATACCGGTATCCGTACCGATACATCCATGACTGAGCGGTTCCTGCAGGGTGTGGCAAAGCACCTGGAACCCGGCGGTGAGTTGCGCCTGGTGGCGAACACGTTTCTTCCCTATGAAGCACTGATCCGTCGTCATGTCGGGCCGGTCAAGGCGATCGCTGGCGACCGACGCTTCACGGTGTGGAGCGCCCGCCGTCACTGAATTGTCGTCTGGCTGTCATACGGTCGTCATTGCCATCGGACAAGGTATGAATAATCCTTGAGCAGGCCGGTGGGGGAAACCGATGCATCAGTACCGGAGCGTTTTCATTTCCGATGTTCACCTGGGGTCCGCCGATTGTCAGGCGGACTATCTTCTGGATTTTCTCGACAACGTCAGCTGCGAGACCCTGTACTTGGTCGGGGATATCATTGATCTAATCGCCATGCAACGGCGGGTGCACTTCCCGGAAAGCCATCAGGCGGTTGTGAGGCGGTTTATGGCTATTGCCGCTGCCGGCACGCGGGTGGTTTATGTGCCTGGCAATCACGATGAATTTCTGCGGCACTTCTGCGGCCAGACGTTGGCAGGTATCGAGTTGAAGCAAAAAGCCATTCATACGACGGCGGACGGTCGCCGATTCGTGGTCTGCCATGGCGACCAGTTTGATCAGGTGGTGCGCTGCAGCCCCTTGATGCTGCTGGTAGGCGATCGGGCTCATGGCCTTCTGCTGCGCCTGAACCGCTGGTTCAATGCCTGGCGGCGCTTACGCCGCAAGCCATACTGGTCCCTGGCGGCCTGGGTCAAAAGCCGTATCGGCAAGGCGCGGTCATTCATTCGACGCTTCGAACTGGCTGCTCTGACGGCGGCAGAACGCGGACACTATGATGGTTTTATCTGTGGTCACATCCACTCAGCAGGCTTTCTGCGCAGCCAGGAAGGACTCTACTGTAACGACGGTGACTGGGTAGAGCACTGCACGGCGCTGGTGGAGCGGCACGATGGTAAGCTGGATATCCTGCACTGGTCCGAACAGCCGGGCATCCTTGCTTCGGAGCCAGCACAGCCCGCCCCTGAATTCAGCGGCGGCCAGCGCCCCGTCATCGACGTGCTTTCGCCAGCGTTTATCGAAAGCATCAATGCGGCGCCAAAATAGCGGTTTTTTCCGGGAATAAAAAAGCCCCTGGGGTGAGGGGCAAGAAGGTTTGCTACCACAACAAACGGCGCAACCTGAAATCGTTCTGTCAGAGTAGGGTTAATTTCTAGAGTAATCAGCCTAGAATGTCCGCAGTTTTCTGAACGACGATGCGGATGCCTAAAATGACAAGTGAGGTTCTAACATTCAGTGGTGGGCGCTTGCCCCTGAAGCGCCCCGGTGGAGGCCACACCCTTCGGGCCTGGGATGCCGCTGACGAGCAGTTGCTGGAGCAGGTTCTGGAGCGTTGCACGCCGCAGAGCCACCCACGGGTGTTGATCATTGACGACCAGTTTGGGGCTTTGACCCTCGGTCTGGCGCCTTTCTCCCCTGTTTCCTTTGCAGATAGCTGTCTCCTCTCTGAGTCCCTGGTTATTAATGCTCCGGCCGATCTGTCTATTTCGGCACCAAAGAGCTGGCTGGAGCCGCCGGAAGGGCCCTTCGATCTTGTCGTTATGAGGATTCCCCGGCAACTGGACTACCTGGTGTGCCTGTTGCGGTGGGTCAACAGCGTTCTGGCACCCGAAGGCAAGCTGGTTGCCGGTGGCATGATCAAGCATCTGCCGTCACACAGTGCTGATGTGTTCGGGGAACTGGTCAACACCCGGGAAGTCTGTCCCGCGCGCAAAAAAGCGAGGGTGGTGGTTGCCGCCCGGGGTGAGGATACGTTGCGGGACTGGCCGGATTTCTGGCGGGGATACAGGTTGTCGTCCCGGTACGAGCTATCGGGTATGCCAGCGGTGTTCGCCAGAGGAAAGCTGGATATCGGTTCGCGGCTGTTGCTACCGGTCATTGAGCGGAAGATTGCGGATCTCCCCCCTGAAGCACGGGTAATGGATCTGGCTTGCGGAAACGGTGTGCTCGGGCTCACGGCCCTGGACCGTAATCCGGCGCTTGAAATTGCGTTCGCGGACGTTTCCAGTCAGGCGGTTGCCAGCGCACGTCACAATGTCCTGACGGCTTTCCCGGACGCTGTCGCGAGCTTTTACCACAGTGACGGTATTCCGGAGGCGGCTGACCGTTATGATCTGGTGCTGTTAAATCCGCCATTTCACGAAGGCGGTGTGGTCGGTGACCATATCGCGCTTCGACTCTTCAGTCAGGTGGCCCGGCACCTGTCTCCTGGCGGATGCATGTTGTTGGTGGGGAATCGGCACCTGGGTTACCACCGCAGTCTCCGTCACTACTTTGGCCAGGTGCGACAACTTGATGCGGACCCGAAGTTTGTGGTGTTCGAGGCCTCTGTTCAGGAGGGTGGCCGGTCGTAACCCATGCGTGCCAGGGTATCGACAATGGTCTGGGTCTGACTGTCGATCTCGATGTTAACCCGGTCGCCGACAGTCATATCGGCAAAGGTGGTGGCCCGCAGGGTCTCGGGAATCAGGTGAACGTTGAAACGATTATCAGTGACGTCGCCAATGGTCAGGCTGGCTCCGTTGATGGCGATGTAACCTTTGGGAAAGATATAGCGAGCCCATGCCTGCGGCACCTCGAATTCAATCGTGCAGTTGTTCTCGGGGCGGTCGATCGCGACGATATCGGCCGTGGTGTGCACATGGCCGGAGAGAAGGTGCCCGCCGATTTCGTCGCCTATCCGGGCCGCACGTTCGAAATTGATGCGATCCCCTGGCTTCAGCTTTCCCAGGGTGGTCAAGCGCAGCGTTTCCTGCATGGCATCGAAATAGAGGTTTTGACCTTCCTGTCGGGTCACCGTCAGGCAAGTCCCGTCGATGGATACTGACGCACCTATGGTCACGTTGTGAGCCTGATCCTCCGGAAAACGAATGCTAAAGCTGCTCAGACCGGGCACGGCAGAAATCTCGTCAACGATGGCAATACCCTGAACAATGCCTGTAAACATGTCTCAACCTCGACTACTGGTGTCTGTAGCCGTATAGGGCCACACTTGATGGGGGCAAGGATAGCGATCCTGCGGGCCGGTGCCAAGCCATCATGACCGTCTCAGGCATGTCGCCGTGACTCAAGGATCCCGGTCGTTGGCCGATAAACGGTAGGGATAGGATTCGGACGGCGGCAACTGTCCCGGTAATTTATGACGGACTATCAACCATGGCAGAGAACGAAAGTGTACGTCAGAGAACCAGTGATACCGCGCGCGGGGGAGAGCCCTTGCTGCGTAGAGGGCGGCCCGCGGACCCGCACCCGAAAGCGGGTGATGGAGCGCGGTCGGACGACGCTGCCACTGGCGCCGAAATTCCTGCCAACCGACCGGAGCGGGGTGCAACGGCTCCCGCAGGTCGGCTTGAGACTGACGACACTCCAGCGAGCAATGAGGCTGCCGAGGAATCGTCGACGGGTGAGAACCCTCAGAACATCGAAAAAACCCTGGCGGAGTCGCGTCAACGTAAGCTCCGTCTGATGCTACGCCAGTGCGACCGTGTGTTGTTGCTGGATTTCGACTTGTTGGCTCTGCCTGACTGGCCCGACAATTACACCGTTGCAACGGCCCGGCGCAATCGTGACATCTGGCTGTTTGGCGCGTTGCTGGCAGCGGTGGTTTTTCTCAGCGGCCTGACCGGCTTTGTCCCCGCGTGGATTGCTGGTGGTGGCTTCGGTGCCTTTGTGATTATCCTGCTATTGGGGGTGCCGGGTATTCGCCGTCTTTACACGTTACGGTCCTCCTATCTGGACCTCGTCATCCGCCGTAAGAGGCTGCTTCGGGATGCGCGCAAGCATGTCGAACACCTGGAAGGGAAAGAGGGGCTGGTGTGGCAGTGTGCGCGGATGGCCGAATTCAACTCGACGCTCAAAGCAACCCGTTTCAGTGAATTGCTGGCGTTGTCGGAGCGGCGGGTATTGGCTCGAAATCTGACTCGGCGGGAACATATCCGCCTCTATCTGATCTATCTTCTGGAGGCTGAGAAAGCTTATACCAGGGCGCAGCAGGCTTTCTTCGAGGGCCACCAGCAGGCCATTGACCAGGGTTGGTCTTCGGTAGCGGCGGAGCCGGAGGGCAGAACTTGACATAACTTCCGGTCAAACGTATGTTTAAAACAGACGTTTGCTTAGAGGCACTGATAATAAAATGGCTCAGTCTGATACGGTTGACCGAATTCTTGATGCAGCGGAAGAGCTCTTCGCCGAGCGAGGGTTCTCCGAAACTTCCCTTCGCATGATCACCAGTAAGGCTAAGGTAAATCTCGCCGCTGTCAATTACCACTTTGGTTCTAAAAACGCCCTGATCCATGCGGTTTTTGCCCGCTTCCTGACGCCATTCTCCGCCACGCTGGAGGATGCGTTCGACGATCTGGAGGCGAAATGCGACGGCGAACCGCCAACGTTGAACCAGACGCTATGGGCGCTCACTGAAAGCGCAGTACGCATGCCGCAGCGCAATGAAAAAGGTATTTCCATATTCATGCGTTTGCTTGGCCTCGCCTATACGCAGTCCCAGGGCCATCTTCGGAAATTTCTTGAGCAGGAATATAGTCAGCCGTTCAGTCGCTTTATGCGCCTGCTTAAGGAAGCGACGCCGCAATTGTCCGCGGTAGACCGCTACTGGCGCATTCAGTTCATGCTTGGTGCCACAGCGTTTACCATGTCCAGCAGTGATGCCCTGCGGGATATTCTGCAGAACAAGCTGGGTGTGGAAACCACGGTCCAGGAAATTGCAGCACGACTTGTGCCCTTCCTGGCGGCAGGTATGCAGGCTGATGACGCCATGCTGGCACCGCCTGCCCATAAAACCTCGGTTGCCTGAGTCGCTCGCTCTCGGTTAGGCTTCCGGTTGGTTTGTTCGCCGGGAGCCTGACACTGCATGCCAAGTAATCCTGTTTTCTCGCCTGTTCCCGGAATCGAGATCAGTCTCAGCGCGCAAACGCTGACATTGTTTCCGGGGGACTCGTCAACGCCTCTATCCTATCCCGTTTCGACAGCCCTGAAAGGTCCCGGTGAAGGCCAGAGCACTGGATGTACACCCAGAGGGAGGCATTACGTGCGCGCGATGGTGGGTGGTGGTCTTCCATTGAATTCGGTATTCATTGCCCGCCGCCCTACCGGAGAGGTCTATTCCGAAAGACTGGCGCGTCAGTTTCCCGAGCGTGACTGGATTCTGTCCAGGATCATCTGGTTATGTGGGCTTGAGTCCGGGAAAAATCGTGGCGCTGGGGTCGATAGTTTCCGTCGGTTCATATACATTCACGGCACACCGGATACCGAACCCATGGGTGTTCCGCGCTCCCATGGTTGTATACGCATGAGGAATACCGACGTTGCTGAGCTGTACGACCGTGTCTGGCCGGGCATACCCGTCACGATACGATAGGGCCGGCGGTTGTTAACAAACCGAGGGAAACGATGATCGAAGAAGCACCTTCCATACTCAATACCTGGATTCAGGACTGGAATCTGCTGTCAGAGAGTTGGCGAGTGGGTATCGTGGTTTTCGCCCTGGTGGCCGTCACGGCCGTGGTTGCCTACATTGCGAGTTTCATCGTGGGCGCTGTCGAACGTCGTTTCCGGAAGACCGACAACCTCTGGGATGACGCCTTGCTTCACGCCGCGAGGAAGCCGGTGGTGGCGTTTGTCTGGCTGCAGGGCGTGTATTGGGCGGCGGAGGTCGCTCACCTTTACTCGGAAGCCGAAATCTTCTCGGTCAATAAAACCATCTTGCAGATCGGCTTTGTTGTTCTGCTGGTGTGGACGCTGCTTCGGCTGATCAAGCAGGGGGAGCAAATTCTCGCCTCACCCCTGAAAATGAAAAAGCCAATGGATTACACCACGGTCAATGCGGTGAGCAAACTGTCCCGGGCCGTTGTTATCATCACTGCTGTATTGATTGCTATGCAATCCCTTGGCTACAGTTTATCCGGGGTGCTGGCCTTCGGCGGTGTTGGTGGAATCGCTGTGGGTTTTGCCGCCAAGGATTTGCTGGCCAACTTTTTTGGCGGGTTCATCATCCATCTGGACCGGCCATTCAAGGTCGGCGACTGGGTTCGCTCCCCCGATCGGAATATCGAGGGTGTGGTGGAGCACATCGGCTGGCGGCTGACCACGCTGCGTACCTTTGACAAGCGCCCGCTCTACGTACCGAATGCCGCCTTTACGACCATTGCAGTAGAAAACCCTTCGCGCATGCACAACCGCCGTATCTCTGAAACCATTGGTATACGCTACGTGGATGTCAGTGGCATGGCTGAGGTTGTGGCGGACATCCGGTCCATGCTGGCGAACCACGAGGACATCGATCAGGACCAGACCCTGATCGTGAACTTCCTGGCCTTTAACGACTCGTCGCTGGATATCATGGTTTACACCTTTACCAAAACCATCGAATGGGTGAGGTTTCATGAGGTCAAGCAGGACGTACTGCTGAGGATCAGCGAGATCATCGAAAGCCATGGTGCCGAGGTTGCCTTCCCCACCCGTACGCTTCACCTGCCTGACGGTGTGCGTGTCGCGGCGAACGGCAAGCAAGCAAAAGACCGCGGCGATTCGGATTCCTCAAATGAGGCCGTTGATGAAGACGTTGAGCAGGGGCGTGCGCCGGTCTCGGGGAGCGAACACTCCTCGGAAACACGTGGCGATAGCAACCAGGCGGACGGGGACTGATCATGGATGTGAATGGCCGAATCGCCCCTGTCGGGATCATCGGGGGAACCGGGCTCACGACGTTGTCGGGACTGAAGATCACGGGTGAGCGGGTTGTTGATACACCCTGGGGTGAGCCGTCGTCGGTTTTGGTGGACGGGCTCCTTGGGGATCAGCCGGTGGTGTTCCTGTCACGCCACGGAAATCCCCACCGTATTCCTCCGCATCAGGTGAACTATCGCGCCAATCTCCATGCACTCCATAAGGCGGGAGTGCGTACGGTGGTCGGTGTTAACGCCGTTGGCGGGATCCATGCCGATATGGGGCCTGCCCATATCGTGATTCCCGATCAGATCATTGACTACACCTGGGGCAGGGCGAGTACGTTCTTTGAGGGCGAGTTGGAGGAAACCACGCACATTGACTTCACCTTCCCATATTCGGAGTTGGCCCGGGCGCTGTTGATTGATGCAGCTCGTACAGTGGGTTGTCCGTTCTCGGACTTCGGTGTTTACGGTGCAACACAGGGGCCCAGACTGGAGACCGCAGCGGAAGTGCGTCGCCTTGAGCGGGACGGCTGTGACCTTGTCGGTATGACGGGAATGCCAGAAGCGGCTCTGGCGGCGGAACTGAAGATGAATTACGTTTGTCTGGCGCTGGTGGTCAACCGCGCGGCAGGGAAGTCGGATCACATCATAACGATGACTGAGATCGAGGTCGCTATCGACCAGGGCATGTCCGGCGTCAAGCGGATCCTCGAAATCGCCATTGGCGGGCTGGGCGGCGCCCTTACTCCTCAATCTTCTTGAAGAACACCAGCACGCCAATGGTGGGGGAGTCGAGGAAATGGACTTCCTCGCTCCGCATGCGGCGTGTTTCCCGTATCCAGGTGATTAACTCCGCCTTTGGCTGGCTGGCGCTGGAAACCGGCGCCTGATCCGTTCCCGCAACGTCGCCTCCCGTTGCCATTGAGGCCAACGAGTCCGCAGCCTTGTCATTTCCGGGGTCTGACTGGCCCTCGACTGGAGCTTCTTGCTCTGTGCCGTCGTCCATCGGCTGATTGCTACCGCTTGCAGTGTCTTCTGCGTCTGAACCCTGGCTCAGCGTGGTCTGTTGCAATGACAGGGGCTGCCAGTGGTTAAGGTGGGCATCCACGTGGAGATAGCGTTGTCGATCGATGGTGATATGGCCCTCTACTTCGCGGTGCCCGGCATCGGCCAACCAGTCGCCAATAGCGACCCTCAGGGGTTCTCCGTCAAAGTCGGGGGGGAAAGACTGGTACCACCCTGCTGCCAGGAGTATCCGGAAGCGACCACTGTTTTCCAGCCGGTTGGCGGCTGTTTGCAGGTGGAGCTCATTCCGGGGAACCAACTGCCGGGTGGTTTCCACGGTGCCGTTGCGGTCCACGGCCCGAAGTATTTCGTTGATGTCCGGCTTGGGTGGCTCAGGGTTCCGGCTGGCCATTTTCTCGTTGACATTAGCCGGGTCGACAATCCTTTCCAGGATCACGAACTCAGCGCGGTAGTAGTCCTCACGGGGCGGCTGGGTCTGTGACGCAGCGTTATCACGACCTTGTTCTTCGGATGTTGCGCCTGCGGCTGGCCCGGATGATTCTTGGGCCGACACCCAGGGTGACAGGGCCAGTAGGGCCACCAGAAATAGGGCGGGTGTTCCGTACAACGGTTTACCAAGCGTAGGCAAGGGCAATGCTCCAATGTTCCTGTTGATCATCAGGGGGCGCTGAACCGGGTGTGTCAGGAGGCCAGCTGCCCCAGCATGTCGGAAATGCCGTCGAGTTTACCACTGGTTGAGGCATCCTTCAGCCGGAAACGGAAACTGTTGGCGCCTTCCAGCCGATACTGGTCTGGAGAGGATTGCACTTTTTTAACCAGAACCAGCGGGTCCACCGGCGTAGAACTGCCGAATTCCAGCCTGGCCCATTCCTTTCCAGCGTCCACCTTCACGATTCCCAGGGCTTCTGCGTGGATTCGGAGCTCGGACTGCCGAATCAGATTCTTTGCCGGTTCCGGTAATAGTCCGAAGCGGTCGATCATTTCAACCTGAAGTTCTTTTAATCCGTCCTTGTCGTTCACGCTGGCGATGCGCTTGTAGAGCATGAGCCGATTGTGGACATCGGGTAGGTAGTCCTCGGGTATCAGCGCCGGTATGCGAAGGTTCATTTCCGTGCCGTGGCTTAGCGGCAGCTCTGCGTTGGGGGTTCTGCCGTCACGTATTGCCTCCACGGCTTCGTCCAGTAGCTGCATGTAGAGCGTAAAACCAATGCTTTCAATCTGGCCGCTTTGCTCTTCCCCCAGCAGCTCTCCAGCGCCGCGAATCTCGAGATCGTGGGTGGCCAGCATGAAGCCTGCACCCAGGTCCTGTGCCTCCGAGATGGCTTCAAGGCGCTTTTTCGCGTCGGCGGTGATGGACCGGGGTGGTGGTGTCAGCAGATAGGCATAGGCCTGATGGTGAGAGCGCCCGACGCGGCCGCGGAGCTGGTGCAGTTGTGCCAGCCCGAACTTGTCCGCGCGTTCGATGATAATGGTGTTGGCGCTGGGAATGTCGATGCCGGTTTCAATAATCGTGGTGCACACCAGCACGTTGAAGCGCTTGTGATAGAAGTCCGACATGATCTGTTCCAGCTCGCGCTCGCGCATCTGGCCATGGGCAACTCCCACACGTGCTTCCGGGATCAGTTGGCGCAGGTCCTCGGCGGTTTTCTCGATGGTGGCCACATCGTTGTGCAGGAAGTACACCTGGCCGCCACGCAGTACCTCCCGCAGGATGGCTTCCTTGACCATCGCCTCGTCCCGCTGCCGCACAAAGGTTTTTACCGACAGGCGTCGCGCGGGAGGTGTGGCGATGATCGACAGATCCCGTAGGTGCCCCATGGCCATGTTCAGGGTGCGGGGGATCGGCGTGGCTGTCAGGTTCAGCATGTCCACCTCGGCACGCAGGGCTTTCAAGCGTTCCTTCTGTTGGACACCGAACCGGTGTTCTTCATCGATGATCACCAGTCCCAGGTTCTTGAACTTGATGTCACCCTGGAGCAGCTTGTGGGTGCCGATAACAATATCGGCTTTGCCGGCTTCGATGGCGGCCATCGCCTTGGTGGTTTGCCCGCCGCTACGGAAACGGCTGAGCAGCTCGACATGAACGGCGGTATCCGAGAAGCGGTCGCGAAAGGACTCGTAATGTTGCTGAGCAAGCAGGGTGGTCGGCACCAGCACAGCGACCTGCTTGCCGGAGTATGTCGCCATGAAGGCCGCGCGCATGGCGACTTCTGTCTTGCCGAAGCCAACATCGCCACAGACCAGGCGGTCCATGGGTTTTTCACTGACCATGTCCTCGAACACAGCCTCAATGGCCGCCTGCTGGTCCGGGGTTTCCTCAAAGGGGAAACCGGCGGCGAAGGCGCGGTAGGCTTCCTTGGGGTCTTCAAAGGCAAAGCCCTTGCGGGCCTCCCGGCGCGCGTAGACATCCAGTAGTTCCGCTGCAGTATCGCGGATTTTCTCCAGAGCCTTTTGTTTGGCGTTGCTCCAGCGATCCGTGCCCAGCTTGTGCAAAGGCGCGTGATCAGTATCCGAACCGGTATAGCGGGAAATCAGATGCAGGCTGGAAACCGGTACATAGAGTTTCGAGCCGCCGGCGTATTCCAGCATCAGGAATTCGCTGGCTTCGCCTTCAACCGTAATGGTTTCCAGGCCCTGATAGCGGCCAACGCCATGGTCTATATGAACCACCGGCGCGCCAATGCGTAGCTCGGACAGGTCCCGGTAGCCGGCATCGTCCGCCTCGGTTGGTTTCTCCCGGCGCCGCCGCTGCAGCACCCGTTCACCGAAGAGGGCTGTTTCCGTGATCAGAGCGAGGTGATGGTCAGGCAATAGCAACCCATATTCCATGGGTGCGACGGTAATGCCGAGGGTGGCGGACGGGTCGCTGACAAAGGCCTGCCAGTTTTCCAGAGTCGCCAGTTTGAGGCCATGGTCGGCCAGGTTCTCAATCAGCGCCTCACGTCGGCCAGAGGACTCCGCACAGATCAGGACCCGACCGTGGAGCTCATTGATAAAGCGCTTGAGGCGCCCGGCCGGGTCCGCGGCACGGCCATCCATCGCGACATCCGGCATAATGTCGGTCTGGCAATTGCTGCCGCCGGTGGACTCAGTGGCTTCCGTGGTCATTGTTACCCGGGGAAATCCCTTGAGCAGGCCGAACAGCTCGTCCTTCTGGAGGAAGAGTTCTGCTGGCGGCAGGATAGGGCGCATCCGATCGTGGCGACGATCCTCGTAGCGGGCGCGGGTGTCGGCGTCGAAGGCGCCGGCCGCGTCGTTGAGCCCCGACGCCGTGAATACCAGGGTTTCGCCAGGCAGGTAGTCAAACAGCGTTGCTGTCTGTTCGAAGAACAGGGGTAGATAGTACTCGATCCCCGGCGGTGTAATGCTGTGGGTGACGTCCTGGTAGATCGGGGCGTCTTTATCGGCATGGGGAAACTGCTCAAACCACCGGTTACGGAACCCTGATCGGGCTTCTTTGTGCCAGGGAAATTCGTTGGCGGGCAACAGCTCAATGCGTTCAATTCGGTCGATCGAGCGCTGGGTTTCCGGATCAAAGGTTCGCAGTGTTTCAATTTCGTCATCGAACAGGTCGATGCGGTAGGGGCGGGTGGCGCCCATGGGGAAGATGTCCAGGATAGCCCCGCGCACCGCGTACTCGCCGTGTTCATAGACATTATCGGCGTGCCGGTATCCGGCCGATTCCAGCTGCATGCGCCAGTTGTCGATATCCAGTGACTGGCCAACCTCAAGAAGCAGGGTGTTGCCCTGCAGGTAACTGACCGGCGGCAACCGGTGCATCAAGGTGCGGGCCGGCACCACCAGGACACCGTGGTTTGTCGTTGGCAACCGATGCAGGGCCCGGATTCGACGGGAGGTAATGTCCTGGTGTGGCGAAAACAGGTCGTAGGGCAGGGTTTCCCAATCCGGCAGTGACAGCAGCTCGAGGCCGTCCGGTGTAATGGCCGGTTGATCTTCATCGGTGGGCAGGCCCAGGTAGAATCGCATGGACTGCTCGAGGCGGATGGATTCCTCGGTGCTGCGGGTTATTACCAGTGTCAGGCCCTGGTGGGCCCTGGCGCTCTCGCAGATGGCCAGGGCGTCACTGCTGCCATGCAGTTGCCCCCAGATGCGATGATCCGCAGCCTTGACAGGTGCGACCGGCGCGACCAGTGCGGAATGTCTGTCGGGGTGGGCGGCGGCGTGCGTCATGGGCTGGTTCTTTCTCCTGAATACAGTGTGGGGCCTGGGAGCGGTGAGGCGCGTATTCTACCGGCCCGATGTCTCGCTGTCATGACAGCCGGTCGACAGTTACGAAAGGATTAACGGAGTGTATTTGCTGTCTGAGAAATAACGTTGGATAATACTGCCCCAATTTTCAGGTTCCAACTGCAGAGGTTCAAGCGTGAGTCACGAACAGATCAATCAGCACCTGTCTAACTGGACGGAAAGAGAATCCACTGCGGAAGCCATGATTCCGCTGATCGGCCGTCTCTACCGTAAAAACAATGTGGTCACGTCTGTGTATGGCCGGTCCATTATCAACCAGTCGGTCATCGACATCATTCGCGCGCACCGCTTTGTGCGTCAGGTTGAAGACAGCGAGCTGTCTGTTCACAACACCCTGCCGATCCTGCAGGCAATGGACAAGATGGAGCTGGGGCGCGGGCACGTCGATATCGGCAAGCTCGCGGTGAAATTCAAGGAAGAAGGCGGATCTCTTGATGATTTTCTCAAGCGTGAGATTGGCCCGATTATCGGCCAATATCAGACCCAGTCTCAGGAAGATGCCGAAAACGACACCAAAGACGTGGTGCTGTACGGTTTCGGGCGGATCGGGCGGCTGCTGGCCCGGATCATGATCGAGAAGGCCGGTGGCGGTAACAACCTGCGCCTGCGTGCCATCGTGGTTCGTCAGGGTGGGGCAAACAATGACCTCGAAAAGCGCGCCAGCCTGCTGCGCCGCGATTCGGTTCACGGCCCCTTCAACGGTACGATCACTGTGGACGAAGAAAACTCTGCGCTGATCGCCAATGGCAACTTTATCAAGGTGATCTACTCGCCGGGCCCTGATCAGGTGGATTACACCCAATACGGCATTAACAATGCGATTATTATTGACAACACAGGTATCTGGCGCGACGAGGCCGGGCTTGGTCTGCACCTGAAATCCAAGGGGGTCAGCCGGGTTCTGCTGACAGCGCCGGGTAAAGGTGACATCAAGAATATTGTGCACGGGATTAACAACGACTGGATCACCAGTGAAGACCGGATTCTGTCTGCTGCATCCTGTACCACCAACGCCATCACACCGGTGCTCAAGGCCATTTACGATGAGTACGGTGTCGAGGACGGTCACGTCGAGACGGTTCACTCCTACACCAACGACCAGAACCTGATCGACAACTACCACAAGGGTAGTCGTCGTGGTCGCAGTGCCCCGCTAAACATGGTTATTACCGAAACCGGTGCCGCGAAGGCCGTCTCCAAGGCGCTTCCGGAATTGAAGGGCAAGCTTTCCGGTAACGCCATTCGCGTTCCCACTCCGAACGTGTCCATGGCAATCCTGAATCTCAACCTGGAAAAAGACGTAACGGTGGAAGGTGTTAACGAATACCTTCGCGATATGGCGCTGCACTCCGAGTTGCAGAAGCAGATCGACTTCGTCAACTCGCCGGAAGTGGTTTCCACCGATTTCGTCGGTTCCCGCCATGCCGGCATTGTGGATGCGCAGGCCACCATCGCCAATGGCAAGCGCCTGATCCTCTACGTTTGGTATGACAATGAGGCTGGTTACAGCGCCCAGGTGATTCGCGTGGTTAATCAGATGGCGGGTGTTACCTATCCGATCTTCCCGAAGCGGGTTAGAGGCTGACGGGCCCAGAAGTGCTCAGAGGCAGTTAAGAAACCCCGGTCGTTTTCGCGACCGGGGTTTCTTTTTGGGCCCATGTAAACCACTCTCTGATTACGTTAAGGCACAAACTCCGTAGGGTTTCTGGTGGAAATAGTATTCCTTAATCTCTATAATTGGCGCGATTTTGGGTACGTCTGACACCCGCTTCCCATCGCTTTTCCTTAACCGGATGCCTGGCTGTGATTAACGCCGGTGGATCCGTTGCCCTGGCGCCATCATTCGGTTCAGGCCGGATTGGCACAACTGGGCGGCACGCGTCGGGCGTTACAAATCCATCGAATAGTTTCTGATGATTGGATGAGGCTAATGATCAAGATCAAAAAAGGCCTGGATCTTCCCATCAGCGGCGCTCCTGAGCAGACCATTACAGACGGCAAACCCGTTCGCCATGTGGCGTTGATCGGTTTTGACTACGTAGGCATGAAGCCAACGATGGCTGTGAAAGAAGGTGACCGTGTAAAGCGCGGCACGCTGCTGTTTACGGACAAGAAGACCGAGGGCGTTCGTTATACTTCACCGGCAGCCGGTGTGGTCAAGGAAATTAACCGCGGCGAGCGCCGTGTGTTTCAGTCGGTTGTCGTTGAAGTCGACGGCGACGAAGCTGAGACCTTTGCGCGTTACGATGCGTCTGATGTTGCTGGTCTGGAGCGTCAGCAAGTCGTCGATAACCTGGTCGAGTCCGGGTTGTGGACAACCTTCAAGACCCGTCCCTACAGTAAGGTGCCTGCCATTGATACGGCGCCGCATTCCATCTTCGTGTCCGTCATGGACACTAACCCGCTGGCAGCGGATCCCACGGTGATCATTCGTGAAAACGGTGCGGCCTTCGAGCAGGGGCTTAAGATTCTCTCCAAGCTGACCACCGGTAAGGTGTTTGTGGCCGGTAAGCCGGGCTCTGATGTACCGGTTCCGTCTGACGACAGCGTGGAAGTGCAGCAATTTGAGGGTGTTCATCCGGCGGGTAACGTAGGTACTCATATCCATTACCTCGATCCCATTGCCGGGGACAAAGTGGTATGGAGTATCGGCTACCAGGACGTCATTGATATCGCAAAGCTGTTTGAGACCGGCGAGCTGTCGGTGAACCGTATTGTTGCGGTCGGTGGTCCGAAGGCCCTCAAGCCGCGCCTGATTCGTACCCGTGTCGGCGCCAATCTTGATGAACTTCTCGATGGTGAAATTGCCACGGACTGCGAGGTTCGCAAAATTTCCGGCTCTGTGTTCGGTGGTCGTCGTGGTGACGGGCCTTGTAACTACCTCGGTCGCTTCGCCAACCAGATCTCGGTTCTGGAAGAGGGCAACAAACGAGAGTTTATGGGCTGGCTGTCACCGGGAGCCAACAAGTTCTCGGTTATGAACATCTATCTGTCCAAACTGGTCGGCGGAAAGCGGTTCGACATGACGACCACGACCAACGGCAGTGAGCGGGCGATGGTCCCAGTGGGTGTGTACGAAAAGGTCATGCCGCTGGACATTCTGCCGACCCAGTTGTTGCGGTCTTTGATCGTGGGCGACACTGAAATGGCACAAAAACTGGGTGCGTTGGAGCTGGATGAAGAAGATCTGGCGCTGTGTACCTTCGTGTGCCCGGGTAAATACGAGTACGGTCCGATTCTCCGTGAGAACCTGACCAGAATCGAGATCGAGGGCTAAAACGATGGCAATCCGACAGTTTCTCGATGGTATCGAGCATCATTTCGAAAAAGGTGGCAAATACGAGCGCTGGTATGCGCTTTACGAAGCGGTGGATACGATTTTCTATTCGCCGGCGAGCGTGACCTCCACTACCTCTCATGTGCGTGATGGTATTGATCTTAAACGCATCATGATTACGGTCTGGCTGTGTACCTTCCCCGCAATGTTCTTCGGTATGTGGAACATTGGCTTCCAGGCCAACAGCTTCCTGGCTGAGAATCCGGACGCTCTGATGGGTGACGGTGGTCTGCGTACTGCCTTTATCAGTGCCCTGGCCGGCAATAACGCCGCCAGCATCTGGGACAATTTTGTCTACGGCATGGCGTACTTCGTACCCATTTACTTCGTTACCTTCGTGGTGGGTGGTTTCTGGGAAGTGTTGTTCGCCACCGTTCGCCGTCACGAAGTGAACGAAGGCTTCTTCGTAACTTCCGTGCTGTTCGCACTGGTTTGCCCGCCGACCATTCCGCTTTGGCAGGTCGCCCTTGGTATCACTTTTGGTGTAGTCATTGGCAAGGAGGTGTTTGGCGGCACTGGCAAGAACTTCCTGAACCCGGCCCTCACCGGTCGTGCGTTCCTGTACTTTGCTTACCCGGCCCAGATTTCCGGTGACACGGTATGGACAGCGGTCGACGGTTTCAGTGGCGCGACGGCGCTGAGCTGGGCGGCCAGTGGTGGCCTGGAAGCGCTGGAAACGCAGATTGGCTGGATGTCAGCCTTTATGGGCTCGATCCAGGGTTCCATGGGTGAGACCTCTACGCTGGCAGTGTTGATCGGCGGCATTATCCTTCTGGGGATGAAAATCGCGTCCTATCGTATTGTCGGTGGGGTGTTAATCGGCATGATTGCCATGTCGCTGCTGCTGAACGTGATTGGCTCGGATACCAACCCAATGTTTGACGTGCCGGCACACTGGCATCTAGTGATGGGTGGCTTTGCCTTTGGCATGATGTTCATGGCGACCGATCCGGTGTCTGCGGCGATGACCAACACCGGGCGCTGGTGCTTCGGTATCCTGGTCGGCGTGATGACCGTGCTGATTCGCGTCATCAACCCGGCGTTCCCGGAAGGCATCATGCTGGCAATCCTGTTTGCCAACCTCTTTGCACCGCTGATGGACCACTATGTGGTTCAGGCCAACATCAAACGGAGGCTTGCCCGTGGCTAAAGCTAAAGAAACTGTCTCCAGAACGCTGATGGTTGCGCTGGTGCTGAGCGTTGCGTTCTCTGTCGTGGTGTCGACAGCGGCGGTAATGCTTCGACCGGCGCAGGTCCAGAACCAGAATCTGGATATTCGTTCCAACATCCTGGCGGCGGCCGGCATGCTGAAAGAGGGCGCTACGGCTGAAGAAATCGAAGAAACCTTTTCTCGTTTCGACGTTCGGCTGGTCGACCTGGAGTCCGGAGACTATGTTGATTCCGAGGCGGTCGGTGTAAAGGAACCGATGAAGTACGACATGTACAAGGCGGCTTCTGATCCGTCCATGTCTATCGATATTCCTGCATCGGAAGACAAGGCCGGCATCAAGCGCCGCCCGAACGTCGCCAAGATCTACACCCTGAGTGAAAACGGTGAACTGGTCAGGGTAGTGCTTCCGATTCATGGCTACGGTCTGTGGTCCACCCTCTACGGGTTTGTGTCGCTTGAGGGCGATGCCAACACCATTGAGGGCCTGGGGTTCTATGATCACGCCGAAACTCCGGGGCTTGGTGGCGAGGTTGATAACCCTCGCTGGAAAAGCCAGTGGGTTGGCAAGGAAGTGTACGGCGATGAGTTGAAAGAGCCGCAGATTCGCCTGGTCAAGGGTGGCGTGGGCGCTGGTGCATCCGACAAGGAACACAAGGTGGATGCCCTGTCCGGTGCGACCCTGACGAGCCGCGGTGTTGAGCAACTGGTCAACTACTGGATGGGTGACCGGGGCTTCGCACCGTACCTGAAAAAACTTCGTGAAGGGGAGGTCTGATCATGGCAGACGCTTCAGCCAAACAGGTTCTCTTCGAGCCGATATTCAGTAACAACCCTATTGCCCTGCAGATCCTCGGTATCTGCTCGGCACTGGCGGTGACCACCAGCATGAACGTAACCCTGGTTATGTGCATGGCGGTTATCGCGGTAACGGCCTTCTCTAACCTGGCCGTGTCACTGGTTCGCACGCAGATTCCCGGCAGTATCCGGATCATTGTGCAAATGACCATTATCGCCTCCCTGGTTATCGTTGTTGATCAGGTGCTCAAGGCGTATGCCTACGAAATCAGTAAGCAGCTGTCGGTATTCGTTGGTTTGATCATCACCAACTGTATCGTCATGGGCCGTGCTGAAGGTTTCGCCATGAAGAACGGCCCCTGGCTGAGCTTCCTGGATGGCGTTGGTAACGGCATGGGCTATTCCGTTCTGCTTATCTTCGTGGCGTTCTTCCGGGAGCTGCTCGGCGCGGGATCGCTGTTTGGCGTGTCGCTGATGCCGGTCGTCAACGAGGGTGGTTGGTACATTCCCAACGGCCTGTTGCTGCTGCCGCCGAGTGCGTTCTTTATCATCGGCCTGGCGATCTGGGGTCTGCGTACCTGGAAGCCTGAGCAGGTAGAAGAAGCGGACTTCAAAATGTCCCGCCACACGGTTAAGGAGGCCTTCTGATGGAGCATTATATCAGTCTGATCCTGAAGGCCATCTTTGTTGAAAACATGGCGTTGGCCTTCTTCCTGGGGATGTGTACCTTCCTGGCGATCTCCAAGAAGATTGAAGCGGCCGCAGGCCTCGGTATCGCCGTTGTCGTGGTGCTGACGATCACGGTGCCGGTGAACAACCTGCTCTACAACACCATCCTCAGGGAAGGTGCTCTGGACTGGGCGGGTCTACCGAATGTTGATTTGAGCTTCTTGGGCCTGATTACGTACATTGGTGTCATTGCGGCGCTTATCCAGATCATGGAGATGGTTCTGGACAAGTATATGCCGGCTTTGTATGCCGCCCTTGGGGTGTTTCTGCCGCTGATTACCGTGAACTGCGCCATCCTGGGTGCATCACTGTTCATGGTCGAGCGGGACTACACCTTCAGTGAAAGCGTGGTTTACGGATTTGGTGCCGGTGTCGGCTGGGCGTTGGCCATACTCGCATTGGCCGGTATCCGCGAAAAGCTCAAGTACAGCGATGTTCCCGAAGGGCTGCGAGGCCTGGGTATCACCTTCATTACTGTTGGTTTGATGTCCCTCGGCTTTATGTCGTTCTCAGGTATTTCACTGTAACCAACCCGGTGATTCGGTTTAACGAAAAGGCGAGACCATGAATACAGAAATTATTCTCGGCGTGGTCATGTTCACCGTTATCGTGCTGGCCCTTGTCGCGGTCATTCTCGCGGCACGGTCCAGACTCGTAAGCACCGGTGATGTGACCATTGAAGTCAACGACGACCCAGAGCATACGCTGACAACCGAAGCCGGCGGCAAGTTGCTCGGAACCCTGGCCGGAAGTGGCATCTTCCTGTCCTCCGCCTGTGGCGGCGGCGGTACTTGTGCCCAGTGCAAGTGCAAGGTCCTGGAGGGTGGCGGTGCCATGTTGCCCACCGAAAAGACCCACTTCACCAATCGTGAGGAAAAGGAAGGCTGGCGCCTGTCCTGTCAGGTGCCGGTGAAGCAGGACATGAAAGTGGAAGTGCCAGAGGAGTTCTTTGGCGTCAAGAAGTGGGAATGTGAGGTTATCTCCAACCACAACGTGGCGACGTTCATCAAGGAACTGGTGCTGAAGCTTCCCGAAGGCGAGGAAGTCGATTTCCGTGCCGGTGGTTACGTACAGCTTGAGTGTCCTCCCTACGAAATCCCGTTCAAGGATTTCAAGATTGAGGAGGAGTTCCATGAAGATTGGGACAAGCACGATATCTGGCGTTACAAGGCCATCAACAAGGAGGAGACCATCCGCGCTTACTCCATGGCCAACTACCCGGAAGAGAAGGGTGTTCTCAAGTTCAACATCCGTATTGCCACGCCGCCTCCGGGCACGGATCACCTGCCGGGCATCATGTCATCCTACGTCTTCGATCTGAAGGCCGGGGACAAGGTGACTGTTATGGGGCCATTCGGTGAGTTCTTCGCCAAGAAGACCGATGCTGAAATGGTATTCATCGGCGGCGGTGCCGGTATGGCGCCCATGCGTTCCCACATCTTTGACCAGCTCAAGCGCCTGGAATCCAAGCGTAAGATCAGTTTCTGGTACGGCGCACGAAGCGTCCGCGAGATGTTCTACGTCGAGGATTTCGACCAGCTGTCGGAAGAAAACGACAACTTCGAGTGGCATGTGGCGCTATCAGATCCGCAGCCAAACGATAATTGGGAAGGTGAGACAGGCTTCATCCATAACGTGCTCTATGAAAAGTACCTGAAGGAGCACCCGGCTCCAGAGGACTGTGAGTACTATATGTGTGGGCCTCCCATCATGAACGCCTCGTGCATCAAGATGCTCAAAGACCTGGGTGTTGAGGACGAAAACATCATGCTGGATGACTTCGGGGGTTAATCAGCTCACATGACATTCAGCATGTTCCGACCCGTCAGGGTGGTTGTGGCCAGCGCTTTACTGGTGCTGGCCCTGGCCACGCTGGCGGGTTGTTCGTTTGAGGAAGAGGAAAAGGTCTGGGAGATCGCCGGGCCGGTGTTTGGTACCCGTTATCATATCAACGTCGTATTGATGGACAATCCGGAACGGCTGGAAAATCTGGCGCAAGGCATTGAAAAGGTTCTCGAAGGCGTGGACGCGTCGATGTCCACATGGCGTGAAGATTCCGAGCTTTCGCGCTTTAATCGTCTGGACGATCAGTCCGGGTGGGTGGAAATCTCAACGCCGCTCTACGAAGTGCTCGCAACAGCTGATCAGGTTTCCGAACTCACTGATGGCGCCTTTGATGTCACCATCGGTCCGGTGGTCAACCTGTGGGGCTTTGGACCGGATGCCCGTCCAGAGACGATCCCCAGCGACGATGAACTTGCGGCCAGGGTGGCAGCCACCGGGTACGGTAAACTGGACCTTCAGGCTGATCCTCCGGCACTGAGAGCGAGTCCCAATCAATACATCGATCTGTCAGCCATTGCCAAGGGCTACGGCGTGGACGCGGTGGCCCGTTACCTGAAAGATGAAGGTATTTCCGCGTATCTTGTCGAAATAGGTGGCGAAGTTCAGGCTCATGGACATAAGCCGGATGGTGAGGCATGGCGCCTGGCCATTGAGCAGCCGGTTTCGGAGATGCGTGAAGTCAACCGTGTGGTTGCCCTTGACCGACATGCGATGGCAACCTCGGGTGACTATCGTAACTACTACGAATCGGACGGTCGGCGGTTTTCGCATACAATAAACCCCAAGGATGGCCGACCGATCAGCCATACGCTCGCGTCGGTGACGGTCATTTCGGAAGACTGCATGACGGCAGATGCCTTGGCCACGGCCTTTAATGTGATGGGGCATGATCGGGCAAAGGCGCTTGCCACGCGTGAGAACATAGCCGCGTATTTTATTGTGCGGGGTGACCAAGGGTTTGAAACGGACTACACGCCTGCGTTTTCCTCGTTCCTGACACATTGACGGAGAGACCTTATGGGTACTTTTCTGCTGGTCCTGATGATCGTCGTACTGCTGGTGGCAGCGATGTCCGTCGGGGTAATCTTTGGCCGCAAGCCGATTAGTGGCACCTGCGGTGGGATTGGTGCCATGGGTATCAGTAAGTCCTGTGATATCTGTGGTGGTAATACCCAGAAATGTGAAGAAGAAAACGAACGCCTTGCCAACGACGGCAAGTCCGCGGAGGCGCTGACGTATGACGCCTCCCGTTCCGACGACCGCTGATCCGGTCGTCACCAACCTATAACAATCCCGGGAGCTTCTGAAAAGCGCCTGCGCCCTGACAGTGCGCGTCTGCAGGGTCTTTTCAGAGGCTCCCTCACGACGTAGATAAGGAGTCACTGCAGAATGGCAGAACATCATTACGACGTCGTCGTTATCGGCGCGGGCCCTTCGGGAGAAGGTGCAGCGATGAACGCGACGAAACACGGCAAACGTGTCGCAATCATCGAGGACAAGCCCACCGTTGGCGGTAACTGCACCCACTGGGGCACCATTCCTTCCAAAGCGTTACGTCATTCGGTCAAGCAGATCATTACCTTTAACACCAACCAGATGTTTCGTGATATTGGCGAGCCACGCTGGTTTTCTTTTCCCCGTGTCTTACAAAATGCGCAGAAGGTGATCGGTAAACAGGTCAAGCTGAGAACCCAGTTCTACGCACGGAACCGCGTGGATCTGATAAACGGCCGCGCCAGCTTTATCGATAGCAATCGGCTCGAGATACGAGGTAATAAATCCCACGAAATCCTCCACTTCAAGCAGGCCATTGTTGCAACCGGCTCTCGTCCGTATCTTCCACCGGATGTGGACTTCCGTCACCATCGTATCTACAACTCGGATACCATTCTGAATCTGTCCCACACGCCCCGCACACTGATCATTTATGGTGCGGGTGTTATAGGTTCCGAATACGCCTCGATTTTCGCAGGTCTGGGTGTGAAGGTGGACCTGATCAACCCTGGAAGCCGCTTGCTCACGTTCCTGGACGATGAGATTTCGGACGCTCTGAGTTATCACCTGCGCAATAACGGAGTGCTGGTTCGACACAACGAAGAGTATGAGTCGGTCGATGGTGATGACCACGGGGTCGTGCTGTCGCTGAAATCCGGCAAGAAAATCCGTGCGGATGCGTTTCTCTGGTGCAATGGCCGTAGCGGCAATACCGAAAAACTCGGCCTGGACAACATCGGTCTGACTCCCAACGGTCGTGGTCAGTTGGCAGTTGACGACCATTATCGAACCGAGGTGGAGAATGTCTACGCGGCCGGTGATGTGATTGGTTGGCCAAGCCTCGCCAGCGCCGCCTACGATCAGGGCCGCTCTGCATCCTCCGACATAGTGAAGGATGACTATTTCCGGCTGGTATCGGATGTGCCGACGGGTATTTATACCCTGCCGGAGATCAGCTCGGTGGGTAAAACCGAACGGGAGCTTACCGAAGCCAAGGTTCCCTATGAGGTGGGGCAGGCGTTCTTCAAGGACCTGGCGCGGGCCCAGATCACCGGGGACCCGGTGGGCATGCTCAAGATCCTGTTTCACCGCGAATCCCGCCAACTCCTGGGGATTCACTGTTTTGGCGACCAGGCTGCGGAAATCGTTCACATCGGCCAAGCCATCATGAACCAGGAAGGCGAAGCCAACTCCCTGAACTATTTCATCAATACGACCTTTAACTATCCGACCATGGCTGAGGCTTATCGGGTAGCGGCGCTCAACGGCTTGAATCGGATTTTCTGACGAGTTTCTGGCGCAGCCAGGCTGCTTCACAACAACCCGTGCTGTTCCATGATGCCTGAGGCATCTTCGGTTTCAGCACGGGTTTTCTGTTTCTAACTGGTGATCACTGGGCGGGTGCTGTCGCTGTCTTCGGCGTTATCCTGGGGAGTGGGGAGGTGTAGGGCGGATTTCTCGCGATTGTCGAAGAACATCCGCGTGCTTGTAGGATAGTCGGTGATAATGCTATCGACGCCCTTGGCTTCAAGCTGAACCATGTCGTGAATGCGGTTTACCGTCCAGGTGGACACGTGCATACCCCGCCTGTGGGCATCGTCCACGATGGGCCTGGTGCAGATGCGCCAGCCGATACAGAGAAAATCGCAATGCAAGCGGGCTGCGGTATTGACCGGTCTCGGAAACTTCCGGTCCGTTACTAGTCCGATCCGCACCCTACGGTCCCGGCGGCGAGCTTCCTGCAGGAACCAGTTGTCGGAGGAGGTAATGACCACTCGGTTGTAAAGATCGCGACGTTGAATGATTTCTGTCAGGCGATTGCACAGAACGTTCAGTCGGTGACGGTTGTCTTTCTTCACTTCCAGTTGCAGGTGCTCGAAATCCGGAAATTCGTTGAGTAACGCCTCCAGCGTGGGAATGCCTGCTTTCCGCGGCCAGGCTGTGGTGTTGCGCCGGGCGTCCATGTCTGCCAGCTCGGATGCCGTGTAGTTTGCAACGCTGCCTTCCTGTCCGGTGGTGCGATCAACGGTCAGGTCGTGAATGACCATTGGCGTACCGTCTTTTGACAGCACCAGGTCAAGCTCAAAGTGCCGCACACCGTGGCGGTAGGCGTGGGTAAAGCCGGCCAGGGTATTTTCGGGGGCTTCCCCCTTTGCGCCCCTGTGTCCATACACGATCATTCTGGGGAAGATTCCTTCAGACGGTTATAGATTTTCTGGCGTTGCTTCCAGGTGTCGTGGCACAGCTGAATGTCTTCCAGGTACGCCGGTAATTCCCGCATCAGCAGTGCCTGAGGGCCATCCACCAAGGCTTTCTCTGGCTTAGGGTGGAAATCTACCAGTACCATGTTGGCGCCCGCAATTACGCCCTGTGCGGTGGCGTGCATCACATCCAGAACACCGTCCGGTGCGCGTTCGCGGCTGCCGACCGAGTGAGACGGATCCACACATACTGGCATGCGGGTAAGGCGCTTTACCGCTGGCACATGGGCGAAGTCCACCATGTTGCGGTGGGGTTGCCCAGCTTCGGTTTTCATGCCACGCAGGCAGAAGATCACATTGGCGTTGCCTTCGCTGGCCAAATATTCGGCCGCGTTCAGGGATTCATTCAGGGTGATACCGAAGCCACGCTTAAGCAGCACAGGGTATGTACTCTGACGGCCAATGGCTTTGAGCAATTCAAAGTTTTGCGTGTTACGCGTGCCCACCTGCAGCATAACACCGGTGGGGCGGCCCAGTTGCTCCAGGCAGCGGTCGATCTCTTCAATGTGGCTCTCGTGGGTGATCTCCATGGCAATCACCTTGATGCCATGTTTGCCGGCTTTCTCAAATACCCAAGGCAGGCAGCCCTTGCCGTGGCCCTGAAAGGAGTACGGGTTGGTCCGGGGTTTGTAGGCACCCATGCGGGTGCAAACCTGGCCGTTGTCCTCAAGGGCCTGCATCATCTGCTCCACGTGCTCGGGCACGTCAACGGCGCACAGACCTGCAAAAATGTTGAGGTTGGACTGGTCGAAGGTTACGTCGTTGTAGGTGAAGCCACTCTGGCGCCTATCGTCCTTGTGCCGCCCCAGAATCCGGTAGTCGTCGGAGATGCGTATGGCGCGCTCCACGGCAGGCAGGGCCTCGATCTCGTCCTTGTCCAGGGATTTGGTGTCACCCAGCAGGTACACCTCTGTCAGACGCTGCTTGGCACCCTGGACCTCGTGTACCCTGACCGATACCCCTGGCAGGTTCTCCAGAAAATGCATGGTCTGGCAATAGGCTTCGCTGTCCAGCGCGGTATCCGGGTGAAGAATGGCTAACATACTTGCTCCTTGAGAGTCAGTCAGTGCCTTCAGCGCGATGGCGGGCCTGCATGAATTCCCTGTGGTTAAGATGCAGCAGATCGGCCATGCGGCGAATAAGGTGTTCTTCGTACTTGTCTATGCGCCCGTCGGCGAAGGCCACCCGCCAAATGCTCTCGAGTAGTCGCTGTTTCTCCGATTGGTCCAGCTGTTCATTGATCATGCCGGTAAATTCGTAAAGAGAAGTGGCGTCATCCGCGTGGCTGAGCGCATCCTGAAGGATCTCTTCCGCTTCGTCACGGGTGACCTGATGGGCTTCGACAGCGAAGCTGATAATGGTCTTGAGCTCCTCGTCGTCCTGATCGTTGTCGACCCGGGCCAATTGCACCATCAGGGCGGTGGCGGCCACCGCCAGCTGGTGGCTGTCAGGCTGCGTCGGTTCATCTTCGGGTGAGCCAAACAGGCTCTTCAGGCGCTCAATCATGGTGTCTGGGCTCTCCTCCATGGGATTGCTGGCGTCAAGCGGCCTGGGACAGGCGGCGGACGCGGTTCTCAAGTTCTATCTGGTCGTTGGTAAAGCGACGTATGCCATCGGCGAGTTTTTCCGTGGCCATGGCATCTTCGTTGGACTCCCAGCGGAACAGGCGTTCATCAATGTCGCCCGGCCGGTCAGAGCTCTTCGCTCCCTCAGCGGACAGTTGGCGTGTCAGCGCGCCGGGATCGTTCTCCAGTTCCTGAAGTAGGGCTGGGCTGATTGTCAGACGGTCACAACCGGCCAGCATTTCAATTTCGCCAGTGTTGCGGAAACTGGCGCCCATCACCACCGTCTTGTAGCCGTTGGCCTTGTAGTAATTGTAGATGCGGGTAACCGACTGGACACCGGGATCTTCTGCCGCCGGGAAGGCATCACGACCCGTCGCGGCCAGGTGCCAGTCGAGGATACGGCCCACGAACGGCGAGATCAGGAAGGCGCCGGCATCGGCACAGGCAGCGGCCTGGATATAAGAGAAAAGCAGGGTGAGGTTGCAGTGTATACCCTCTTTCTCCAGCTGCTCAGCGGCGCGAATACCTTCCCAAGTGGACGCAATCTTGATCAGCACCCGGCTGGTATCCATGCCGAGGTGGTCATACAGCTCGACCAGGCGACGTGCGCGGGCGAGGGTGGCATCGGTATCGAAGGACAACCGGGCATCCACTTCGGTTGAAACCACGCCAGGTATGCGCCCGAGAATCTGCTTGCCTGCCAGTACGGCCAACATGTCAGTCGCGTAGGTCAGCTGCTCCGCATCGGAACCGCCGTGTTCGCGAGCGGCTGCCACGGCTTCGTCCAGCATCGGGCGGTAGGCATCGGAAGCCGCAGCCTTGAGAAGAAGCGACGGATTGGTGGTGGCGTCTTCCGGCTTCCACTGGGCAATGGCCTCCAGGTCCCCGGTGTCTGCAACCACCGTGGTCATGGCTTTTAGTTGTTCGAGCTTACTGGTCATTCGTCCTGTCATCCTGATCGATTTGTTATTGATCGCCCGTTTGGCGGGCGCTTTGGGTCATACGCCTACAATAACGGGCCGCTCTGACAGGAACAAGGCAGTATTAAGGTAACAAGGTGCTCAGGCTGGCACTACCGTGGTCTCGGCAGGCTCGGGAACTTTCGCCATGGCCCGTTCGATGACTTCAATGCCGGACCCGGGCTTGTGGGCGTTCTCACTGATGTAGCGCCGGAACTGGCGACCCCCGGGCTGCCCGTGGAACAGGCCCATCAGGTGACGAGAGATGTGGCTGAGGTAAACGCCACGGTCCAGTTCACTCTGAATGAATGGTAATACAGCTCGTAATGCTTCGTGCCGTGAAAAAATCGGCATGGGCTGCCCGAAAAACTCGGTATCCACGCCAGCCAGCAGCCAGGGGTTATGGTAGGCCTCGCGCCCGAGCATGACGCCGTCGGTGTGTTCGAGGTGTTCCCGGCATTCGGCAAAGGTCTTGATACCACCGTTAATGATGATCTCAAGATGCGGGTAGCGGGCTTTAAGGCGATAAACCCAGTCGTACTTCAGCGGCGGTATGTCCCGGTTTTCTTTGGGGCTCAGGCCTTCGAGAACGGCAATCCGGGCATGCACGATAAAGGTACGACAACCGGCCTGGGATACCTTCTCGATAAACTCACAAAGGTCGTCCCAGGATTCACGGCCATCAATCCCGATACGGTGTTTGACGGTTACCGGCAGGCTGGTGGCGGCGATCATTGCTTGCACGCCCTCAGCGACTTTATCGGGGTGTGCCATCAGGCAGGCACCGATCATGTTGTTCTGTACCCGGTCGCTGGGGCAGCCCACGTTCAGGTTTACTTCATCAAACCCGTACTGTTCAGCCAGTTTGGCGCAATGGGCCAGTTCCTGCGGATTGCTGCCACCCAGTTGCAGCGCCAGCGGGTATTCCGTCGGATCGTGCCGCAGAAATCGAGCGGTATCACCGTGGATCAGTGCGCCGGTCGTGACCATCTCGGTGTACAGCAGGGTGTGCCGGCTGAGTTGGCGCGCCAGATAGCGATAGTGGCTGGTGGTCCAGTCCATCATCGGGGCCACGCAGAAGCGGCGGGAGGGCTTCAGAGTGGGAGTTTCCTGGGGCGCGTTCATGTTCATTGACTGCTCAGTTATACCGTTCACAAGTGATTCGAGGGGGCACAGTTTATCAGGAAAACGCACCTTTTGGCGTGAGGGGGTGTGCGAAAGGTAGTGTAAACACGGATGTCGCGGCTGGATTCACGAGTCGTTGACGTGGCGATCAATGCGCGACAAAATACTGTATAAATAATCAGTGTTGGGTCGAAGGCATGCTCGATTCAGCCTTTCAAAACTTCAACCAGGCAGGTGGATCCGTCATGACTGGACAAGGCCCGGTATCTTTTGTTGACGTTAGGCGCCGGTTCGAATTTCGGAGCATTGAAGTGGGTCGTTGGGTTGCGCCGCCTGAACGGGACCGGGCGGCAGGCAGGTTCTATGAGGCTTTGTGCGATCTTATGAGTATCCTCCAGGGCCCGGAACATCTGATCTCGTTGCGTGGATCACTGGGGTTGCAGTACGGGATCGGCGGCCGGCCGGGCGTTGCCGCGCACTACATCCCTGCAACCCGGCAATTGGCGCTGGCGAAGAATGCGGGGGCAGGCAGTCTGGCCCACGAATGGTTTCACGCTTTCGATCATTACATGGGGCATAAGGCGTTCCGCGGCCTGGCGAGTGGCGGCTTCGCGTCCAGTGGTTGGCTGGATAGCGCCGACCAGAAGGAACATCCTCTCAACAAACGATTGGGCGCCTGTTTTCAGGCCATCTTGCTGAATGAGGATGGCACCAGCCCCAGTTCGTTGTTTCAGTGCTCGAAGCGGGCGGATACGCAGATGAAGGTGCTTTATTACGCGAGGCCTGAAGAACTCTGTGCCCGGGCATTTGAAGCATTTGTTGAAGACAGCCACCCTCAGAACAGCTTTCTGGTCAGGGGCACAGTATACTCCGACGAGGCCAAGGCAGGCCTTTATCCGGAAGGGCATCAGCGCCAGCGAATTAACGACGCATTTCAGTGTTACTTTATGGCGCTGGGTGCTGCGCTTTACCGCGAGCACGCTGAAGTTGGCCCTGTTGGCCAATCTCTGTCATCTGCTTCCTGAGATCATCCATACCAATTCAATAACAAGGATAGGGTTGCCTCATGAACGACTGCATTTTTATCACTGGTGCTGGCGCCGGTATTGGCCTTGAGACCGCCCGTCTTTTTGCCTCCAAGGGATGGTTTGTCGGTGCTGCGGACCGGGATGAGACGGCCCTGATATCACTTAGGAGTGAGCTGGGGGATGAGCAGTGCAGTACCCACGTTATGGACGTGACGGACGAGACGTCGGTCAGGCAAGGGCTCGCAGAGTTTGCCGGTCGTACGGGAGGCCAGTTAAGGCTGCTTCACAATAATGCTGGCATTCTGAAGGTTGGGCCGTTCGAGGAGATCAGCTTGGCCGCGCATCGGGCCGTGGTAGAGGTTAATGTGATTGGACTGATGACGGTTTTGCACGCCGCGTTTCCGTATCTGAAGGCAACGCCAGGTGCCCAGGTGGTGAATATGAGTTCAGCGTCTGCCGCCTATGGGATTCCGGATTTCGCGTCCTACTCCGCTAGTAAACACGCGGTACGTGCGATGACCGAGGCCCTGGATATTGAATGGGAACCACACGGTATCCGTGTGTGTGATCTGATGCCTCCGTTCGTGAATACCGGCATGGTGCAGCAGAACGAGCAGGGATCCCGTTTATTTGAGCGCCTGGGCGTTAACCTGACTCCGGACGTTGTTGCAGCGCAGGTGTGGGCTCAGGTAGAGCAGCCGCGCCTGCATCGACCGATTTCGATGCAGTTCAAAGCATTGTGGCCCATTGCCAAATCCGCGCCGACCTCAGTGACCCGACGAGTGTTGAGCAAACTCTGGCGTCCGTAGTTGCCTTCCGTGCAAGGCGACAGACGGCTATCTTTGATACTCTTTCATACCTTGTCCATGGAGCGTTCGGGAGAACTGTGTAATGCCGGTCATGATTCAGGCTCTATTGCCGGTGTTTGTGTTGATCCTGTTGGGTTATTTTTTCCGGCGCTGGCATTTTCCAGGGGGCGATTTCTGGCCCCAGGCCGAGCGGTTTACCTATTACGTTCTCTTCCCTGCGATGTTGATCTTCAAGCTGGGCCAGGCTCAGGTGCCAGCGTCAGCTTACGGCGATATTCTCATTCTGATCGTTGCTATGCTGGCGGTCATGACGTTGTTGCTGGTTGCCCTGCAGTGGTTCTGGCGTTGGCCGGGGCCGGTATTTTCTTCGGTATTCCAGGGTAGTCTTCGTTTCAACTCCTATGTTGCCCTGGCAACGGCAGGTATGTTGCTAGGGGATGACGGCCTGTCGCTGATTGCCATTGCCGTAGCAGTGAAAGTGCCGTTGCTGAACCTGCTTTGCATCCTGATGTTTTCCGTGGTGGCGGGGCAGGGTGCGGTGAAACTGAAGCCCGTATTCAAGGCTGTCGTCTCCAACCCACTGATCATTGGCTCGGTGGTTGGGATGTTCTGGAGCTATTTCCAGATTGGCTTCCATCCACTGGTGGCCGGTATTCTCGAGCCATTAAGTGACCTCGCGTTGCCGCTGGGCTTGATGACGGTGGGTGCTGGCCTGCAGCTAAAGGCGCTACGCGGCGCCTCCATGCCATTTCTGGTGTCCTCGGTAGCGAAGCTGGTAGGTTTTCCGCTGCTTACGGCAGGATTGGCCCTGTTGCTGGGCCTGGAAGGGATGATGGTTCAGGTGGCAATACTGCTGGCAGCGCTGCCAACAGCCACTTCTTCTTACATACTGGCGCGCCAACTCGGTGGTGACGCACCCTTGATGGCGGGCATCATCAGTGGCCAGACCTTGCTGGCCATGGTGACTATTCCCCTGCTACTGGGCATCCTCTGGTAAGCACTTGAGCACAGCGTCTGCAAGGCTCTGTTGAAAGACGATGTAGCCGTCTTGATCGGTTTCAATATCGGTGGCGAGTGGGTCCCAGGTACTGAATGTTATGTCCAGACCTTCGGTGATCGAGCGCCACCATTGACGGTTGAACTGAGGCTCGGTCAGCAGGCAGGGTTGATTGGCGTTGCGCAGTTTTTCCTGGACTTCTGCGATGTGGCCGGCACCTGGCGACAGTTCCGGGTTCAGCGTCAGAATCCCCTCCAGGTTCAGGTTGTAGTGCCCCACGAAGCGGGTGAATGCATCGTGGTAGGTGAAGAGATCAATGTCGCGAACGGGGTCCAGGCGTTGAGTGATGGCTGCCTCGGCCTCGGCGATTGCCTGCTCGAAACGCGCCAGATTGGCGTCAAGCACGCTGGTATTGGCGCCTTCCAGGGTTGCGAGTACTCTGTGGACATCCCGCGCCATCTCAACTGCCAGAGCCGGATCCAGCCAAATGTGCGGATCCTCTCCGGAGCCGTGATCGTGGCGATGGTCGTCATGACCGCCTGATTCTTCATGGTCGTTATGGTGGTTATGATGCCCATGTTCGTCATGGTCACCGTGATCGTTGTCTGACTGCACTTCCGGCATGTTATCACCGTGCATGAGTGAGTAAGTGCGGTCCCGGAACTCGCTTCCGCCGAGCAGCCGTGTCAGGAAGGTTTCCATCTCAGGGCCCACCCAGAAAATGGCGTCAGCAGTTTCCAGTGCCCTGCGTTGTGAGGGTTTCATTGAGTAGTTGTGCGGGCTGGCGCCAGGCTGGACCAGTGTGGTGATTTCCACATCGTCAGCGGCTATGGCTCTCACCAGCAGTTCGATGGGCTTGAGGGAGGTGACAACCTGAGTGCCTGCCAGGGTGCTGGCGGATGCCAGGAGCGTGGCTGCACCCAATGCGATGAGGCCTGTAAAGCGGCTAGTGGTCATGTAACTGAGACTCTATAAAATTAATGGTACGTTATAATATAACAATAAAAGCGACGAATGAAGAGGGGGATCGCCTGACCATGCGAAATCCGGCCATGGCCGGTATAATGCGTGGCTTTTAACGCATAGCCTTTTCCAGGCTGACACCATCAGGATGTTTTCATGACCGTACGTACCCGAATCGCACCGTCTCCCACCGGGGATCCCCACGTTGGCACCGCCTTCGTGGCGCTGTTTAACCTGTGCTTTGCCCGTCAGCACGGTGGCCAGTTCATCCTGCGGATTGAAGACACGGATCAGGTTCGCAGTACGCAGGAATCTGAACAGGACATCCTGAATGCCTTGCGTTGGCTTGGGCTGGAGTGGGACGAAGGCCCTGACGTAGGTGGCCCCCATGGCCCTTACAGGCAATCAGAGCGGAAGGACTCGTATCGTCAATACGCGCTGGACCTTGTCACCCAGGGGCATGCGTTTTATTGCTTCCGCACACCGGAAGAGCTGGATGCCATCCGCGAAGAGCGCAAGGCCCAGGGCCTGAATCCGGGTATCAAGGGTGATCTGGAGCTACCGGAAGAAGAGGTCAAGCGTCGCCTGGATGCCGGTGACCCCTATGTTATCCGGATGAAAGTACCGGAAGACGGCGTTTGTGAAATCGACGATATGTTGCGCGGCACCATCGAAATCGACTGGTCCCAGGTAGACAGTCAGATCCTGTTGAAATCCGACGGCATGCCCACCTACCACCTGGCCAATGTGGTTGACGATCACCTGATGGAAATCACCCACGTGTTGCGTGGAGAAGAGTGGATCAACTCTGCGCCCAAGCACAAATTGCTGTACGAATACTTTGGCTGGGACATGCCGGTACTGTGCCACCTGCCGCTACTGCGCAATCCGGATAAGAGCAAGCTGTCCAAGCGCAAGAACCCCACCAGCATCAACTTCTACGAGCGCATGGGATTCCTGCCGGAAGCGGTTACCAACTACCTGGGCCGTATGGGCTGGTCCATGCCGGATGAGCGCGAGAAATTCACCCTGGATGAAATGATCGAAAACTTCGACATCCAGCGTGTTTCCCTGGGCGGCCCGGTTTTCGACGTGGAAAAGCTGCGCTGGCTCAACGGCCAGTGGATTCGTGACGAACTCAGCGACGACCAGTTCGTCGAGCGCATGCGCCACTGGTGGTTCAACGAACAGGCCCTGCGGGATCTGGTGCCTCACATCAAGGGCCGGGCGGAAGTGTTCAGCGATGTGGCGCCCATGGCCTCGTTCATGTTCTCCGGCATGCTCAACCTCAAGCCGGAAGACTTCGATCACAACAAACTGGATGAAGGCCAGGTCAAACGGGTGCTCCAGTTTACCCTGTGGAAACTGGAAGCCCAGCGCCATTGGAGCAAAGAGAATATCTTTGCCGACGTCAAAGCTCTGGCCAAAGCCATGGAGCTGAAGATGGGTGATTTCATGTTCGCCATCTTCGTCGCTGTCGCCGGTACCCCTAACTCCTGGTCCGTTCTGGACTCCATGGCTATCCTTGGTCCGGACATGACCCGGTCTCGCCTGCGCCATGCCCTTGAGATAATGGGTGGATTCTCCAAGAAGGAAACCAAGCGGGTGGAAAAAGAATACGCGGCATTGCTGGCGGAATAACCAATCTGTTGAATTAGTAAGCGACCAGAACAGGGATGTTCACGAAACTGAAAAAACGTTGGAAAAAAGGTTGACGCCCCAAGGGTCGATCCTTAATATACGCAGCCGTTGAGGGGCCATAGCTCAGCTGGGAGAGCGCAACACTGGCAGTGTTGAGGTCAGCGGTTCGATCCCGCTTGGCTCCACCAATTTCTAGTCCCCTTCGTCTAGTGGCCTAGGACTCCGCCCTTTCACGGCGGCAACAGGGGTTCGAACCCCCTAGGGGACGCCAATACGGCTCAACCGGTTTAGTCCGCCGGTAAGCCATCAAAAAAACCGCCTTCGGGCGGTTTTTTTGTGTCTGAAGGAAATGTCAGCGGGACGCTATAGCCCCTTTTCCGACGCCTTCATATGCCTTGACACGAATGGCGTCCTCCGGAAACTCGGACTTCAACTGCCCGGCAATGTGCGCCGCGATGAGCTCCACCGTGGTATCCGAATCCAGCATATAAACCCGGCTTTCCGGCAATGTCAGTGCAAACTCCCCCTGATTGGCCTCGTATTCAAAGGTGACGTACGCCGTGCCATCCTCGGCCACCCAGCGTTGGGTTACGTCCTCCTCGGAGCCCACATAGATATCCTGCCACCGCTTGGCCCATTGGTTCTCAAGATCCCGATCTCTGTGCTCATTGCGGTCGATCCGAATAGGCGAGCGATGCCCATGGGCGATTCGCTGGCAATTACCCATGTGTTTCTTCAGGCCGTGAACATAGTGGTAGTAGGCACCTTCAATCACATCTTCACGCAACGCAATATCCACATCCGTCACGTTTGCCGGCAAGACTGCCCGTAACTCCTGCTCCAACAGCCGGGCAACGGCAGAGGGCACTACACGGTCAGACGACAGCCACACCACCGCTTCGTCCGGGGACCGGTGAAGAATCCGGGTTCCGTCTGTCAGATGCCAGGTGAAACTGTCTGGCTCATCCTCATTCCACTCAAGCCCTTTGTAGGCTCTCGGGATCACCAGTCGGTGGTCCACGCGCTCGTCGATGACCCGTTTGATAGTGCGTTTGACGTTGCTGAAATCAAACACCATACCTTGATCATCCAACTCACCACCGAGTACCACATCCACAATCCAGCTTTCCCCCACCAGTCCCCTGGATGCGTCCAGGTAGGCGAAGTCGATAACCGTCAGATTGTCTACAAAAAGGTGATTCATCGGAGGTGTCCGGCAAGATGAGGTTGATAGATGGGCGGATTCTAGCAAAAATTCGCTAACGCTAGCAGTCTTGCGTGTGGTGCGGGGCAAAAACAAGGAGCAGGTGAGTGAGCCAGGGCAACTCGGATAACCATAATACGTTTGCTGTGCTGGTTCTGGCTGCGGGCGCTTCGCGACGAATGGGCTGTGCAAAGGCCCTGTTGCCGGTGGGTTCAGACACGCTGTTGGGCCATGCCATCGTTCAGGCCCGGCTGCTTGGCGGACCTGTCACGGTGGTCGCTGGTGGCTGGTATCCCCTGGTCCGCTATCGTTGCCGGAGCCAGCCATCGGCCTGGGTGGTCGCCCGGGATTGGCAGGAAGGGATGTCTGCCTCGCTGAAAACCGGTATGGCAAGCCTTGGGCCGCGAGTGAAAGGTGTGTTTGTGGTGCTGCTGGATCAACCACTAATCCCGCCGGATGCGATGCTTGCGCTCGCCAAAGTGGCGCGAATGACCCCGTCCCAGCCCGCTGCTGCCGACCTACAGGGAAAACCGGGGGCACCGGCTTACATTCCCCGACGTTTATGGCCCGAAATCATGGCCCTCGAAGGGGACAGGGGAGCAGCGGCCGTGCTAGCAAGACATGGCGCGACCCGGTTGGCCATGGCCGGCGCCGAGTCGGACGTGGATGTGCCCGAGGACTGGCGTCGCATCAACGGCGAGTTAGCCGAACAGTCCTGATAGCCAGGCGATGCCCACCGCAAAAATGCCAAGGCTGGCGGCCAGGCCGACGGTGTAGATGCGGGAGGTGGCGGAGCGCTGTTGGGCCACGAACAGGTCAATGGTGCGCTGGGCGATATCTTCAGCGGTTTCCCGGGAGATTTCATGGGCCTGTTGGATAGCCTCAGACTGCAAGGTCTGCCAGAACTCGGTATCGATGGTTTGTACGCTGGTAATGTGATCCTTGAGCTCCGCCATGTGGTCACTGGTGAAGCCGGTATTGCGAGAAAGGTCTTTACGCAGATCCGCCAGTTCCCGGCCCAGGTTCAGGTTGACTTCCGCGGCAACATCGTCGCGCAGGTTGCGAGTGCGCTCGTCGATCATCTCTGTCACCGCGTTCAGGCGTTCCTCAATCGCGGCTTCCTGTTTTTTGCCGGACTCGTCCAACACGCGCTTTAGATGGTCGAATTGCTCGTCGAACAGAGAGCTGAGCAACTCGTGCAGGCGGTTGTTAATGTGGGTTTTTACCGCTGAGCGGGCAATCTGTTCGATCAGGTCGCTAGTCAGGGGCACAACCTGAGGGCCGCCGTTGTTACTTGCTTTTAGCCCATCGGCGGGTTCTGGTGATATTTCCAGGGAAGCATCGGAGGGAAGATCCAGGATGTCGTCGTCCAATTCATTTGAGTCAGCATCCAGTTCAGGCGGTTCGGGCAGGTTGCCTTCGGTCACATCACTGTTGAGCTGCTCGAGAACGAGGCTGAGCCCTTCGGTGTGTGGTGGTTTGGTCAGAACGTTGTAAACCCCGAAGTTGCGAGCTTCCTCCATGAAAGACGATGATTTCTTGGAGGTGCACATGATGATGGGGATGGCTGCGGTGTCCGGGTTGCCCTTAATGGCCTTGGCGGCCTCCACACCGTTCATGCCCGGCATAAGGTGATCCATAAAAATCACGTCTGGACGCTGATGGGAGCTCAAAAAGTCCAATGCCTCCTCTGCCGAACCAGCCATGTTCACTTCCATGTCCCGGCCTTCCAGCAGTTTGCTCAGGGCAAATCGAGCCACTTTAGAGTCGTCTACCAGGAGTGCATTCTTGATCGCCATGTCACAACCTCAACCTTTACAGCGTGTGTGTTCATTATCGGGCGGGCGTTTACCAGCCTTCAAGTGTCGGGCATTGGGTGGCCCGGTAGCTTTTCTCCCGATAACAAACACCGGGCTCCTTGGTGCGGGCGGTAAAGACCTCCCCGGCCGCTGTTGTCAGGCGTACCTGTCCGTAAGGTTCGCCGTAACGGAAGGTCGCTTCAATCGAACTGCCATTGGGGTTCAGCAGTAGCCCCCTGCCGTGGAACGAGCCTTCAATATACTGACCTTCGTATTTTTTTCCATCGGCGAAGACTTCATTACCGTTTCCGTGGAACTCGCCGTTGGAGAATTCCCCTTCGTAGTGGCGCCCGTCAGGGTAGGTCAGAGTGCCTTCACCATGGAACTCGTCATCCTTGAAGCCGCCGACATAGAGCATGCCGTCCGATGTGGTCAGCGAGCCATGACCGTTAAGCTTGCCCCCTGACCATTGTCCGGTGAGAATGTCGCCATTGGCCATGGTGAGCGTGCCCTTGCCATCAAATGCGCCGTCCACGAAATGCCCTTCATACCGAAGTCCGTCGGCGGCTTCATAGGTGCCATCGCCGGTTTTAACACCGCCAACCCAGGTGCCGTTCCGGAACTTCACCCTCGTATAGGCTTCCAGCTTGCCCATCAGAGTTTTTTCATTGCCGGCGGCGATTGCCACGGACTGTTGCCAGGGCTTGTAGCCTTCCTTGCGGATGGTGACGTCGTATTTCCCCGGGGTCAGCTCCAGGTCCAGCCGTGTGGCGCCATGGTCCTTACCATTGATGGTGACGTTATCGCCGACGACATTCGAGCGCAGTATCAGCCGCCCGGTGGTAGGAGGCTCCGGTGAATCGCTTAGAGTCTTGGTTTCCGGTATGGCAGACACGGGTTCCGCCATCGCCAGCATCGTGGGGTCTTCCGGCAGGTCGGGAACGGAAAAAGGTTCTGCGTTAATACGGCTGGAAGCGGAAGTGGTCCCGGAGTCTTCGCCTGATGGTTCTCCGGATGCCGCCAGGGCATCGCTCTCCAAAGGCAGTTCGGGGTCGTCTTCCGCTATGTCTTCCCTGGTATCCTGTTGGTACAGTTCGTCCGAACGCCGCGCTTTTACTGGGGTGTCCGTGGCCGCACGGGCAATGGCCTCTTCGGTGTCCGGGGCGGTGGCTACCAGTTTCATATCCCTGGACAAGTCATCGCGGACAGACGCAAAGCCTGCGGTCACCAGAAGCATCAGTGCCAGAGCGTTGACAAACAGGAGGGGCCTGAAATCGACCATGGACAACCTCTCAATTCTGCATTCGTGTGACTGCCAGTGTCCCGCCCGTTTCATTGTCGTTGTTCAACGGGGTTCAGGACTGACACCGCCTCATCTTACCCAGTCGGGGCAATGTCATGTAACACAAAGTCACGGAAGTTCACGAGAATGCAGGACAAATCACACTTTGTCCGGAAGCTGGTCATGGTTGAGCTGTTCCCAGGAGCGCATGTAGACGTCTGCTTCGTATTCGTAAGGGGATTTGAACGGCGTCAACACGAAATCGAACACCAGAAAAAAGAATCCGATTGATGCCCAGGCGATGACCAGCGTGCTCAGGGTATTGGCCTGAATTTCCGGGTTGGCGTCAACGAACCCTTCAAGTAAGGGGATCAGGTCGGATGCCATGACCACCGGATTGAAGCTGGAAAGCACAAACGGCACCCAGAACGCGATAAAAACCGGAAAGAAACCGAAGGACCAGAGCACCCGGCGAATCAGATACATGCCGATGGCGCGCCAGTAACGCTGCCTTATTTCCGGAACGCGGCGCATGCGTTCCAGGTAGCGTCGACGCTCGGCCCAATAGGCGGCCACTTCCGGAGCGTGGATGGCGCGGCGATTGCCGGCGGGCTGTGGGGCGGATCTGGCCGCCTTGGGCGCGGTGTCGGGTGTCTGGATGCCATGGGGGTCATTGGTCATGGAGTCGGGTGCTGCCTTGTGGCTTCGGGTTAGTGCATGATAATAGAAAGTACGTGTTACCCTACAATCCCCATTTAGTTAAAGACAGGACAGTTTGAATGGCTGCAGTGATCGAAAACACCGTCCATCCGGCCTTTGAAAAGCTTCGCAGTCACCGGATCAGCACGCTGAACGTGACGGTCGAGGAATACCGTCACCGCAAAACGGGTGCCCGACACTTGCACTTGGCGGCGGATAACGATGAGAACGTGTTCTTTGTGGCCCTGCGAACCTTCCCCATGGACTCCACCGGTGTTGCTCATATCCTGGAGCATACGGCGCTGTGTGGCAGCGAGCGTTTTCCGGTGCGCGATCCGTTTTTCATGATGATTCGTCGGTCCCTGAATACCTTTATGAATGCCTTTACCAGCAGTGACTGGACGGCATACCCCTTCGCCAGTATGAACCGCAAGGATTTCGACAATCTGTTGACGGTTTATCTGGACTCGGTGTTCTTCTCATCCCTGGATCCGCTGGATTTCGCGCAGGAAGGTCACCGCCTCGAGTTCGATACGCCAGACGATCCGTCCACCGACCTGGTCTACCGTGGTGTGGTCTACAACGAAATGAAGGGCGCCATGAGCGCGCCTACTTCACAGTTGTGGCAGAACCTTTCCAGCCACCTGTTCCCGACCACCACCTATCACTACAACAGCGGCGGTGAGCCGGACCATATTGTGGACCTGAGCTACGACGATTTGCTGCGCTTCTACCGCCATCACTACCATCCCAGCAATGCGATCTTTGCAACCTACGGGGATATTCCGGCCCACGAACATCATGAACGCTTTGAAGAACTGGCCCTCAAGCGATTTGATCAGCTGGACGTAGAGTTGCCGGTGCGGGATGAGAAGCGGATGTTCTCGCCGGTCCGGGTGGATCAGAGTTACGCCGTCAGTGAAGGTGAGGATACCGGCCAGAAGACTCACATCGTGATGGGCTGGCTGTTGGGCCACAGTTTTGACCTGCAGGAGAATCTTGAAGGCCAGTTGTTGGCCAGCGTGTTACTGGAAAACAGTGCGTCGCCCCTGATGCGGGCGCTGGAGACGACCGACATCGGGCAATCGCCATCCCCCATGTGCGGCCTCGAGGACTCCAACCGTGAAATGACCTTTGTGTGTGGCATTGAGGGCAGTGACCCGGACAAGCAGGACGACCTTGAAGCGTTGATCGAACAGACGTTGGCCAAGGTAGTGGAAGAGGGCGTCAGCGAGGATCGCCTGGAAGCCATTCTCCACCAGTTGGAGTTGCACCAGCGCGAGATTGCCGGTGATAGCTTCCCGTACGGTCTGCAGCTGATCATGACCGCGATTTCGCCAATGGTTCATGGCGGTGATCCAGTTGAGCTCCTTGATCTGGAGCCGGTGCTGGCGGATATGCGGGAAAAAATCCGGGATCCTCAATATGTGCCCGGTCTGATCCGCCGCAAGCTACTGGAAAATCCGCACCGCGTGACCCTGACACTGCGCCCGGATGACAAGCTGGAGAGTCGTCGTCAGGCGGCAATTCGCGATGCCCTTGCCCGCCGCAAGGCCTCGTTGACGGACGAAGAAGTACGCCAGATTGTCGAGCGCGCCCAGGCCCTGGAAGAGCGGCAGACTCGGAAAGACGACGATTCCATCTTGCCGAAGGTTGACCTGACCGACGTTCCCCTGCAGTTGCCGGAACCGGAGTCGCGGTTCGCCGGCGACATGCCTGCGACCATTTATGCCCGCGGTACCAATGGCCTGGTGTACGAGCAGGTGATCCTTCCGGTACCGAACCTGACTGAGGAAGAACTGTTGTTGCTGCCGTACTACACCACGCTGATTCCGGAAGTGGGGTGCGGTGACTTGGATTACCTGCAGATGCAGGACCGTATCTCGGCGGAATCCGGTGGCGTCAGTGCGTCTTTCTCCGCCAAGGGAAAAATCAACGATGTTCAGGATCTTGCGGGTTACATCATTTTCAATGGCAAGGCGCTGGCTCGAAACCGCGAGGCGTTGACTCGCCTGCTGAACGATGTCTTTAATGGCGCCCGATTTGATGAGAAGGAACGGGTGCGCGAGCTAATTGCCCAGATTCGCTCCCGCCGCGAGCAGGCGGTTACAGGCAGTGGCCATGCACTGGCCATGGGGGCGGCATCGCAGGGAATCAGTCCGGGTGCGTGGCTGTCGTTCCGTCTTGGTGGTCTGGAGGCTATCCGTGGCGTTAAAGCGCTCGATAAGTCCCTCAGCGATCCTGCTGAGCTAGACAGGTTGTGTGAACGGCTTGCAGCACTGCACGAACGTATTCGGAACCAGTCCCGTCAATTCCTGCTGATCGGTGAGGAAGAGCAACTGGACCCAATGCTAACGGAACTGAAGACCGTTTGGGGAGACTCCGGTGCGGGAGAGAGGGCCGCCTGGAAGATTGAGCCCGTGAGTTACCAAACGCGCCAGGCGTGGCTAACGTCAACCCAGGTGAACTTCTGTGCCAAAGCCTACAGCACGGTTGCTATCGACCACCCTGACGCAGCGGCACTGACCGTGTTGGGCGGTTTCCTGCGCAACGGCTACCTGCACCGGGCCATTCGTGAAAAGGGCGGTGCCTACGGTGGTGGTGCTGGTCAGGACAGCGTGAATGGCACGTTCCGTTTCTTTTCCTACCGCGATCCCCGGTTAGGCGACACGCTGGAGGATTTCGACAACGCCCTGGACTGGCTTCAGACGGAGCAGCACGACCCGCAAGAACTGGAAGAGTCCATTCTCGGCGTGATCGGGCAACTGGATCGCCCACGGTCGCCGGCCGGTGCAGCCCGCCATGCCTTCCACAACCGCCTGTTCGGCCGCACGCCGGAGCAACGTGCGCGTTTCCGGGAGCGCGTGCTGGCGGTGACTCTGGATGATATGAAGCGGGTCGCCCGTGAGTGGCTGAAGCCGGACAGCGCCAGTGTGGCGGTTGTCACCAGCTTCGAAAATCGTGATACCGCTGAAAAACTGGGGCTGGAAATCCAGGAGCTATAAAGCGACTGAAAGCACCTGAAAACGGAAGGCCGACGCTCTTTATGGGAGAGGGCGCCGGCCTTTTTGTTATCTGCTCTATCGGTTCCGTTTAAGCCCGGTGCTGACCATGATGCGCGTAGAGATTTCCTCCACGGAGTACGCTGTCGTGTTGAGGTAAGGAATTCGTTCCCGGCGGTACATCAGCTCAATTTCCTCAATTTCATGCATGCACTGCTTCATAGATGAATAGCGGGAGTTCGGTCTGCGTTCGTTACGGATGGTGGCCAGCCGCTCCGGTTCGATGGTCAGCCCAAAAATTTTTTCCTTGTGGGGGCGCAGCGCGGCCGGCATCTGCTGGTCGTCCAGATCTTCTTCGGTGATGGGATAGTTGGCCGCCTTTACACCGTATTGCAGGGCCAGATACAGGCAGGTGGGTGTCTTGCCGCTACGAGAGGCACCGACGAGAATCAGGTCTGCCTCGTCGTAATGACGCGTACGGGCGCCGTCATCGTTATCCAGCGCGAAATTGACGGCATGGATGCGCCGTTCGTAGCTGCCTTCATTGTTGATGGCGTGCGACTTGCCTACGGTATAGGATGATGACGACCGCAACTCCTGTTCCAATGGATTCAGGAAAGTACCGAAGATATCCACCATGAAACCATTTGCGCCGGCGATGACATCACGAATATCACTATTGACGATGGTGTCGAAAACCAACGGCCGCATGCCATCGGTGTCCTCCGCTTTATTGATACGCTTGACCATCTCCCGGGCTTTGTCAGCGTCATCAATATATGGCACCGTAATGCGTTCAAACTCGATTTTTTCGAATTGTGCCAGAAGGCTGTGCCCCAAGGCTTCGGCGGTCAGGCCGGTGCCATCGGATATAAAGAAAGCGGTTCGTTTCATGGTGTGCGGTCCGGCTCCGTATTTGGCGGCTACCCTAGGTAAATTCCACAGGTTACAGTATCATACACGCCAAGTTCGAGAGCCCGCAGTGGAGAATGCAGTAATTACAGGGTTGAAATCAGCTCCACCTGTCCGGTTTGGCTCTTTGCTACAATGAATCAAGGGAGACACGCTTTGGAAGATTACATTATCTGGTTTGATCACCTGGGAATGTCAGACGTTGACCGGGTCGGGGGAAAGAATGCCTCCCTCGGTGAAATGATCAGTAATCTTGCCAACGCAGGTGTTACCGTTCCGGGTGGCTTCGCTACAACCGCCCATGCCTACCGTGAATTCCTGGCGAAAGACGGTCTTCGTGAGAAGATCGACAACGCTCTGGACGCCCTGGACATCAATGACGTGAACGAGTTGGCGCGAGTCGGCTCCGAAATTCGCCAGTGGATTCTTGATACCCCATTTCCGGACGCGCTGGAGCAGCCGCTTGCAGACGCCTACGCAAAGCTACGCGACGGCAACGACAACCTCGCAGTGGCGGTACGCTCGTCAGCCACTGCGGAAGATCTTCCGGATGCGTCATTCGCTGGTCAGCAGGAGACGTTCCTTAACGTTGTGGGTCTGGAGCAGGTACGGACGTCAGTAAAGGAGGTCTTCGCCTCTCTGTTCAATGACCGCGCCATTTCCTATCGCGTCCATCACGGTTTTGACCACAAACAGGTAGCCTTGTCTGCTGGCATCCAGAAGATGGTGCGCAGTGAGACCGCTGCCAGTGGCGTTATGTTCACCCTGGATACGGAATCCGGTTTCCGGGATGTCGTGTTTATCACCGGCTCCTACGGCCTGGGCGAAACGGTGGTGCAGGGTGCTGTGAACCCCGATGAATTTTACGTTCACAAGCCCACCCTCACAGCGGGTAAGCCTGCCGTTCTGCGCCGCAACCTGGGTAGCAAGGCCATCAAGATGGTTTACCACACTGACCCCGCCGCAGAGCAGTTTGTGGAAACGGTCAAGGTCGAACAGGACGAACGTAATCGCTTCTGCATCACTGACGCGGAAGTGGAAGAATTGGCCAAGCAGGCCATGATCATCGAAAAGCATTACCAGCGCCCGATGGACATCGAGTGGGCGAAAGATGGTGACGACGGCCGTATCTACATTGTGCAGGCCCGTCCGGAAACCGTTAAGAGCCGCGCTTCGGCCAACGTGATGGAGCGCTACCTGCTCAATGAGACCGGTACTATCCTGGTGGAAGGTCGCAGTATCGGCCACAAGATTGGCAGTGGCCCGGTCAAGATCATCACCAGTATCAAGGAAATGGACCGCGTTCAGGCGGGCGATGTTCTTGTTACGGACATGACCGACCCGGACTGGGAACCGGTGATGAAGCGGGCGTCCGCCATTGTCACTGATCGAGGTGGGCGTACCTGCCATGCTGCCATTATCGCGCGGGAGCTTGGTATTCCGGCCGTGGTTGGTTGCGGCGATGCCACGGAAATTCTGAAAGACGGCCAGGAAGTGACGGTGTCCTGCGCCGAAGGCGACACCGGGATGATCTACGAGGGCAGCCTGGATTTCGAGCTGAAGGAGAACACAGTCGACTCCATGCCTGCTATTCCGTTCAAAATCATGATGAACGTGGGTAATCCGGACCGGGCCTTCGACTTCCAGGCACTGCCCAATGAAGGTGTCGGCCTGGCGAGACTCGAGTTCATCATCAACCGCATGATTGGCGTTCACCCGAAGGCGTTGCTGAATTTTGATGGCCTGCCGCGGGATATTCGCCAGACGGTGGAGAAACGGATCTCCGGGTACAGCTCGCCGGTGGACTTCTACGTCGACAAGCTGGTCGAAGGAATATCCACCCTTGCCGCTGCCTTTGCGCCCAAAAAGGTGATTGTGCGGTTGTCCGACTTCAAATCCAATGAATACGCCAACCTGATCGGCGGTACCCTTTACGAGCCCGACGAAGAAAACCCGATGCTGGGCTTCCGTGGCGCTTCCCGGTATATCTCTGAAACCTTCCGCGACTGTTTTGAGCTTGAATGCCGGGCGCTGAAGAAAGTCCGAAATGAAATGGGGCTGACCAACGTTGAGATCATGGTGCCGTTTGTCCGCACTGTGGGGGAAGCTGAGCAGGTAGTGAATCTGTTGGCGGAGAATGGTCTCAAGCGTGGTGATAACGGATTGCGTGTGATCATGATGTGCGAGCTCCCCGCCAACGCCCTGTTGGCCGAACAGTTCCTGGAGCACTTTGATGGCTTCTCGATTGGCTCTAATGACCTGACTCAGCTAACCCTGGGCCTGGATAGAGACTCCGGCATCATCGCCCACCTGTTCGACGAGCGGAATGACGCCGTCAAGGCGTTATTGGCCAGTGCCATCCAGGCCTGCAAGAAGGCCAATAAATACATTGGTATCTGCGGCCAGGGGCCGTCAGATCATCCGGATCTGGCCAAATGGCTGATGGATCAGGGCATTGATTCGGTGTCGCTGAACCCCGACTCGGTACTGGATACCTGGTTCTTCCTTGCTGACGAGAAAATCGACTGACCATTTCGACAAAAGGAGCGTACGCGTGCCTATCGTAACCCCTGATCTGTGTGACGATTACCCCGAAGTCCTGGTGGTAGAGCCGGGTTTCCGCAATTTTGGGGGCGTGGACGCCTTCGGGGGCGAGATCGTGACGGTGAAATGCTTTGAGGACAATTCCATCGTTAAGGAACAGGTTGCCCTGCCGGGTAACGGTCGTGTGATGGTTGTCGATGGTGGCGGATCAAAGCGGGCCGCTCTGCTGGGTGACATGCTGGCCGAGAAAGCGGCGGATAATGGCTGGGCTGGCCTGGTGATCTATGGCTGCATTCGCGATGTCGATGTCATTGGAAAGACAGCTCTGGGAGTGCAGGCGCTGGGTACGCATCCGCGCAAGACCGAGAAGCGTGGAGTGGGTGATCTGGACGTGCCGGTCACCTTCGGAGGCGTGACCTTCCATCCTGGCCATTACATCTATGCCGATAACAACGGTATCGTGGTTTCCGAAAAGCCACTGAAGATCGACTGATACGGCCGTTTGCCCGGTAGTTCCCCCGTACTCTACCGGGCTACATTTCCCTTGACCGCACCGGTCAGCGTTTTACCTTTACAATCTCCATCCCCAGGAGAAACCCATCCCCGTCAGGAACACAGCGCAGCACGCGACAGACCGTTTCGAATGGCGGAAACTGCTCACTGGTGGAGGGTAGAAGGGTGTGGATTTCATCTCCTTCGGCGAACGCCTTTTCCGTATAGAGCTGCATGCCAGTGCCACTGAGATCCCGGCAAATGCCAGGAATCGCGACGCCGTTGCTGTCTGTGAGTTCGATTTCCGAGTTCATCGTCATGCGGTGGAAATCGCGTTTTTCTGAATAGTCCTTCATGGTTTCAGACATCCCGGCACCTCGCGGTTGTTGTTTTGTTAGTTATAAATGCTGAGGGTGGAAGCGTCAAAGAATTCATGGGAATAAAAATTTGAGAAACTCTTATATTTAGTAGTTAAGTCTCAAAAATAACACTACATATAGTTTTTGGCGGAAAACCCTGTCCAACACCTCCCCATGTGGGGAGGTGTTTTACGCCCAGTTGTCCGTTTTCCTTGAAGGCTTGAGCAGCGGGATAACAAGGGCCAGAATCACGCCGAGCAGCACAAGTGCTGCACCCAATAGCATGAAATCGGATTCCTTCTTGGCTTCCAGGCGTTCCTTCTCAGCGGTGAGAACTTCCAGGTCGTTGCGCAGCTTCTGGTTTTCTTCGCGAAGCTCACTATTCCGCCGGTTCAGGTTAATGGAGTCCGAGGCGACTTCCTTGATATTGCGAAGCTCTTCACTGAGCCTTCCTGAGCGAGCCTCCAGGGACTCTTCTGAGCTCCTGAGTTCGTTCCGCTCAGTGGTGACTTCCTCAAGCTGCGTCCTGAGATTGCTCAGTTCACTGCGGGCCTGCTCCAGTTGCCGGTTGGTGGCTTCCAGGCGTTGGCGTGCAATAGGGCTGTCTGTGAGATAGCGTGACACCATCCAGCCTTCGATTCCGTCCGGTGTGCGTACCCGGCTGTACCCTGATTCCGAGGTTTCCAGCAGTTCAAGTGAGGTCCCGCTTCGGACTCCCGAGTGAAGGATGCGGTATTGTGTTCCTTCGCCACTTCGGATCGGTGCGTAGAGCGTATCATCGACATAAACGGTTTTGGCGTATGCTGACGTTGCAGCCACCATCAAAACGATAATGCAGGTAATCAGACGTAATGGCGTCACTGGTTTTATTCCCTGGAACAGCGATTTAAGGCGCAATTTTGTCATAGATGCCGGGCCATACAAGGTGGAGTTCATTACAAAAAACTCATGGTGCCAGGCGCAGACCACCGCGCGGCTTCACGGCAGCACTGCCTTGAAGGGTTTGACGGTGACTTTCTGGTACACACCAGCATCCACATAGGGGTCAGCATCAGCCCACTCCTGGGCCGATGCCAGTGAATCGAACTCGGCTACAACCAGACTGCCGGTGAATCCCGCATCACCGGGTTCCGGTGTGTCCAGGGCCGGGTGGGGGCCCGCGACAAGAAGGCGACCCTGGTCTCTGAGCTGTTTCAGTCGTTCAATGTGGGCAGGACGGGCAGCGGCTCTGAGTGGCAAGCTACCTTCGACATCCTCGCTGATGATGGCGTAGTACATGATAATCTCCGGATATTTACTGACACAGTGTAATAGCTGGCTGGTACACTGCCATGAATGGTATTTACTCTGAATTCGGAAATGATGTGACTATAACTCAAGAAGCTGACTTCTGCATTGATCTGCATTGCCACACGACGGCGTCAGACGGCGCGTTGCCGCCAAGGGAATTGGTCGCACGCGCGCGCGCGAGAGGCGTTACCCACCTCGCCGTGACAGATCACGACACCATTGCCGGGCTTGAAGAAGCATCGGAGGCCGCGAGGGAAACGGGCGTTACTCTGATTGCTGGCACCGAGTTGTCCTGCCTGTGGAAAAGCAACACCATACACATAGTCGGGCTTGATTTTGACATTGACGACGACCGTCTGAAGCAGGCCTTGGAGCGGCAGAATACGAATCGTTGGTCCCGAGCTCGTACCATTACCGACAAGCTTTCGAAGCTGAAAATTGAAAACCTGCTCGAGAAGGCGACGGACAGGGCGGGCGGCGATGTGCCTGGCCGCCCTCATTTTGCCAGGGTGCTGGTCGAAGAGGGGGTGGTAAAGGATATCGCGCAGGCGTTCAAGCGCTACCTTGGTGCCGGCAAGGCGGGCGACGTAAAGGGCTTCTGGCCTGAATTGCCGGAGGTTGTCCGCTGGATTACCGAGGCTGGAGGTGTGGCCGTGCTGGCCCATCCCAGGAAATACAAACTTACGGCGACAAAATTGCGAGCGCTCGTTGCTGACTTCCGTCAGGCGGGTGGTCGGAGTATCGAGGTATCAACGTCGGGGCAGTCCAGTGGCGATCTGGGCTTTTTGGCGGAATTGTGTCGCCGGGAAAACCTGCTTGCCTCCCAGGGCAGCGATTTCCATTTTCCCGGTGCGCCTTGGTGTGAGCTTGGGGTCATCATGAAAATGCCAGACGGGCTTGAGCCTGTCTGGCATCATTTCAAAGAACCGGCAGGGGTTTTCGCAGCGGTTTAATCCGGTGCGTGGAACAGCAGGTATAGGTCGGTCAGCGAGTCGGGGATGGCGTCCGCCATTTGCCGGGACAGCTTCTCGCTGTTGCGGACATTCTGGAAGTCTTCATCCTCGAACAGCCCGGACAGCGTAAGCATCGGCACCAGCAGGTCTGCGGTTTCTTCCTCTCCGGCCTCCAGCCAGGCTTCCTCATTCTCAAGGAAGGTGTCCACGAACCCGGCACACCAGTTTTCCAGTGCGTTCATCGGATCGCCATCTTCAGGTTCCGGCAACTCAAGAGACTGGCCCATGTCCAGTGCGTGTGCCATATCCCTGCCGAGCTGTTCAACGGCTTGTCGGAACGCATCCGGAACCTGGCCGCTGGGCGCCTGTTCAGCGCCCGTGGCCAGTCTGAAGATGTCCTCAGTGCTCAAGGATGTCGGGCCCACCACGCTGGCGCAGACAACCCCGTGCAAACCGAAGAAATCCAGGGCTTCGTCGCCCCAGGGTTCGGCGAAAAGGATGTCTTCCAGCGCTTCGATGTCCGAATCTGATAGCATTCGTCAGTTACTCCCGGCCTTTTTGGCCTCTTCGGCAGCCCGCTGACGCTTACGGACTTCCCTCGGATCATTGTAGGCGCGGCCCGGTGTGACCGGTACATCCACCTGTCCACTCGGCGTTTCTTGCTCGGCAGCGGGCGCGGGCTCAATTGCCTTCTCGTTGGGCTTTTGCTTGCCCTCTGCTTGGGACGTCTCAGCCTTCGGCTCCGCAGGTGGCTTGCTGGTGGCTTCCTGCGATTCTTCAGCCTTACCTGCTGCTACCGGCTCGCTAGCCGGCGGAGGGGTTTCGGGTTGTTCCGCTTTCTCGGCTTGGGGCGTAGACGGCTCGGCGTCAGCAGTACTGTCGGCTTTGGGTTTCGCCTTGGGTTTGGTGTCGGCTTCTGTTGGTTGTGGCTTGGCTTCCGCTTTCTGCTCGGGTGCCTCAACCTCGGCTTCAGCCACGGGCTTCGGGGCTTCTCTTTCCGGAGCCGCCTTTTCAACATTGTCGACCGTCGCATCTGCTTGGGCGGTTTCGACCTTCTTTTCAGCTGGCTTCCTGGGCGACCGGCGTGGTCGGGCAGGGCGTTTCGGCTTCTCCTCAACACTGGTGTCGGCTTCAGATTTCGCCGTCTCATTGCCAGAGGTGTCTGCCTGATCGGTCTTCGCGGTGCCAGACGTTGCCGGCTGCGGCTGCTTTTCAGGCGCTTCACCGGGTTCTGCGCTATCGGCCGCTGGTTCAGCGGGTTTCTCCGCCGATTTTTCCATCGGTGTTTCCGTCGCGCTTTCCGCGGACGTCGCTTCGACAGGTTTTTCAGCCACGTTTTTCGCCGGCTTCGGCTCTGCCGTATTGGCCGCCGCTACGTCCGGTTTTCCTGCTGGTTGAGTGGCAGATTGCTTATCGGTCTGCTCTTCTGGCTGAGTATCCTTCTGATGCTTTTCGCTGCGGGCGGACTTCCGGTCTGCCGGTGTGGACGCCGGGTTATCAGTGGGGGAGCCGTCGCGACTACGATTGCGTCTTGGTTTACGGCGTTTTTCGTCGGAGCCGGACTTTTCGGCGGCAGCACTTTTCTGGGTGCCGGAGTCCTGTTGTTCCTGACGGTCCTTCGGGTCCTTGGCCTGAGACTTGTTGCGCCCCTGTCCGCGTCCCTGGCCCTGGGGTTGGCCGTCTTTGCGGTTGCCATCCCTGCGGTTATCGGCTGTCTTGTCGGCGCTCTTGTCAGCACTTCCTTGCTGGCCCTGACCACTGCGGCCCTGGTCGTCTCCGCGATTGCGGTTTGCACCTCGGTTACGTCCCCGGTTGTCATCGCTGCGGCTGCTGTCGCCGCGATTAGCGCCGGCCTGACGGCGATCAGCACCGCTACGATTGCCGGAACGGTTGTCGTCGCGGGCTACCCTGGATTTGCGACGGTCCTGGCGGTCCTGGGTGCGACGGTCGTCACGGTTCGAGCCGGCGGGCTGTTCCCGTTTCACTGGTGGTTCACCGATGACTTCCTCACCGCTGAAGAAATCCGCTATCTTGCGGCCAAGTTTGCTGAACAGGCCATCACTCTGTTCGGCCGGTGTCTCTTGTGCTGCCTTTTCCGGAGCCGGAGCGGGCGCAACCGGTCGAATGGCTTTCACCGCAGCCTGTTCGCGAACCGGTGGTTGGGCAGCAGGGGCCTCGAAGATTTCCTCTTCCCTTTCACTGTACTCCTGAGCCACCTGGTAGCTCGATACATGCTCCACGCCACTCTCATCGTCACGCATGCGCAGGATTTCGAAGTGCGGTGTTTCCATGTGAGGAGCGGGTACGACCACTACTTCGACTTCCTGCCGAGCCTCGATATCGGCCAACTGTTTGCGCTTCTCGTTCAGCAGGAAAGTGGCGACGGCGACCGGCACCACGGCGCGAACCTGACCGGTCTTTTCCTTGGATGATTCCTCGTAGATCAGGCGCATGATGCTCAGGGCAAGAGACTCGATGCCCCGGATGGTGCCCTGGCCTTCACAGCGAGGGCAGACTTCGCTGCGGGTCTCGCCCAGGGATGGGCGCAAACGTTGGCGCGACATTTCGAGCAGACCAAAGCGGGAAATCTTGCCCACCTGGACCCGGGCGCGGTCGATTTCCAGTGCCTCGCGCATCTTCTGCTCGACTTCGCGCTGGTGCTTGGCCGGGGTCATGTCGATGAAGTCGATCACGATCAATCCGCCCATGTCCCGGAGGCGCAGTTGGCGAGCAATCTCTTCTGCCGCTTCCAGGTTGGTCTGAAGCGCGGTTTCCTCAATGTCGTGGCCTTTGGTGGCACGGGAGGAGTTGATGTCGATAGATACCAGTGCTTCGGTGGGATCGATCACGATGGAGCCACCGGAGGGCAGCTTCACTTCACGCTGGAAGGCGGTCTCGATCTGGCCTTCAATCTGGTAGCGGCTGAACAGGGGGATTTCGTCCTTGTACAGCTTGATCTTGTTTTCGAACGAGGGCATAACCGCACGAACGAAGTTCAATACGTCCTCGTAAACCGTTCCGGAGTCAATCAGCACCTCGCCAATGTCCTGACGAAGATAGTCGCGTACAGCGCGGATAATGACGTTGCTTTCCTGGTGAATCAGGAACGGCGCTTTGCGCTCGCCGGCGGCCTGGGAAATGGCTTCCCAGAACTGGACGAGGTAGTCCAGATCCCATTGCAACTCTTCGGTGGTGCGGCCAATGCCGGCAGTGCGAACAATGATGCCCATGGATTTGGGCACCTGTACATCGTTCATGGCCTCTTTCAGCTGCGCCCGCTCTTCACCTTCGATACGACGGGAAATGCCGCCGGCGCGAGGATTGTTGGGCATGAGCACGAGGTATCGGCCCGCAAGGGAGATGAAGGTGGTGAGGGCGGCACCCTTGTTACCACGCTCTTCCTTGTCCACCTGGATAATGACTTCCTGACCTTCGGCAACCACATCCTTGATGTTGATCTTGCCTTCAATCTGGCCGGGTGATTTCTTGAAATACTCCTTGGAGATTTCTTTGAGAGGAAGGAATCCGTGGCGTTCCGCGCCGAAGTCCACAAAAGCGGCTTCCAGGCTGGGCTCTACACGGGTTATGCGACCCTTGTAGATATTGGCTTTTTTCTGCTCGCGGGAGCTGGACTCGATGTCGAGGTCAAACAGACGCTGGCCGTCAACCAGGGCTACGCGCAACTCTTCGGGATGAGTCGCATTGATTAGCATTCTTTTCATGGAAAGAAATGGTTCCTGTCGTTTGGTTTGGACAGAAAACCTGGGGAATAGCATCAGCGAAGCAGAACTTGCGTGCCGCGGGCCCCTTGTAACAGGGGCAACCCGACGGCCAGACGAATCAGATCCCTGCGGGGAATTTTCCCGGAGTTCCGAGGCCACCGCCGACGGTTCGCCTGCTTGTAGGCAGGAAAGAGTCGCTTTGGGTCAGAGTCTGTTGGCGCATGTTATCCGTTTTCAGGTTCACGCGGGTGCCTGGGTCTCACGTCGTATTCGTATGCTGGACGGCCCGGCCCTGCGTGCTGGTAATGATTCTTCGCGATGTCGCCCAACGGTTTTCCGTACGGTTTCTTGTTCCCCCGGCTTTCGGGCAGTCGCTGTAATCAGCGCCTTCCGTATGGATCCGGGAGGATTTCAATCGCCGAGCCCGGTAATGATTGGGCTTCCGGCGTTCAAACTCTCAAATAGTGTCGGTATACTCCTGCCGCTCCGGCTTCTGGCATACTGGCCAGGCCGTAGACAAACGGCAGAGCACGCCGGAATATAACAGTATTCGCCGGCTCCTTCAATCCCGCAGGGTTTCCAGCGGTAAGGTATCCATGTCCAGATCGACCAGGCAAAAACGTTCCCCTTCCTCACCACGGTCTGTTGGTGATGGCAAGAGTGGCTCTGCGCCCGGCTCCAGAGGCGGTGAGGTCAAGCAGGGTGTGCAAAAGGTGGTTGTTGATGAGGATAATCACGGCCAGCGCGTGGACAATTACCTGATGGCGCAGATCCGAGACGTGCCGCGCAGCATTATTTATCGCATTATCCGCAAGGGTGAGGTGCGGGTGAACAAGGGAAGGGTTAAGCCCGACACCCGTCTGAACACGGGTGATGAGGTGCGCATTCCACCTGTCACCCGCAAGGAAAAGCCGGCGCAGGTTGTTCCGGGGTCCCGGGTTCAGGGAGTCATGCAGGACGCAGTGGTGTTTGAGAATGATCAGATGCTGGTGGTCAATAAGCCATCCGGCATAGCGGTTCACGGCGGTAGCGGGCTGGATTTCGGACTGATCGAAGTCTTGCGGGCAGCGCGGCCGGAAGCCCGGTTTCTGGAGCTTGTACATCGGCTTGACCGGGATACTTCAGGGTTGGTGATGATCGCGAAGAAGCGTTCCGCGTTGCGTTACTTGCAGGACGAATTGCGTCACAAGCGAATTCGCAAGCGTTACCATGCCCTGGTGGCGGGTGACTGGCCTGGATCTGTCAGGAAGGTCAGCCAACCGCTGTTGCGGTTTGAGCTGGGCTCCGGTGAGCGCCGTGTTCGCGTGGATGAGTCGGGAAAGGACTCTCTCACCCGATTTCGGGTGTTGGCGACCTTTTCAGGGTATACGCTGGTTGAGGCTTCACCGGTAACCGGTCGTACCCATCAGATTCGCGTTCACAGTGCCTGGGCCGGTCATCCGATTGCCGGGGATGACAAGTATATGGATGATGTAAGCCTCCGGGCGTTTCGTTCCGCCGGCGGTCAGCGTTTAATGCTCCACGCCCGTGCCCTGGATTTCACGCTGCCCTCCACAGGAGAGCCTGTTCATCTTGAGGCTCCCTATGATGAGGCTTTCAGCGAACTCATGGCCAAACTGGCGGCGCGCCGGAAGGCATCCGAATAATCCGTTGTTCTGTGGCAGGCAAGCAGGATAACCGCATTAAGGTAGTATCAATGGACGTAAAGGTCGTGATTTTTGACTGGGACGGAACGCTGGTGGATTCCGTCGATCATATTGCAGACAGCCTTCACCAGGCAGCCACCGAATTAGGGTATCCGGAACTGGAGCGCGAAGCCTATCGCGATATCATTGGTTTGGGCATGATTGAAGCTCTGGAAAAGCTGTATCCCGGTATAACGCGGGAGGAAATGACCACCATCCGTGAGGGCTATGCCCGTTACTTTTTCGCCAAGGTGACCACGCCCCAGAATGTATTCGAGGGCATGGCGGACGTACTGGCCGATCTGCGCCTGGCTGGGCGCGGCTGTTCGGTGGCCACCGGCAAGAGTCGTCGTGGCCTGGAGGGGGCGCTGGTGTCCAGCGGCCTTGGCCCGAATTTCGATATCACCCGCTGCGCGGATGAAACCCGCTCCAAGCCCGATCCGGCGATGCTCGGAGAGATCATCCGCTTTTACGGCATTGAGCCGGCGGAAGCGGTTATGATTGGCGATACCCGTTACGATCTGGAGATGGCTCAGCGTATCGGTATGCCGTCCATTGGTGTGGAGTGGGGTGTGCATAAACGGGATGTACTGGGGCACTATGCGCCACACGCAATCGTCGATTCGGTCAAAGACCTGCGCGACGTACTTGGCCTCTGAACCGTAACCGCAACAGGAAGTAGCAATGAGCGATTGGGAATCAGACAGGCATCCCGGCTGGGGGAGCGAACCAGAAAACCCGGAGAGCGGGGCGAGCAGATCCGCGGGAAGTCGCCGCAAACCGGCGATGCCACCGGAGTCAGCTCGTGATTGGAAACTGATCGAAAAGCTGGTGATGTCGCTGCAGTCAGAGCAGAGAAAAAGCCGCCGCTGGGGGATATTTTTCAAGCTGCTGACGTTCGGGTATCTCTTTGCCTTGCTGTTGATGATCCAGTTCCCGTTGGGCGGTGCGCTGGAATCCGCTGCCAAGGGAAAGCATACGGCGCTTGTGGAGATCGAGGGCACCATTGCGGCGGATGAGCTCGCCAGTGCCGACAACATCGTGGGTTCCCTGCGCGAAGCGTTCGAGGCGGAAAGCTCAGTGGGTGTGATTTTGCGGATCAACAGTCCGGGCGGCAGTCCGGTCCAGTCTGGTTACGTGTATGACGAAATCGTTCGGTTGAGGAGTGAGTATCCGGATAAGAAAGTGTACGCGGTGATTTCCGATATTGGTGCCTCTGGCGCCTACTATATTGCTGCGGCTGCTGATGAAATATACGCCGACAAGGCGAGCCTGGTGGGTTCCATCGGTGTGGTGGCTGGAGGTTTCGGTTTTACCGAGATTATGGATAAGTTGGGGGTCGACCGGCGCCTGTATACCGCTGGCGAGAACAAGGCTTTTCTGGACCCGTTCTCACCGGAGGAAGAGAAAGAGGTGCAGTTCTGGCAAGACGTTTTGGAAACCACCCACAGCCAGTTTATCGAAAGTGTGCGTAAAGGGCGGGGTGATCGGCTTGCGGATGACGAGCAACTGTTCTCAGGACTGGTCTGGAGTGGCGAGCAAGCACTCGAGCTTGGTCTGATCGATGGCCTTGGCAGCTCCTCCCATGTGGCACGGCAGGTCATCGGCCAGGAGGATCTTGTGGACTATAGTCGCCGTGAATCGCCACTCCAGAATATCGTTGACCAGTTCGGCGTTTCCGTGGGCAGTGGTATTGCCCGCTACTTCGCTGAATCGCGGTTGGAGCTTCGGTGAGAGGCGGGCAGCGGATGCAGCGGGTTGAGCCCCCAGTTTCGAAGCATTTCGGTGAGCGCGATCAATGGCAGGCCGATCAGGCTGTTAGGGTCGCGTCCGTCCAGGCGGCTGAATAAGGCGATGCCCAGGCCTTCCATTTTAAAGCTGCCGGCACAGTCGTAGGGTTTCTCGGTGTGCAGGTAGTTGTTGATTTCGTCCGCGTCGAGTTGGCGAAAGTGGGCGTGAAAGTGTTCGCAGTGGCTCTGTCGCTGCCCAGTACTGGCGTCCACCAGCACCAGACCGGTCAGGAATGAGACGCGCTGACCACTGCTGCGTTCCAGCTGTTGCGCTGCGCGCTCATGAGTTCCCGGTTTGTTCAGTATGGTGCCATCCTCCAGGCATGCGATCTGGTCAGAGCCGATGATCCAGTGTTCCGGGTAGTCACCACAAAGGGCTTCCGCTTTTTTAAGCGCAAGCCGCACGACCAGATGCTCTGCACTCTCATTCATACGCTGCGATTCATCCACGTTCGGCGATGCGGTATGGAATGGCAGTCTTAGCTTCTCCATCAGTTGTCGCCGATAAGGTGAGGATGAGGCAAGCAGAAGCGGGTGTTGTTTCATTGGGGTTCCTTTTATCAGCGCTTGGAGTTGTCCGAGTGGTCCCGGTTGCACTGTTAATATCGTAGAATACACCTATCAGCAGCGTAACCCCTGCCCAAAAGCGCATGAAGTCTTTGACAGCGGGCGGCCAGGTCCCTAAAATTGCGCGCCTATGTCAAAAGCCTCAAGCACCGAGCTGCCCAAAACTGTCGATCCTTACCGGTTGGCAGAGCAAGAAATAGTGTTGGAGGGAGAAATCCCTCTGCAGGCATTGTCTCGTTTTGGTGATTCTGTATTTGGATTTGAGGATGGCGCTGTGTGCCGGGTAAGCCTGTCATTCTCCATGGACGGCGAGCGCCGGCGCATGGTGACAGGTGAGCTGGAAGTACCGGTTACCCTGGAGTGTCAGCGCTGCATGGGGCCCATGCAAAAGACACTGGTCTCCCGCTTTACGTTGGGGTTGGTGACCAGCGACGAGCAGGCCCAACAGTTGCCAAAAGAACTTGAACCGTTTCTGACGGACGATTTCAGCGCGGATTTGTGGTCCTTGACTGAGGACGAGCTGCTGCTGGTTCTGCCTCCGTTTCCGCTCCACGAGCGTGACGAATGTCCCGCTCGAGAAGAGCTGGAAGCCTTTGAGTCGGATGAATCCGTAGACGAGCCGGTCAGGAAGTCTGAAGACAACCCGTTCAGCGTGCTGGCGGATCTCAAGACTAAGAAACATTAATCAGGCGTCGTTTTCTCTGGAAACCGTCGCGAATTTAACGAACACACGTTTATCAGGTCAGGAGCATAATCATGGCTGTACAGAAAAACCGAAAGACCCGCTCAAAGCGCGGTATGCGCCGTTCACACGATGCTCTGAGCACGGCAGCTCTGTCCACTGACACGACAACTGGTGAAGTGCATCGTCGCCACCATGTGTCTCCGGATGGTTTTTACCGTGGCAAGCAGGTAATTGAGGCTAGCGACGAGTAAGCCGTCGCGAGCAAATCCACCCGCCAGTGCGAGATGGAGGAACGGTGAATCCGGTCACCATCGCAATTGACGCCATGAGTGGTGATCGCGGAGCCGACGTTGTGGCCTCCGCTGCACTGGCCGCGGTGAAAGAAAACGAAGCCTTGAGTCTTGTTCTGGTGGGAATCCGGAGTGAGCTCGAGGCTTTGTTGCATCCTGGGCATTCGCGGATTCGTATCGTCGAAGCTGCCGATGTCGTGCGGATGAATGAGCGGCCCTCCCATGCGCTTCGCCACAAACGTAATTCGTCGATGGCCGTGGCGTTGGGGCTTGTCCGCGACGGTGTTGCTCAAGGTTGCGTCAGTGCTGGCAATACCGGCGCGCTCATGGCGTTCGGCCGTTCTGTTATCCGCATGTACCCGGGCATTGAACGCCCTGCAATTGCCAAACTGATTCCGTCGCTTCGGGGGCGTTGCCATGTGCTCGATCTGGGCGCCAACGTGGATTCCACCGCGGAAAACCTCTATCAGTACGCACTGATGGGCTCACTGATGGCGTCGGCGATCTGCAATCAGCCAGAACCTCGAGTCGCTCTGCTTAACGTTGGCGAAGAGGAAATCAAGGGTAATGAGCAAGTGCGGCTTGCCTCTCATATGCTGGCTCAGTGCGATACCATCAACTATATCGGATACATTGAGGGCAGTGATCTGTTCCGTGACGTGGCGGACGTGGTGGTGTGCGACGGTTTTGTCGGGAATATTGCCCTAAAGACGGGTGAGGGCGTTGCCGGTCTGCTGATTGAGCTGCTTGAACAAGCTTTCACGCGAACCTTTTACGGCAAGTGTGTCGGCGTTTTGGCGCGGCCGATCATCGGACGGCTGCTTCGGCTTATGGACCCCTCAAGGCATAACGGTGCCAGTCTCCTTGGCCTCCAAGGGGTGGTGATAAAGAGCCATGGCAACGCCAACGAGCGCGCCATGCTGGCCGCCATACGTCAGGCGGTTCGTGAAGTTGAGCTGGAAGTGCCCAGCCGCATAAACGACCGTCTTGACGACCTGATGATCTGAGCGCTCAAGCCTTAACCTGTCCCTGAGACTAAAGTCTCTCCCCATTTTTGCTAGATTGGCCGGATCGGCCCCCAGGTTGTACTATTGGCTAATCTCCCGTAACCCCTCATTGACGGTAAGATTCCCACTATGAAATCAGCCTTTATTTTTCCCGGACAAGGATCGCAGTCTGTCGGCATGCTGGGAGCAGCTGCCGAGAACTGGCCGATCATAGAAAAAACGTTTTCCGAAGCCTCCGATGTGCTGGGCTATGATCTCTGGCACCTGTGCCAGCATGGACCTGCGGAAGAGCTCAATCAGACCACGGTTACCCAGCCAGCGCTGTTGGCAGCGAGTGTCGCGCTCTGGCGGCAGTGGTTTGTAGCCGGAGGTCAGGCGCCTGACTTTGTCGCCGGGCACAGCCTTGGTGAGTACAGCGCGCTGGTCGCCGCGGAAAGCCTGAACTTCTTTGACGCCATTAAACTGGTGCGCCTGCGTGGGGAGCTCATGCAGGCCGCTGTGCCAGCCGGCGAAGGCAAGATGGCAGCCATTATTGGTCTCGAGGACGACGACGTAACCGCCGCCTGTGCCGAGGCGGCAAGTGGCGATGTGGTGGCCGCCGTCAATTTCAATGCCCCTGGGCAGGTCGTGATTGCAGGTGCTGCTGGGGCGGTTGAACGCGCCATCGAAGCCTGCAAGGCCCGAGGCGCCCGCAAGGCCATGCCATTGCCGGTGAGTGTACCTTCCCACTGTGCCCTGATGAAGGGAGCCGCGGAGGAACTGGCAACCGCGTTGGACGAAGTGACGTTTAACGATGCTGTCATCCCGGTAATACAGAATGTTACCGCTTCTGTCGCCCAGGACAGTGAATCCCTCAAGGCTAATCTGGTCAAGCAGCTATACTCTCCGGTGTTGTGGACCGATACAGTTCGTAAACTGGTGGCAAATGATGTGCGGATCGCTGTAGAGTGCGGCGCCGGTAAGGTCCTTACAGGGCTGGCGAAGCGCATTGACCGTGAATTGTCGGTTTACGGCATTGACGAGCCGGATGCGCTGGCAAAGGCGTCAGAGGCATTTGGACAGTAATAAATAGGAGCAACACATGTCTCTTGAAGGCAAAACAGCGCTGGTAACGGGTGCAACTCGCGGGATCGGAAAGGCCATTGCAAAGGCGCTGGCAGATCAGGGCGCCATGGTGGTCGGTACGGCAACCAGTGAGAATGGCGCCGAGTCGATTTCCGCTGACCTGAAAGCAGCAGGCGCGAAGGGTTTCGGTATCGTAATGAACGTCGCCGACCCGGACAGCATCGAGGCTGGCCTGAAGGAAATCAACGAGAAAGCTGGTGCGCCGGCGATCCTGGTCAACAACGCAGGGATCACTCGTGATAATCTGCTGATGCGGCTGAAGGACGATGACTGGGCGGCCGTGGTGGAAACCAACTTGTCCAGCGTCTACCGGACCAGCAAGGCCGTATTGCGGGGAATGGCCAAGGCGCGATGGGGTCGGGTGATCAATATCAGCTCGGTTGTGGCTGGTATGGGTAACCCAGGACAGGCCAACTATTGCGCTGCCAAGGCCGGAGTTGAGGGTTTTACCCGCAGCCTGGCGAAAGAAATGTCGAACCGGGGCATTACCGCAAATTGTGTAGCGCCCGGATTTATCGATACGGATATGACCCGAAAACTGGACGACAAGCAACGTGAGGCTATGATGGAAGTCATACCTGCCGGTCGTCTGGGTGAGCCGGAAGAAGTGGCTGCGGTGGTTGCCTTCCTGGCGTCGGAGGCCGCTGGTTACGTGACGGGTGAGACGATCCACGTGAACGGTGGTATGTACATGGGATAGTCCCTGAGGGGGCGTGTGCGCAAACCCTTGTCGCACAACATGTTTGAATGGAACCCCTGCTTGTTTGCAGGTATGGTTTAAACTAAACTGGCAGCACTCAAGTTGCTTGGTTGACACAAAAGTGAGGACATTATGAGTACAGTTGAAGAGCGCGTGAAGAAGATCGTTTGTGAGCAGTTGGGCGTTAAAGAGTCCGAAGTTCAGAACACATCTTCTTTTGTAGAGGACCTTGGCGCTGACTCACTGGACACCGTTGAGCTGGTCATGGCACTCGAAGAAGAGTTCGAGACCGAGATTCCCGACGAGGAAGCGGAAAAGCTGGCGAGTGTCCAGGACGCGATCGACTACATCGTCGCGCACACCTGATACTCCGCACGCTTTATACGCCAGGCAAAAGCCGTCCATGTGATTAGACATCGGACGGCTTTTTTATTGGCAGGAATGACAGTTCATGATCAGCAAGAAACTCAGGTGAAGGGGTATGGCTAAACGACGTGTTGTAATCACAGGCATGGGAATGCTCTCGCCACTGGGTAACGATGTGGATTCGTCCTGGGACGGTATTCGTTCCGGTCGCAGCGGCATTGCCGGGATCGACCGCTTTGATACCACCGGATACAACACACGGATCGGCGGTGGCATCAAGAATCTGGATATGGAACCTTACCTGTCCACGAAGGACGCCAGAAAATTGGATGCCTTCATTCATTACGGCCTGATAGCGGCCCAGCAGGCCGTGGACGCCAGTGGCCTTGATGAATACACCGATCTTGATCGTGAAAGGGTTGGGGTTGCCATCGGCTCAGGCATCGGTGGCCTTGAATACATCGAGAAGAACGTGATCACCATGGAGAAGTCCGGGCCGCGAAAGGTGTCTCCGTTCTTCGTGCCAGCCTCCGTAATCAACATGATTTCAGGAAACGTGGCTATCCGCTTTGGCTACAAGGGCCCAAACATCGCGATCGTGACAGCCTGCACGACCGGCACCCATAACATTGGCTATGCGGCGCGCACCATTGCTTACGGTGATGCCGATGTGATGTTGGCTGGCGGTTCGGAAATGGCCACCACCCGAAGCTCAATTGCCGCGTTTTCGGCAGCGCGTGCGTTGTCCACCCGCAATGACGAACCGGAAAAGGCCAGCCGGCCGTGGGATCGAGGCCGGGATGGCTTTGTGCTCAGCGACGGCGCTGGCGTGCTGGTGCTGGAGGATCTCGAGCATGCTAAACGCCGTGGAGCCACCATTCATGGCGAAGTAATCGGTTTCGGTATGAGCGACGATGCGTTCCATATAACCGCTCCCCCTGAAAACGGTGAGGGTGCCGCGCGCTCCATGAAGAATGCGATTCGCGACGCCGGGCTCGGCGCCAACGACATCGACTACATCAATGCCCATGGCACTTCCACGCTCGTAGGGGATCTGGCAGAGGTGTCTGCAGTGAAATCGGTATTTGCCGACCACGCTTACACGCTGGCAGTCAGCAGTACCAAGTCCATGACCGGGCACTTGCTTGGCGCTGCAGGGGCCATTGAGGCGATTTTTTCAGTATTGGCGATCCGGGAGGGTGTGCTGCCGCCGACCATCAACCTTGACGATCCCGATGATGGTTGTGACCTGGATTTTGTAGCCGGCAAGAGCCGCAAGGCAGATGTCCGGGTTGCGTTGTCCAACTCTTTTGGTTTTGGCGGTACAAACGGCACCCTGATTTTCCGTCGTTACGAGGGCTGATCGGGTTGTGTTGAACGTTATTCGTCCCGACGGCAACGGTATTTCCGCGACAGATCGTGGGTTGGCCTACGGCGACGGGTTGTTTGAAACTATCCGCATGCGTGGCCGGCAAGCCCTGCTGCGATCACACCATCTGGATCGTATGGTGGCCGATGCCGGCCGCTTGGGCATTCCGGTCGAGCGTAGTGACCTGGATGCTGAAATTACCCGCTCGGGTTGCGATTTGGCCTCCCGATACGGCAATGACGGCTGGGTGCTGAAGTTGGTCCTCACTCGGGGGAGTGGTGGGCGAGGATACCGGTTGCCTGTCGAATGTGTGCCAAACCTGATTGTTACCTCCTCACCGATGCCCACGCTCCCCGCACCGGGGGGTGTGGTCGCAGCGCTGTCGCAGTTTCCACTCACCGTGAATCCGAGGCTGGCGGGTATCAAGACCCTGAACCGGCTGGAGCAGGTGATGGCAAGCCGTGAGTTCAGTGGCGAGGAATTCGAACTGATCATGGCGAATGCCGACGGGCAGTTGCTTGAGGGGACGCGAACCAACCTTATTGTCAGGATGGAGAGCGAGTGGGTAACTCCGCCGGTTGAGAGCCTTGCGGTGGCAGGTGTCATGCGGCAGTACGCCCTTGAGTGTCTGCGCGCATCCGGCCATACCATCCGGGAGCAGATCATCCAGCCTGCGTTACTGTCGTCACCCGGGCTGCGTGGACTGTATCTCGTTAACAGCGTTGTCGGCATTGTCGCGGTTCGCAGATTGGGCAGCGTTGATTTGCCAGTTGATGATGGGCTTGAGACAATCTGCGACCCTCTGAAAACTTTGGAATAAAAGCTTGTTCAAGAAGTTACTCATCTGTGTGTTCTGTCTCTCCGTCCTGGCGCTTGCCGGGGGTGGTCTCTGGTTATGGCAGGGGCTTCAGACCCTTGAGCAACCTGTAGCGTTGGATGAGCCGGTTCTGTTCAGCGTGCCCTCCGGGAGCGGTTACGGTCAGGTTGCGCGTAAACTCGAAGCGGAAGGCCTTGTGGGCGACAGTCTGTGGCTGAAGATTCATGGTCGTCTTTACCCGGAGCAGGCGCTATTAAAGGCTGGCGAATATGAGTTCACCGATGGCATGACCAGTCTCGACATGATCAATGTGATGGTCGCCGGTGACACCAAACACTGGCAGATTCAGTTTATTGAAGGCTGGACCTTCCGTGACATGCGCGCCGCGCTCGCCAGCAGTGAGCGTCTTGGGCAGGTGACCGCCGACTGGACCGACGAGCGGATCATGGAAGAGATGGGTGCCAACGGGTCGCATCCTGAGGGCCGCTTTTTCCCGGATACCTATCTGTTTACCAGCAGTGAAACCGACCTTGACCTGCTACGCAGGGCCTTTGAGCGAATGGAAGAGGTGCTTGCGACGGAATGGCAGGCTAAGGCTGAAAACCTGCCTTACGATTCTCCCTATGAAGCTCTGATTATGGCGTCGATTGTTGAGCGCGAAACCGGTGCGGTCCATGAGCGAGAAGAAGTCGCCGGTGTCTTTGTCCGGCGCCTGGAGAAAGGTATGAGGTTGCAGACCGATCCTACCGTAATCTATGGGATGGGGGAGAAGTACCAGGGGCGAATCACCCGTAAGGATCTGCGAACCCACACCGACTACAATACCTATCGGATCGACGGGCTGCCGCCCACGCCCATCGCGTTGCCAGGCAGGGAAGCGATTCATGCGGCCCTGAATCCGGCTGAAGGCGACACGCTCTACTTTGTGGCGCGCGGCGATGGCACCCACAAGTTCTCGAAAACCCTGGCGGAACACCAGAAGGCCGTGAGGGCGTTTCAGCTCAACCGCCGTTCAGACTACCGTTCCTCTCCAACTCCGTCTCCAGATACAGCAGCGGAAGAGGGTGACCAATGACCCGACGGGGGCAGTTTATTACCTTTGAAGGTACGGAAGGGGTTGGGAAGTCCACTCAACTGGCGAACGCCGCAAGTACGCTGGACGCGCTTGGTGTTGAATGCGTTGTGACCCGAGAGCCCGGCGGCACCCCGATGGCGGAGTCCATTCGCGAGCTGTTGCTGGCGCCGCGTGATGAGCCCGTGAACGAAACCACCGAGCTGCTCCTGATGTTCGCCGCCAGGGCGCAACACCTCCATACGCGTATTCTTCCTGAATTGGAGGCTGGTCGCTGGGTGCTGTGTGATCGGTTCACCGACGCCACCTTTGCCTATCAGGGGGGAGGGCGTGGTGTGCCCGCCGATCGCATAGCGCTACTGGAAAGCCTGGTGCAGGGTACGGTGCGCCCGGATCACGTTATCCTGCTGGACGCACCGGTGGAAACCGGTATGACCCGTGCCCGCCACAGGGGCGACCTGGACCGGTTCGAACAGGAAGCGGTAGCATTTTTTGAGCGAATACGCGAAACTTATCTCGCTCGCGCCGCCAACGCGCCGGGCCGCTATCACATTGTGGACGCCTCTCAGCCGATTGAGACGGTCAGCGACGAGGTCGCGGGCTTGCTTCGGAATCTGGTGAATCGGGCGTAGTCGTGCAAGTTTGCCGATGATCTGCTTTAATTGAGCTACATTCTCAGGAAATTTCCGGATCGCGGGCATGTTGGACGCACGTTTGCTCAAGCTTCCCACCGCTTCACACCACCATCGTCACGAGCATCACCAGATTGTTGTCGGTGTTCGTGGAGAGGCCGACCTGAGTGTGGACGGAACAGGTTCGCACCTGGACACCTGGCGAGCCTGCCTCGTCCCCACTGAAGCGCGCCATGATTACTGTGGTGACCTGCAGAACCACGTTCTGGTTATCAATCTCGATCCCTACATGCCGGCCATCAATAGTCCGGGCCACAGTGAGTATGAAACGCTCGCGCCCCTGTTTGAGCGGCCGCGGACACTGGTTCTGGACAATAAGCTGCAAGGGCTGGTTCAGTTCGTGGCGGGAGAGTTCGATCGCTCGCCGGATAATCAGGATATGCTGCGGCACATGGGGGCAAGCATCCTGCACTGCATGGCCGAACGCCTGAACGAAGGCAGGGAGGTTCGCCAGAACCGCCATGCCATCAGCCCCGACACGATCCGCCGTTACATCATGGAGAATATTCAGCGCAAGATATCGGTAAGCGACCTTGCCGGTGTGGCCTGCCTGAGTGTCAGCCGCTTCCACGAGATGTTCCGTGACGTGACGGGTATTACCCCCCACCAGTTTCTGCTCCAGACCCGGCTTGACCAGGCCGTGCAATTCCTGACCATGACATCCCTTTCGGTCTCCGAAGTCAGTTACCGAACTGGATTTTCCTCCCAAAGTGCCCTCACCAACGCCCTCAGAAAACACAAGGGTACGACACCCTCCAGGTTGCGTTTTGGTGACAAAGTCGCCTGATTTGTTAAAAAAGCCTCATTTTCGGACGAATTTACAAAAGAATCGTAGGATTTTGTAAGCTTGCAGTCCGTAGTAATACTAACTTAACAGGGTAGCTGATCACGTCACAGCGCAGTTCGGTGTGTGCGCGTTGTTTGACCCAACCATAAAAAGTTCGAGGGGCCCGGCCATTGACGGGAACCGTCGGCGAGGCGCTCAGATGTTCAATGCAAGCAAGGTGCTCGAGCCTGCATTTCAGGAACAGCCAAAGTCGTTCTTCTGGCAAGCGATTACTGCCAACTACGCCGTTGACGAAACACGTTACCTCAAAGAACTGATTCCCCTTGCCCAAAGCAATGCTTCTGAGCATCGAGACGTCGTTGAAACGGCAACGAGCCTGATCAGAAAGGTCCGCGAGCAGGATGACTCGGTCCATATGGTTGATGCACTGCTGCAGGAATACAGCCTTGATACCGAAGAAGGCATTCTGCTGATGTGTCTGGCCGAGGCGTTAATGCGTATCCCCGACAAATACACCGCCGATGCGTTGATTCAGGACAAGCTGTCGGACGCCGACTGGAAGAAGCACGTGGGCCGCAGTGAGTCGACCCTGGTTAACGCTTCCACCTGGGGGCTGCTGCTGACCGGTCGTGTGGTCAAGATGGATAAACGGCTGGATGGCTCCCCGTCCAGTATCTGGAAGCGTCTTATCAAGCGTAGCGGCGAGCCGGTCATTCGGAGTGCGATGTACCAGGCCATGGCCATTATGGGCAAACAGTTCGTACTCGGACGGGATATCGACGAAGCATTGAGGAACGCCCGCGAGTACCGGGAGTTGGGCTACACCTACTCCTTCGACATGCTCGGCGAAGCGGCAATGACCAAGGACGACGCTGACCGTTACCTGAAGGACTACATGGATGCCATTGAGTCCGTGGGAAACGATACCTACCCGAACAGCCGGGCACCGGCGCCCTCGATTTCCATCAAGCTATCCGCCCTGCACCCTCGATACGAGGCTTCCCAGGAAGAGCGGGTTCTGGAAGAGCTCTACACAACGGTCATTGACCTGCTGACGTTTGCGCGGGAAAAGAAGGTGTCCATTACCATCGATGCCGAGGAAATGGATCGGCTGGAAATTTCGCTAAAGCTGTTTGAGAAGGCATTTACGTCACCGGTTGCAAAGGGGTGGGGTGGTTTTGGCCTGGTTGTCCAGGCCTATTCCAAGCGTGCTTTGCCGGTATTGTGCTGGTTGACCAAACTGGCGAAACAGCAGGGTGACGAGATCCCCATTCGCCTGGTCAAAGGGGCCTACTGGGACACCGAGATCAAAATCTGCCAGCAGTTGGGCCTGGAGGGCTACCCCGTATTCACGCGCAAAGAGGCCACCGATACCTCTTATCTGGCGTGTCTGCGTTATTTGCTGAGTGGCTACACCGAAGGAGCGCTGTATCCGCAGCTTGCGAGCCACAACGCCCATACGGTTTCCTCGGTTCTGACCATGGTGAGGAACAAAGGTCGCAGGGTCGAGTTCCAGCGCCTGCACGGTATGGGAGACGCCCTCTACAACAGCATCCTTGAGGACAACAATCTTCCGGTTCGTATCTACGCTCCTGTTGGCGCCCATAAGGAGCTGTTGCCGTATCTGGTACGACGGCTGCTGGAGAATGGTGCGAACTCCTCGTTTGTTCATCGTTTGGTGGACGCGGCCACGCCTATTGAGGCTCTGGTGCAGAATCCGGTTCAGGAACTGCAGGGATACGACTCACTGCCCAACGACCGTATTCCACTGCCCGTCGATATCTTTGGCAACGAGCGGCGCAACTCCAAAGGGATGAATATCCATGTGGCTGCCCATTTGGACCCGTTACTGAACCATCTTGGCCAATGGGCAATGACACGCTGGGAAGCTGCGCCAGTCATTCGTGGCGAAAAGCGCCGGTATGGATCGCAGAGTGATGTCCATGCGCCCTACGATCGTTCCCAGCACGTTGGTCAGGTGTACTGGGCGACCGAAGCCATGGCGGAAGAAGCTCTGGCCGTTGCAACGGAAGGCTTCGCTTCCTGGCGGGAGCGCCCGGCGGAGGATCGCGCCGACTGTCTCGAGCGATACGCCGACTTGATGGAAGTGAATATGCAGGAACTCATGGCGATCTGCTGCCGTGAAGCCGGAAAAACCATTCAGGATGGTATCGACGAGGTGCGCGAAGCCGTCGATTTCTGCCGCTATTATGCCCTCCAGGGCAGATCCCGCTTTGGCAAGGCCATGGCTCTACCTGGCCCTACAGGCGAGAGCAATGAGCTCTACATGGAAGGGCGGGGTGTCTTCCTCTGCATCAGCCCCTGGAACTTCCCCCTGGCTATTTTTACTGGCCAGGTGATGGCGGCGTTGGTGGCAGGGAATGCCGTGATCGCCAAGCCTGCGGAACAGACAAGTCTGGTTGCTCAGCGAGCTTTTGAGCTGATGCTGGAAGCGGGCTTCCCACCCGACGTGATTCAATTTTTACCCGGTGATGGCGCAACAATCGGCGGCAAACTGACCCCGGACCCCAGAATTGCCGGCGTCGCCTTCACCGGCTCTACACAGGTAGCGCACATCCTCAATCGCACTCTGGCGCAGCGTGAAGGGGCGATTGTGCCCCTCATCGCCGAGACCGGCGGACAGAATGCCATGATTGTGGATAGCAGTGCGCTGCCGGAGCAGGTGGTCAGAGATGTCATCCAGTCCGCTTTCGCCAGTGCCGGGCAGCGTTGTTCGGCACTGCGTGTGCTTTATATCCAGAAAGAGGTCGCTGATCGTACAGAAAGCCTGCTGGCGGGCGCGATGCAGGAACTGACTGTCGGTAACCCTGAGCGTCATAGCACCGATATAGGGCCGGTTATTGACCAAAAGGCGCAGGATGACCTGAAAGCCCATCTGACCGAGCTGGGCAACCATGCCAGCTTGGTGTCGCAGTCGCCATTACCGAAGGCCTGCAGCGGGGGCTACTTTATTCCACCGTCCGCCTACGTCATTTCAAGTATCAACGAGTTGAAAGACGAACACTTCGGCCCCGTTCTTCATATAGTCCGCTACACTGCAGAGAAGCTGGACGATGTGATCGATGAAATTAATGCGGCGGGTTATGGGCTTACCCTGGGTATTCACAGCAGAAGTGAGTCCACTGCGGCCTATATCGAGCGACGAGTAAAAGTGGGCAATACCTACGTTAACCGAAACCAGATTGGCGCGGTTGTTGGTGTTCAGCCTTTCGGGGGGAGGGGGCTTTCCGGTACCGGTCCCAAAGCTGGAGGACCGCACTACCTGCTGCGGTTTGCTACGGAGAGAACCCGCACCATCAACACCACGGCGGTGGGTGGAAACGCGTCACTGTTGTCGCTTGGCATTGAAAAGGTTTGATAGGGCGCTTTGCTCACAAGGCAGTGCGGAACGAAAACCTGAACGATAGGAGGTAAGTATTGAGATGGGGAGGCTGGCGTTGTAAGTCGTAGCGCGTTAATTACGTGAGTAGTTTAGGGAATTTAAAAAAACAAAGGGTGCGACTACCGGGTTCACCATGGTAAGCGCGCTAAACGGTCGGAGTTGATTCCGTCCAATTGAACTGGAGGAGTTTCATGGCTATTGGTGTTTGGATCAGTCTATTTGCTTACTTTGCGCTCATGATCGCCATCGGCGTTTATGCCATGCGCAGAGCTACGTCTTCATCCGAAGATTACATGTTGGGTGGGCGAGCCCTCAGTCCAAAGGTGGCAGCCCTGTCGGCTGGTGCTTCGGACATGAGTGGCTGGCTGCTTCTCGGGTTGCCCGGGGCGCTGTTTGCATCGGGCCTGGGTTCGGCCTGGATCGGTATCGGCCTGCTTGTGGGCGCGTTCTTTAACTGGACCCTGGTAGCGCCACGTCTTCGAGAACAAACGGTTCACTATGGTAATGCGATTACCATCCCGTCCTTCCTGGCCAACCGGTTCCCGACACAGGCGCTGTCCCTGCGCACCGTATCCGCCATCGTCATCGTTGTCTTCTTCGCGGTCTACACTGCATCCGGTCTGGTTGCGGGCGGCAAGCTGTTTGAAAGTGCGTTCTCCGGCATCTTTAACTTTGGCGGCTTGAGTGACTATGCCGTTGGTATTGTCATCACGCTGGGTGTGGTACTGGCCTACACCGTGGTCGGCGGCTTCCTGGCAGTAAGCATGACGGACTTCGTACAGGGCTGCATCATGATGCTGGCACTGGTCATCATGCCGGCGGTTGTGCTCTTTGGCGAGGGCGGCGGTGGTTTCGCCCAGGCGTCACAGACACTGAACGAAGTCGACCCCACGCTCCTGTCGTGGACGGAAGGCCTGACGCTCATCGGTTGGCTGTCTGCGGTAACCTGGGGTTTGGGTTATTTCGGTCAGCCACACATCATTGTTCGTTTCATGGCGATCCGTACGCTTGATGAAGTACCGACTGCCCGTAACATCGGCATGTCCTGGATGCTTATCTCCCTGATTGGCGCCGTCTCCCTTGGTGTGTTTGGCCGGGCATACGCGATTCGCAATGGCATGAATATCGAAGATCCGGAAACGATCTTTATCCTGCTCTCGGACCTGCTATTCCATCCGCTGATCACTGGCTTCCTCTACGCGGCACTGCTTGCTGCGGTCATGAGTACCATCTCCAGCCAGCTGCTGGTGTCGTCTTCTTCGCTGACCGAAGACTTCTATCGCCTGTTCCTGCGTAAAGAAGCGACCGACAAGGAATGCGTGGGCGTAGGCCGTGTGTGTGTCGTGCTGGTGGGTCTGGTTGCGGCGGTTATTGCCTCCGACCCGAACTCTCAGGTTCTGGCGCTGGTCAGTAACGCTTGGGCAGGCTTTGGTGCCGCATTTGGTCCGCTGATTATCCTGTCGCTGATGTGGTCCCGCACGAACGGTGCTGGCGCCATCGCAGGCATGGTTGTGGGTGCTGCCACCGTCATGATCTGGATCTCTCTGGGCTGGAACGGTGAGTTCATGGGTGGTCCTGGCGTGTACGAGATCATTCCTGGCTTCATTGCTGCTTTCATTGCCATTATGGTAGTGAGCTCTGTCACTGAAGATGCTGGCGAATACCAGGCCATCACCAGGTAACAAGGCGCGTTTTCAACGTTCCGAGTAAGAAAAGGGGCTCCTTCGGGAGCCCTTTTTTTGTGCGGGAGGGACTGGTTTCTGGGGGGTATATCCAATCAGTCAGGTCGAGCACGGTGTGGGGTGCCTTTTCTGCCGGGGAAAAGGTGTCTGAGCGCAGCGAGTTCTTTTTCCCAGAAGAAAAGGTACCCCGCGGCGGGCTCAGCCCCATCACCAGCAGGCTACTCATGTAAGACCAAAAAAAACGCCAACCCGAAGGCTGGCGTTTCCATGGAGCTAAACCGGAAGGTCAGATCTTAAGCAACGTTCGCTTCAGACGCCTTCTTGGTGTAGTTCTCCATCTGGTCGAAGTTGAGATACTTGTAGATCTCTTTCGACATGCTGTTCAGGTCCTTGGCGTACTCCATGTACTCCGCCGGAGACGGGAGTTTGCCCAGTACCGCACCAACCGCTGCCAGTTCCGCAGAGGTCAGGTACACATTGGCACCATCGCCCAGGCGGTTCGGGAAGTTACGGGTGGAGGTGGACAGCACTGTGGACTTGGCTGCCACGCGGGCCTGGTTACCCATGCACAGGGAGCAGCCCGGCATTTCGGTGCGAACGCCGGCGGTGCCGTAGGTGTTGAAGTAGCCTTCTTCCATCAACTGCGCCTGGTCCATCTTGGTCGGCGGAGACATCCACAGACGGGTCTTCAGCGGCTCCTTGTTCATCTCCAGCAGCTTACCAGCAGCGCGGAAGTGGCCGATGTTGGTCATGCAGGAGCCGATGAACACTTCGTCGACCTTGTCACCGGCGACTTCGGACAGGAACTTGGCGTCGTCCGGGTCGTTCGGGCAGCACACGATCGGCTCTTTGATGTCAGCCAGATCGATTTCCACAACGTGGGAGTACTCAGCGTCTTTGTCGGCACGCATCAGCTTGGGATCGGCAATCCACTCTTCCATCTGCTGGGCGCGACGCTCCAGGGTACGTGGGTCGCCATAACCTTCGGCGATCATCCAGCGCAGCATGGTGATGTTCGAACGCAGATACTCAGCCACGGACTCTTCAGACAGGTTGATCGTACAACCGGCCGCGGAACGCTCGGCTGACGCGTCGGAGAGCTCGAATGCCTGCTCAACGGTCAGGTGCTCAAGGCCTTCGATTTCCAGGATGCGACCGGAGAATTCGTTGATCTTGCCCTTCTTCTCAACGGTCAGCATGCCCTGCTTGATGCCGTACAGCGGGATCGCATGTACCAGATCGCGCAGCGTGATGCCTGGCTGCATTTCGCCCTTGAAGCGAACCAGAACGGATTCCGGCATATCCAGGGGCATAACGCCCGTCGCTGCAGCAAACGCCACCAGACCGGATCCGGCCGGGAAGGAGATACCCATTGGGAAGCGAGTGTGGGAATCACCACCGGTACCGACAGTGTCCGGCAACAGCATGCGGTTCAACCAGGAGTGGATGATGCCATCGCCCGGGCGCAGGGAAACACCGCCGCGGGTGCGGATGAAGTCCGGCATGGTGTGCTGCATTTCCACGTCAACCGGCTTCGGATAGGCGGCGGTGTGACAGAATGACTGCATCACCAGGTCGGCCTGGAAGCCCAGACAGGCCAGGTCTTTCAGCTCATCACGGGTCATCGGACCAGTGGTATCCTGGGAGCCCACGGTAGTCATGTGTGGCTCGCAGTAGGTGCCGGGGCGAACGCCTTTGTCTTCTTCCAGGCCGCAGGCCTTGCCGACCATCTTCTGGCCTAAGGTGAAGCCCTTGGTGCCTTCTTCCGGATCATTCGGCAGACGGAAGATGTCCGTTGCGCCCATACCCAGTGCTGCGCGCGCCTTGGCGGTCAGGCCACGGCCGATGATCAGCGGAATACGTCCGCCGGCCTGAACTTCGTCCAGGATGACCTCTGATTTGAAGCCGAATTCCGAGATGGTTTCACCCGCCTCGTTCAGGATCTTGCCCTCGTAGGGACGGATGTCGATAACGTCGCCCATGTTCAGGTCGTCAACCGGTGCTTCGAAAACCAGGGCGCCAGCGTCTTCCATGGTGTTGAAGAAGATCGGAGCAACCTTGTTACCAATGCACACGCCGCCGGCGCGTTTGTTCGGAACACCCGGAACGTCGTCACCGAAGAACCACAGTACTGAGTTGGTGGCAGACTTACGTGAGGAGCCGGTGCCGACCACGTCACCAACGAAGGCAACAGGCAGTCCTTTGGATTTGATCTCGTCAATCTGGCTCATCGGGCCGGTAACGCCGGGTTCTTCCGGCTTCAGGCCATCACGCTCCATTTTGTAGGCAGCGCGGGCATGCAGCGGGATGTCCGGACGAGACCAGGCGTCGGGAGCCGGTGACAGGTCATCGGTATTGGTTTCGCCGGTAACCTTGAAAACCACCATCTTGGTGCTTTCAGGAACCTTCTTCTTGTTGGTGAACCACTCGGCGTTGGCCCAGGATTCAACCACAGCCTTGGCAACGGCGTTGCCGGCGTCCATCTTTTCCTTCACGTCGTTGAAGGCATCGAACATCAGCAGGGTGCGCTTGAGCTTTTCGCCGGCCTGTTCGGCCAGTTCAGAATCGTCCAGCAGGTCGACCAGGGTCGCGATGTTATAACCGCCCTGCATCATGCCCAGCAGATCAACGGCCTTCGGCTTGTCCAGCAGGGGAGACGTCGCTTCACCCTTAACAATGGCGGTCAGGAAAGCAGCTTTTACATAAGCGGCTTCGTCCACACCCGGAGGAACGCGGTTTTCAAGCAGATAGACCAGCGTATCTTCTTCGCCGGCTGGCGGGTTCTTAAGGAGATCGACCAGAGCGGCAGTCTGCTCGGCGTTCAGAGGCTTTGGGGGAATGCCCAGAGCCTCGCGTTCTGCAACGTGTTCACGATAGGCTTCTAACACGATATGGACCCTCATCAGTTGGAATGTCCCGCGCCGTGGGCGTCGTTGCCTGGCGGGAGTTTTATGGCGAAAAGGCGCTAAGTTGGCGCTGCATTCTATAGGAAACCCCTTATAAAGTTAAGTTGGACTGTGGTCGGATATTATGGGTCGTTGCGGTATACTGCCGCGCCCGAGAACCTGACTTGCTGTAAACAATGACCAAAGCCCTCGAACGAGATTCATGATTTCCTGCCCTGTAGAACACCACAGCGATGGATTGAAAACGCCCTCGCTAATCAGGACCTGATGCTGATTGATCATGCTCATTGTGAGAAAAAAGCAGCGTCCACGGCCCTGAGTTTGATGTATCGCTACGTCGATAACACGGACCTGCTCAACAGGATGTCGCGTCTTGCGCGGGAAGAGTTGCGCCATTTCGAGCAAGTGCTGGCTATCATGAAAAAGCGGGGAGTGAGTTACGGTCACCTGAGCCCGGCTCGATATGCAGCCGGGTTACGGCAGGAAGTACGCACAGAAGATCCCGGTCGGCTGGTGGACGTGCTGATCGTGGGTGCCATTATCGAGGCCCGTTCCTGCGAGCGGTTCGCAGCTCTGGCACCGCATCTGGATGCGACACTGTCGGATTTCTACACCGGACTCCTGAAGTCCGAAGCCCGACACTACCGTGACTACCTGACACTAGCCGAGCACGCCGCAGGGAATTCGGTGGAGGATCGGGTGGCGACCTTCCTCGCGCTGGAGCAACAACTGATTGAGACACCAGACACCGAGTTCCGGTTTCACAGCGGGCCAGTCTGACTGTAACGCGGGATCAAGAGGGTGTCCTGTCGTACAGTAGGCCACGCTCCTCCGGAAGCGGTGGATCCTGAAGTTGCTCGCACAGGTCGATCCAGCGGTCGATGCCGGCGCTCCGATACTTCTGTTTGTGCAGGATGAAATAGAAGGTTCGGTCGAACTGTCGTTCCTCCGGAACCTTCAACGGAACGAGGCTGCCCCGCCTGAATGCATCAGCAAGGCACACCCGTGACAGGCAGCCGATCCCAAGGTTGGCCTCCACCGCCCGTTTGATCGCCTCGGTATGCTCGAGTTCCAGTAGTATGTCCAGGTCTGGAAGCAGGCCGTGCATGCCGCGTTCAAAGGTCTGCCGGGTGCCGGAACCCTGCTCACGCATCACCCAGGTTGCCGAGCGAAGGTCTGCATCCGAAAGCCTGTCCTTCCGGGCAAAGGGGTGGTCCGGGGAACAGAAGACCACCAGCTCGTCGCCTCGCCAGGGTATAACCTCCAGCTCAGAAGATTGCAGTTCACCTTCAATCAGCCCGATGTCGAGTTCGAAATCCTTGACGCGTTGGGCAATGGTGCGGGTGTTGGCTACTTCTAGCGCCACTATCGGGTGGGTAGGGGTATTCATGTATTGGGCCATGACGCCAACAGCCAGATAGTTACCAATAGTGAGGGTAGCCCCGACTTTCAGGGCGCCGACTTCGGTATGCTTGCTGAACGCCTGTTCCAGCTCCCCGGCCTGGGCCAGCAAAGCCTCGACCTTTGGCCGATAGAGACGGCCGAGCTCATTGAGCTGCAGTCGTTTTCCGACCCGGTCAAAGAGCTGGATATCAAACTGGCTCTCCAGTTCTTTCAGGGCGCTACTGGCCGCGGACTGAGACATTGCCAGGGAATCCGCCGCACGGGTGATGTTCTGGAAGTGCGCCGCAGCCAGGAAGACCTCGAGTTGGCGGAAGCTAAACTTCATAATCGATTATTCCGAATAAGGTTATGAAAATATCCCATTTTGTCGATAGGTTACCCTTGGGTTACTATTTACACAATGATTTTTACTTATTTGCTAACGGCTAACGAACGGGCGATACCATGAGCAACCTGAATAAAGAGCGTGTAACAAGTGTTCGTCACTGGAACGACACACTCTTCAGCTTCACCACCACCCGTGATCCGGGGTTCCGGTTCAAGAATGGTCACTTCACAATGATTGGTCTGGAAACCGACGGTAAGCCGCTGATGCGTGCCTACAGTATTGCCAGTGCCAACTATGAAGAGGAGCTGGAGTTCTTCTCAATCAAGGTTCAGGACGGCCCGCTGACGTCACGTCTGCAAAAAATTGAGGTAGGCGATGAGATCATGGTCAGTCGCAAGCCCACCGGTACCCTGATTATGGACAACCTGCTGCCGGGTAAGAATCTTTGGCTGATCAGCACAGGCACCGGCCTGGCACCTTTTATCAGCATCATCAAGGACCCGGAAGTCTATGAGGCCTATGATAAAGTCATCGTGACCCATGGCGTTCGCTACAAGTCCGAGCTGGCGTACCAGTCCGATATTGAGGAGCTGCCGAATAACGAATTCTTCGGCGAAATGGTTGATGGCAAGCTGCTTTACTATCCCACGGTCACCCGTGAGGATTTCCGTAACACCGGGCGGCTGACCGACGCGATGGAAAACGGCAAGCTGACGCAGGACCTGGACCTGCCGGAATTTGATCTGGAAAATGACCGGTTCATGGTGTGCGGCAGTCCCAGCATGTTGAAAGACACCTGCTCCATCCTCAATAACATGGGGTTCAAGGAAGCTCGCCATGGTAACCTCGGCCACTATGTGATCGAGAGGGCCTTCGTGGAGCAGTAAATTCTCCGCGTCGCCAGGGTTAATCCCAATGTCCGCAAAACCCCGAAGTGAGAGCTTCGGGGTTTTTGCATTTTGCGCCAGTCAGAAAGGTGAATTGTGGAATGATTCAGTGGCTATATTTGTCGGTGGCTATCGTTGCGGAGGTCATCGGAACCTCCTTTCTAAAAAGTTCTGAGGGTTTCACCCGTCTGGGGCCGTCGCTGGTTGTGGTGGTGTCCTACATCCTGGCGTTCTACTTCCTGGCGTTGACCCTGAAAACGTTGCCAGTAGGAGTGGCATACGCGGTGTGGGCCGGTGCAGGCGTGGCCTTGATTGCGCTGGCGGGTTATCTGTTTTTCGGGCAGACGCTGGACCCTCCTGCCATCTTCGGCATCGGCCTCATCGTTGCCGGCGTTATGGTAATCAACGTATTCTCAGGCAGTATAGGATGAACGCATTGAGGCAGAGGTGGATGTTTGAAGAAGGCCATGGTGATTCTGGGTATCGCGCTGCTGGTTGCCGCAATCGCCAGTGTCGCCTCCGATCCGGTACCCATTGAGCAGAAACTGATTTCGATCCAGGCCCGGGAGGCATTGCCCGGTTTTGACGATATCGGGGACGAGCCTGTTGACGTCCAGGCCGCCATTCTGGACTTGGGGGACGATCCTCTTTTGCTGCTGAAGGCCCGGGCAGCGCTGATGGCCCACCCTGACATGGCCCGCGCCGTTTTTCCGCTTTATGCGTCAGAGCCGGAATTCCAGGAGGTGTTGCGCACCTATGGAGAAAACGCCCTGCCACCGATTCACTACTTCCTTCGCCAGCCCATCAGCTCCATTGAATGGATGAACAAGGCTGCCCGTCAGTATGAACGCGCCCGGGACTATATCGCTGAGCTCCGCGGCAAGGACCAAAGCGAACAGAAGCCGGAAAAAACGGAGCCTTTGACACCCGAACAGCGGGGCTGGTACGCAGTGAACTTCATCCGCAACGAGGGCCACGATTTTCTCGGGCAGTTCGTGGTGGATGCGAATGGCCAGACCCAATGGGTGCAGACCGAGAGGATCACAGAAGGGCTTGCCCAGTTCTTCACCAGCGGCGTGCGACAGTTGGAGGCGGATTATAGAACTGGAGAGGAAATCTCCGCCAGTGACATAGGCTGGGCATCGGTGGATGTGTTGGTGTTTGCCAGTGCCGTAAAGGTGCTTCGGGCCGGTCGCACGGCGGCAAAGGCGACCCAGGGCGCCAGGCTTTCAACACGCTCAGCGGCATTGGCGGCCCGTATTACTGGCAGCGGGCGGCTGATTCTCCGCAGTGCCCGTTATGCGAAGTGGCCCCTGATCATTGGCGCTGGCTACCTGGTGGTCGCCCACCCCAGCATCATCAACGACTTTTTTGCCGGGGTGGCCGATGTACTGGGTGTCTCCCCGATGATGGTCCAGCTCGCGGGTTGGTTGTTGATCCTTGTGCCGCTGTTCTATCTGGCAAGCTGGTTACTTTGGCCGGCCATCGCGCTGTTGAAGGGGCTACTTGCGCTGCTCTACCGGCTTGCTGGCCGCAAGCCCGGTTATTTTTCCGGCCTTCAGTAGAGGGTTCCCACTAAAAGCCCCCCGACCATCAAAACGGCGCCGGTAATCCGGCTAAACGTTTGCGGCCAGGGCACCAGTTTCTCCGCCAGGAAATAGAGCGCAAGCACTGCCATCCAGGCCAGGTTCATCACTCCGCCGACGAACATGAGCAGCATCAGCACCCAGCAGCAGCCGGTGCAGAAGGCGCCATGGCGGGCCCCCATTGTAAAGGCACCGATTGCTCCGTCGCGCCATTCCGTCATCAGGAAGGTTATGGGTGACTGGCATTTGTTCAAGCAGGCTTGTTTTAGAGAGCTGAACTGGAAAGCCCCAGCGACAACCAGCAGGCAGCCCCCGAGAAGTGGATCCAGATGGCCCATTGCCGAGGTCATCAGGGTGTTGGCGTGCAATACCCATTGAGCCACGGCTGCGATTGCGCCGAAGGCAGCCCAGACGGCAAGGTACCCGGCCATGAAAAGCCAGGTTGGTACTGCGGCCTTCTGGAACTGGCGCCGACGCTGGTGAACCCGGATATAGGTCATGATCATCGGTGCCGCACCCGGAAGCATCATGGCGACCATCATCACCATCCACATGACGGTGCCGAGGCCGAGGAATGACAGACCTGAACCGGCCGCAATAGTCATTGGCATGGCCATATAGGCCCATGCCAATGCGGTCAGGATTCCCAGGGAGGCGCCAATGGCCGCACGCTCCCACGAATGAATCTTAGCCATTGTCAATTCCATCGAAATCACCTCCGGTGTCTCTCCGTTGTCAGGGGCCGGCGTATTCGAATGGGGAGTAGAGCGCTGTCCGCGCGCTCAGATCCAGATCAATGCCGTGATTCTGATGGCGCAAACTCCGGGATTTCGCAACGACCAGTGAGTGGCCCGGAGCTACGGCCAGTGGGTGGTTGTCGATCGTGACCTTGCGTCCATTCTGGCCTTCGATCGCTTTGATATCGGCTTCATAGGACGAGCCGATGGTCAGGTGCCGCCCACTATCATCAACGGAAAACCCGATGGGTTGTCTCTCGACAGCAAGAACGTCTCCGATCATGGAGGCCAGCAGTTCCGGGTGGCCCCCGGCCTTGCCGCCGAAGATATTGCCAAGCGCTTCCTGCTGGTGCTCATCGGCGCGTTGGTCAAGGTACAACACAACTTTCCAGTTGCCTTCTGCCATGGGCCCCGGGGCGTTGAGCGCAAGCGCAATGTTCAGATCATCAAGCGCCACCTCGCCGTAAGCTCCTTTCTTGATGTGCCAGCCGACCAGGGCCGAGCAGTCGCCTTCTGTCGGTGGTTCCAGGTAAATGCATGGGCAAGCGCCTTTGCATGTGCAACTTTCAAGATAGTCACCCTGAATTTGCCATTGGGTGCTCATCGTCGCCTCCTTACTCAAATTGAGGGTTGGTGTGCGGTTACTGCTATTGTCAGTTATAGCCCTGAATAGGTGTTTTGAGGTGATGAGGGGATGAGAATATCGTGAGAATGTAGCGGAGGGAGACGATCATGCCGCAACGGATGTCCGACATAATGGCGGCCCGGGCTCATCGGACGTTTGTAGGGCGCGATACAGAGCTTGGCGCCCTGGAAACCATGTTGATGCCAAAGGGGCCGAGGGTGTTACACGTTCACGGTATCGCCGGCATTGGTAAGTCCGCGTTGCTGGCGCGTTTCGCAACGATCGCCCGGGCCGGGGGAGCAACGGTTATCCTGCTTGATTGTCGCCATGTGGAGCCTACTGAGCAGGGTGTGCTCGGAGCGCTCGCGGAGGCCATTGGTGACACAGGATTGAGTGTTGGGGACATCGCTGATCGGCTGGGAGAGCTGGGCGGCGCTGTTGTATTGGCCTTCGATACCTTTGAAGTGTTCCGGCTTCTGGATACCTGGTTGAGGCAGGTGTTCATTCCGCTATTGCCCGAAAACGTAAGAGTGGTTCTGGTGGGGCGCCAGCCGCCTACCTCAGCCTGGTACGCGAGCCCGGGATGGGGGTGGTTAATGCGGGCTGTTCCGGTTTCCTCGTTGACCGACAAAGAGGCGGAGAACTTCCTGCAGGGCCTGGGCCTGGAGCAGGCGGACATATCCCTGATCGCCCGCTGTACTCATGGCCATCCGTTGGCGTTGAAGCTCGCTGTAGCAGCAGTGAGGGAGGCCTCGCCGGAGCAATGGCCCACAGGTGCGCCTTTACAGCGCGCCCTTGACGAACTCACACAGATTTTTCTTGAGGATGTCGGCGATGAGATTACCAGGCGGGTGCTTGAAGGGGTGGCCGTCGTCCGTCGGGTAACCCTGTCGCTGCTGCAAGCGCTGTTTCCGGACGTGCCGCCCCAGGATGCCTGGGATAGGCTGCGTCGCTTGCCCATTGTGGTTGGCGCCAGCGATGGTCTGTTGATCCACGATGCGGTGCGAGAGGCCATTGCGCGTTCCCTGCACGCGAGTGATCCGGCGCGCTATCTTGAATACCGCCGTACAGCCTGGCGGCAATTGGCGACAGAGGCGGGCGTTGCCGGTGGCGGTGATCTCTGGCGCTACACCGCCGACATGCTGTTCATGATTGAAAACCCAGTGGTGCGGGAAGCGTTCTTCCCGAGTGGCTCCCCCACGTTCGCCGTAGAGCCGGCCCAGACGAATGATGGACCTGCGCTGGAGGATATTACCCGTACCTGGGAGGGAAGTGAGGCCGCCGGAGCTTTGATGGCGTGGTGGCGCCGTTTGCCCCAGGCATTCTCATCGGTCCGGGATGGTGATGGTCGCATTGTAGGTTTCTACGGCAAGCTCCGCTCGGACGAGCTCCAGCCGGCCTGGCTGTTGGACGATCCGGTCGCTGACCAGTGGTATTCCCATCTCAAACAACACCCCATGCCCCGGGATGCCATTGCCCTGTTTTGCCGGCGCTGGTTGAGCATTGATGACGGAGACTCTCCGGGTGACGTACAGGCAGCAGTTTGGCTGGATCTGAAGCGGGCCTACATGGAGCTCAGGCCCAGACTTCGCCGTGTTTACCTGACGGTTCGGGATATAGGTGCCTACGCAGCGGTCGCCCGACGGTTGGGCTTTGACGTGCTGGAAGATTACGCCGTTGTGCTGGATGGCCAACGCTATCATTCTGCCGTGCTCGATTTTGGCCCTGCCTCGGTGGACGGCTGGCTGGCGGATCTCGCGGCTGCAGAGCTTGGCGTTCGGCGCGCGAACGAACTGTTGGACCTGGAGGCCCGGGAACTGGTGCTTGAAACGGGTAGGGTGGCTCTGACGCCACTGGAATTCGGTGTCATGCGTTACCTGAATGCTCGTGAGGGCAAGGCCGTGTCGCGCAGTGAACTGTTGCAGGATGTGTGGGGGACGCGATACGAGGGTGGCAGCAACGTGGTTGACGCGGTGGTTCGCACCTTGCGCAAGAAACTGGGGGATCAGGCTGCCCGGGTCGAAACCGTGTCCGGCGTGGGGTATCGGCTACGGCCCGGTGGGCAGACTAGCGCAGCCAGTTCCTGAGCTTGATCACCAGAAGTTCTGCGTCGGTCAGTGCCTGTCGGCGTTGTAGCAGTTGCGCCAACACAGCCGGTCGGTCGGTAATGATATTATCCACCCCCATGTCGATAAAACGTGACATCGCCTGCGGCGTATTGACCGTCCAGACATGGAGTTCGTTGCCAGCACGGTGGGTGCGCGCCACCGTAGCGGGAGTGACACGGTTCTGTCGCAGGCCCAGTATGTCAAAGTGTTGCTCCCATAGCGGACCAACGATGAATTGTGCCAGCAGGCTGGTTTTCAGCGAAGGCTCCAGTTGTCGCGCTTCGGCCAGGACCCGCCATTCGGCGGCCGCAATCACCGTGTTCTCCACGGCATCCATGCGCTGCAGCATATGGACCACCTCCCTGGTCAGGTCGGGCGTCTCCGGAGCGGGCTTCAGATCGAGGTATAGATGGGCTTGTCCTCTGGTGGTTTCAATGACCTGTTCCAGGGTGGCGATTCGCTCATCGCTGAACGCAGGGCCGAACCACGAACCAGCGTCCCGGGCACGGGCCTCTTCCAGGGTGATATCGGAGATCCTGGCGTTCAGGCCGAAGACACGTCGCATGTCGGTATCGTGCCAAAGCACCGGCACGCCGTCCGCGGTCATGCGGATATCCACTTCAACGTAGTCGGCGCCATCCTCAATGGCTTGTCTTATGGCGCTCATGGTGTTTTCCGGCGCCTTGAAAGCACTGCCACGATGGGCAGTGATGGAAACATCGTCCCGGTGGTCGAAGGATTGCAGGACAAACCAGGCCTGGGTAGCGGCCAGGATGATGATTAAAAGCTCTGCTGACCACGCCAGTGGTGAGGCCCGCCGGGGCAGGGTTTGGGTAGTGCTGTGACGGTGGTGACCTGTCGCCTGCCTGTAAACGCTGTATATCAGCATGCTGTAGGCCGCCATGCCAGCAAAGGCGGCGGTGAGGGTGAACAGGATATAGAGCGCGATCAGGCCCAGGGTGACGGGCATCAGCACGCCCATCCGCTCCGGCAGATTCGTTAAGATCTCGCCTCCCACTGCCTGGAACAACCATGTAACCAAGATGGGAATCAGCGCCAGGCCGACCAGGCCTGCGATGATTGCGCCCATCACAGGCAGTCGCTGGCCGTGGACATAGCGGCTACTCTGTCTGAGAGCGTCGCGCGCACCTCTGCGGTCCAGCAGGAGCAGGGGGACCGACAGGACCCAGCGCAGGTAAAGCCAGCCATTACAGACGGCGATTCCGAGCGCTGCGACACCAGATATGCCCAGGAACCACCAGACTTCGGGGGGCCGTTCCAGCTTCAGATAGTAGATGTCGTGGGGTGCGATCAGCCACTGGTAGCTCACCACTATGGCCAGCAGGAGAGGCGCAGCGATCAGTGCATGGCCGCCCAATTGCAGCAGGGTGAGGGTGAGTAGTTGTTTGAAACGTCGCGCAAGAGCCCACAGCGTCGCAATGGCTATCCGGTATTCGCCGCCTCCGCCGGAGGCGGCAATCCAGGTCATGCCCGCCTGTTGCAGGATTACCAGGAGGGCGGTCAGGGTCGCCGTTGCGCTAATCCATAGTAAGCCGCCAGGGGACACCACAAACTGCACCAGCCCGCCAGTGCTGATGGCGGCGTGACCGGTTATCGGCCGAAGCGCTGTCAGGGCGCTGGAAAAGAGCGGTGCAATGGCGGCCAGAACGAGGCCGGTGAAAAACAGGTAAAAGACCAACAGCGCCCTGCGATGAACGTGCAGGAATGCCAGGGTGTGCAGTGCAAGAATCTTCATTCAGGTAGCCGTTCCCATGTCGAAGTTTCAAGCTCAGGGGTCCTCTGCGGGCTTCATGAGGGCTGCCCTGTTGAACAATGCCGTGCGCTCATCGAACGTCAGGAATGGTTCGGCATTCGTCGCCTCAAGCGTGCCAAACAGCCGCTCCGGATTAAAGCGCCAAGTGGTGCAGTCGGTCATCAGTTCGCTGCAGCTCAGGAGCTGCCCCGACTCCCTCAGGAAATACTTGAGCCCGGTGTAGGTGTCCGCCAACAGCAGGTCGCGTTGCTGTTTCGGTTGCTTGACCATCAGGCTCCGGCCAATCATGTCGCCGGCCTCTGTCCCGAGCCCCGTTGCATCCAGGATGGTGGGTGGAATATCGATTTGCGCCACGATCTGGTCGCGATTGGCGTAGTCTTCGAGTGAATCGCTGTCCGGAGGACGTATCGCCAGAACACCAACGTTGCTGTTCAGAGGCACGGATTCATGATCCTTGCGAATGAATCCGCCGGACTCATCTGATGTGATAATGACTAAAGTGTCGTCAAGAATGCCGTCGGACGCCAGGTCGTCAAGAAACTGATTCAAGGCATCTTCCATGGTTCTCATGGCCTTCTTGCGCGCCTCCTGGGGCTCTGGAGTGATGTCCTCGGCGCTCAATTCATCATCCGGTGGTTGTTGCTCCGGCTCTTTTCCGATTTTAAACGGGTGGTGGGTACCCACGTTCAGCAGGGTGACCATCCACGGGCCGGGCTTCCTATCAAGCTGTCGCAGGCGCTTTGCAACGTTGCTGAAATAGATCGGATCAGGTGGCCCCCAACCTTCCACTTCTTCTTCGGGGCCGTTGAAGATCTTTGCGCCGGTGACGTCGATAAAACCGGCCTGCGGCATGAACTCACCCTTTTGCATATAATCCAACGGTGCGGCTTGCCAATAGGCCGTATGGTAGCCATGGTCCTTCAGGTGTTTGGGCATGCAGTCCACCACAACGCGGCCTTCAGCTACATCAACCATTTTCCGCGATTGCCGGCGGAAGTCCGGGTATTCGCCACACAGGATGGCAAAGGTGCCGCGATCTGTCTGGCGCTCCATGCTCAGCGAATTCCGGTAGATACGAAATCCATGACGGCGCAGGTTTTCTTCAAGGTTGGCCAGGGTAACGGTTGGGTCGAGATCGTGATAGCGGCTCAGGCTTGGGAAATAGCCGCCGGACATACCCTCAATCATGACCAGCAGCACGTTGGGGTGGTCCCTCACAATGGGGGCGGCAACCTGGTGACGAAAAAAGCTCGCCGTCTGCAGGGTTTTCAGGGCTTTTTCAGACCCGTTGAGGTCCTCGTCTTCCGTGGATAGTGTTGGGGCGAGTGGCCCGATGATCGCCCCTGGTATCTGGGCGAAAAAGCTGGCGACAACGTTGTTTGCGGGCGTTGTAAGGCTCTGGAACGACACGCCATAGACCGCGGCCACGAGCACCGCAACCACCACCTGCCCGGTCCTGCCCGCCGGCAGTGCTTCGGTGTCGATACGACGGTGCTGCCAATGAAGAATCCAGGCAAGGGAAAGGTAGACGGGAAGCCAAAGCGCGTGAATGTTGATCAGGCTGCCAGTCACAAAGGTCGGATCAACGCCCTTGCCAATCAGTGACAGCTGGAACAGGGTTCCGTGAACGGTAAGGTGCATGCCGGCAACAAACGTTGCGCATCCCAGGACCACGACCAGAATAACCCTGGAAATGCCTCTGGTGATGCACAGCAAAACAGCGAGAACAAACGCACCGGCCAGGTCGCCGGCAATCATTGCCAGAGGATCGGGAACGACACCGCTTTGCAGCACATAGCTCGCCCTGACAACAACCAGCCAGCAGAAAGCCAAAACCAGTGTCTGGCGGAAATGTCTGGCCATGAGCCCAGAGAAAAATGTCATAGTGTGGTCCGGTATCGAGCGGCGGTTGAGGTCGTCAGCTTTGGCGTGAAAGGCCGGGCGCCAAACAAACAGGTTATCGCTACCGGCTGGAGGCTGGCAATGTCGCGGAACGTTTATGAATCACTGGTAATCGGATGGCTGATCATTTTTACCCTGTCAGGGTGCTCCGATGAAAAGGATCCCCCGCCTGCGGGAGCAGAATCGACAAGCGTGCAGGACCCAAGCGCACCTACGATTACGCTAAGTGACGCTGAACTCGACTGGGTAGGGCAGCAGATTTTTCGAAATGAATGTTCTGCGAAGAAAGCCTGCCTTGTGCACTGGAACAAAGGGGAAGCCTTTCCGTCGCTCGGTATCGGGCATTTTATCTGGTATCCGTCGGCAGTGGAGGGGCGGTTCGTAGAAAGCTTTCCCGCACTGATTCGGTACATGGCCAAGCGTGATGCACCATTGCCCCGCTGGCTTGCACGGCTGGATCCATTTGACGCGCCATGGCCCGACAGGGCCGCTTTTCTCGAGGTGGCTGATTTTGCCCGTGTTGTCGAACTGAGGGAGTTTCTGCTGACGACCCGGGATCTCCAGGCCGGCTTTATTGTCCAGCGGGCCAGTAGCTCCCTGTTACGCATCATACAGGTAGCTCCTGACGCCCAACGAGCACGTGTGAAGCGGCACCTTGAGGAACTGGTCAGCACGTCCGGCGGGGTTTATGCCGTCATTGACTACGTGAACTTCAAGGGGGAGGGGCTGTCCGCCACGGAGCAATACAACGGTGAAGGATGGGGGTTGTTACAGGTCCTTCTTGCCATGAAAGGCGATGACCGGCCGACCCTTGACCAATTCCGAAGCGCAGCCGCTGAAGTATTGACCCGTCGGGCCGGGAACGCCGACGCTCCGATCGAACGAGAGCGCTGGCTGGCGGGCTGGCTCAGTCGTTTGGAAAGCTATCGGGAGCCGGATCATACTTTGGTCGCACCAAAATAATTCCTGAAAACTGGTTCAATTCGCGAACGCCTTCTACTTTATAGGGAAGTGGTTGAGAAATTGCCTGCCCTATGGTCTGTCAGCGCGTGCTGATGTGAGGCATTCGCTGCACAAAGTTGTGGCCCGTAGAGGTTGAAGACGGTATTCGAGGCTGCTTGCTTGATAAAACAAATACTATAAATCAACACGTTGGTATATCTGGCTCGTAAATTGCTCATATTCAGTGCACCTCTAACCAACGGAATTTTGGAGATAAAATAATGAAGAACGCCAAGTCGATTGCCGTCGGCGCAGCTATGCTGTGTGGAGTTTTTACCGCTTCGGTTGCCAGTGCGGCTACGACGCTTGAAAGCGTCAAGGAAAAAGGGCATTTGCAGTGTGGTGTAACAAGTGGTCTTCCGGGGTTTTCACAGCCGGACGACAAAGGTAACTGGACCGGTATAGACGTCGACACCTGTCGTGCCGTAGCCGCTGCGATTTTTGGGGACGCCAAGGCGGTTGAATTCACGCCTTTGACCGCGAAAGAGCGTTTTACCGCACTCCAGTCGGGTGAAATAGACATGCTGTCCCGTAATACCACCTGGACACTTACCCGGGATGCGTCGCTGGGTCTCAACTTCGCCGGTGTTAACTACTACGACGGTCAGGGCTTTCTGGTGAACAAGGGCATTGGCGTGGACGATGCCACCCAACTGGACGGTGCGACTGTCTGTATCCAGGCCGGTACAACCACCGAGCTCAACCTGTCGGACTACTTCCGCGCCAAGGGCATGGAATACAAGCCCATTGTGTTTGACACTTCTGAACAGACGGTCCAGGGCTTTGCGTCCGGTCGTTGTGACGTGCTGACCTCAGACCGTTCACAGCTTGCGGCACTTCGCTCCAAACTGTCCGATCCCGATTCCGCCAAGATCCTTCCCAACACCATCTCCAAGGAGCCTCTTGGACCGGTTGTGCGCCAGGGGGATGACCAGTGGTTCAACATCGTGAAGTGGGTATTGTCTGTGCAAATCAACGCGGAAGAGCTGGGTGTTGCCAGCGACAATGTTGATGACATGATGAAGTCTGACAACCCGAGTATCCAGCGCCTACTGGGCACTGACGGTGATATGGGGGCCAAACTGGGGCTGCCAGCTGACTTTGGTGCCAAGGCCATCAAACAGGTTGGTAACTATGGCGAGATGTACGATCGTAACGTAGGCCCGGACACTCCGCTTGGCCTGGATCGGGGCATCAATGCCCTGTGGACTGAAGGCGGTGTTATGTACGCGCCTCCGGTACGTTAATACCTGAAAGCACCCAGTGGGCGCGCTCCTGATGGAGCCGCCCACCGACATCTGTGATTCGTTTCGTCGCGGGCTAGCTTTCCGGGAACATGCATGAAAAAACAAACCTTTGATTCCAAACCTGCGGGGCCAAAGCCCTGGTACGACCCGCGGGTTCGCGCTATTTTTTTCCAGGTAGTTGCCATTGCCCTCGTCTTCTGGGGTGGCTGGGTTCTTATCGACAATACGCTTTCCAATATGGAAAGCCGTGGCATAAGCACCGGTTTCGGGTTCCTTGATGAATCAGCCGGGTTCGGCATCATCATGAGCCTGGTCCCCTACGACGCCACCATGTCGTACGGTCGAACCTTTTGGGTCGGCCTGACCAATACCCTTCTGGTATCGGCAATGGGTGTGGTGACCGCCACTATCCTCGGTTTCATCATCGGTGTCGCCAGGCTTTCAAGCAACTGGCTGGTTGCCAAAGTCTCACTGGCGTACATCGAAGTGATCCGCAACATCCCTCTGCTGCTGCAGATTTTCTTCTGGTACTTTGCGGTGCTCAGTAGCCTGCCTTCACCGCGACAAAGCGTGGACGTCGGCGGCGCCTTTTTCCTCAACAACCGTGGCCTGTATGTGCCGGAGCCGGTGACTCAGGATGGCTTTGGCCTGGTGTGGGGAGGCATTCTCGCGGCCATTGCAACGGTCATTGGCATTCGTATATGGGCCAAGAAGCGCCAACTGGCGACCGGAGCGATTTTCCCGACGTTCAAGGTGGGCGTGGGAATTCTAGTTCTGGTTCCGATAATGTCGTACCTCCTCGCCGGTCAGCCCCTGGAATGGGATTTTCCAGCGCTGAAGGGCTTCAATTTCGGTGGTGGCATTTCCATCATTCCGGAACTGGCGGCGCTATGGATTGCCTTGTCCCTGTACACCGCCAGCTTCATCGCGGAAATTGTGCGGTCTGGCATCCTCTCGGTCAGCAAGGGGCAGACTGAGGCATCGAAGGCACTGGGCCTTCCGAATGGTCTTACGCTCAGGTTGGTGGTGATTCCCCAGGCGATGCGGGTGATTATCCCGCCGTTGACGAGCCAATATCTTAACCTGGTGAAGAACTCCTCACTCGCCACGGCCATCGGTTACCCCGATCTGGTCGCGGTGTTCATGGGAACCACGCTGAACCAGACCGGCCAGGCCGTGGAAGTTGTGGCCATTACCATGGCTGTTTATCTCACCATCAGCCTGTTGATCTCCCTGTTTATGAATATCTATAACCGGGCTGTAGCGATTAAGGAGCGATGATGGCTGAGTCAACCATGAAGGCGCCGAAAAAACGCATTGATCCTGTCCGGTGGGCGCGGGAGAACCTGTTTTCAAGCTGGCACAACACGATTCTGACCCTGTTGGTGGGCTACCTGATCGTGACCAGCGTGGGTCCCTTGCTCAATTGGGTATTGCTGGATGCGAACTTCCAGGGCAGTGACCCGAGTGACTGTACCGGAGCGGGGGCCTGCTGGCTGTTTATCAATCAGCGGCTTAATTTCTTTATCTACGGGTTCTACCCCGAGGAATTCCAGTGGCGCGTGGACATTATGTTCGGCCTGCTGGCACTGTCTTTCGCGCCTCAGTTCATTGAACGCTTTCCGGGCCGTAAATGGCTGGGGTTGTTCGGACTGACCGGGCTGCCGATTGTCGGCTACTTCCTGGTTCCGGGTGGCGTATTTGGCCTGGAGGAGGTTCAGAGTTCGAAGTGGGGTGGGCTGATGTTGACGCTGATTCTGGCGTATATCGGCATCATTGCCTCGCTGCCGATTGGCACCTTGCTGGCACTGGGACGTCGCTCCGAGATGCCGATCATCCGTGGGCTTTGTGTGGTTTTCATCGAAGTGTGGCGAGCAGTTCCGTTAATCACGGTACTGTTCATGGCCTCGGTGATGCTGCCGTTGTTCCTACCGGAAGGTATGAACTTCGAGAAGCTGGCGCGCGCGCTCATCGGCATCACGCTCTGGCAGTCCGCCTATATGGCGGAGGTCATTCGTGGCGGCCTGCAGGCCATTCCCCGTGGACAGTACGAAGCCGCCAGTGCGCTGGGCCTTGGGTACTGGAAGAAAACGGGACTGATCATCCTGCCCCAGGCGCTCAAGCTCGTTATTCCTGGCATCGTTAACACGTTTATCTCGTTGTTCAAGGACACAACGCTGGTGCTGATTATCGGGCTGTTCGATATTCTCGGCACCGTTCAATCGACGGTTACGGACCCCGCCTGGCAGAACGTGGCTGTGGAGGGGTATGTCTTTGTGGCGTTCTGTTTCTGGGTGTTTTGCTTCGGCATCTCCCGATACAGCCAGAACCTTGAACGCAAACTCGATACCGGTCACAGAACCTGATGGGTAAACCAATGACAGAACAAACGCAAACTCCTGAAACACAATCGTCACCGTCCTCAGACGTTGGCAAGTCCGACATTATTCGGGTGGAGGGCATGCACAAGTGGTACGGCGATTTCCACGTGTTGCAGGACCTCAACCTGACAGTCCGCCACGGTGAGCGGATCGTTATATGTGGCCCATCCGGTTCGGGTAAATCCACGTTCATTCGCTGCATTAACCGATTGGAAGAGCATCAGCAGGGCAAGATCATTGTCGACGACGTGGAACTGACGGACGATGTGCGCCAGATCGACAGCGTCCGGCGAGAGGTTGGCATGGTGTTTCAGCATTTCAACCTGTTCCCGCATTTGACGGTGCTCGAGAACTGCTGCCTGTCACCGATCTGGGTGCGGAAAACGCCGCGCAAGGAAGCCGAGGCCACGGCGATGGAATACCTGGAGCGGGTAAAGATCCCGGACCAGGCCAACAAATTTCCAGGCCAGCTTTCCGGCGGTCAGCAACAGCGGGTGGCTATCGCCAGGGCGCTGTGTATGAAGCCGAAAATCATGCTGTTTGACGAGCCGACGTCCGCGCTGGACCCTGAGATGATCAAGGAGGTGCTGGACGTCATGATTGAACTGGCCGGTAGCGGCATGACCATGTTGTGCGTCACCCATGAAATGGGCTTCGCCAAGACGGTGGCTGACCGGGTGATCTTCATGGACGGCGGTGAAATCGTTGAAGAGGCGCCGCCTCACGATTTCTTCAACAACCCGCAGGAACCCAGAACCCAGAAGTTCCTGAAGCAGATCCTGCAACACTGAACGGCCTGCAACACCGAACGGAAGGAGCCGGGCATCGCCCGGCTCTTTTACAGGGGGTGTTTGGTAAGAACCGGTTCCTTATCCGGCTCTACCTCCAGCCACCAGACGTTCTCGTCCCAGTCTCCCAGCACAATCCGCTTTGCCGGCTTACCGCCTGCCTCCAGCTCGTGAACCGCCGGACGGTGGGTATGGCCGTGGATCAGGCGTTGCACCCCGTGCGCCTCCATTTCCTTCACCACCTCATCCTCGGTGACGTCCATAATGAACTCTTCCTTGCCCTGGTTCTTGGCCATGCTGATTTCCCGTAATTGACGGGCCATCTGCTGACGTTCGGCCAGGGGTCGTTGGAGGATCATCTGCTGCCATTGCGGGTTGCGCATGTTGGCACGAAACTTCTGGTACTCCACATCCGCGGTACACAGACTGTCACCGTGCATCAGCAGGGTGGGCGTGCCGTAAAGGTCCACCACCGTCGGGTCGTCCAGCAAGGTGGCACCGATTCGGTTGCAGTACTCCTCGCCAATCAAAAAGTCCCGGTTTCCGTGCATCAGGAACAACCTGGTGCCCGAGTCGCTGACCGCGCGCAGTGCCGTCGCAATCTGCTCCTGCAGGGGCGTTCGTTCGTCATCGCCAATCCAGGCTTCGAAAAAATCGCCGAGAATGTAGAGTTGCTCCACCCCTCGGGCCTTTTCTTCAAGAAATCCCAGAAATGCAGTGGTGATGTCGGGGCGAGACTCTTCCAGGTGTAAATCTGAGATGAACAGCGTGGTCACGCCGCGCCTCCATCCCCTGTGATCTCGGCTTTCTCGATCACCACGTCCTCAGCTGGCACATCCTGATGGCCTGAGCGCATAGTGGTACGCACAGCGCGAATGGCGTTTACTGTTTCCATGCCTTCCACAACCTTACCGAAAACGCAGTAGCCCCAGCCTTCGGCGTTTTCCGCAGTGTGATCAAGGAAGCCGTTGTTCTCGACGTTGATGAAGAACTGCGCCGTGGCGGAGTGCGGGTCCATGGTTCGGGCCATGGCAACGGTACCCTGCATATTGCTGAGGCCGTTGTTGGCTTCGTTTTGAATGGGCTCGCGGGTCTTTCGCGGGGTCATGCCCGGTTCAAAGCCGCCACCCTGAACCATGAAGTTGCTGATGACACGGTGGAAAATCAGCCCGTCATAGAAGCCGTCACGAACGTACTGTTCGAAGTTTTTGGCGGTCTCGGGGGCATTGTCGTAATCCAGTTCCAGAGTGATGTCACCGTGGGAGGTTTTCAGCAGAATCATCAGGGTTTCCTGTTCAAGTAGGTATTAAAAGCAACGTGGCTGTTATTGTACTGAAGAGTTTGTACGCGTGCATGAGTTAGGCAATGATTTGTGAGTATAATACGCGGTTTCAGATACACACCCTACGATTGAGATTGTATGAGCGCCGAGTCCAAGAAAGCCCATAACTTCATCCAGAGCCTGATCGAAGACGCCGTTGCCAAAGGCGAACACACGGGTAAGGTTGTGACCCGTTTTCCGCCCGAGCCGAACGGTTATCTGCACATCGGCCACGCCAAATCCATTTGCCTGAATTTCGGCATTGCGGAAACCTTTGACGGCGAATGCACGTTGCGGTTTGATGATACTAATCCGGAAAAGGAATCCCAGGAGTACATTGATTCCATCAAGAAGGATGTTCATTGGCTGGGTTGTGAATGGAGCGGAGAGGTTCGCTACGCTTCGGACTATTTTGACGCCATTTACGACTTCGCCGTTGAGCTGATTGAAAAGGGCAAAGCCTATGTGTGCGCGCTGACTGCCGATCAGATGGCCGAGTACCGCGGCACGCTTAAAGAGCCGGGCCAGAACAGCCCCTATCGTGACCGTCCGGTAGAAGAAAACCTTCAGCTGTTCCGCGATATGCGCGCCGGTAAGTATCAGAACGGTGAGCTGGTGTTGCGCGCCAAAATCGATATGACCTCCCCGAACATCAATCTGCGGGACCCGATTCTGTACCGGATTCGCTACGCCGACCATCACCAGACTGGCGATAAATGGTGCATCTATCCGATGTACGACTTCACCCACCCGATTTCCGACGCCATGGAGGGGATTACCCATTCCCTGTGCACCCTGGAATTCGAGGATCATCGCCCGTTGTATGACTGGGTGCTGGACAACATCTCCGCTCCCTGCCAGCCACGGCAGATCGAATTTGCCCGGCTGAACCTCAATTACACCATCACCAGCAAGCGCAAACTCAAGCGTTTGGTGGATGAAGGCTTTGTGGATAGCTGGAATGACCCACGCATGCCCACCATCTCCGGCATGCGCCGCCGTGGTTATACCCCGGAGTCCATCCGTACCTTCTGCGACATGATTGGTGTCAACAAGGCCGGCGGCACCGTGGATATGGGGATGCTCGAGCACGCCATCCGTGAAGACCTGAACACCCGTTCGCCCCGCGCCATGTGTGTAATGCGGCCGTTGAAGGTGACACTGACCAATTACCCGGAAGACAAGACCGAAACCCTGGTGTTGCCGGTTCACCCCCAGAACCCGGACATGGGCGAGCGTGAAGTGACCTGGAGCCAGACTCTGTACATCGACAGGGAAGACTTCGCGGAAGAACCGCCCCGTAAATGGAAGCGTCTTGCTCCGGATCAGGCGGTGCGTCTGCGTGGCGGATACGTCATGACCTGCCGTGAGGTTATCCGTGACGACAGCGGTGAGATTGTTGAACTGAAATGTGAATACGATCCAAATACCCTGGGCGTTAACCCCGAAGGCTACAAACCGAACGGTGTCGTTCATTGGGTGTCGGCCACTGACAGCGTTGAGACGGATATCAATCAATACGACCGCCTGTTCAACCATGAGTCGCCGGACAGTGATAAAGAGACTGACTTTGTGGACCTGATCAACCCGGAATCTCTGGTGGTCCTCAAAGGCGCCAGAGTAGAGAAGAGCTTGGCCCAGCCCCGTACTGATTTGCCATATCAGTTCGAGCGTGAGGGGTATTTTTTCTGCGATCAGGAACTGACTGCGGCAGCAGGACGTCCGGTCTTCAACCGCACAGTGACCCTCCGGGATTCGTGGGGCAAGGGCAAGTAAGTTCGGTGATACATTTATTCAAACTTTTAACGAGCGTAGCGTGATTAGAATCTACAACACCCTTAGTCAGCAGAAGGAAGAGTTCAAACCGATAGAGCCGGGAAAGGTTCGCATGTACGTCTGTGGCATGACGGTGTATGACTACTGTCATCTGGGCCATGCGCGGGTGTTGGTGGCGTTTGATGTGATCACGCGGTACTTGCGTCACAGCGGCTACGATGTCCATTACGTGCGCAACATTACCGACATCGACGACAAAATCCTGCGCCGGGCCGACGAGAATGGCGAAGTTTATAGTGACCTCACCAAGCGCATGATCAAGGCTATGCACGAGGATGAGGCCAAGCTGGGTGTCCTGTCGCCTACCGAAGAGCCGTGCGCGACCGATTACATTAATGACATTGTGGCCATGATCCACAAGCTCGTTTCAAGCGGTCATGCCTATGCCGCTGGCAACGGCGACGTCTATTTCTCCGTCGAGTCGTATTCCGACTACGGCAAGCTCAGCAAGAAAAAGCTTGAGGATCTGGTGGCCGGTGCCCGCGTAGACGTGCAGGAGGCCAAGCGAAGCCCAGCGGATTTTGTACTTTGGAAAGCCGCCAAAGAGGGTGAGGTAAGTTGGCCTTCACCTTGGGGTGACGGCCGGCCGGGCTGGCATATCGAATGCTCTGCCATGTCCAATCGCTGTCTCGGCGAGACCTTCGACATCCACGGCGGTGGGCCGGATTTGTTATTCCCGCACCATGAGAACGAAATTGCCCAGTCCGAGTGCGCCAATGGCCACACATTCGTAAACACCTGGATGCACGCCGGCGCTATTCGGGTGAACAAGGAGAAAATGTCCAAGTCCCTGGGCAATTTCTTTACCATCCGTGAGATCTTTGAGAAGTATGCGCCGGAGGTGGTGCGTTACTTCCTGGTGTCCAGTCATTACCGCAGTCAGGTGGATTACTCGGAAGACAATCTCGCGGAAGCAGGGCGTACGCTCACCCGGCTCTATCATGCCCTGCGTGGTCTGGTACCGGCCAAAAACGTGGCGGAAACGGTACACGACCAGCGCTTTGCTGAGGCCATGAATGACGACTTCAACACCGCAGGAGCCATTGCGGTTCTTCATGCCGTCGCTAATGAAATCAACCTGGACCGCAGGGAAGGGCGCGACGAAAAGGCTAACCAGCAAGCGGCGGTGCTTGTAAGGCTCGGTGGTGTTCTGGGTTTGTTGCAGCAGGACCCGGAAGCCTACTTTCAGGCCGATACTGGCGGCGAGCTCAGTGCAGACGACATTGAGGCGATGATCCAGGCCCGTGCCGATGCGCGAAAGCAGAAAGATTTCGCCGAGGCGGACCGTATAAGGGATGAGTTGGCCGATAAAGGCATTATTCTGGATGACAGTCGCGAAGGCACCAGTTGGCGCAGAGGATGATGTCAACCAAAGGTCGTGTTGTTGGCGCGGGAATGACCTTGTAGGGAAATTCCCGTACAATACCGCCCTCGAATTATAACGGCCCTGGCGGGTAAATCCGTAAAAAGGGCAGGGAATACAGTAACCCACTGAGGCAAACAACGATGACTGAACGCGTACAAGTCGGCGACCTCCAGGTCGCAAAGAACCTGTTCGATTTCGTTAATAACGAAGCAATTCCGGGCACGGGTGTCGACGCTGACAAATTCTGGGCCGAGTTCGACAAGATTGCTCACGAATTGGCTCCCCGTAATAAAGAGCTGCTCGCCAAGCGCGACGACATCCAGGAGAAAATGGACACCTGGAATCGTGACCACAAGGGCCAGAAGCTCGACATGGCCAAGTACAAGTCCTTCCTGAAGGATATCGGCTACCTGGCTGATGAGCCCGGCGACTTCAAGATCTCCACCTCAAACGTGGATCCCGAAGTGGCCACCATGGCTGGTCCCCAGCTTGTGGTTCCGGTGATGAACGCCCGTTTTGCGCTGAACGCTGCCAACGCCCGTTGGGGTAGCCTTTACGACGCACTGTACGGCACCGATGCGATCTCCGAGGAAAACGGCGCCGAAAAAGGCCGTGGCTACAACCCGGTTCGAGGTGCCAAGGTCATTGAATTTGCGCGCAACCTTCTGGACAGTTCCGCTCCGCTGGCTTCTGGCAGCCATAAAAACGCAGCCCAGTATCTGGTTGAGGGTGGCAAGCTGGTGGTCAAGTTGCAGAACGGTGAGTCTACTGGTCTGAAAGACGAGTCCGGCTTTGTGGGTTACACCGGCGCCGCCGATGCACCTACTGGCGTACTGTTGGTCAAGAATGGCATGCACTTCGAGATTCAAATCGATGCCAGCCACCCGATCGGAAAGGATGACGGGGCACATGTAAAAGATGTGCTGATGGAGTCAGCTCTGACCACCATCATGGACTGTGAGGATTCTGTCGCTGCCGTAGATGCGGATGATAAGGCTCTGGCCTACCGCAACTGGTTGGGCCTGATGAAGGGCGATCTGGAAGAAACCTTCGAGAAAAGCGGCCTGCAAACCACCCGCACAATGCACGATGATCGTGCCTACACCAAGCCGGAAGGCGGAGAGCTGGTGCTGAAAGGCCGCAGCTTGATGTTTGTGCGTAACGTAGGTCACCTGATGACCAACCCGGCCATCCTGCTGAAAGACGGCAGTGAAGTGCCTGAGGGGCTGATGGACGGTCTGATGACCTCGCTGATTGCGATTCACGACCTCAAGAGCACGGGCAAGCTTCAGAACAGCACTGCTGGCTCGGTTTACATCGTCAAGCCGAAGATGCACGGTCCTGAAGAAGTGGCGTTTACCAATGAATTTTTCGGTCGCGTTGAAGATGCGCTTGGCCTGCCGGCTTTCACCCTGAAAGTTGGCATTATGGACGAAGAGCGACGCACCACCGTTAACCTCAAGTCCTGCATCCATGCCGCCAGGGAGCGTGCCGTGTTCATCAATACCGGCTTCCTTGACCGCACCGGCGACGAGATCCATACCTCCATGGAATTGGGGCCGTTTATCCGCAAGGGGCCGATGAAGCAGGCTGCCTGGATCCAGGCCTACGAGCAATGGAACGTGGACGTCGGGCTGGAAACCGGTTTCCGTGGTGTTGCCCAGATTGGTAAAGGTATGTGGGCCATGCCGGACCTGATGGCGGGCATGCTGGAAGCCAAGATTGGTCACCCGAAAGCCGGCGCCAATACCGCATGGGTTCCGTCACCAACAGCGGCTACGCTGCATGCCACCCATTACCATCAGGTGAGCGTTGCGGATATCCAGCAAGAGCTGGAAAGCCGCACCCGTGCCAACCTGGATGACATCCTGACCGTGCCCGTGATGGACGATCCGAAATCCTTGTCGGCAGAAGAAATCCAGCAGGAGCTGGACAACAATGCCCAGGGTATCCTCGGCTATGTGGTGCGCTGGATCGACAGCGGTGTCGGCTGCTCCAAGGTTCCCGATATCAACGACGTGGGCCTGATGGAAGACCGTGCAACCCTGCGCATTGCTTCGCAGTTGCTGACCAACTGGCTTTACCACGGCATCTGCACCGAAGAGCAGATCAATGAAACCATGAGGCGCATGGCCGCGGTGGTTGATCGCCAGAACCAGAACGACCCGTCCTACCGCGACATGGCGCCGGAGTTTGAGGGCAGCATTGCCTTCCAGGCTGCCATGGATCTGGTTCTCAAGGGCCGCGAACAGCCAAATGGCTACACGGAGCCGCTTTTGCATGCCTATCGTCTGAAGGCGAAAGAGAAGTACGGTCAGTAATCAGGGCCGGCGATAAAAAAACCCCGCGAATGCGGGGTTTTTTGTGGGGTTAGATCAATCCCTGTGTAACTCGTTCGCTGCATAGAGCGTGTTCTGTAGTAGCGTGGCAATGGTCATGGGCCCGACGCCACCTGGAACCGGGGTGATGTACGCAGCCCGCTCCGAAGCCGCTGCGAAATCCACATCCCCGCTCAGCTTACCGTCTTCCATTCGATTGATGCCCACATCAATGACGGTTGCACCGGGCTTGACCCACTCGCCTTTGATCAGTCCTGGTTTTCCGACCGCGGCAATCAGAATGTCCGCTTCCCGCACAAATTTCTCAAGGTCGTCGGTAAACCGGTGGCATATCGTCACTGTGGCGCCTTTGAGTAGCAGTTCCATCGTCATGGGGCGGCCGACGATATTGGAGGCGCCCACGATTACGGCGTGTTGGCCCTTGTAAGGGGTGTCTACGCTGTCCAGTAGGGTGATGACGCCTGCGGGTGTGCAGGGTCTCAGAGCTGGCTTGCGCTGCATCAGGCGGCCGATGTTGTAGGGGTGGAAGCCGTCCACGTCCTTGTCTGGGCGAATCTTTACCAGAATGGGGTCTGCATCCATATGGTCGGGCAGGGGGAGTTGCACCAGGATGCCGTCCACATCAGGATTCTCGTTGAGCTCGTCAACCAATGCCTCCAGGGCTTCCTGTGACGTGTCTTCCGGAAGGTCGTAGGAGAGCGACATGATGCCCGCCTCATCACAGGCCCTGCGTTTATTGCCTACGTATACGTGCGAGGCCGGGTCATTCCCTACCAGTACCACAGCCAGCCCAGGAGCACGAAGCCCCTGTTGCCTTCGGGCTTCAGTTCCTGCCGCAACTTGTTGTCGAACAGCAGCGGCGATATCTTTTCCGTTGATCAGTTTGGCGCTCATGTCTTTGTCTTGTCGGTTGTGCGAAAATAAAGGCGCAGCATTGTCTCATGCTTGGGCTCCGTCGCCAATCAATGGGCGAAAACCCCAATTGCGTGTTGACGGACCGGTTCGGCGCCGGTAATATGCGCGCCAACTTTGCTGAGGTATCTGTTGTTCAGTTGAGACGGGGTATAGCGCAGTCTGGTAGCGCGCCTGCTTTGGGAGCAGGATGTCGGGAGTTCGAATCTCTCTACCCCGACCACTTTCTGGTCAGTCCAGGATATTGAACAGTCAGGTGGGCGAACGGTTTATGCGCTCGTAGCTCAGCTGGATAGAGCATCGGCCTTCTAAGCCGGTGGTCGCAGGTTCGAGTCCTGCCGGGCGCGCCATACCGCAGACGGTTTGATCCGTCCCGGAGACACCGAATCAGCAAAGTTTACCTGAAGTGCCTGTTGGGGTCTGCCCGGCGGTAGTCTGGATGTGGTGGACGTAGCTCAGTTGGTAGAGCTCAGGATTGTGACTCCTGCGGTCGAGGGTTCGAACCCCTTCGTCCACCCCACTTTCCTGCTTGCAGTGATCAATGGCTCTTTTAGGTTAAGAATTCCGATTTTTTTGCCTCGGTGGTGGAATTGGTAGACACGATAGGTTTAGGTCCTGTTGCCGCAAGGCGTGGGGGTTCAAGTCCCTCCCGAGGTACCAAATCAAAAACCCTCTCAGATAGTCTGAGGGGGTTTTTTTTATGGGTTATAAAAAGTGGTTGGAAAGTGATTCCCGTCGCATTGGAGTGCGCAACCCCCTTTCTTTTTATAGTTTAGTCCCCAAATCTCATTTCAGATGATAGGACGGTGAGGTTGCGTTCCCTGAAACTGCCTGTAACTGGTGGATTCTCTCGGCACGGCAAACCGTGATAAACTACCCGCTTTTAAATTTACGTCCTTTTCAGGGAATTCGTCCTGAAATCGATTTTAGCTTTTATTTTCATTCACATACCGAACCTGTAATTTGAGGATCTTCCATGCAAGTGTCTGTTGAAACGACCTCCAACATCGAACGTCGGATGACAATCGGTGTGCCCGCCCAGGAAATCGACCAGGCGGTTCAGAAACGCCTGCAGGAAACCGCTCGCACGGTAAAGATGAACGGTTTCCGCCCGGGCAAGGTGCCCATGCGTGTGGTGAAGCGTCGTTTTGGTGACAGTGTCCGTCAGGAGATTGTCGGCGAGGTTATGCGCGACAACTACATCAAGGCACTGCAGGAGCAGGACATCAATCCGGCGGGGTGGCCGAAGTTCGAGCCGAAAACCATGGAAGAGGGCAAGGACCTCGAGTTCGTTGCCATTTTCGAAGTATTGCCGGAAGTGGAGCTGGGTGACTTCAGCAAGATCTCCGTGGAAAAGCCGAAAGCCGAGATTGCCGATAAAGACGTCGACACCATGATCGACAACCTGCGTCGCCAGCAGGCCACCATGAAGTCGGTCAAGCGCAAGTCCAAGAACAAGGACGTGGTGCTGATTGATTTTAAAGGCACTGTTGATGGTGAAGAGTTCGAGGGCGGTGCTGCCGAGAACCATAAGCTGACCCTTGGCTCCGGCCAGATGATCCCCGGTTTCGAGAAGGGCATCGTTGGCGGCAAAGCCGGTGAAGAGCTTGAGATCGAAGTGACCTTCCCGGAGGACTACCAGAACGAAGAGCTGGCGGGCAAGCCGGCTAAATTCGACATCAAGATTCACGAGGTTCAGGAGCCGCAGCTTCCGGAGCTGGATGCTGAATTCTTCAAGAAATTTGGTATCGACGCTGAAGACGAAGCCACGTTCCGTGAAGAAGTGCAGAAGAACATGGAGCGTGAGCTCAAGCAGGCGGTCTCCAACAAGGTCAAGAATGACGTGGTTGAAGGGCTTCTTGAAAGCACCGAGCTTGAAGTGCCCGCGTCCCTCGTGGATCAGGAGATCGATCGCCTGCGCCAGGACGCCGTACAGCGGTTCGGCGGCCAGGTAGACTTCCAGCAGTTGCCCAAGGAAATCTTCGACGAGCAGGCCCGCCGTCGTGTGAAAACAGGCCTTCTGTTCCAGGAAGTGGTCAAGCAGAATGACCTTAAGGCAGATGCTGCTAAAGTGGATGAAAAGATCCAGGAAATTGCGTCAACGTATGAACAACCTGAAGAGGTTGTGGCGCATTTCAACAGCAGCCCGGAGCAGAAGCAGCAGATCGAGTCGTCTGTTCTTGAGGATGCGGTTGTTGATCTGATTCTTGGCCAGGCCAAGGTCAAGGAGAAGAAGCTTAAGTACGAAGAGGCTATCCAGGCCGGTCAGCAGCAGCGTTAAAGATGTCCGGGCCATGACAGATTGGCCCTGGCATGCCTGGGAAGTAGAACAGCCGGTACGTCCGGCTGTTTTCATCTTGGCCCGGTGCTGGCACAGTAATAGCTAATACAGTAGCGATAAGAAAAACGAGGCGTAGCTGATTTATAAGCGGTGGCGAAAAAACGCCACTCCATTGTCCAGAAGGAGTTCACGCGCATCATGACGCAGACACCAATTGATGGTCCCGCAATGGTTACCAATTCCGGCCTGGTACCAATCGTTATCGAGCAGACCGCACGAGGCGAACGTTCTTTTGACATCTTTTCCCGTCTGTTAAAAGAGCGGGTAATCTTCCTGGTGGGCCCGGTTGAAGACCATATGGCCAACCTGATTGTGGCTCAGTTGCTGTTCCTGGAGTCCGAGAACCCGGACAAGGACATTCATCTGTACATCAACAGCCCGGGCGGCTCCGTTACTGCGGGTATGTCTATCTACGACACCATGCAGTTCATCAAGCCCGACGTGGCCACGCTGTGTGTGGGTCAAGCTGCCAGCATGGGCGCGTTCCTGCTGGCGGGCGGTGCAGAGGGCAAGCGTGCCTGCCTGCCGAATTCGCGGGTGATGATTCATCAGCCGTTAGGCGGTTACCAGGGTCAGGCAACGGATATTGAGATCCACACACGTGAGATTCTGAAGATCCGCCACACCCTGAATTCCATCCTGGCTCATCACACCGGTCAGAAGCTGGACACCATCGCCAAGGATACGGACCGTGATAATTTCATGGATCCTCAGCAGGCGAAGGACTACGGGCTGATTGATTCTATACTTGATAAGCGTGTACCGAATAAATAATACTGAAGGTAATCGCAACATTCCCTGCTGGCGTATTGAGGTGAGTGCGCCGGCAAACCAAGCTCAGAGGTATTTCAATGGCAGATGAAAGAAACGGCAGGGGCGACGATAACGGCAAGTTGCTGTACTGCTCGTTTTGTGGAAAGAGCCAGCATGAAGTCCGTAAGCTCATTGCAGGGCCCTCGGTGTTCATCTGCGACGAGTGCGTCGATCTGTGCAACGATATTATCCGGGAGGAAATCCAGGAAAATGCACAGGAAGAGGCCAGTGATCGTCTTCCGACACCCGCTGAAATCCGCGACACGCTGAATGAATACGTGATCGGCCAGGACCGGGCCAAGGTGGTGCTATCCGTAGCGGTTTATAACCACTACAAGCGCCTTCGTTATGGTGAGGGCAAAGCCGAGGTAGAACTTGGCAAGAGTAATATTCTGCTGATCGGCCCGACGGGTAGTGGTAAAACCCTGCTTGCGGAAACGCTGGCTCGAATGCTGAATGTTCCCTTCACCATTGCCGATGCGACCACATTGACCGAAGCCGGCTACGTCGGTGAGGACGTCGAGAACATCATCCAGAAGCTTCTGCAGAAATGCGATTATGATGTCGACAAGGCCCAGCGAGGCATCGTGTACATCGACGAAATTGACAAAATTTCCCGCAAGTCTGACAACCCGTCCATTACCCGGGACGTTTCCGGGGAAGGCGTTCAGCAGGCCCTGCTCAAGCTGATTGAGGGAACCGTGGCGTCGGTTCCTCCCCAGGGTGGCCGCAAACACCCACAGCAGGAATTCCTGCAGGTGGACACCGGCAACATGCTGTTTATCTGCGGCGGCGCCTTTGCCGGCCTGGATAAGGTGATCCAGGAGCGCTCAGAGCGCAGCAGTATCGGTTTCTCTGCGCTGGTGAAGAGTCCGGACGACACCAAGAACACGGGCGATATCATAAAGGATGTCGAAACCGAGGACTTGGTCAAGTATGGCCTGATCCCTGAGTTTGTCGGTCGTCTGCCGGTTGTGGCAACTCTGACGGAACTGGATGAAGAAGCGCTTGTCCAGATACTGACTGAGCCCAAGAACGCTCTGACCAAACAGTACCAGAAGCTGTTTGACATGGAAGGCGTGGAACTGGACTTTCGAGAAGACGCGCTGCGGGCTGTCGCTCGCAAGGCCATGGAGCGCAAAACGGGCGCCCGTGGTCTTCGTTCCATCATGGAGGCGACATTGCTGGATACCATGTATCAGATACCGTCTGAGCATGACGTCTCGAAGGTGGTTATCGATGAGAGCGTCATCAGCGGCCAATCCGAGCCCTTCAAAATTTATGCGAGCAGCGACCACGCCAAGGCGGTGCCGGAAGATTGATTCTCCGGTTAGTCGGCGTTTAAAAAGGGCGGAAACGCCCTTTTTTTATGCCTGCACCGGGTCGGGAAATGGTGCCTGGGAGCGTAAAAAGATTGCAATTTTTGCTGTCGCCCCAATGAAGGGTGGTAAGCTGAATCAAACATCGTCAGAGGATTTTCTATGACCCTGATACCTGAAGAGTCCGTGCAAGAATACCCGCTGTTGCCACTGAGAGATGTGGTGGTGTTCCCGCACATGGTGGTGCCGCTGTTTGTGGGTCGAGAGAAGTCCATACAGGCACTGGAAGCGGCCATGGAGGGCAACAAGGAAATCCTGCTGGTGGCCCAGAGAGATGCGTCAACGGACGAACCAGGCCCGGATGATGTGTTTGCCATGGGTACTGTAGCCACGGTATTGCAAATGCTCAGGTTGCCGGATGGCACTGTTAAGGTCCTGGTGGAGGGCAACGCCCGTGCAACCATTACCGGCATCGCTGATGACGAGTATCTCGCCGGTACGGCCATGCTGATGGATGAGGACTCGCTGCCGGCCAAGGAAGAGGAAGTACTGGTCAAAACCCTGATGGACGAGTTCGAGAAGTACGTGAAACTCTCCAGGAAAGTGCCCTCGGAAGTCTCTAATGCGCTGACCGGCATCAATGAGCTTGAGCGCCTCGCAGATACCATGGCGGCTCATCTGGAACTGAAGATTCCCGAGAAGCAGGAACTCCTCGAAGCCCTCGAGATTCGTCAGCGCGTTGACTTGCTTCTGGGCAAGCTGGACGGCGAAATTGATCTGATCGAGGTCGAAAAACGCATCCGCGGCCGCGTCAAGAAACAGATGGAGCGCAGTCAGCGGGAGTACTATCTCAATGAGCAGATGAAGGCCATCCAGAAGGAGATGGGCAGCCTTGGTGAGGGCAACAACGATTTTGAAGAGCTTGAACAGAAGCTGGAAGAAGCCGGCCTGCCCGAAGAAGCTCGCAAGAAAACCGAAGCGGAATTGAACAAGCTCAAAATGATGTCACCGATGTCTGCGGAGGCAACGGTTGTGCGTGGTTACATCGACTGGATGCTTGCCATTCCGTGGAAAAAGCGCAGCCGGGTTCGTCACGACATCGAGAAGGCCCGCGACATTCTGGATGAGGACCACTACGGTCTGGACGAAGTCAAGAAGCGGATTCTGGAGTATTTGGCTGTCCAGAGCCGCGTAAAGAAAGTGAAGGGTCCGGTTCTCTGTCTGGTAGGTCCTCCCGGTGTTGGTAAGACGTCTCTTGGCCAATCGATCGCCCGCGCAACAAATCGCAAGTACACGCGTATGGCGCTGGGTGGCGTCCGTGATGAGGCGGAGATTCGTGGCCATCGCAAAACCTATATCGGGGCTTTGCCGGGCAAGTTGCTGCAGAAGCTGTCCAAGGTGGGGGTGAAGAACCCGCTGTTCCTGTTCGACGAGATCGACAAAATGGGCATGGACCATCGCGGCGACCCGGCATCAGCGTTGCTGGAAGTGCTCGACCCGGAACAGAATCACACCTTCAACGACCATTACCTGGAGGTCGACTACGATCTCTCCGATGTGATGTTTGTGTGCACGTCGAACTCGATGGACATTCCGCCGGCGCTGCTGGACCGCATGGAAATTATCCGTATTCCCGGGTACACCGAGGACGAGAAGGTCAATATTGCGCTGAAGTATCTGTTGCCCAAACAGGTCAAGGCCAATGGCCTGCGGAAAAACGAACTGGACATGCCGGAGCAAACGCTTCGTGACCTGATTCGCTATTACACTCGTGAGGCTGGCGTACGCGGCCTTGAGCGTGAGATCGCCAAGATCTGCCGTAAAGTGGTGCGTGATCATGTTGAAAGCGGTGACAAGGCCTCTGTGACGCTCTCGCCGGAGATGCTGGAAGACTATTCTGGTGTCAAGAAGTTCAAGTATGGCCTGGCCGAAGAGAAGAACCAGGTTGGACAGGTGACGGGTCTTGCCTGGACCCAGGTTGGTGGTGAGCTGCTGACTCTTGAATGTGCACTGACCAAAGGCAAGGGGCGGGTGGTCAAGACCGGCTCCCTGGGCGATGTGATGCAGGAGTCAATCCAGGCTGCCCTGACAGTGGTCAGAAGTCGTGCGTTGGGATTGGGTATCAGTGACGATTTCCATGAAAAACACGATCTGCACGTCCACGTTCCTGAGGGTGCGACGCCAAAAGATGGTCCTAGCGCCGGTATCGGCATGTGCACGGCACTGGTTTCTTCATTGACCCAGATTCCGGTTCGGGCCGATGTGGCGATGACCGGCGAGATCACCCTGAGGGGGCGCGTGCTGGCCATCGGAGGCCTCAAGGAAAAGCTTCTGGCGGCCCATCGAGGCGGCATCAAGACGGTGATTATCCCGGATGAAAATGTTCGAGATCTCAAAGAGATACCGGAGAATATCAAGGAATCACTGGATATCCGACCTGCAAAATGGATTGATGAGGTGCTGGACATTGCACTGGCCTATCCGCCCGAGCCACGTGCGGAAGATTCGTCCTCGAAACCGGGTGCTGGTACTCCCCGTGACGATGACGGCGACGCGGCTGAGCGCATAAATACACATTAAACCCTCGTTGTATTGTTGACATGCGAGAGAGCCCATTGGTATAACTGTTTCGCCGTGAAGCAGCCAATATCAAGGGCTCCCGCGCAGTTAGTGCCTATTCCGAACGCCGGTTAGTAACCGAAAGGAATAAAAATAGTGAAGAATGGAATTCTCTGACCGCTTATGCGATAGTCGGGAACGTCCAGGAAACAACAAACCAACCTATAACATCTTCAACCTGAAATCGAAGGGGTTTAGTGTGAACAAGTCCGAACTGATCGATGCAATTGCAGAATCCGCAGATATCTCCAAAGCCGCTGCTGGCCGTGCTCTGGATGCCATGACCACCTCTATCACCGGTGCCCTTAAAAAAGGCGATCAGGTAACCCTGATTGGTTTTGGTACTTTCTCTGTTAAAGAGCGTGCCGCTCGTACTGGCCGTAACCCGCAGACGGGTGCCGAGATCAAGATCCCGGCCTCCAAAGTGCCTGGGTTCAAGGCAGGTAAGGCCCTGAAAGACTCCGTTAAGTAACGGACTCTTTCATCTGGCAATGTCCGGGGTTCCCGGTCATTGTCGGAGCGGTTGGTCCGGTGGCGATACCGCTGCCAGCCTGCTCCAGATGAATTCAAGGCGCATTCCTGAAAGAATGCGCCTTTTTACGTTAAGAGACCCTCACAGACTTTGATTAGGGATCCGGGAGAGACATGCTTCAAGATATTCGGGAAAATGCCCAGGGCACCATTGCCAAAATCATCATTGGCCTTCTGATTGTTTCACTTTCGATCTGGGGAATGGACGCGATTGTCGGTGGTTTTTCCGGCGAGCCTGAAGTGGCAACGGTCAATGGGGAAGACATCACCGAGAGGGAATTCCTCCGGGTTGTACAGATCGAGAGTCAACGCCGCCTGTCCGAGATGGAGAATCCGGATCCGTCGTTGCTGGATGAAGATCAGGTACGTCAGGATGTTCTCGATGCCCTGATCCAGCAAAAAGTGATGACCCTGAACGCCGAAGACCAGGGGTTGGAACTCTCCGATGCCGATATTGACTCCCTGATCACTCAGATGCCCCAGTTCCAGGTGGACGGTACCTTTAACCGCGACCGGTTTGTCTCTGCGGTCAGGAATATGGGAATGGGCGTTGCCGAGTTCCGCGAAACCATGCGGAAGCAGTATGTGGTTAACCAGATCCGTGCTGGTATCTCTCAAAGCGGCGTAGTGACGGATGAAAATGTGGCCCAGTTGCTGCGCATCCAGAACCAGACCCGTGACTTCCGTGTGACGACGCTCTCTGCAGACGCTGTGAGCGATCAAGTGGAGGTGACCGAGGCCGATGTGGAAGCGTACTACGATGAGAATCAGGACGCCTTCAAGCTGCCTGAGAGCGTGGATGCCAATTACATCGTTCTGTCATTGGCAGCACTTGCCGAAACCATCGATGTCAGTGATGACCAACTGCGAGACTATTATGAACAGCGGTCCTCTGAGTTGGCCCGCGAAGAACGACGTGCCTCACACATCCTGATTGAGGATGGAGAGAACGCTGAAGAGACCATGGCGACGATTCAGGAGCGTCTGACAGGCGGTGAGTCGTTTGCAGCGCTGGCTGAAGAATTCTCTGTGGATACGGTTTCCGCAGAGCAGGGGGGCGATCTGGGTTTTGCTGAGCGCGGTGTCTACGATCCGGCCTTCGAAGAAGCTCTGTTTGCACTTGAAGAAGGGGAAGTATCCGATCCGGTGTCCACCAGCTTCGGTGTTCATCTCATCAAGCTTGAGGACGTGCAGAAAACCGAAGCACCCCCATTGGCAGAGCTGGAAGATCAACTCCGCCGTGAGCTTGCCCAGCGTGAGGCCACCGAGCGTTTTGCCGAAGTTCGCTCAGAGCTTGCGGACCTGGCCTATGCGGCTGACGATCTGTCCGGCCCTGCAGAGGAGCTGGGCCTTGAAGTGCGGGAAAAGAGTGGTATCACCCGGAACGGGGGTGAAGCGCCCTTTGATCACGCGGGTCTGATCCGCCAGTTGTTTTCCGAGGATGTATTGACCGAAGGCTTTAACACCGAGCTCATTGACGTCGGCGATAACATGTCCGTCGTGGCTCGGGTGGGTGAGTACCAGGAAGCACAACAGCAGCCGCTTGAAGAAGTGGCCGATGAAATCCGTGCGGCGCTGACCAGTCAGAAGACTCGCGAAGCGCTCAGCGAGCGTGCTGACGCGATCATCGCTGACCTTGAATCAGGCAAGAACATTGAAGAGTTGGCGCTTGAGGAGTGGCAATCCTATGAGGATCAGCCCAGGAGCAACTCAGAGCTCGGTGGTGCTGTCATGTCCCAGGTGTTTTCACTTCAGCGCCCTGGTGATGGTGGCAATGTCTACGGCTCGGTGGTGTCCAATGACAGCGCGACCATCGTGGCCCTTGATGCGGTTAACGAGGGTGACGTGAACCGGGATGGTGGTGAATTCCGGCAGCTTCGCGGTTTCCTCGCGTCACTTGAGGGGCAGCGCGAGTATCAGGCATATCAGCAGTTCCTCAGGGAGAACGCCGAAATAGAGCGGCCGTAAACAAAAAGGCACCCGTTATCGGGTGCCTTTTTGCACTGCACGAGAGGCCCGGGCAACGTCCCGGGCTTTTTTAGTTGTGCGCCAGGCATGGCGCGTAGCGCCTTGACGGGCGCTGTTCCGGTACAGGTGGTGCTGGCCGGATGACTTGGGGGTGCAAGTCCCCTGTGGACCCGGCAAGGGGAACCACTAGCCGGACGGCAAGGGTGTCCATCGTGAGATGGAATCTGAAGGAAGCCGCAGGCAAAGCACTGGCCTGACGAACAGAAATCGCATATGAGGCGGTCACACCGGGTAAGGCGTCAACTATCGTCAAAGCCCTGTACTTGCACGGAAGGTGTGGACGTAAATGCGGCTGGCATAAGTGTGAAGGTCACGCGTCTTACCCTGGGAAGTCTGGTTCTCTGCCGCTGTGCTACTCACTTCGCGAGAGGTGGGGATGGGGAGCCAGAACTCAGCCGAGGTCATAGTAGGTGCGTTACCGCGTACTGAAGGACCGAACATGGTTGGCCGTTAGTAGACGGTGAGTTCTCGTGATGTGCTTATGAAGACAGAAGCGACCCGGATGGGTCAGGGCATTCAGGAAGGGGTTGGGCGGAACCCGGCAGGTACTGAGGCCCGTGTCGAGGCAGGCGCGGGGGCTCACCCGTGGACGAACGCGGAGCCGAACGCGCTGATGGAGCAGGTGCTTGAGCGCCCGAACCTGATGCGTGCGTATCAGCGGGTGGTGTCCAACAAAGGGGCGGCTGGCGTCGATCAGATGCCGGTAACAGCCCTGAAGGGCCACCTGCAACAGCATTGGCCAACACTGCGCGAGCGGCTGTTGGCCGGAGACTACCATCCTCAACCGGTACGCCGGGTCAGCATCCCCAAGCCGCAAGGCGGGGAACGGATACTGGGTATTCCGACGGTGCAGGATCGCCTGATCCAGCAAGCACTTCACCAAACACTGAGCCCGATGCTGGAGCCGACCTTCTCGGATCACAGCTATGGGTTCCGCCCCGGTCGAAGTGCCCACCAGGCGGTCAAGGCGATGCAGCAACACATCAACGACGGCCACCGCTGGGTGGTCGATCTGGATCTGGCCCAGTTCTTTGACCGGGTCAACCACGATGTGCTGATGAGCCTGCTGGCTTGTCGCATAGCCGACCGGCGGATACTCACCCTGATCCGGCGTTACCTGCAAGCCGGCATGCTCGAAGGAGGACTGGTCAGCCCGAGACGGGAAGGCACGCCGCAAGGCGGCCCCCTGTCGCCCTTGCTCTCTAACGTGCTCCTGACCGAACTGGATCGGGAGCTGGAGCGGCGGGGACACCGGTTCTGCCGCTATGCGGACGACTGCAACATTTACGTCAGCAGCAAAAGATCCGGCGAACGGGTGATGGCCAGTATTACCCACTTCCTGGAAACGCGCTTGCGCCTGAAGGTGAATACGGTGAAAAGCGCCGTGGACCGCCCCTGGCGTCGGAGCTTTCTGGGTTACAGCGTGAGCTGGCATAAACGTCAGGTCCGGTTGAGAGTCGCGCCCAAAAGCCTGAAGGCCTTCATGGCCAAGCTTCGCCCCCTGCTGAAACGGTCACGGGGACAGTCGTTGACGACCACCATCCGGAACCTGAACCCGGTGCTGAGAGGCTGGGCAAATTACTATCGCCTGACCGCCTCGAAGCGTTCGGTCGAAGCCCTGGATGGCTGGATAAGACGGCGGCTTCGCCTGATCCTGTGGCAGCAGTGGAAGCGGACCCGCACGCGGGCCCGCAACCTGGTACGGCTAGGCTTGACTGAGATAAGGGCTTGGAGGAGCGCGACCAATGGTCGTGGACCCTGGTGGAACAGTGGCGCGACTCATATGAACGCGGCCCTGCCTAAGAGGGTATTCGACCGTCTGTCTCTGGTAAGCTTGCTGGATACGATGACTCGGCTTCAGAGCCGACCATGAACCGCCGTGGTACGGAACCGTATGCCCGGTGGTGTGAGAGGACGGGGGAGGTAACTCCCCCTCCTACTCGATGGCCTCGTCGATGTAGATTTCGGGGGTCTCCCCGCGTACATCGAAGTAGAACCCATAGGTACCGGTCTCGGGCGGGGTAAAGCGGAAGTTTTCGAAGACCGCGGAGCAATTAGTCTTTACCGGTTTGTTCAGCTGGACATCTTTGTCTTCTTCCGACAGATAGCCGCAATTGGTGCCTGACGTCCAGTTGGCATCACCAAACTTGAACTCGTAGGGTTGCCCGTCAGCCTTGAGTTCCACTTCCGTGCGATAGAGCCCGTTGTCCACTTTCTTGACCTTGTATTCCGGCAGTGCATCCCACCAGGCAAATTGCCCACGTAGATACAAGGATTTGCTGTAATCGCGTTCACCACCGGTGGTGGCACAACCGGCTGTGATGGCCATAACCGAGGCCAAAGCCAGCGTTGTGAGTTTCCTGTTCATGATTGTCTCCTTTATGGTTGCTGGCCCCATGGGATCTGTTCCTCCACGGGGCCGCCAGGTGCCGTTGTCAGCGGCCTTATCGATTGAATACAGCCACTGACAGGGCGGGTACCGTGAAGGTGCCGTTCGCTGCCGCAGCGGTCTGTTCCGGGGAGGTGTCCGTCATCACTGAGAAGACCTCGTTAAGGCTGGTGTCCAGTGCCTGTTGGGTCCCTGTGCTGTTGATCACCACGACGATCTGATTCACGTCACTGTCCAGATCGGCCAGGCCGTTGTCGGGGCCATCGTCCAGACTGAAGGCGATCACGCCGGGTACCTGACTGGGGCCGGTGTTGTGGAACGACAGCCGTTCACTGACCTGTTCAGCGGTGCGTAGACGGAAGAGCTCGCTTTCGCCACGAACCGTCAACAACTTCTCGACCTGCTCGCGGGTGTAGTCGATCTCGCTTGGCGTTGGGCCGGCCTGGAACTGGCCGATGATCTCGGTGATCAGGTCCCAGTTCGCGCCGTCCTTGTCCTGACGGGGCAGGCCACGATTCCAGGCGGTTTCCTGGTAACTGAAGTCGACTTCATTAAACCAGTCCCCGGAATCGTAACTGTCCCTTTCCATGGATTTGGAACGCAGCAATTCCGAGCCCATATGGATGAAGGGAATGCCCTGGCTGAGAATGGGGACGGAAAGGCTCACCACCTGCATCTGGGCACGTTCCTGAAGCGTGGCGGCGAAATCCGCCTTGTACTGGTTGTTGTCCCAGAGCGTCTGGTTGTCGTGCTTGGAGACGTAGTTGATGATTTCCTGGGGATCGCTGGTATACCCGGCATTCTGACCGTTGTAATCGATCTCTCCGCCGGTTCTGGTGGTGCCATCAGCGGTGACCAGTGAATAGTCGCTCAAGCTGCCGGCAATGCCAACACGGATCCAGTCGCTGATCTGCAGTAGTCGAGTTTTCTCAGCGTCGCTGCCGCTGTTTCGGTCGTTGGGAATGCTGAACAGACCATTGCTGAAGCCCTGGTTGGCGCGCAGTGCGTCGCCGCCATCGAAGGGGGCACCACCACGTACGGCGTCACGCAGGCGGTCGTTGAAGGAGCCGATGCCCGTTCCGGCCATGTTCGGCTGGATGGCGTTGACACCACGAGCGTTATCGGCGACTTCACCGAAGTTCCAGCCCTCACCGTAGAAGTAGGTGTCTGGATCGACTGCAGTTACGGCGGCCAATGCCTTCTCCATATTCGACAGCATGTGATGCCCCATCAGATCGAAGCGGAATCCGGAAATGCCGTACTCCGATGTCCAGGTGACCAGGGAGTCGATCATCAGTTTTTCCATCATCCGGTGCTCGGACGCCGTATTTTCACAGCAGGTTGATTGCTCAACGACACCGGTTTCGGGGTTCTGGCGGTGGTAGTAGCCGGGGACCAGTTTGTCGAGGACCGACTTGTCGGCAAGCCCAGAGGCGTTGGTGTGGTTGTAGACCACATCCAGGACCACGTTCAGGCCCAGATTGGTGGCGGACTGCACCATTTCACGGAATTCCCGTATCCGGGTTACGCCGTTGGCATCGGAGGCATAGCTGCCCTCGGGAACGGTGTAGTGGACGGGGTCATAGCCCCAGTTGAAGCTGTCGAGGCCACGAAAAGTGCCATACAGCGCCTGGGCGTCGCCGGTTGTCGGGTCGAAGGATGCCAGGACCGTGCGGATGGTATCGCCACTGCCGCAGAGGTCCGCATAGTTCGCTGCGGCTTCGTCGGACAGGTCGCACAGTTTGCTGAAGTCGTCGTTGATATTGACCACCTCGGCCGGGTCTTCGTTGATCGTTGCGATATCGAAGGACGGCAGCAGGTGGAGGTGGGTGATGCCAGCGTTCGCCAGGCTTTCCAAGTGGGTGACGCCATCGCTGGTGGATTCCGTAAAGGCGGCGTACTTGCCCCGATTGGCCGCTGCAACGGTTTCGTCGGTGGCGCTGAAATCGCGAATATGGGTTTCATACACCACGACATCCTCGGGTGCCTGCACTGTCGGTGGGGTCAGGCTGTCCCAGTTGGCCGGTTTCAAGTCGCTGTCAGCCAGGTCGACGACCTGCGCATACACCCCATTTTCGGAAAGGCTCAGGGCATAGGGGTCCGATGTCATAGTGGTTTCGATGGCATCGGTACGGGGGTGGTAGACCGTCACTTCATACTGGTAGAACTTACGGTCGACATCGGTGGTATTGCCGGTATGCCTCCAGACACCATTCTCCCGAATCATGTCTACCGGATAGCCGCTCACCATGCTGCCGTCGGCATTGAACACGTGCAGGCGCATGCTCTGGGCGGTTGGGGCCCAAACTGCAAACCCGGTATCGGCGCCGCTAACGGTAGCGCCCAGAGTGCCGTCATAGGCATAGAGATCGTCGAGCACACCCGGGATCTGAAGGCGGGTAGCCGATATCAGCTCATCATTGCCATTGTAGGCGCCGGCAATCAGTTGGCCGCGCAAAGCGTCCATTTTGGTCTGACTGTCTGTGTCCACGCTATAGGCCGGCCAGCCCGCAAGATGGGGGAATGCCTCTTTCAGATCTGGCGAGAGGGTGGTTGCGCTCAGCTCAATAGCGGTGCCCCCGTTCAGAGTTTTATCGGAGTCATCGACAGTGATGCCGGCGCCAGCGTCATATCGAAGTTCGACTCGGGTTGCCGAGGCGGTGTCGGCAAAAACAAGCGTATTGGCATCCAGCCAGTGTGCCTTGGCGCCGTCGACGGCCAGTTCCTCGGCTTCGATCGGGTCGGGGGAGAGCAACTGACTGCCGCTGATCGTGAAGATCCGATTGCCCAGGGCGCCAAAATGCCAGCGTTTATCATTGTCACCCAGGTCTTTCTCATCACCCTTGTGCATGATGAAGTTCATGCAGTCTCCGCCATCGCGCATGGGAATGATGTAATAGGCGCCGTAGGTGTCGTTCACACCACTGGAGGTGTGTGGGTCGGTCCACTCGGTAGGCACGCCTTCCGCCAGGCCATCGCAACCGGCTGCGGTGTCGTTCCAGAGATGGAGCCCCCAGCCGTCGTAGTCGCCGGCGGGGCGTTTGTAATAGAGGATGGCTTCGTTGTCGCCGGGTTCCAGCAGGGCGGTTGAGTCGTCGTTTCCACCGTTGTTGCCGGAATCGGGTGAAGAGTTGCTGCTATCGGAGTTACAGCCGACAAGGGCCAGGGAGAGTGCCAGGGCCCAGCCGCCGGCAACCCGTTTATGGTCAGGCATAACGTGTATCCTTTTGCCATTGTTTTTGTTTGGGGTGTTGCCTGCGAACCGGCAGGACCTGTACGCAAGCGTCACACGGTCATAGTTGCGCGAAGCGATTCGGCACACATCCTTCGGCAACGGACTTTTGCAGGCGTAGTCCGCGGGGCGTACGGGGAGTAGAAAGTAAAGGGAGAGCGCACAAAAAAGGCCGGCTGAAAAGCCGGCCCAAGGAGGTCCAACGAGAGTGTGTGGGGTTTAGAGCCTTACCACCAGGTTTCGATCTGGGCACCGATCTGGATGTCGCCATCGATGCCCTCACTGCGAGCGGCTTCCGCCTGATCGCCAAAGAACGCTGCGGCGTAGGCGCGGATCACCGGGCGTGCCCAGTAACCGGGACCGGCACTCCACTGCTGCGCAATGGCTACCTTCTGCAGATCGGTCTCTTCGTCGTTATAGGGCTGGTGCACGTCCTCGTAGCCAATTTCCAGAGCCGTGCTGGTCACGGAGTTCCAGTTGTAGATCGGGCGAGCAACAACGCTCAGGCGGGTGGGTTCTTCTTCATTGATCGGGCCGTAGGTTTCACCTTTGGAATACAGGGCGGAGTAGCCAAGCTCCCACGGGCCACCGAGTTTGATTACACCATGGTTCAGAACCCGCCAGCTCTTCTCAAGCGTACCGGGGTAGTAGGGCCCATTGAGGCTTGAATTGCCACCCTGGTTATTGAATGCTGCTTCGCCCAGTGAGTCGGTCGCATACTGCAGGACGAACTTGTTAAAGCCGCCCATAAAGCCCGTCGCAAGCTCAACGGTACCAAAGAAACCATCCTCGTCCATGATGTCGGCCGCTTCCTGCTCATCGGTCAGGTCGGCCATGCCATAGATGCCCGCCAGTGTCAGCGTGCTTTCGCCAACCGGGAAGGCGTAGCGCAGGTCCAGCTTGTTGTTCTGAACGATGGTGTTGCTTTCCTGCTTGTCAAAGTTGATCCATGCAGCGGAGAACTGGCCAGCACCGGCCTGAATGTTTTCAACGCCGGCACCGTAGCCGGAGTTGTTAATATAGTACAGGTCCAGCTGGTGCACGTCGTGACGCTTGTAGTAGCGCTTGCCAGCCCAGAGCGTGGCGCCAGGCAGAGATTCGATGACGTTAGTGCCGGACACGTAAAGCTGACGCACCGCTACTTCGCCGCCGCTATAGGGGTTGCCGTTGTTGTGAGTGGTTTCCTCGCCGGCAAAATCGACGCCGTTGACATCGTCGGCGCCGTCAAATGCCTGGTAGTCGTTACCCTGGTTGATGGCTTCGTAGGAAACCATGGAATCGAAGCGGAACGTTTTACCGTCCTGGCTGAAGAGCTGGTCGCCAAAGGCCAGTTCAGCATAAGTGTCGCATTCGTCTGCAAGGCGTCCGACAAAGTGGCCGTTGGCACCGCTACCGAAACAGGTTTGTTCCCCGCCACTGCTGGTGTTGGTGGAAAGGCCTGAGCGGGCGTAACCGTGGAACTCAACGGCGATGGCGGGCGTAGCCATGATGGCAGCTGTGACCGCAGCCGCAAGCGGGAGTTTGTTCGGGAAAAAGCGCTTATTGTTTTGCATCATCTGCATCCTGTGCTTTTTGTCTTTTTTGAATGTCAGGGAAGCGGAAGTTCCGACATCGTGTCGTGGACAGTCAGTTCCGGAACAGGCCTCCGGTTCCCTTGATTGCAGCTTCTGCCAATCAGACATTGGGAAACCGGATTTCATAGTCCTGTAACGGGTGGGGTAGTGCATCCTCCGCCCTGAAGAAAAAGGGGGGTGAGTTTTCAGGGGGAGGAGGGGCGTAGAGGGATGAGATGCTAAATCAGTGGTTTTGCTACCTTTAGACTGTGTGGTGCTCAGGTCGTCGGGAAGCGAGTTGGTTTCAGGCTTTCCTTGATTTTTTTAAGGTGGCCCAGGAAGTCTGCACCGCGCTTGAGAGTCACGCCGGTCGCGAGGATATCGATCACCGTCAGGTGAATAATGCGGGAGGACATCGGCATATAAACCTCAGTGTCTTCCGGCGCGGTTACCTCGATGACCACGGTGCAGACCTCCGCCAGCGGAGAACCGGGCATGGTGATGCCAATAACGGTAGCGCCGTTGGTGCGCGCATGCTGCGCAATCTCGACGGTTTCGCGGGTGCGCCCGGTGTAGGAAATCAGCACGATGACATCGCCCTTGGTGGCCCCCGCGGCAACCATGCGCTGCATCAGGGCGTCATCGTACGACATGACCGGGATATTGAAACGAAAGAACTTATGCTGGGCATCCATGGCAACGGGTGCGGAGCCGCCCATGCCGAAGAAGTTGATCTGCTTGGCCTGGATCAGATAGTCGATAGCCGACGCCAGTGCTTTTGGGTCAAGGGCCTGACGTGCCTTGTCCAGGCTGGCGATGGTGCTGAGCATGATCTTGTCGGAAAACTCTGCGACAGTGTCGTCGGGTTCCACATTCTGGCCAATATACGGTGTGCCAGTGGCAATGCTCTGGGCCAGGCGTATTTTAAAATCAGGAAAGCCGGTGGCTGAAAAGCCGCGACAGAAACGATTAACGGTTGGCTCACTGACGTCTGCTGCCCTTGCCAGAGCGGCAATGCTGTATCGGGTGGCGGCACTTGGGTCGCGAAGAATCGCTTCGGCAACCTTGCGCTCCGATTTATTGAGCGTGTCCAGTCTTAGCTGGATATCTTCGAGCAGGTTGTCATCGCGTTGCGCCTGGTTCGCAGCCATTTGGGATACTCCCTGAATCATCGGCGTTCTTGTGAAAATCCGCGCTGATTATAGCGTGTTTTTGGGAGGTTTGTGGTAGTAAAAGTGTCATTAATTCGAAAATATCCTTGGAAAACGTCATATTTGGTGTCATTATTTGCATAAAATTACTACATTGATGCCTCGAGTCGTGCAGTAGTGCGCTGCTGCATGAAAACAAAGAGAGAAGGAACCGATGGCTGATCCGATAAATACCCGCTGTGACCTGATGATGTTTGGTGCGCTTGGTGACCTGGCGCAACGCAAACTGTTTCCCGCGCTGTATCAGCTTGAGCGTGCGGGGCTGCTCCATAAGGGCACTCGTATTTTAGCAATCGCGAGAAACAAGGCAGACAGCAGCGAGGTTCGCAAGATCCTTCTGGGCAAGTTGAAAGAGCACGTCAAGAAAGTCGAATTTGACGCCGAGGTGGCTGAGCAGTTCCTGCGGCGCGTGGATTACCAGTTCCTCGATTTTGCCAACCCTGATGGCTACGGTGCCCTCAACGACTGGCGCAGCACTGAACCCAGCAACCTGATTGTCTACATGGCGACACCACCAGCCATGTACGGCGAGATTTCGCGTAACCTCAGGGCAAACAACTGCTGTGATCACAACACCCGGGTGGTTGTCGAAAAGCCAATCGGTCACGACCTGGAGTCGTCCAAGGTCATCAACGATGAGTTGGGCGAAGTCTACAACGAAAACCAATTGTTCCGTATCGACCATTATCTGGGTAAGGAAACGGTCCAGAACCTGATCGCGCTGCGATTTGCCAACAACCTCTTTGCCTCGCAGTGGGACCAGAATCATATTTCCCACGTCGAGATATCCGTGGCTGAGAGTGTAGGTATCGAAGGCCGATGGGGCTATTTCGACAAAGCCGGTCAGGTTCGCGATATGGTGCAGAACCACCTTCTTCAACTCCTGTGCCTGATCGCCATGGATCCACCGTCGGACCTGTCTGCAGACAGTATCCGCAATGAGAAGGTGAAAGTGCTGAAGGCGATGCGCCGCATCACTCCGGACATGATGGATACCCATGTGGTGCGCGGGCAGTACACCGCTGGCACCAGTGGCGGAAAGCCCGTGCCTGGCTACCTGGAAGAAGAGGGTGCGGCTCGCGGCAGCAAGACCGAAACCTTCGTGGCCCTGAAAGCCGAGATCGATAACTGGCGCTGGTCCGGCGTGCCGTTCTACATCCGCACGGGCAAGCGCCTGCCGGAAAAGCTGTCGCAGATCATTATTCACTTCAAGCCGGCGCCACACTACATCTTTGATCCGGATCAGAAGCACCTGGCGAACAATAAACTCATCATCCGCTTGCAGCCGGACGAGGGCATGTCCCTGCAAATTCTGACCAAGGACCAGGGTCTGGATAAAGGTATGCGCCTGCGCCAGGGGCCTCTGGAACTGACGTTCTCGGAAACCTTCGAAACCGATCGTATCCCGGACGCCTACGAGCGCCTGCTCTGGGAGGTCATGAAAGGCAATCAGTATCTGTTCGTCCGTCGCGACGAAGTGGAACACGCCTGGCAATGGGTTGACCAGATCATGCGCAATTGGGACGACAGTGGCGTGCCGCCAAAACGTTACGCCGCAGGTACCTGGGGCCCGGTTGCCTCCATCGCCATGATTACCCGTGACGGAAGGAGCTGGTATGAAGATGCGTGACCTGAACCTGCCGGAGTCGGTGGATGCGTATTTTTTTGATACCCCCAACGACACCGCAGTTGCGTTGGCGAATGCGGTCGCGAAGCACCTCTCGGAGCGGCTTCTGATCGCGCCGCGTGCCAGCCTTGTGGTGTCTGGTGGATCAACCCCGATGCCATTTTTCGAGGCCTTGCGGGAAAAGCCGCTGGATTGGGCGCGCATTGATGTATTGCTGGCGGACGAGCGCTGGGTGTCCGAAGACGATAAAGACAGCAATACCCGCCTGGTGCGGGAAAACCTGTTACAGGGCCCCGCCTCGGAAGCCCGATACCTGTCCCTCAAGCAGCCCGGCGATACGCCGGCCGAAGGTTTGGCGGCCGTGGAGTCGGCCCTGGAAGGGCTCCATCTGCCGCTGGATGTGCTGATCCTGGGCATGGGCAACGACGGCCATACCGCGTCACTGTTTCCCGATGCGCCGGAGTTGGATCAAGCCCTTGATACGGATTCGGCGGAAGTCGTGGCTCCGATGACGCCGCCTTCCCAGCCCCAGAAGCGAATTACGCTGACACTGCGGGCCTTGAGCCGCGCGGGTTTCACGGGGATGCACCTGAAAGGGGATGACAAGCTGAAAACCTTGCAGGCTGCCTGCAGTGATATCGGAAATATCCGCGAAATGCCCGTCCGCGCTTTCCTGAAACCGGGGCTGCAGGTTTATTGGAGCGCTTGAAGCTGTTTGCCCGAGATTTGTTATACCGGAGATATGTATGAACCAATTGTCTAATTTTCACCGCGAGCGCGTCCAGGCGGTCTTGAACGCTTCCCCGCTTGTTCCGGTGATTACCATTAACCACCCGGACGAAGCGCTGCCACTTTGCCGCGCCCTGGTTGACGGTGGCATCCGCGTGCTGGAAATCACCCTGCGTACGCCCCACGGCATGAAAGCCATCGAGCAGGTAAGGAAAGCCATCCCCGAAGCCTGGGTAGGGGCCGGAACGGTCACCAGCATTGCCCAATACCGCCAGGTCGAAGCCGCGGGCGCCCAGTTCGTAATCACGCCGGGCGTCACCGAGGCGATTCTGGAGTTCGGTGTTACCTCGGAAGCGCCGTTGCTGCCGGGCATTTCAACGATTTCGGAGCTGATGGTTGGCTACAACCTTGGCTACCGTGAATTCAAGTTCTTCCCAGCCGAAGTCGCCGGCGGTATCCCCGCCCTGAAGGCTTTCTCTGGCCCTTTCCCGGACGTTACCTTCTGCCCGACCGGCGGTATCCGCCGCAACACTGCCAAGGACTATCTGGCCCTTAAGAACGTCTCGGCCGTTGGTGGCACCTGGTTGACCCCTGGTGATGCGGTTGCTTCCGGTGATTGGGGGCAGATTTCTGAGATTGTTCGTGGGAGCCTTGGTGACCTTTGACCTGTGAGTTATCTGCGGGCTGTAGCCTGAGATATCGGGGTGTTCGCGGTTGGTGGCAGGGCCGTTCGGGAAACGCTACGAGCACATCCATGTGCGCTTGGAATTGGCCATCCTTGGCCAATTACATTCCCGAACGGCCCTGCCACCAACCGCTTGTTCCGGTCTCAGAGGTGTCTCCCTGGCTGCTTGAAGTGCTTTGAGTCAATGTTTTGCGTGAAGAAGAGGGAGGCTAGCTTTGGTCATTCCGGCGAATAACGCGTTGTAAACAAGAGTGTGGTCTAGCGATATCCGATTGGTCTAAGCAAGAGGCTGCGGGGCGGGGCTTCCCAAAATGTAATTGGCCAGGGATGGCCAATTCCAAGCGCACATGGATGTGCTCGTAGCGGTTTTGGGAAGCCCCGCCCCGCAGCCTCAAGGCACCAAAACCATCAGGCTACAAAAGACGACACCTCCCAATTCCCGTCTAGCGAATATCAGCCCCAACACGAACAATCTTCATAGTGTTCGTGCCGCCCTGGGCATTCACATAATCGCCCTTGGTAATCACCACCAGGTCACCCTCTTTGACGGCCCCCATCCGAACCAGTTCAGCCACCGCGCGCGAGTTTGTCTGCTCGGGCGGAATCGTCGCCGAATCAAAAGGCACCGTCTGTACGCCTCGGAACATCGTCACCCGATGCTGGGTAGAATGATTGCGCGAGAAGGCAAAAATCGGAAGGCTGGATTTGATGCGCGACATCAGCAGGGGAGTGGCACCGGTTTCCGACATGCAGATAATCGATGTCACACCGTCCAGGTGATTCGCCGCATACATAGCGGACAGCGCGATCGCCTCATCCACATGCTCCATGCTTTCATGGATGCGGTGCTTGGACTGATGCATCGACGGATGCTTTTCTGCGCCCATGCAAATTCGCACCATGGCTTCCACCGCTTCCGTGGGGTAGTCGCCGACCGCCGTTTCTGCAGACAGCATGACCGCGTCGGTGTAATCCATAACCGCGTTCGCCACGTCGGAAACCTCCGCCCGTGTGGGCATCGGGCTCTCGATCATCGATTCCATCATCTGGGTGGCGGTAATCACCACTGTGTTCAGGGCGCGGGCGCGATTGATGATGTGCTTCTGAACGCCCACCAACTCGGCGTCGCCAATCTCAACAGCAAGATCACCCCTGGCCACCATAACCGCGTCCGACGCATCGATGACCGCATCCAGAGCGGCGTTGTCGTGGGCCAGTTCCGCGCGTTCAATCTTGGCAACCAGGCGTGCTTCCGAGCCGGCTTCCTTCAGCAGGCGGCGGGCAACATGCATGTCTTCGGCTGTGCGTACAAACGACACTGCGACATAATCGGCACCCAGGCGGGCGGCGGTTTTGATGTCCTGCTTGTCTTTCTCGGTCAGGGCTTCGGCGGACAGGCCGCCGCCGCGCTTGTTCAGGCCCTTGTTGTTGGACAGGGGGCCGCCGATAAGAACGCGGGAGGAGATGCTGGTGCCGTCGACGGACTCGACCTCCATCTCGATGCGGCCGTCGTCCAGTACCAGGATGTCGCCTGGTTTGACATCTTCGATCAGCTGCTCGTAATCAATGCCGACGCGCTCTTCATTGCCGGCTTCCTTATCCATGCTGGCGTCCAGGATAAACTGTTGGCCGGCCTTGAGGGTCACCTTGTTTTCCGCGAAGCGCGCGATTCGAAGTTTCGGCCCCTGGAGGTCGGCGAGCAGGGCGACAAACCGGCCATTGGTGGCGGCAGATTCCCGCACCCGTCGGGCGCGTTGGATATGGTCCTCTGCGCTGCCATGGGAAAAATTCAATCTCGTAACATCGACACCTGCAGCAATAATGGCCGACAGTGATTCCGGTGAATCGGTGGCGGGGCCGAGAGTGGCGACGATCTTGGTGCGCCTTAGCATGGTTCCAGTTTCCTTTTGTTTTTCCGTGAAGCTTTCCGGTTGTGCTGGACGAAAGGGCGGACGAGCAAAGTTACTGGCTCGCCTTTTTCATCAGCGCCACAGCGTTATCGAGCATCCGGTTGGAGAAGCCCCATTCATTGTCGTACCAGGCCATGACTTTCGCGTGACGGCCCATGGCCCGTGTGTGATTGGCGTCGAAAATGCTGGACAGGGCGTTGTGGTTGAAGTCCACACTAACCAGTTTCTCTGCGTTGTAGCCAAGGACCGGGTTGTTTTCCGCTGCAGCTTTCACGACCTCGTTGATTTCTTCCACGGTGGTGTCGCGGCTGGCAATGAAGCCGAAATCCACCAGGGAAACGTTGATAGTAGGAACCCGCACGGCCAGTCCGTCAAGTTTTCCGGACAGTTCCGGGATCACCTTGCCAATGGCTGCGGCTGCACCGGTTTTTGTCGGGATCATGGACTGGGTGGCCGAGCGCGCGCGATACAGGTCAGAGTGGTAAACGTCGCTCAGTTTCTGGTCATTGGTGTACGAGTGGATCGTGGTCATCAGGCCACTCTCAATGCCAATTTTCCTGTGCAATGCTTCAACAACCGGTGCCAGGCAGTTGGTGGTGCAGGAGGCGTTGGAGATGATGTTGTGTTCGGCGGTGAGAACGTCGTCGTTGACTCCGTAGACAACCATCGCGTCGGCGTCAGAAGAGGGGGCTGAGATAATGACTTTGCGTGCGCCGGCCTTGAGGTGGCCCTCTGCCTTGTCACGGGCGGTAAACAGGCCAGTGCACTCGAAGACCACATCCACATGGTAGTCTTTCCACGGCAGTTCTTCGGGGTTACGGATGGCGGTGATGGCGATGTGGTCACCGTTGACGGAGAGTGACTCGGCATCGTGGTTCACAATGCCGTTGAAGCGACCGTGCACGCTGTCGTATTTGAGCAGGTGAGCGTTGGTTTCGGCGTCACCCAGGTCGTTTATGGCTACCACCTGAATCTGGTTTCGGTAGTCGTTTTCATAAAGTGCGCGGAGAACATTCCGGCCAATGCGACCAAAGCCGTTAATTGCGATACGAATAGTCATGTTCTGACTCCAGATTTGTCTGTTTATTGTTCGTTTGAGTGGGTAATGTAGTAAATATAACAACAAATAATGGAAAAATGAATGGATGACGGGTGAAAATAGCAAAAAAAGAAAGTAAACTTACGGGAATAAAAAAGTAATTAGATAACAAGTTTCAGGAGACCCACTATGCACCCGACCGTAGACGCGGTTACCAAGCGGATTATTGAGCGCAGTCGCGCCACCCGGCAAGATTACCTGGACAGGATGGGAGAGCTCAAAGCCCAGTCACCCCAGCGCAGCACGCTGTCCTGCGGCAACCTGGCTCACGGCTTTGCCGCCTGTAACCAGTCCGATAAAGACACTCTCAAATTCATGAACAAGGCCAATGTGGCCATTGTCTCCGCCTACAACGACATGTTGTCGGCCCACCAACCCTATCAGGACTTTCCGGATGTGATTCGCAAAGCGGCCAACGGAATGGGCTCGGTGGCGCAGTTTGCCGGTGGCACTCCGGCCATGTGTGACGGTGTGACCCAGGGCCAGCCGGGCATGGAGCTGAGCTTGTTTTCGCGCGACACCATCGCCATGAGTGCATCGGTTGCCCTGAGCCACAATATGTTCGATGCGACAATGTTGCTCGGCATCTGTGACAAGATCGTTCCTGGTCTGCTGATTGGGTCGCTTAGCTTTGGTTACCTGCCGACCATCCTGGTGCCGGCCGGACCCATGCCGTCAGGGCTTCCCAATAAAGAGAAGCAGCGTATTCGTCAACTCTATGCCGAGGGCAAGATCGGCAAGGACGAGTTGCTGGAGGCGGAGTCCCAGTCCTACCACAGCCCCGGTACCTGCACTTTTTATGGCACCGCCAACAGCAATCAGCTTCTGGTAGAGGTGATGGGGCTGCACCTGCCAGGGTCGGCCTTCGTAAATCCGGGAACGCCGCTGCGTGAAGCGTTAACCCGCGAGGCGACTGAGCAGGTTATCCGGCTGTCCAAACCCCACGGAGGCACGCTGGGCCTGGGCGATATGGTGGATGAAAAGAGTATCGTGAATGCGCTGGTGGCACTGCTGGTGACTGGTGGCTCCACCAACCACACCATTCACTGGATCGCCATCGCCCGGGCTGCCGGCATCATTATCGACTGGAACGACTACTCCGAGTTGTCATCGGCGGTGCCTTCCATGACGCGTATTTACCCCAACGGCCAGGAGGACGTGAATGCCTTCCACGAAGCCGGGGGAACGCCGTTCCTGATCCGTGAGTTGCTGAGTGCGGGCCTGCTTCACAATGATGTCGAGACAGTTGTGGGGTATGGGTTGGAGCAGTACGCACGTATGCCGGAAATGGAGAATGATAGGCTGGTGTGGAAGCCGGCGCCTGAAAAAAGTACCAAGCCGGATGTACTGAGTACAGCCACGGAACCCTTTGCGCCGGACGGCGGGTTGCGGGTTTTGGATGGCAATCTTGGCCGTGGCGTGATCAAGGTATCGGCCGTTGCGGAGGAGCACCGGGTTGTGAAGGCGCCGGCCGTTGTGTTCAATGACCAGAACGAACTCAAGGCGGCTTTTGATGCGGGTGACCTCAACCGCGATTGCGTTGTAGTGGTTCGGTTTCAGGGCCCGAAAGCCAATGGCATGCCCGAACTGCACAAGCTGACGCCGTACCTTGGTGTGCTTCAGGACCGTGGCTATAAGGTTGCATTGGTAACCGATGGTCGCATGTCCGGAGCGTCCGGTAAGGTGCCGGCAGCCATACACGTCTATCCGGAAGCGGCGAATGGTGGTGAGCTTTGCCGGGTGCGCAATGGCGACGTGATCAACCTCGACGCGGTGTCCGGCACACTGGAAATTGAAGTGTCGGCAGAGGAATTTGCCAGCCGCGAGGCAGAAAAAGCAGACCTGAGCAGTTATCATCACGGCCTGGGCCGGGAACTGTTTGGCTGGATGCGCAAAGCCGCCAGTAACCCGGAAGAGGGCGCCAGCTTTTTCTGGAATCACGACGCATGACCAAAGACAACTACTCGCTGGTAGGAGACATCGGGGGTACCAACGCCAGGTTTGCTCTCGTTCGCCCCGGTGACGTTACCCCTGAGGCTGTTGAAGTCCTTGCCTGCGGGGACTACGACAATGTTGATGCTGCCATCGTTGATTACCTTGCCCGCTGCGGCGTAGGGGAGGTGCAGGATGTCTGTCTTGCGGTAGCATCGCCCGTGCAGGGCACTCAGGTGCGGATGACCAACAACCACTGGCGTTTCGATAGCGAGGAGGTTCGCAGGCGGTTTGGCTGGGGCGCGTTCAAGGTGATCAATGACTTTACCGCCATGGCCCTTGGAGTTCCGCATGTCAGTGCCGATAAGTTGGTCCACGTTTGCGGTGGCCCGGGCAACGCGGCGCGTCCCCGGTTGGTTATCGGCCCGGGCACCGGCCTGGGAGTGTCAGGGTTGGTTCCATTGCAGCACGGATGGGTGCCGCTGGTGACCGAGGGCGGTCACGTGGACTTTGCCCCGACAGACGACACCGAGATGGCTATCCTGCGGATTCTGAAGGCCCGGTTTGGTCGCGTTTCCGTCGAGCGTATTCTGTGTGGTCAGGGTTTGCTGAACCTTTACCAGGCACACGCGGAGATACAGAGCGTGGCCGCCCCCCTGGATGCGCCGGAGAAAATAACCGCCGCCGCGTTGGATCAGTCCGACCTGCTTGCGCGCCATACCTTGCGGCATTTCTGCGAGATTCTTGGGCGTGTTGCCGGCAATGGGGTTCTGACCCTCGGTGGCACCGGAGGCGTTTACCTGTGCGGAGGCATTCTTCCCAGGTTCATCGATTTCTTCCTGGAAAGCCCGTTTCAGAATGGTTTCGAAGACAAGGGACGGATGCGGCCCCTGCTGGAATCGACGCCGGTCTACGTGGTAATGGAGGGGTATACCGGTTTGCTGGGTGCCGCCGAGGCGCTGGCTAACCCGGAAGTGTAATCCAACGATTGTTTCCAGGTTCTACATAGGTCTCTTGTTCTGGAGTGGTTGGCACATATGACCAGTCTTTATTCCCGGATGCCGTTTGAGGAGTTGGTGGCACGCGTGCGCCAGTGTCGGATTTGCGAAGCGCATTTGCCCCTCGAGCCACGCCCGGTAATCCAGATTTCGCAATCTGCCCGTTTACTGGTCGTGGGTCAGGCACCTGGGCGGCGCGTTCACGATACCGGCCTTCCGTTCAATGATCCCAGTGGCGACCGCCTGCGAGCATGGATGGGAGTTGATCGTGACACCTTCTACGATGAGCGGCAGTTGGCGATACTGCCGATGGGGTTCTGTTACCCGGGCACCGGGAAATCAGGCGACCTGCCACCTCGTCCGGAGTGCGCGCCGGCCTGGCGGAATCTGCTGTTGGAACGGTTGGAGAACATACAGCTCACCCTGGTGATCGGGCAATACGCTCATGCCTGGCATCTGCCCGGTCCGAAGGTGTCGGTTACGGATCGAGTGAGGCGTTGGCAGGAAGTGTGGCCGGAGGCGATCCCTCTGCCGCACCCAAGCCCCAGGAATAATCTCTGGTTGCGTCGGAACCCGTGGTTCGAAGAGGAGGTTATTCCGGCGCTACAACGTCGCGTTCGCGACGCACTCGGGTAGCGCCGGGTGACAGTTGGCGTCGGAAGAGTCAGGCGCTGCGGTGGAGGGCAACGGTTTGTGGTTTCGGTGTGGCCTGAGCGGAAAGGTATCTTTCCAGTTCGAGAACCTCTCCTTCAGTGGCATACAGTCCCTGTTTGGTGCGGCGCCAGAGGATATCTTCTGAAGTCATTGCCCATTCGTGCCTGATCAGGTATTCGACTTCACGCTCGTAGAGTGTGCCGGCAAACCGATAGCCCAGGTCCTGAATGGATTTCGCGTCGTCCAGAAAGTCGTAGGCCTTGGTGCCATAGGTGCGGACATAGCGGCTGTAGACCGCCTCGGGAAGCCACCGGTACTCGGCTGACAGGCGGGCCTCGAGGGTGTCGTGATTTTCGAAGTCGCCACCCGGCAAAGTGCCCCTCTTCGTCCATGGGCCGCGGGCCTGGGGAAAGAATTGGCACAATTTGTCCGTCGCTGCTTCCGCGAGTTTGCGGTAGGTCGTAATCTTGCCACCAAACACGGAGATGACCGGCGCCTTGTCCTTTTCCCGGCTGACTTCAAACGAATAATCACGGGAAGCCTTTTTGGCGTCTCCCTCCTCATCGTCCATCAGCGGGCGGACGCCCGAATAGGACCAGACTACATCGTTCTCCGTTAGTTGGCGTTTGAAATGGCCGTTGACGATATCCAGCAGATATTCGGTTTCTTCCGGCGATATCTTCGCTTTCTTCGGGTCGCCTTCATAATCCACGTCGGTGGTGCCCACCAGGGAGAACTCGTCTTCGTAGGGAATGACGAACACAATCCGTTCGTCCTCATTCTGTAGAATGTAGGCCTCGGTCTCCCGGTTCAGGCGGGGCACAACGATATGACTGCCCTTGACCATGCGGATGGTTTTCGGCGCTTTCATGGAAAGACTTTCGCTGAACAGGCTGCTTACCCAAGGGCCAGAAGCATTCACAATCACATTGGCCGTAACGTGGTGGACGCTGTCGTCGTTCATGTCCTGAAGTGATACGTCCCACGAATCCGTTCCGCGCTCGGCGTTGATGCACTTGGTTCTGGTCAGGATGGTGGCGCCACATTCCTGAGCTTTTTTGGCGGTCAGTACCACAAGCCGTGCGTCATCAACCCAGCCGTCTGAGTACTCGAAGCCCTTGGTGATGTCTGACTTGAGCGGGTCTTTCTCATCGAATTTGATCAGGCGCGACCCGGGCAGGATCTCACGTTTGGCGAGGTGATCGTAAAGAAACAGCCCGGTTCGGATCATCCATGCGGGGCGAAGGTGAGGGCGGTGCGGCAGCCGGAAGCGCATTGGCCACATAATGTGAGGAGAATTCCGCAACAGTGACTCTCTCTCTGCAAGGGCTTCACGCACCAATCGAAACTCATAATGCTCCAGGTATCGTAGGCCACCATGGATCAATTTACTGCTGCTGGATGATGTGGCTGAGGCGAGGTCATTCATTTCGCACAGTAGTACCTTGAGGCCGCGCCCTGCGGCATCCATGGCTATGCCTGTGCCGTTAACGCCGCCGCCCACAACGACAACGTCGAACTTGTTGCTCTCCTCGGTCATTTTGTGTCATCTCCTGCCGCCAAAGAAGGGACACTTCCGGCGCGCTTTCCGGTTTTCACAGAAACGTATAAATGTATTATGCGAAAGCAAAATATATTCGTAAAGGAAAATATAGAAAAAAAACGAAAAGACTGAGGCGCAAAAGAGCGGGGGCATTGTCAGGTGGTGACCGTAATTCGGTCAGATCGGTGGGAGGGTTTCAGACCAGGTGCAGTTCAACGTTATTCTCACGCAAAAGCTGGCGGATCTCGACGGGAGGTGGTTCGTCGGTAAACACATGATCCGCCTGGGCAATGCTGCCAAGTCGCACCATGGCATTGCGGCCAAACTTGGAGTGATCCGCCGCCAGCAGCACCTGGCCCGAGTTTTCGATAATGGACTGGGCGACCCGGACTTCCCGATAATCGAAGTCCAGCAGCGAGCCATCGCTATGGATGCCACTGATACCGATAATACCGAAATCCATTTTGAACTGATTGATGAAATCCCGGGTAGCTTCGCCCACGATGCCGCCGTCCCGGTTTCTCACTTCGCCGCCGGCGATGATGATGTGGAAGTCTTCCCTGGCCGAGAGAATGGATGCAACGTGAAGGTTGTTGGTGACCACCTGAAGGTTGCTTTTCTCGAGCAGGGCCTTGGCGATGGTTTCCGTGGTGGTTCCGATGTTGATGAATATGGAGGCGTTGTCGGGAATCATCTCTACCAATGCGTCGGCTATGCGTTCCTTGGCTTCCAGGTCCATGATTTTACGGGCTTGGTAGGCTGTGTTCATCGTGCTTGAATCAATGCCTGCACCGCCATGGTGTCGGCGCAGTTTTTTCTGGCTGGCCAGTTCGTTCAGATCCCGGCGGATGGTTTGCGGCGTCACCTTGAACTGGTCAACCAGTTGCTCGGTTGTCACGAAGCCGTTCTGCTGGATGAGCTCCATGATCAGGTCCTGTCGGCGTCGTTGTGCCATTCAACTCCCTCCGGATAAGCGTTTTTTCTGTAACGAACGAAATAGCGATTTCAAACCTTTTCTCAGTTTAGAGTGTTTTGCGCCTTTGTGCAGCATTCATAAGGGGTTGTGTGGCATGCGAGAGGTCCAGGCATATTTTCGTTTTCATAAATAGTTGGATTTTGTTTTCAAAAAAGTAAAAATACGAACAAATAAGAACACTTTGCCGAGGCAAAACCACTATGACTCAGTACATTCTGTCGATCGACCAGGGGACAACCAGCTCCCGTGCCATCCTGTTTACTCTGGATGGGAACGTCCACACGACGAGCCAACAGGAGTTTCCCCAGCACTTTCCGGCCAGCGGCTGGGTCGAGCACGACCCGGAAGACATATGGCGTACCGTGCAGCAAACCTGCGATGACGTTATGGAGAAGGGGTGTAGCGACAACGATGAGGTCGTCGCTGTCGGTATAGCGAATCAGCGAGAGACCACGGTGCTGTGGGATCGTGCGACGGGTGAGGCGGTCTATCCGGCGATTGTCTGGCAGGACAGAAGGACCGCAGACTGGTGTGAATCACTCAAGAAGCAGAGCCTTGAACCCGCCGTTAACAACAAGACCGGGCTATTGATTGATCCCTATTTCTCGGCAACGAAAATTCGCTGGGTCATGGATAATGTGCCGGGCGTGCGACAGCGGGTGGAGCAAGGGGAGTTGGCATTCGGGACGATTGACAGTTTCCTGCTCTGGCGTCTGACCGGTGGCAAGGAGCACAGAACGGATGCCACCAATGCCAGTCGCACTTTGTTGTTCAATATCCACAATCAGGAATGGGATCAGGAACTGTTGGACCTGTTCGGTATCCCTGAATCACTTTTGCCTCAGGTCATGGATTCGGCAGCGGACTTTGGCCAAATTGTCGGCAGGGGGCGACTCGATGGTACGTCGGTCATGGGCATGGCTGGGGATCAGCAGGCTGCTCTGTTTGGCCAGACGTGTTTTGAAACCGGCATGGCGAAAAGCACCTACGGTACCGGATGTTTCCTGATGCTGAATACCGGCGACAAAGCGTTGACGTCGGAGCATCGTCTGCTCACCACGGTGGCATACCGCCTCAAGGGTAAACCTGTCTACGCCCTGGAGGGCAGCATCTTCATTGCCGGGGCAGCCATCCAGTGGTTGCGAGACGGATTACAGCTCATTCGGGATGCTTGCGAAACTGAGCCCCTGGCAGAGGGCACTCCAGTGGACCACGGTGTCTATCTGGTTCCAGCGTTCACCGGTCTGGGAGCGCCGTACTGGGACCCCAATGCCCGTGGCGCGGTTTTTGGGTTGACCCGCGATACTGGCATCAAGGAAATTGTTACGGCCGGCCTGCAATCGGTTTGTTACCAGACCAAAGATCTCCAGAAAGCGATGGAAAAGGATGGCATCAGGCCCATTACCTTGCGCGTTGACGGTGGCATGGTGGCCAACAACTGGGTGCTGCAATTTCTGGCGGATATTCTTGGAGCCCGGGTCGACAGGCCTGCATTGGTGGAGACCACGGCAGTCGGAGTCGCATACCTGGCCGGCCTCCAGGCCGGTGTGTATAAAACCCTGGACGATCTGAGCAGTATGTGGCGGTGCGACCGGAGCTTCGAGGCCGTGATGAGCAAGGCCCAGCGTGACAAGCTTTACGACGGCTGGGTTGCTGCCGTCCGCAGGCTTTGAGGTGTCGCAGCTGGCCGCGACCTCCCGGGGGACAGACTACCTTACGCCCAGATCCCGAAGTCGCTTGTAAAGGGTGTTGCGGCTGACATCGAGCTCCCGTGCTGCACGGGATACGTTGCCCATACATTGCCGATAGACCACCAGAGTCTGATTCATGGTGTCGTTCCTGGAGTTATCGTTGGCCTGGGGCGACTCGCTGAAGGAGGAGGCGTCGAACACCGGTTTACGCTCCGCTTCTTTCTGGTTTCCATAATCCGCCAGGAAATCCGCCGGCAGATGCCAGAGTTGAACGTCTTCGCCATCGGCGACGGCAATGGCTACGCGGATGATGTTCACCAATTGGCGGATATTGCCTGGCCAGGGGTGGTTTTCCAGTGCCGCCATCACCTCTGTTCCCAGCGTGTCAGACTGGCTGTCGTCTCGATGTTCCCGGTAGATTCTGCGGATCAGCTCACGCCTGTCCACCCGGTCCCTGAGAGGTGGGACCTCAACGCTTAGCCCGTTGATCCGATAGTAGAGGTCGGCCCGAAATTCGCCGTTGTTAATTCGGTGGGAGAGCGGCCGATTGGTTGCCGACACCAGCAGTATGTCCACGGGGATCCGTTCGGTAGAGCCTACTGGTGTGACTTCTCTTTCCTGCAGTACGCGCAACAGTCTGGACTGTGCGGCCAGAGGCATTTCACCGATCTCATCAAGGAACAGAATGCCTTTGTCGGCCTTTCGTATCAGGCCGAGGGAACCTTGAGCGCGGGCGCCCGTAAACGCGCCGGCCTCGTAGCCAAACAGCTCTGATTCGACGAGCTCCGGTGGGATGGCGGCACAGTTGACGGAAACGAGCGGCTGCGAGCACCGTTCGCTCGTTTTGTGCAGGGCCTTGACCATAACTTCCTTGCCAACGCCGGTCTCGCCGCACACCAGTATAGGGATGCCCCGTTGCAAAACTTTGCCCGCCTGATCGACGCAGCGCCGAACCACCGGATCACCGTGCTCGATATCTCCCAGGGAGACTCCGGCAAGACCCTGTACGGATGATCTGGCGTGAGGCGTCGCACGAGCCGGTTTCGCAGTGGCGCTATCGAGTGATGCCGGTCGCTTCAGCAGCCCCGACAGTCGCACCCGTTTCGAGGTTGTGAGCTGGATGGGTGTGTTGTGGGAATGGTTAAGTATCAGATTTCGGTTCTCGATAAACAGTGAGCTCAGGTTTCGGCCGGATAATGACTCGCCGAGTAGTTGGTCGGCCCGCTGGTTGGAGGCGATGACGCGGCCGTTCTGGTCAAGCGCGATCATTCCGGACCACGGGCTGTCGATGTTGTCGGCCGTTGTATTGAGAGTGAGGATAAAATGATCGCGCCCCAGTTGTCTGACGATCAGGCGATTCTCAACCGATTGCGAGAGCAGGCGGACCATTCCTAGAGTATGGGCTTGGGGAAGGTAAGCATCGCTAAAAGCGCTAAGCACGCCCACCAATGTTCGGTCGGTATCAAAGATAGGCGCTGCTGAACTGACAATACTGCGATTCAGTTTGAGAAAATGCTCGTTTCGCTGGACCTGTACGGGCGACCTTGTGGTAATGGCGGTACCAATAGCGTTCGTACCCGCATTGCGCTCGTGCCAACAGGCTCCCGTCCTGAACCATGGACGCAGGTGGCTGTCGGTAATGCGTCGGTCTCCCCAACTCTTGAGTATTTGTGCGTCAGAGTCGGCCAGCAGAATCAGGCAGCGGCTGTTTGACATGATGTTGTTGTAGTAGGGAAGTACTTCCGTTTCAGTCGTGCTGAGCAACGCTTCATAGTCCTTCTCCAGCATTTCCCGAGCCTGCTCATCAAGGCCTGCTGGTTCTGGCTCGCAGTCGTGGTGAAGGCCGTAACCAACACAGCGGTTCCAGGAGTCGGCAATGACGGACCTGTATTCCGCCCTATCGTGTTGTCGTTTCACGCGAATCCTCCGCGTTCCTGAAGTTTCGTTTTGTATTTATAGTGGCTCGAAAGCGTCGTCGGGCGCCGCAACTCTGTTCGCCTCGGTGTTCAATAATGTGCTTATCAGGTGTTCAGGTCAATGTTCAAACTGAACAAAAAGTTTGATAACGAACATTTGTATTTTCAGTAAGGAAATTTTTCAGATTTAAAAAATCAACATAAACAGTAGCATAAGTATTTTGGTGTGATTTCTACCTATATTGGTATGCGCATTGCGTTCGTGTATTCGGAATCGAATTTTCGCCGTTTACTTATTGCAGGTGCCGGCGGATAACGTGCCACAAGAACAATAAAGGGAATCCTATGTCCTTAACGCTGGAGAATCTCTCCCGTGTCGTGGATGGAGTCGATTACATCCGGGACGCGAATATCACGTTTGAGGCAGGTTCGTTTAACGTACTGCTCGGGCGTACACTGGCCGGTAAAACCTCGTTGATGCGCTTGATGGCCGGGCTGGACAGGCCTGATGAAGGCCGGCTCATCTACAATGGCGGCGATGTGACCGGGCAGAGCGTCCAGCAGCGTAATGTCTCCATGATTTACCAGCAGTTCATCAACTACCCCAACCTTACGGTGTACGAAAACATCGCCTCGCCCCTGCGTCTGGCCAAGATGAAGGACAGTGAGATTGACCGTCGGGTAAAAGAAACCGCAAATATGTTGCAGATTGACCCCTTGCTCAAGCGGTATCCGCTTGAGCTCTCTGGAGGTCAGCAGCAGCGCACCGCAATGGCCCGGGCACTGGTCAAGGATGCCACGCTGATCCTGTTCGACGAGCCGCTGGTAAACCTGGACTACAAACTTCGTGAAGAGTTACGCGCGGAGTTGCGGGAACTGTTCCGCGAACGCCAGTGCATTGCCGTTTACGCCACCACCGAAGCCAACGAGGCCCTGGCATTGGGGGGTGTGACGACGCTCCTGAACGAAGGGCGAATCGTTCAGACTGGCCCGGTGATGGATGTTTACCGCAACCCGGTGAACACCCTGGCGGCGCAACTGTTCAGTGAGCCGCCGATGAATATGATCAAGGGCCGGGTGACGGACACGGAAGTGACCTTCGACGAATACTCTCATCATGCGTTGACCCAGGAACTCGCAAGGCTTGAGCCCGGTGATTACTGGTTCGGTATCCGCCCGAGTCACATCGGTTTGGTTCCCAACAATCAAGATGATCTTGAGATGTCCATGGAGGTTGAGCTCAGTGAGATCAGTGGATCTGAAACCTTTATGCACGTGCGGAACCGATACTTCGAGATGGTGATGCAGTTGATGGGAGTGCACCAGTACCACACCGGTTCGCCCATCAAGATCTACCTGCCCATCAACAAACTGTTCGTATTCGATAAAGACGAAAGCCTGGTGCTCACACCGGCGCAGGTCTCAGGAGGGTCGGTCTGATGGCTGAGATTCACTTGAAGTCCCTGGCTCACAGTTACAGCGAAACGCCGGCCGGGCCCGATGACTATGCGATCCGTCAACTGGACCACGTCTGGGAGCGGGGCGGAGCTTATGCGTTGCTCGGCCCGTCCGGGTGCGGCAAGAGTACGATGCTGAACATCATTTCCGGTCTGCTCCAGCCTTCCGAGGGCGACGTCCTGTTCGACGGCAAGCGAGTCAATGAACTGTCTCCTCGCGACCGGAACATTGCCCAGGTTTTCCAGTTTCCGGTGATCTATGACTCCATGACGGTGTTTCAGAACCTGGCGTTTCCGCTCAAAAACACCGGTGTGCCGTCGTCGCAGATCAAGGCCAAGGTGCATGAGATTGCGGAGATCCTGGAGATTGAAAACGAGCTGCACAAGAAGGCCAAAAACCTCTCAGCGGACCAGAAGCAGAAGGTCTCAATGGGACGCGGCCTGGTGCGAGGGGATGTGTCCGCCATCCTGTTTGACGAGCCCCTGACCGTGATTGATCCCCAGCTCAAGTGGAAGTTGCGCCGCAAGCTTAAGCAGATCCACGAGCAGTTTGACATCACCATGGTGTATGTGACCCACGACCAGCTTGAGGCCTCCACCTTTGCCGACAAGATCGCGGTGATGTACGGCGGCCAGATTGTCCAGTTTGGAACGCCAACGGAGCTCTTCGAGCAGCCCAATCATACCTTCGTGGGTTACTTCATTGGCAGCCCAGGTATGAATCTGATTGAGGTTCAGCGGTGTCCCCGCGGTGTCAGCTTCGGCAGCACCGTTATTCCGCTGCGAGCTCATCAGCTAGAGTTATTGCAGCGCCTGACGTCGAACAATCTCAAGGTTGGTATTCGTCCGGAGTTTGTCCAGGCTTCGGATATGCCGGCTGACGATACGTTTGCAGCAGAGGTTCTCGACGTCGAAGACCTGGGAACCTACAAGGTCATGACGGTAAAGCTGGATTCTGAAACATTGAAAGTCCGGTTGACGGAAGATCAGCACTTTGCCGTGGGCGGCCAGGTTCAGCTCAGCTTTCCGGAAAAGTGGCTGAAGCTGTACGTGGACGAGTTTCTGGTAGAGGAGAAGGACCAATGAATAAGGTTCCCAATAATCGTGCCTGGTGGCTCGTACTGCCGGTTTTCATACTTGTGGCGTTTTCTGCGTTGATACCGCTGATGACCGTGGTGAACTATTCGGTCCAGGATATCTTTGGCCCGGGTAACGCTTATTACGTCGGTACCGAGTGGTTTCGCGAAGTGCTTGCGGATGAGCGACTGAGAGAATCCCTGCTCAGGCAGTTCCTGTTTTCCGGCGCGGTGCTGGCCATTCAGATTCCTCTCGGTATCGGCGTGGCACTGATGATGCCCAAGTCCGGCATCAAAGCTTCTCTATGCCTGATCCTTCTGGCGATTCCGCTGCTGATTCCCTGGAACGTGGTGGGGACAATCTGGCAGATCTTCGGTCGTGGTGATATCGGCCTGTTTGGCTGGGGGCTCAATGCGCTGGGCGTAGACTACAACTATACCGGCAGTACGGTGGATGCCTGGCTTACGGTACTGTTGATGGACGTGTGGCACTGGACGCCGTTAGTGGCATTGCTGTGCTACTCGGGGTTGCGTGCGATACCTGAAGCCTTCTATCAGGCCGCCGAGATTGATCGCGCCTCGAAGTGGGCCGTGTTCCGGTACATCCAGTTACCGCGCCTGAAGAGTGTGCTGGTGATCGCGGTACTGCTGCGGTTCATGGACAGCTTCATGATCTACACCGAGCCCTTTGTTCTGACCGGTGGCGGGCCCGGAAGCTCAACAACCTTCCTGAGCCAGACCCTTACCACCATGGCCATCGGCCAGTTCGATATCGGTCGTGCGGCAGCGTTCTCACTGATCTACTTCCTGATCGTGCTGCTGGTGTCCTGGGTGTTCTTTACCGCCATAACTCACCTCGACAAAGAAAAATAAGGAGAGAGTGATGAGCTATTCACGTTCCAAGGGCCTCGGGATGACGCTGTTTATCGTGCTACTGCTGACCCCTATCTACTGGCTCCTGAACATGTCGTTCAAGACCAACCAGGAAATTCTCGGTGGCCTTACGTTATGGCCACAGAATTTCACTCTGGCTAACTACGCCGTGATTTTCTCGGATTCGAGCTGGTACTCCGGTTACATCAACTCGATGATCTACGTGTCCATGAATATGACGATTACATTGTTGGTTGCCTTGCCGGCGGCCTATGCATTCAGTCGCTACAAGTTCGTGGGTGACAAGCACCTGTTCTTCTGGCTGCTGAGCAATCGTATGGCGCCACCGGCCGTGTTCCTGTTGCCGTTCTTCCAGCTGTATTCGTCCGTGGGTCTGTTTGATACCCACATTGCGGTCGCGCTTGCCCATTGCCTGTTCAACGTTCCCCTGGCGGTCTGGATCCTGGAAGGTTTCATGTCGGGAGTGCCTCGGGAGTATGACGAGATGGCCTATATTGATGGCTATAGCTTCCCCAGATTCTTTGTGAAGATCTTCCTGCCGATGATCCGGTCAGGCATTGGTGTCGCTGCTTTCTTTGCGTTCATGTTCTCCTGGGTGGAGTTGCTACTGGCCAGAACCTTGACCTCCGTGGATGCACAACCCATTGGCGCGATCATGACGCGAACGGTGGGGGCAAGTGGTATCGACTGGGGCGTGCTGGCAGCAGCCGGTGTGCTCACCATTATTCCCGGCGTGTTGGTGGTCTGGTTTGTTCGTAACCACATCGCCAAGGGCTTCGCACTGGGTCGGGTATAAGGAGACGGATCATGATTGAATGGATGAACTGGACACCGAGTGTCGCCATTTTCTTCGCTGTTATTGCCTGCATTCTCCTGGTGATGACTGTGTACGAAGTGGTGTCGCCCTGCACTGAGCGAAAAGGATTCCTGCCGATTTCGACAACGCGCGGAGATCGTCTTTTCATAGGATTGCTCTCTGCGGCGTATATACATCTTGCGTTTCTCGCGGTGAGCGACATCACTCTTTGGGTGGCGCTCGCCGTATCGGTGGCATGGCTTCTGGTGCTGTTGCGGTGGGGTTAATGAAGCCAACAGATGTTAGGGAAAAGGCTGTTGATTTTCGTTTGCGGGAGGGCTGGAAAAATCTTGTATCTGTCATTCAAAATGGTTGTAAAGATTTCTTTAACGAACTATTTTCTATTAAATGATCGGAACCGAACATCGTAAGGCCGGCTTCGGCTGGAGTAATGGTTAGAAAGAAGACGCTATATAGAGATAGCCGCAATGGAGAAACGCAGGGGGGTCGTCGCGTTTCCAACAAACCTAAACAAGACGAACGAGGTTGGGTATGTTCAACAACAATAAATATCCGAAAACCCTTCTCCTGAGCGCCGCGATTGGCTCGGTGGGGTTGGGACTCAGTTTTCAGGCGAGTGCAGATCAGTACTCTGATGCCGCCAAGAAATGGGTTAACGAGGCATTCAAGAACTCCACGCTGACCAAAGAAGAGCAGATGAAGGAGATGGAATGGTTCATCCAGGCTGCTGAGCAGTTTCGTGGCATGGACATCAACGTGGTCTCGGAAACCATCGCTACTCATGAATACGAATCCAAGGTGCTTGCTGAAGCATTCAGTGAGATCACCGGCATCAATTTGACTCACACGCTGATCCAGGAAGGCGATGTCATTGAAAAGCTGCAGACACAGATGCAGTCCGGTCGAAACATCTACGATGGCTGGGTCAACGATTCTGACCTGATTGGTACACACTTCCGCTACGGTAAGGTGATGCCCGTAGAGGACATTATGAACGGGGAAGGTAAAGACCTTACCCTGCCGACCCTCGACCTTGATGATTTTATTGGTCTGGATTTTACCACCGGCCCCGACGGCAAGCTTTACCAACTGCCGGATCAGCAGTTTGCCAATCTTTACTGGTTTCGTGCCGACTGGTTCGAGCGGGCTGATCTGAAAAAGCAGTTCAAGGATATCTACGGCTACGAGTTGGGCGTGCCTGTTAACTGGTCCGCCTACGAGGACATCGCCGAATTCTTTTCCGTGCACGTGAAAGAAATCGACGGCGAGCGCGTATACGGTCACATGGATTATGGTAAGAAAGACCCATCACTGGGATGGCGCTTCACTGACGCCTGGTTCTCCATGGCAGGCGCAGGCGACAAGGGGTTGCCAAATGGTCTTCCTGTGGACGAATGGGGCGTCCGCGTGGATGAATGCCACCCTGTAGGCTCAAGCGTCAGTCGTGGCGGCGCGACTAACGGTCCTGCGGCAGTGTATGCAACCACCAAATACGTTGATTGGCTGGATAAGTACGCTCCACCTGAAGCGCAGGGCATGACCTTCTCTGAATCCGGTCCGGTACCGGCCCAAGGCAGCGTTGCCCAGCAGATTTTCTGGTACACCGCCTTTACCGCGAGCATGATCGAAGATGGTCTGCCGGTGGTCAACGAGGATGGCACTCCGAAGTGGCGCATGGCACCGTCTCCCCGTGGTCCCTACTGGGAGGAAGGCATGAAGCTGGGTTATCAGGACGTTGGCTCCTGGACGTTCATGAAGTCCACTCCTGAGAAGCGTCGTCTCGCGGCGTGGTTGTACGCCCAGTTCACGGTATCCAAGACCGTTTCCCTGGAGAAAACCATCGCTGGCCTGACGCCAATCCGTGAATCTGATATCGAATCCGATGCCATGACCGAAATGGCACCCAAGCTCGGTGGCCTCGTTGAATTTTATCGCAGCCCCGCCCGTGTTCAGTGGTCGCCCACAGGCACCAACATCCCGGATTATCCGAAGTTGGCTCAGCTTTGGTGGCAGTACATTGCTCAGGCGGCTAGTGGCGAAGCAACACCGCAGAAAGCACTGGACGGTTTGGCCGAGGCTCAGGACCGTGTGATGGAGCGTCTTGAGCGCGCCAGCGTTATGCCAAATTGCGGCCCGAAGCTTAACGAGAAACGTGATCCGCAGTACTGGCTGGATCAGCCGGGTGCGCCCAAGCAGAAGCTGGACAACGAAAAGCCGCAAGGCAAGACCGTCCGCTACGAAGAGCTGCTGAAGACATGGGAAGAAGCTCGCGAGAGTTGATTCCGGAACCTGCACCGTTACCGGCGTTCAGCCGGTAACTCACTGACTTGCCGTGTCGTGCCGCTGATCTGAGTCCTTCGGGCAGCGGCACGACACGGCTTGCTGACTAGAGTGAGGCTGGCTGTCCGGCTTCCTTCCGTCTGGCCTCCCATTCCTCCCGGGTTTGAGCAGCTTCGTCGCCGGGCATGGAATCAATGATCTCGAAGTAGTCGGCCGAGTACTCGTCTTTCATGATCTGATTGCGGGGCTTCACCCTTACGACGTAGACCGTCTGAATGTTCTGGTGGTCAAACTCCCGCCAGTACTGCTCATCCTTGAGGAAGGTGTAACGGTTGCCCTCCAGGGCACGAATGATCTGACGAGTGTTGGTGACGCCAGTTCGTTCAACGGCATCCTTGTACCGGTAAACAATGCTATAGGAAGATGCTGCTGCGGTGGACGGGCGCATCTCGTAACGGCGCGAGAAGGCTTCTACAAACTCCTTCCCACGATCATAGTTGTACTCGTAGGGAACATTCCATACCCAGGGAGAGCCGCCCACGACGCCTTCCATAATGGTGGGGCCGACCTGGCGGGCCATGCCCAGTGTGAGGTTGGGTACCACAACCTGCATCTTCTTCGTCAAACCCATTTCGTAGGCTACGTTCAGCGCACGCACCATGTCGTCACCGAACAACACCATCATCAGGACTTTGGCGCCGCTTTGCTCCGCCTGTTCCAGGGCCTGGCGAAAATCCGTAATCAACGCGCGAGGAAAGGGCGTTTTTACGCCCTGGTGGGTTTGGGTGTCATTGGTGTTGGTGAATTTTCGCACCGATTCTTCTACTGACCACCCCCACGTGTAGTCTGCCGTTATGTAAAAGTATTCGTCGCCGGCATGCTGGGTGTTGAGATATTGGCTCAAAACCTTGGCCGTCATCCAGGCGTTATAGGGTTCGCGAAACATGTGACGATGACCTGCAGCGCCGGTGGTGGCGTTGGAGTAAGTCAGGGTACCGAAGTAGATATGGTTTCGATCCCTTGCCGCCCTTCCGGAGGCGATGGCAACAGCACTGGACACGCCGCCAAACAGCATTTGCACTCCCTCGCTGTCGATCAGCTCAGCGGTGTTTTGGGCGCCCTTGTCTGGATCACCGGAGGTATTGCGTATCACCAGTTCCACTTCACGCCCCATAATGCCGCCGGCTTTGTTGATTTCATCAACCGCCAGAAAAGCCCCCAGGCGTTGTTGCAGTCCTTGATCCTTGTAGCGGCCGGTCTGAGGATAGTTAAGCCCGATTTTCAGGGTTTCCGCCGCAACGGGAGCCGCCGCCAGCAGGGTCAGTAACAAAGAGAGAAGCAGCTTCTTGCAGAGCATTGGCACAGGCCTCCTTGGTCGCGCCGGGCCGGCAACGCGGGCCCTGATATTGTTGTTGTGGATCAGGACCAGTGTCGCGGCTGTCTGCAAATGCAACAATCGGACTAAGGTGGAAGTTGTGTAACGATTTGTCAGGCGTTGACGGACGTCACAACGCACTTCCGGGTCAGGCAACTGCGGTATTGCGAACCGATTCCAGAAGCCGGTACCAGAGGCCCCGTGGCATAGGGCTTCGAGCGCCATTGAGCGCTGAGTGAATACGCTCGGGATTCATGGAGCCCAGCACGGGTATGGGCGTTCCGGGAATCTGTCGTAACCAGGCGATAGCCAGGCCGGTGTCATCCAGACCGGTTTCTTCCCGAGCCTCTTCCATCAGCTCTGCCGGGATTCGGTCCGCCAGGCCACCACCACCCAGCGGAGACCACGCCAGCCAGCGCAGTCCATCCGCAAGATGAGCTTCAAGGGTGCCATCGAACAACGGATCGGTGTGGGCCAGGGATAACTGGCTTTGATTGCACACCAGCGGTAGCTCGGTGTTCCGGGCCAGCCATCGCCACTGCTCGGGCAGGAAGTTGGAGACGCCGATCTGGTGAATCTTGCCCGCGGACACCGCCGCTTCCAGCACTCGCGCGACGTCCTCGGCCTGCATCAACGGGTCAGGACGGTGAATCAGAAAGGTGTCAATCTGTTCTACCGCCAGTGAGGCGATGGCCTTGTTGATCGCGTTCTCCACATAATCCGCTTCGGCCCGGTAGTGTTTTACCCGCCACTGCGAGGTGTCCCGGTCGGCCGATACAATGCCGGTTTTGGTGATCACGCGCAGGTTTTGGGCCAGGGCCGGGTGAGCCCGTAATGCATCCCCGAACAGCCGTTCGCACTCGCCACCGCCGTAGATGTCGGCATGATCGAACACGTTCAGGCCGTCATCCAACCGCGCCGCAATCCAGTCCGCAAGCCGGGCCGGTTGCGTGAGGCTTGGATGGTCATGGAGCCGCATCATTCCCAGAATCAGGGGGGCTTCCGGTGTGAATCCTGCTGTTTGGGTGTTTGGCACGATTACTCCTTGCCGAAGGCGATAACCACCCGGTCGTCGCCGTGGGTTCTTGAAAAGACGTAGGGTTTGGTACTGAGTTGCTTGTGTTCCCCGGCACCAATCGCCGGGTGGCGTGCCCGGAACTGGCCCAGCTTTGTCCAGTGGGACAGGACCGGCTGTGCCGTGCCATTTTCGATGTCGGTCCAGTTCATGTCCGAACGGGTGCCCTGGTGGCCGTCAGAACCCGTGGGTCCGAAAGCGCGACCGGATTCGTCTCCGTAGAATATCTGACTGGTGCCCGGTGTAAACAGCAAGGCGGCGGCGGCCCGCTTCTGCATCGCCGGCTGGTTGTTGGCAATGCGGCTGAACAGCTGGGTGTCGTGGGATGAGATATAGCTCATGACGTTGAAGGGTTTGTCGCCGTGCATCTTGTCGGAATACTCGCTGTAGATGGGCTCCATGGCGGGCAGGCAAGCTGCGCCGGCCTGGGCTTCCTCCTGCAGGTCGAAGTTGATGACGGCGTCGAATCCGGCATCAAAGTAACTGCTTCGGGTCACCGTATGGGGGAATACCTCCGCGACCATCCAGAATTCCTCCGCTGGCAACGGCTGGCCGGGATTATTGGCGCGATAGGTGTCCAGTGCATCCTGAGCTTTGGTTTTCAGTTGTTTCCAGGCTTCCGGCTCCACGTGCTTGGCGGTGTCCACCCGGAAACCATCAACACCGAACTCGCGCACCCAATCGGTCAGCCAGGTGACCAGATAATCCCGGACGGTGGCGTCTTCAAGCTGTGTGGCGCGGGTGTTTTCCTTGTTCTGCAGGAAAATGGGCAGGTCCACCGCTTTATCGGATTCCGTCTTGAAATCCGGCAGGAAGGCGAGGGAGCCCCGTACCGGATCGATGGAGGCTTTGGGCGGCGTGTCGTAGTCGCCGATGCCGGCGCGAACCCAGTCCTTGCCCCACCAGTTGGCCCAGCCCGGATGATCGTAGTCGATCAACGCATGGTAGGCGTGGAAGTTCTCCCAGGATTCCGGTCGCCAGTCGCCCCATTGTTCGGGCAGGTGCTTTTCGAAGCCTTCGCGCAGCCCGCCAACGTTGAAGGTCTGCATATCCTGAAGGGTGGCGTAGCCCGGGTGGTTCATAACCACGTCCATAACCACGCGGATGCCGCGGGCATGGGCTTCTTCCACCAGGGTGCGGAATTCCTCGCGGGTGCCGAAGTTGGCGTCAGGGCGGGTGAAGTCCAGAGCGTAATAGCCATGGTACCCATAGTGTTGGAAGTCCCCCTGGTCACCACCGCCAACCCAGCCATGAATCTGCTCGAAGGGTGGGGTGACCCAGACAGCATTGACGCCGAGATCCTTCAGATAGTCCAGTTTCTGTGTCAGGCCAGCAAAGTCCCCGCCGTGGAAGGTGCCGATTTCATCCTTGCCGTCGGGCTTGCGGCCGTAGTTCAGGTCGTTGTCGGTGCGGCCATTGGCAAAGCGATCTGTCACGGTAAAGTAGACGGTTGCGCCCGCCCAGGTGAAGCTCTGCTCCGGAGCGTCCACGGCTTCCAGCAGTAACAGGCCTTCGGCGTCCGGGGCCGGGGTGAGGGTGACCTGGCCATTTGTCACCTGTGCCTTGTTGCCACTGTAGTAGTCTCGCACCCAGTCGCCGTCTTTGAAGGCATTGCCGACGGTAACGGTCATCTCTGCCTGGGTGGCGGTGCACATCCCTCTGGTTGAAACTGCGCGGTTGTCCGAGGGTGGGGCGGCTGTCTCGAACTGGCCACCGGCGCAGCCGGCAAGCGAGAGGCACGTCACAAGGCTGGCGGTAAACCTGATTTTTTTCGGGGTCTGGCTCATGCAATGGGCTCCGGTTCCATTTATTGTTGTGGTTATCCAATCAAACCAGACCTGAACGGTGGGTGGTAGACGGAATTCACTACGCCTCACTACTCCCCCGTTCTACGCCTCAGGGAATGAAATCAGGGCTGATGCCAGCAACAGCAAATTGCAACACAGTTCGGTTACTCGCAATAAAAAGATTTGCGTTCAGCCCGCCCGGCCAACCTCGTGTCAGGGCGGACAACAAGAATAAGGCAGGAACAAGCAGAGGAAACACCTGATGAATCGTCGAACTTTTATCCGTAGTTCACTCGCAGCTTCCATTGTTGCAGCAACATTTGGCATGTCCGCACCGGCTCACGCCGAGATCGAGGAAGGCAAGCTCCTGGTCTGGATCAATGGCGACAAAGGCTATGATGGCCTGCAGGAAGTGGGTGACTGGTTTACCGAGGAAACCGGCATCCCCGTTGAAGTGGCTCATCCAGACAGCGCCACTGACAAGTTCCAGCAATCCGCCGCCACGGGCAATGGCCCGGACATCTTTATCTGGGCCCATGACCGTTTCGGCGAATGGGCGCAAAGCGGCATCATTTCCGAGGTCAAGCCGTCACAGCGTGTTATCGATGAAAACTTCGATTTCACCTGGGATGCAGTCACAGTCGACGGCAAAATGTACGGCTATCCCATGGCAGTCGAGTCCATTGGCCTGATTTATAACAAGGATCTGGTGCCTGAGCCGCCAACCGCTTTCGAGGACATTCCCGCTATCCACAAGCAACTGGCGGAAGATGGCAAGCGCGCCATCCTGTGGGACTACAACAACACCTATTTCACCTGGCCAATGATTGCCGCGGCTGGGGGCTACATCTTTGCCCAAAACGAAGATGGCAGCTACGACGTTAAAGATACCGGCGTGAACAATGAGGGCGCGATGAAAGGCGCCAACATGCTCACAACCCTGATTGAAGAGGGCGTTATGCCTCGTGGTGCGGATTACAGCGCCATGGAGTCCAGCTTCAACAAGGGCGAAACCGCCATGATGATTAACGGTCCCTGGGCCTGGGGTAACCTGGAGAAAAGCGACATCAACTTTGGCGTTGCCAAATTGCCCACCATCGATGGCCAGCCCAGCAAACCCATGGTTGGCGTGATGGCGGCCACCCTCAATACGGCCAGCCCCAACAAGGACCTGGCGGTGGAATTCCTTGAGAATTACGCGCTGTCGGTCAAAGGCCTGAAAATGGTGAACAACGACGTTCCCCTGGGCGCGGTCGCCAACAAGGCATTCATGGACGAGCTGTCGTCGAACCCGAACATCGCGGCAACCTTCGAAAACGCCGAGCTCGGTGAACCCATGCCAAGCGTACCCGCCATGGGCGCGTTCTGGTCTTCCATGGGGCCGGCTCTGCAGAACATCACTTCTGGAAGACAATCCGTTGAGGATGCTCTGAACTCCGCAGCGCAGCGCATTACCCGGTAATACCTGTTGTTGTAACTCTGCCGTCGCCGGTTGCGGCGACGGCTTTAAACGGGCTGACTACAATGATAACGGAAACCCTGTCCTCCCCCGGAACCGAAAGCAGACTTCCAATGACCCGAATAATTCTTAAGTGGGGTGCCCTGGCCGCGCTGGTAGGTATGGCGCTCTACCTGATACTGGCACTCTACGCCCAGCAGGAATTCGTGTTCGCGATGCTGTTCTTGGTGCTGACTGCATCAGCGGTATTTGTATTCGTGAGCAAGAAACTCTACGCCCATCGCTATATTTTCCCTGCGGTTGCGGGTATGGGTGTGTTTGTAATTTTCCCGCTGATGTATACCGTTGGTATCGGCTTTACCAACTACAGCGCCAGCAACCTCCTGAGCTTTGAGCAGGTCAAGGACAACCTGATGGACCGGACCTACCAGTCCGATTCCATTCGTTACAACTACGAGCTCTACGATACCGATGCCGGCTATGTGATCTTTCTGGACGGCAAGCACCAGGATCTGGTGTCGGCGCCTCTCGCTCTGGACGGCTCTGATTCCAGCGCCCCCGTGCTACCCGCGTCGGAAAAACCGATGGGTGAGCCTTTAGCGATCCGGGATATTATCCAGCTTCGGACGGAATTGGCCGAACTTGACCTTCTGACTGAAGACGGGCGCGAGCTGAGCATGGCCAGCCTTCGTGCGTTTGCGGCTATCAACGCCCAGTTCACGATGCATGACAATGGCAGCATCACCAACAACCAGACCGACGTGACCTACTTTCCGGACCATGACACTGGTTTCTATCGCAGCGCGGACGGCCAGACGCTGTCACCAGGCTGGACGGTGAACATCGGCTGGGACAACTATCTCAAGGTCGTGTCCGACCCGAGCATTCGCGGGCCGTTCTTTGAGATCTTCGTGTGGACGCTGTCCTTTGCTGTGGCAACAGTGGTGTTTACCTTGGCGCTGGGGCTATTACTTGCCAACCTGCTGCAATGGGATCAGATTCGGGGCAAGGGCTTCTATCGCACTATGCTGATCCTGCCGTACGCGGTGCCGGCGTTTATCTCGATCCTGGTGTTCAAGGGCCTGTTCAACCAGAACTTCGGTGAGATCAACCTGGTACTGGAAGGCCTGTTCGGCATGCGGCCAGACTGGTTCAGTGATCCGGCCCTGGCCCGCACTATGATCCTCATCGTGAATACCTGGCTGGGCTATCCCTACATGATGCTGCTTTGCATGGGCCTGCTTCAGGCCATTCCGCGGGATCTCTACGAGGCCTCCGCCATGGACGGGGCGGGGCCGGTGAACAACCTGTTCAACGTGACCCTGCCGCTTATCATCAAACCGTTGATGCCGCTGTTGATCGCAAGCTTTGCATTCAACTTCAATAACTTCGTCCTGATTGCGCTGTTGACCGGTGGGGCGCCCGATATTATTGGCGCAAGCACGCCTGCGGGTACCACGGACTTGTTGGTGAGCTACACCTACCGCATTGCGTTCCAGGACTCCGGACAGAACTTTGGTCTGGCGGCCGCGATCGCCACAGCCATCTTCCTGGTGGTCGGCGCACTGTCGCTGATCAACTTGAAACTGTCCAAAATAAAAGTATAAGGAGCTACCCATGGCGATGGTTCAACCCCGCTCCACCAAGTATCGCGTTCTGGCATCCCATCTGGGGATGCTGGGGTTCATCGTGATCATCCTGTTCCCGCTGCTGATGGTGATTTCCATCTCGTTCCGCAGCGGCAACTTCGCCTCCGGCAGCCTGCTGCCGGAGAATCCCTCGCTGGAGCATTGGTATCTGGCGCTTGGTATTCCTTATACCGGGGAAGACGGCACGGTGACCCAGCCGCCATTCCCGGTACTGTTGTGGCTCTGGAACTCCATCAAGATCGCAGTGATCTCCTCGGTGATGATCCTGGCCCTCTCGACCACCAGTGCCTACGCCTTCGCCCGCATGCGTTTTGCAGGCAAAGGCTTTGTGCTCAAGTCGATGCTGATTTTCCAGATGTTCCCGCCGGTGCTGTCGCTGGTGGCACTCTACGCTCTGTTTGACCAGATCGGTAACCACGTGAGCTGGCTGGGCTTGAATACCCATGGGGCGGTGATTGTGGCTTCACTCGGTGGCATGGCGTTGCACATATGGACCATCAAGGGCTATTTCGATTCCGTTGACCGCTCCCTGGAAGAGGCTGCCATCGTGGATGGTGCGACCACCTGGCAGGCGTTCCGCTATATCCTGTTGCCGTTGTCGGTTCCGATCCTGGTGGTGGTGTTCATTCTGGCGTTCATCATGACCATCATGGAATACCCCATGGCATCGGTGTTGCTGGTGGATACTGACAAGCTAACCTTGGCTGTAGGTGCCCAGCAGTATCTGTATGAGCAGAACTACCTGTGGGGCGACTTTGCCGCCGCAGCGGTGCTCTCGGGGCTGCCCATCACGCTGATCTTCCTGTACTGCCAGAAATGGATTGTTGGTGGGCTGACGGCCGGCGGCGTCAAGGGTTGATGCCGCTGGTATGAAATAACCGTTCTCCTACGCCGCCACGGACGATCCCGGGCGGCCCTTCCGCGAGCACTGCGTCTTCCTTTTCTGCACTTCGCGACCCGGTCAGGCTAATCCCCCCCCCTACTGACCGGGCTTTTTTGATACCCCTGCCAACTCTCCAACCTAACTCAAGCATTATTTGACCGCTGAACAGTGGCGGAGGGTTTCCCGAAACACGCTGTGAGTACACTCGGCTTACTTTCGGCTGCCACAGAGGTAGCTGGGCAGGCTGGGGGATACTCCTGAAACCGTGCGGAGCCATGGATGGCGGAGCCGAGCGTACAGGGATGTATTCACAGCGTGTTTCAGGAGTATCCCCCAGCCTGATCAGCGGGCGGACAGGAATAGGACAAAAAAAGGGGCCGGTACGTGACGGAACCGGCCCCTGAAAAGGTGTCAGAGCAGATCAAAAATCAATGCAGGGTTCCCGGTAAAGCCGGGGGCAGGCGTTGCCGTCCTCGCGGAACAGGTGGCACTTGATGGGCTTGATGCCCAGGGTGACTTTCGAGCCCTCCTGGACCGGATCGCTGCCGTCGGTGCGCATGGTGATCACGCCATCCACGCCGTTCACGTCCATATGCACCAGGGTCTGATAGCCCAGCCGCTCCACCACGGTGACTTCGCCGTCCAGGTACATATCCGCTTCTTCGTCGTTGCTCAGATGCTCGGGACGGATGCCCACGGTGACGGATTCACCAGCGGTGAGCTCGTGGCCGTTGATGGGCAGTTCCAGGGAGTGTTTTCCGGGCATGGTAACGGTCACGGACTGGCTGCTGGCACTCTCTACGGTGCAGTCGATGAAGTTCATCTTCGGGGAACCGATAAAACCAGCCACGAACCGTGTAGCGGGGTAGTGGTAGAGCTCCATGGGCCTGCCGACCTGAGCGATGGAGCCGTTATCCAGAGCGACAATTTTATCCGCCATGGTCATGGCTTCCACCTGGTCGTGGGTGACGTACACCATGGTGGCGTCCAGGCGCTTGTGCAGCCGGGAGATCTCGATGCGCATCTGCACCCGCAGGGAAGCGTCGAGGTTGGACAGGGGCTCGTCGAACAGGAATACCGTCGGCTCGCGCACGATGGTTCGTCCGATGGCAACCCGCTGGCGCTGACCACCGGACAAATCCTTGGGTTTGCGTTCCAGCAGGTTGTTCAGCTGTAGCAGTTTGGCGGCATCGTTTACGCGACGGTCAATCTCGGCCTTGTCGGTTTTGGCGAGTTTGAGCCCGAATGCCATGTTTTCCGCCACGTTCATGTGGGGGTATAGCGCATAGGACTGGAACACCATGCCCACTTCCCGTTCCTTGGGAGGGAGGTTGTTGACCTTGTCATTGCCAATGTACAGCTCGCCAGATGTGATGTCTTCGAGCCCGGCGATCATTCTCAGTAGGGTGGATTTGCCGCAGCCGGAGGGGCCGACAAACACCACAAATTCACCGTCGTCGATATCCAGGTTCACATTGCGGGTGACCTGGGTTTCGTCATAACTCTTGCAGATGTTTCTTAATGTGACGCTGGCCATAATGTATGTCTTCTTGTTTGATCTGTGAAAGCGGACTCAGAGTGTTGCAATCTCCACACCCCAGGGCTGCAGTTCCAGCTCCCTGTCATTCCAGGAACCGCCGACGAAATCAGGCGCGCCGCTAACCGTCTGGCCCGCGGCCGGAGCTGTGATTCGAACCTGCTGATCGGCCAGGTTCAGGGCGACCAGAAGGGTGGTGCCCTCATAGGTCCGGGTGTAAGCCAGAGTGTTTTCGGGGCTATCCAGAAACTCAATGTCGCCCTTCAGCAGTACAGGTTGCTGTGCACGCCAGCCCAGGAATTTACGGTATGCCTGCAGGATGGAGTTCTCCTGTTCGTGCTGGACGGCAACCGCCGCACCGTAGTGTTCATCATAAACCGGCAGCCACGGGCGTGCATCGGAGAAGCCGCCGTTGGCTTCTTTGTCATGCCAAACCATGGGGGTGCGGCAACCGTCCCGGCCCTTGTATTCGGGCCAGAAATTGATGCCGTAGGGGTCAACCAGGTCTTTGTACTCCAGCTCCGCCTCGGTCAGCCCGAGTTCTTCGCCCTGATAGATGCAGACGCTGCCACGGAGTGTCAGCAGCATCGCCATATAGGCTTTCAACTGTTGGGGCGAACGCGCCTGCCAGCGGGTAGCAACCCGTGAAACATCATGGTTGCCGATGGCCCAGCAGGGCCAGCCGTCGGTCAGTTTTTTCTCGATGGAGTCGACGGTCTTATGGAAGAAGTCGGCTCCATGCTGTTCTGTCAGCAGATCAAAGGAATAGGCCATGTGCAGTTTGTCGCCGCCACTGGTGTATTCCGCCATAGTCTGGAGGGAGTTGTCGTCGCCGATTTCCCCAACGGTGGTGGTGCCAGGGTACTGGTCGAGCAGGGCACGCAGGCGCTGCAGAAAGGCCAGGTTTTCCGGGCGGGTCTTGTCATATTTGTGGAACTGGTAGGCGTACGGATTTTCCTTGCGTACACCGATGGAACCCTCGGCAACGGCGTTGCTGGGCGGGTTGTCCCGCAGTTCCGGATCGTGGAAGCAGAAGTTGATGGCGTCCAGGCGGAAACCGTCAACACCTCTGTCCAGCCAGAACTTTACATCCGAGAGTACCTGTTCAACCACGTCCGGGCAGTGGAAGTTCAGGTCCGGCTGGCTGGTCAGGAAATTGTGCAGGTAGTATTGCTTGCGGCGGCTGTCCCAGGCCCAGGCGGAGCCACCAAAAACAGACAGCCAGTTGTTGGGCGGGGTGCCGTCCGCATTTGGATCGGCCCATACGTACCAGTCTGCTTTCGGGTTGTCGCGGCTGGCGCGGCTTTCCGCAAACCAGCGATGCTGATCGGATGAATGGCTTAACACCTGGTCGATCATGATCTTCAGGTCGCGCTTGTGGGCCTCGGCAATGAGCTCATCGAAATCCTCGATGGTGCCGAAAATCGGGTCTACGCCGCGATAGTCAGACACGTCGTAACCAAAGTCTTTCATCGGCGAGGTAAAGAAGGGTGACAGCCAGATGGCATCCACGTTCAGGCTGGCGATGTAATCAAGTTTCGCAGTAACCCCAGGCAGGTCACCAATGCCATCGCCATTGGAATCGTAGAAGCTGCGTGGATAAACTTGGTAAATGACGGCTCCACGCCACCAGTCCGGGTTCTTCATCATCTTGCCTCGCTTAACACCCTGGCGGTGAAAGATTGTTATTGTGGGAGCGGAGAGCATCCGCTGGAATAGCTTTCATGCATAGTGCGACGATGGTCCCGGTCGTTCATCCTCCTGGCGCACTTTTTGTTGGCGTAGTCGGGGGGATGAGGGGGGCGTAGAGGGGATGAGTCGTCATAGGCTTCAAAGGCAACGATCAAAACACGGTTATCAAAACGAGGGCGGGCGGTGAACAACGGACGGTTGAGTATGCGGGTGGTTGCACAGACGCTGGCGTGGGGTTTGGCCATGCTGCTGACGGTGGCCACGCCGGCCCATGCAGAATGGGTGCGTGTGAGTGGTACGGCAATGACCACCGCCATCGAGATGGAGTTCTGGTCCGAGGATGCGGCCGTGGCCAGTGAGGCCGGAGACGCAGTGCTGGCGATGTTCGACCGGATTGACCACCAGATGAGCCGGTACCGGGAGGATTCGGAACTGTCCCGGGTTAATCGCGAGGCCGCCGACGGCCCGGTGCAGGTGAGCGACAGCCTGTTTACCGTGCTCCAACAGGCTCTGCGTATTTCCGAATTGAGCAACGGCGCCTTCGACATCAGTTTCGGGTCCGTTGGCTACCTGTATGATTTTCGTGCCAGACAACAGCCCTCCGATGAAGAACTGGCGAAGGGGCTGGCAAAGGTGAATTACAAGTCCGTGGTGCTGGACCCCAGCGCCACCACCGTCCGATTTCTTGATGAAGGCATCAGGCTGGACCTGGGGGGCATTGCCAAGGGGTATGCGGTTGATCGCGGTATCGACATCCTCAAGTCCTTCGGCATTCGCCAGGCACGACTGAGCGCCGGCGGTGACCTGCGGCTGCTGGGTGACAAGCGCGGCAAGCCCTGGATAGTCGGTATCCGGGATCCCCGATCTGAATCACGCAACGCCATGGTGCTGCCACTGACCAACGTGGCGGTGTCGACGTCAGGCGATTACGAACGCTTCTTTTTTGACGATAACCACGAGCGTGTCCATCACATTCTCTCGCCAGCGACCGGCAAACCGGTAAAAGGCGTGCAGAGTGTGACCATCCTCGGCGACGACAGCATCACAACCGATGGCTTGTCCACGGCGGTCTTTGTGCTTGGGGCCGCCAAGGGCCTGGAGATGATCAATGAATTGGAGGGCATTGACGCCATCATCATTGATGAGCAGCGTCAAGTGCATTATTCGGACGGATTAATGGCGCCGGAAGGGTCGTGATGCCGGAGGTGTGGCCGGGCCCGCAGGCCCGGCCACATTGGGTTACACGATCGGTTCGAGGGCGATAAGCCGATCCCGGCTTGCCTGATTCCCGAGGCCATGATTGGGGAACCTGTCCTGGTTCTCAAACATGCCTTGTTCCCCGTGCAGCGCCATGTAGTTGAGCAACACCGTCTGCACCAACTGGTTTACGTTATTGGCCGCAGGGCTTGAGGCCGTTTCCACGGAGGCGTCCGAGCGCATAAAGCCAATCTGGTTGGTGAGGGCCGTGGGTTGGCCCGCCGGGCTGTAGACCAGGAAGAACGATGCAGCTGTCTGCTGGTTGTCGCCCGTCCACTCACCTTTACCGCGCCCGGCCATGGACTCGTCCAGTCGGCCATTACTTGATACCGAGCCATCACTGAACACGTACAGCATCAGTGGTGTTTGTGTTCGGTGGGCGTATTCCAGGCAGGCGCCCATGCAGCGGCCTGCCAGGTAGTCCCGGTCCTCTCCCGTGCCCCGCTCGCCGGTGTGGTAGTCGTAGCCACCCAGGGTGACGGTACCGGCGCCGGCATAGCCGTTCTGAACCAGTTTCATAACCGCAGCGGTCTTGCGGATTTCCCGGCCCAGGCGCGAATTTTCGTTGAACTGGGCCTCGGTGAAAATGCCTCCCACGATATCGGTATCCTGAGACGGGTCGATAGAGGACGGGTCGGCAAAGCGCTCGGTCAGGTCCGCGCTTTTGACATAACCGCAGTTGACGAGGTCTTTCACAACATCGTCTCTGGTGACGAGTGTGGTATCGACGTTGTCCAGCTTCTTGCGGCTGATGCGCTGGATGGATTCCATCACTGCGACGGCATCGTCCTGATCCAGAATGGCCGTCAGATCGCCCACGTCCACCAAGCCGGAAACATCGCTCGGGCGGTCAATCTTGGTGGGGCGCACCTGGGGATTGATCAGGCTCATGGGGGCCATGGAGTTGCCGCCGCTCTCGGAGCTCTGCGAGCCCACCAGAGTGAGCAGTTCGCCGTCGGCGCCCGCCTTGCTGATGCCGTACATTGGGTTGTGTGGGTTGTTGCCGGTGTCGTTCTCGGAGCGCGCGGCAATGATGGCACCGTTTATGTTGGCACGAGCCATGGCAGACGTGCTGTGCTGCATACCCCGCAGGAAACCGCTGTCGGAATGGAACGCCAGGCCGAACTCCTGGTTCACGAAGGCGGGGTCATTGGGTAGCATGGTGCCCGGCAACCCCAGCTTGTTGTAGCCAGCCGTGCTCAGGAAGTCGAACTGGCCACCGGATCTGCCGAGCAGAACGTTCGAGCCGGCGATGTTGGCACCGCCCGCCAGGTCAAAGCAGATAAAGGGAATCTTGCCCGCGCCGGCCGAAGCGATACCGCACGATTCCTTCCAGTCCTCAAGGTCCGGAGACAACGCCGCAGCCGCCTGCCGTGGGTTGGCGAACAGGCTGAACACCGATGCACCGCAGAGGGTGGCCGCGCCCGTCATAAAGCCCTGGGCGATGAACTCACGCCGGGTTTTCGGCCTTGCGTGGTCGCTGTGCAGGAGAGGTTGATCCGTCGCCAGTGCACGTTTACGAGAAGGTTTGATATACATGGTCAACGTCCTCTACTGGATCAGTGTCACGGCGCTGCCCAGCACGGCGGCGCAGCTTGCTTTGACAACGGTTTCGGTACGGCCGGCCTCGCAACTACCACCACAGGTGGTGAGGCGTCCCATCAGGGCGTCCAGCTCGGTTTCAATGTCCGCGTCGGCGGGTTGCGTGCTCAGGCTTGTGCCGACGAAGTTTTCCATCAACGGCGTCTTGATGAGCGCCCGACCGGCGTCGTCAAACGCGGTGCCTGCACTCTCACCGAAGTTAAAGCCCGGGAAGAAGGCGGTGCGTCGTGTGGTATCAGACACCAGGACGTCACAGTACTGGATCGCCATCTGGGTAATCGCCATTTGATGGGATGACAGGAAGCCTTCAAGGTCCTCCACCGTCGGCAGCTGTTGCTTGACCGTGGTGAATGTCTCGGCGACGGCTGGCTGGGTGGTTGGAATACCCGTTACCTTCGACATGGACCATTAATTTCCAAGGGAGAAGCGTCTGGTTCTAGTTTTGAGTTAACCTCTGTCGATAGCTTCAGCATCGAAGACCAGAAATGGGGTAAGTGATCACGCAATTTCTCTCTGGCCTCCATTATGTCATCGGGCCTCGCGGCTTTGGTTGAGGGAAGCACCATAGCCACCGAGCTAAGAGCAATATTTGCTGCAATTTGTTTAGCATTTGAGACGCCAGCAGTCTTTCTTGGCGTGAAGTGCGCACCGCTCAGGAATATTGGCACACAACCAGAGTTTATGAACCGTGCCATCTCATTTTCTGATCCCGTGGATACAACCAATTCATTCCTAGTGACTCTATATGTATTCTCCTCCCCTTTTTCCCCTTCCTTAATGAGTTCCACTGACACGGGACCGTCCTCAGGCAGAAGACTGCAGCGAAAGATATCCGGAAAAAGTAGGGAGTTTCTATAGAAAAACTCATCGCTTGCAAGGAGATATTTATTAACTGTCTCTTTTTGCTCAGTGGTTAGCCCACTTAATGGGTCTTCATCCGAGCCTGGATCTCTTGGAGTTAAACTAAGGAGACTCTGAATAAGTCTCAAAATCAGCGATAATATGGCCATCGCCAACCGCATAGGATTCGTTGCCACCATGGATCAGATCACTTTCTCCGAAGCTGAGTACCAGACCAAGAAGCGCAAGACGCGTCGCGAGATCTTTCTGGAACGGATGGACAAGCTGATTCCGTGGAAGCAGTTGGAGAAGAAGGTAGCCCGTTATTACCCCAAGGGTCAGAACGGTCGGCCTCCGTATCCGCTGCCTGCCATGCTTCGAGTTCACTGCATGCAGTTGTTCTATAACCTGAGCGACCCGGCGATGGAAGACGCTCTTTACGAGATCGAATCCATGCGCCACTTCGCTGGCCTGAAGCTGGACCGCTTGCCGGACGAGACCACCATTCTCAACTTCCGGCATTTCCTGGAGCAGCACGGTCTTGGCAAGGCGCTGTTTAAAGAGGTGAATAAACACTTGGAGAAGAACGGCCTGATGCTGCGTGAAGGCAGCATCGTAGATGCCACCATTATTTCTGCTCCAAGCTCCACCAAGAACAGCACTGGCAAGCGCGATCCTGAAATGCACCAGACCAGAAAGGGCAACGAATGGCACTTCGGCATGAAGATGCACATTGGTGTCGACGATACGCTTGGCCTGATTCATAGCATCGATACCACCGCTGCCAACGTGCACGACATCGTGCCCACCGACAAGCTGCTGCACGGTGAAGAGCAACGGGTCTTCGGCGATGCCGGGTACCTTGGCATTCAGAAGCGGGATGAGCATAAGCACCGTGAAAACGTCTCCTGGTTCATTGCCAAACGGCCTGGCACCCGGAAGAAGCTGGATGCTGACAAGCTGAAAGCCGAGAAAATCAAAGCCAGTGTTCGTGCCAAAGTGGAGCATCCCTTCCGGTACATTAAACAGGTCTTCGGTTATAGCAAGGTCCGCTATCGCGGTCTAGCCAAGAACAACAACCGGCTGCATTTGCTGGCCGCGTTCAGCAACCTGCTGATTGGTGAAAAATACATGCTGGCGTAGGGCCAGTGCGCCTGTTTTTCGCCAAAATGGCGGGAATCGGGCAAGAAACACACAACTAACGGGAAAATAGTGTCTGAATCTTCGATTTTTTGCCGGTTAAACCCAAGATCGGCAAATATCAGCAGTTATTCAGACCTTCCCTAAGTTCCGGAATATTTTCTTCATTATTGAGAGTTATCCGATATTTCTTGGAAAACTCAATAACGTACTCAAGTTGGTTTAGAAAATGGATCTTGTCGAAAAGTAACGAGAGCGCAGTGACGTGCCTTTGGTCTGGAATCAAGAATCCAGAACAGAATATCCCTTCGAACGTTGTTATCCTTTTCGACAAGCTCATACTTTAAAATACCTGCTTGCAATTAACGCCTTGAATAAGCCGCCGTTTGGAGCGCCAGTGCAAAACGGTCGGTTTGATTCACTGGTTAGCCTTTATCATAGTTCTCGAATATTCGCCTCTGGTTGGCCTCAAAGCCCTCAAACTCACCAAGGCTGAAACAGCGGCACTCGTCCTTGGTTAGGTAATGAGCAAATATTTCGCCACCAATATAAAGTCTGGCTTCTGCTGGCTTACTCGCCTCGCGTGAACGCTGTTCGTGCATCATTGAGGGGATCACCTCAATCAGGTTTCCCTCAGGGACGTTGCACTCTGGCTTGACCCCAGTTCCGTAAGGTAGCTGTTCCGATTCAAAGTTATTCGTCGAACGGTATGCAAACGAGACAACCTTGTTATCTTCTTCTGATATACCGAACTGATAGACCGTTGTAGTGAGATCTTGATCCAGTGAATATCTTTGACGATAGGTCTCCCATAGGTCTCGTAATCCAATCGGTGTGTGGTAATTGAGATTGCGTATACCACGCACGATCATCCGAGCACTTACGGTGAGAGCCCATTCATTAGAAAGCCCTCCACCGCCTGTTCCGGCAATAATGGTCCTAAGATGCGGTACGTGAGTCGCTTTAGAAGCAAAGCAAAAGGGTTCACCATCCGGAGTAACAGCCAGCGTATCTGTTGCAACCAATATTTGGCTTTCATCGGTGGCAAAAATCAAAGATGACATCCGTATTCGTCCTTGTGGCTAACATCTGTATATGAATCCCCACGACGACTTTTCCAGCGACTCATATTTCTAATCGGATTTCAGTTCAAGCTAGGCAGAAAATACCATCAGGTCAATCAGTTCCAGAAATTATCACCAGAGGTAAAGTGTTGGGGTATTGGTCGTCGCGACTGCTATCCCTATTTCGAGGGCCCGGCTAACCCCATCATCCAAATAGAGTTGACCGGGAATTCGTTGCGGTACCAGAAATCATGGTCTGAACGACCATTTTTCCGGACTCCAAAGAACGGTATACCGGAATACTCAGTGCCTGTTCCGCCCCCAAGCCAGCGTTATCGCCACGCTAACTACAGCGGAAGCGGCCAGGGCACCCAGGAAGGGGGCCAGGGTAGGGATGCCACCGGGGAAGCTCGCCGCTAGAAGACCTGTCGTCAGGCTGCCACCGGTCACCCAACCAGGAACGACGGCGCCCGCCAGGCCAGCAAGGCCGCCGAACACGGCTGCGGTGGTGGTCATTCGCGTCCACAGCCCCATCAATACCGGTATCACTGCCGTCGCGCAGAGCAGGTCGGCGATCAGGAACAATCTCAGTACCGAGACGCCCTGGAGTGCGACTATCACCACGGGAATCATCAGGAGAACGGTTACCCATCGTGCCGATATGATGGAGAGCCCCTGTTTTTCAGTTACTGCCAGGGAGGCCAGGGCGTTCTGGAGTGTGTCCACGGATGAGGCTACTAATGTGAGGGCCAGCACCAGGGCAGGAATGGTCAACCAGGCGGGGGCGCCAGACAGTAGCGCAAAGAAAGGAATGGGTGGAGAACCGAGATCTGCACCGCTCATGGCGGCGGCAATGCCCAGGCCGCCGACCACGGCAACCACGATAATGGTCACCAGGCCGCCCAACAAGGCGCCGCTACGTAATGCCGAGGTATCACGGGCGGACCACAGACGCTGCCAGTAGCCCTGGTGAAACAGGTTGGCGGCGGTTACGGCGATCACCAGTGTCAGGGCAACGCCCAGGGCACTGCCTACTGGCGCGGAGGGGGCGTCAGCCATTTGCAGTTCCGGTAGCCGGTCCATTGCCACGAATCCGACAATGGCCAGTAGCCCGATCAGCAGGAACGCCTGCCACTGGTCCGTGACGATGCTGGCTCGCAGGCCACCCCAGGTGGTGTATATGAGTGTGGCAACGGCAACGCCAAGCACCGCAAGGTTCCCATTCACGCCCGACAACAATGAGGTGATGGCGCCGATGGCGGTGAGTTCGGCGGTGAGGAAACACAGCATGTAGAGCACGGAGATGAGCGACACGTAGCGGCGAACCGATGTGCCATAGCAGGCCTGGGCAAACTCACCAATGCTGCGGCCCTGAGGCAGGTAGCGCCGGATGGCCGGGCCACAGAAAGCAAACACGATAAAGGGCAGGGCGGCGCCGAGGGTGTAACCGGCCAGTGCCACTGGCCCCACCAGGGCGCCGACTTCCGGGGGCGCGAAGAGTATCCAGCCGCCCATGCCCGATGCCAGGAAGGATAGCCCGAGTGCCCGTGCGCCCTGACTGTTGCGGGCCGTCACGAAATCATCCAGGCCGCCATCGGCCAGGCGAGCCCGCAGTCCCAACCAGGTGAACAGAACGAGTGCAGCCGCCAGGGCCGCTACCGTGGTGTAGAGCATGGTGTGTCTCTCCGTTAATCATAAAGCCGGGAATAGTGACATATTCCACGTGGTGCTGCGATTGACTGTCTGTCTTATGCTTTACTGTAGTAAGTCACCATTCGGAATTGAACCGACGGGGGAGGCCCCACCCAATGAGCAATCGCAAATCGGAACTGGAAACCCTGCGTGCTGACCTTAAGGCACGCCTGTCAAAGTATGAAGCCCACCAGCATCGCCAGGGTGGCGCGCTGGAGAAAGACTTCGAAGAACAGGCCGTACAGACCCAGAATGACGAAGTGGTCGATTCGCTGGAGACAGAAACCCGCAACGAGCTGGCCCAGATCGAACACGCCCTTGAACGCCTTGCTGAAGGGCTCGGGGACGAATGTGAAGGGTGCGGCGAAGACATCGATCCACGGCGCCTGCAGGTATTGCCCTACACCACTGTCTGCGTGAAGTGTGCCGAAGACTGAACCGTTATCACTCCCCCTGAATCTTGCTGAGCAGGTCTTTGGCCAGTTCAATGGCCTCTGACCGGTGGCTGATGTTCTGCTTTTGGTAGAGGCTGCGGATGTGCGTCTTCACCGTCGTGGAGGCGACTTTCAGGTGTTCGGCGATCTGGTCATTCGACAGGCCGGCGTGGATCAGGCTGAGTATCTGCCATTCCCGGCGGGTAAGGGGAGATGTGCGGATCAGTTCCGGCACATCCGGCCGGTCGATAATATCCTGAATGATGGCTTCGTCCAGTGAAATCCGGATGGCGCGGCTGAAATCCCGTTGTTGCTGAGCCAACTGGATCAGGCGTTCGGCGCGCTGCAGTTCCATTCCGTCAATCGCTTCATCGTTGATCAGCGCTTTCAGGATCACGATCAATACCTTGCCCATACGCAGGAAGCTGCCAACCGCCCCGGTAGTGCTGGCCAGTTGGAGCGCAGCGACCATGTGCTTCAGGGCGTTCTCGCGATCTTCGGTGTCCCAGTAAAGCAGCGCCAGGGCGATATGGTTGCGGTTGAGGTCGGTTTTGAGCCCCACCTGTTCCGCTACGGCTTGCAGTCCAGTCAGCAGGGGCTGGGCCTTGCTGTACAGCCCCAGGCTCATGTATGCCCGTGCCCGGTTGCGACCGTTGCACTGATTGAAGTGGTTGGTCGCCGTGGTGGGGTCGACGGGCGGGGCGATGGTAAGCCAACGTTGTATGGCTTCCCGGTCCCGAACCGCATCCCAGTAGGCGAGCATGGTGGCATGTGCATTGGCGACCCAGTCCAGATGATAGTCCCCGGAGGCGAGCATTTTCTGCATCTTGGCGATGTAGTCCGCGCACAGGCTTTGTCGGCCCCTGGCGTGGGCCACTTTGGCCAGCGATGTATAGCTTTGCACGTACCAGTGTTCCCCCTGGGCTTCCAGGATCTCGATGCCCTGGAGCGCACACCGCTCAGCGTTTTCCAGATGGTGCCATTCCCACATGATCTGACTGCGGATGCGGAACAGGAATTCCAGTATTGGCAGGTGGTTGAGGTGGTTCTCCTCGGCATACTGGAAGCCCCGTTCCTGGATGTTGTAGGCCTTCTGCAACAAGCCCATGGCAACGCTGATTTCAGACTGCTGACACAGGGCCCAGAGCACGTTCTGGTGGGCCTGGTGTGCCCGGGCGAGGTGTTCGGTTTCCTGCATGCGGGCGAGGGCTTCTTCCAGTTCGCCCTGTACAAACAGAGCCTCCCCAATAACGGAGGCCGCCGCCACGCGGGATGTGGGCAGGAAGCGGGCTTCCTGGTCGATGGCCTCGCGGGCGAGGGCCAGGGCACGTTCCCCATCCCCGTAATTCATGGCGACCTGGGCGCGAATCGCACTGAACTCACCATGTACGGCGCGCTGGGTGTCTTCCGTCATGGATGCTTCCAGGCGGGTTTCCGCAGCCGACAACCAGTTTTCAACTTCGTCAAACTTGTACTGGCCCTGGGCCACCCAGGCCCTGAGCAGTGTCAGTGTCGGATCCTGGGCAATGATATCCTGGGGCAGGGCGTCGAGGCATCGCTGCAGCAGTATAAACTGGCCTTCGGTGAAAAACTTGCGGCCGTGAATGGTCAGTACGCGGGTGATACGGTCCGCATCGTCGGCGGCGATGGCGTGGCGGGCGGCCTCTTCTGCGTGGTCCAGTTCCAACCAGGCGTCACTGGCCCGCTGGTGCAGCTGTTGCCGGTTCTCTTCAGTCGTGCAGCTCAAAAGGTGCTGGAGGTAGACGGAAAACAGTGGATGGTAGCGGAACCACAGGGCGGAATTGTCCACGGGCGTGATAAACAGCCCCATGGACAGAAGGCCGCTGAGCAGGGCCTGGCCGTTGCTGTCGTCCATCACCCGCATGACCATTCGCGCGTTGAAACGGTCCAGTATGCTGGTGCGCAACAGGAATGTTCGCTGCTGTTCCGTCAGCCCCTGCCCAACCAGTTCATCAAAGTAGTCAAAGATGTGCTGGTTGCCGTACTCGAGCTGATCCACAAAATCGTTGAATTCGATGCTGGTCAGTGCGGATGCGGACAGAAGCTGGAGTGCCGACACCCAGCCTTCAACCCGCCTGACAGCCCGCTCGATGCTTTCCCGCGAAATCTCGAACGGCAATCGGCTGTCAAAGTAGCTCTGTGCTTCGTCTGCGCCAAAGGCCAGATCCCGTGAGGTGATCTCGGTCATCCGTCCCTGCATCCTCAGTTGCGCGACGCCAATGGGGGGCACCGTCCGGGTGATCAGGACGAGCGTCAGACAGGCAGGTTGATGCCGCAGCAGGAAGCGCAGCGCGTTGTGGATGACCTCGTTGTCAATCAGGTGATAGTCGTCCAGCACCAGATACAGCGGGTCCCCGTCCAGCCCGTCCAGGGGAAGCTCGGCCAGAAGGTCGGTGAGAAAACTCTCCAGATCGTCGTACCCCTTCTCCTGCAATTTCCGCAGCGTGGCCTTGCAGCTGCCGGGAGCTGCAACCTCAAGTGCCTTGGCCAGATAGCCTGCAAATCGGGCCGGGTCGTTGTCGCCGACCTCCAGGCGATACCAGGCGCTGGTGGCCTCCAGTGCCTCAAGACGGTCCGCCACCGTGGTGGTTTTGCCATAGCCCGCGGGCGCATGCACCAGCAGCAGGCTTACCGGTTCCAGTCCGTGGAGAAGATCGTTGAATTTTTCCCGGTGTAAAAGGGCGGGTGGTGGTTGTGGGCTCTGGTTTTTGGCAGCGATGAACGTCAGTTGTCCCGGATTCAGTGTTGTTGTCATCAGGATCTTCAGTAATTGGTGTCAGACAGTAGCAAGGAATGTGATACCGGCTTTGTGGCTCTGCGTCAACTTCCCGTTGTCGCGATTTGAGGGGCATGAACCAGTTCTCAAAACCGGCAGGGAAGGCCCCTTCTGCTGCGGCAGATTTGAGGCACAGTTATCTTTAAGGCGTTAGCGATTTCGGTATCTTACCGTAACAAGATGTAACTCGGAAAACGTGATGTCTAATAATAACAGGGACTTCGTCTGACTATGCTGCTGGTACTCGCCGGATCCATCCTCTCTTTCACCATGGCCCAGGAGGCGGTCGTCGTGGAGCCTTATGAACAGGGCGCCATTGTGATTGAGCAGGATTTTGATACCAGCCCCATTGAGTTGAGAACCGACACCCGGGTTGAACCCCTCGTCGAGCAGAAGTTCCGTAACATCGTGCGTCAGGCGTATGACTACAGCTGCGGCAGTGCTGCGCTGACCACGGTGCTCAATTATTACCTGGGAAGGAATCTGGGTGAGCGGCAGGTGATGGAGGGATTGCTCCATTACGGCGAGAGTGAGCGCATTGTCCAGCGTCGTGCGTTTTCCATGCTCGATATGAAGCGCCTTGTGACGGCCCTGGGTTATCCGTCCGGTGGGTTTCGCGCCACGATTGACGACCTCATTGACCTTGATCACCCGGCCATCGTTCCCATTCAGTACGCCGGTTTCAAACACTTCGTGGTACTGCGCACCATCCGCGACGGCCGGGTGTATCTGGCCGATCCGGCGGTGGGCAATATCTCCTTCACGCTCGCCCAGTTTGAAGAGAACTGGGACGACAACGTGCTCTTCATTGTGTTCCCCGGCAGTGACAAGCCGCTGGATTACCTGGAGTTGAAAGAGGAGGACCTTCGGTTTGTGGACGACCAGACAATGACGTTGCTGGCGTTGCAGAAGTTGCCCGAATTCCATGAATCCACGGAACGCCGGATCAGAAACATGCTGGAACGCCAGAAGAATAATCCGGACGGCAGCGTTGAGAATACCCGGAAGCAGCTGTTTTACCGGCGCCATTAACGTGCCGGGCGCAAAGCCGGCACACAGGAAACAATACAATTAGAAATAAGGGAGTCAGGATGAATCGTTGGTTAGTGCGAGGTTTTATCCTTTTTTCCGTGACTGGCCTTTTACCAACCATGGCATTGTCGCAGGAAGGAAACGTAGACGAGGCGAGGGAAGCGCTTGCCAGGCAAGAGGGCGATGAGGACTCATCCAAGCAATTGGAGGAAGTGTTCCAGGCAGCCGAGACCAGCTACTCGCTGCAGAAGAAGGGTACCCATTCCCTGAACTATTCGTTCGATTACTCCTACACCGGTGACCAGCGTCTCGACCTGGCGATTACCGATGGTTCGGTGCGTAACCTCGATGTGGTGCCGTCCGCGACTCACAACTTCACCAATGCGTTTTCCTACGACTACGGCCTGCTGGATAACCTGACCGTCGGTGCACGTGTGCCCCTGGTGGTTAAGTACGACACCCAGGATGAACTGAACATCTACGATTTCGGCGATATCTCTGCAACCGCCCGTTGGCAGCCCTTCGCGTACGTTCCAGGCAAGATGTCCACGACGGTTTTCGGCACCTTCACAACCAAGACGGGTGTCAGTCCCTACGAGATTGATATCGACGAGCAGCTGTCCACTGGCAGCGGCTACTACTCGGTTGCCGGCGGCGTTAGTTTCTCAAAGGTGCTGGACCCGGTGGTTGTGTTCGGATCTACCAGCGCCACTTACAATCTGCCTGAAACCGATCTGCAGCAAGTGCGGGGCGCCCGCGTGTTGCAGGAACTTGAGCCGGGCTTCGGGCTCTCCGGCTCCGCCGGCTTCGCCTATTCGCTGTCATACGACATTTCCCTCAGCATCTCCGCTCAGTTGAGTTACAGCGACCAGACCACGCTGACCTTCAGCGACGGCACCCAGGCCGTTGCCCAGGACCAGATGACCGGTTTCCTGAGTATGTCGCTGGGTACCCGCGTGAGTGACACCACCATCGTGAACACCAGCCTTGGTATCGGCCTTACCGAAGACGCACCTGATTTCTCGCTGGGCGTGTCCCTGCCCATCAAATTCTCAGGTCTCAAAGAGTGAGTTCAGCCTCTGACGTTTTACGGGAAGGGAAGATTTCATGGGAATAACCAGCCACAAGAGACAGATTGCCGCTGCTATGATGGCAGCCTCGGTGACCTGTGGTGTCGAGGCGCAGCTGGCACAGAACCTGACCATTCATCCCAAGGCGTTGGCTCTGGGGAACGCCGTGACGGCCGATCCGCCCGGCATTATGGCGATCCATTACAACCCGGCGGGGCTGACCAAGCTGGATGGACGTCAGCTTGAAGTTAACCTGATGAGCGTCTACCTCGACATTGACGCCGATTTCCACGCCCCGGATGGCTACGAGATTTTCGGCATCGATGGCCTGGAAACCGACCCTCTCACCGGCGAACAGCGGGACCCGGTCGCGAACAAGCACAGCCATACCAACAACGTGGCCCTGTATCTTCCGGGATTTGGCATATTGCGGGCGCCGCCTGGCCCCGCCATCGCTCCGTCTGCTGGTATCAGCATTAACCCGCCGGGGTCGAAGCTGACCTTTGGCAACGCCTTCTACTTGCCCCTGGCCGCCGGTTTCTATCGCGAGAAGGACGACCCGGGGCGCTACATGCCGCAGGCAACGGCACTGCAGCGGACAACTTATCTATCGCCAACCGTCGGTTACAAGATCAACGATGAGTGGTCGGTGGGTGCCGGCATCCATTTGTCGCACATGGGGATTGCGGCGGACCAGTACATGCGCGCGCCCAACATGCTGCTGGGTGTCGCCGAGGTGCTCCAGGATGCGTTCAACTGTGAAAGCGGGGATGAACCCCTGCAGCCGTGGCTTGCCCTCTGTGGGGGTAACGTGGGGCCGTGGGACGACATTGGCGCGTTGAGCATCAATGTGCAGGAAACCCTGTCGCCCACCTATGCGCTTGGGGTCATGTGGGAGCCGAACGAGTGGTTCAGCTGGGGGGCAAGCTATACCTCAGAAGCCGACATGAACATGAAGGGTACTTTCGAGATCGAGTACACGGATGATTGGTCTGGCTTCTGGCAGAGTGTGAACGGCTCCGTACTGGGCGCCATCACGTCGGCGATTCTCAGCCTACCTTCCGGTGCTCCAAGGGAAGCGGGTAACGTGTCCATGGATCTGACCTATCCCCAACACTTCCAGACCGGTATCAGTCTCGATGTTCATCCCAAATTGACCGTGAACGTGGATGTGGGGTGGACGGATTACAAACAGTGGGACGCGTTTGTGTTCCGCTTTGACCGCAACCTGGAGTTCCTGAACGCCGCGCGGATTTTGTCACCCCAGAACGCCACTCCCAACACACTGAGGTTGCCTCTCGGTTTTACCGATCAGTGGAACTGGGGTTTTGGGCTGGAGTTCCATGCGTCGTCCCGTCTGGACCTGCGCGCGGGTGTGGAAATCCGGGATTCGGTGATTCCCGATGACCAGCGCCAGATTATGGCGCCGTTCGGCGGTGCAAATCTCTACAGTATTGGTATGGGGTATCGGTGGGATAAGGATACTGAGATCGACATGAACCTGAGCTATCTGCAATCCATAGAAACGATTCCTGCCAACGGCAGTTGTAACCTAAACTGTGACAATATTACCAATATCATCTACAACCCCTACGCGGGGCTGGATGTGAAAACCTCGCTACGGGTTGTCACGGCAGGTCTCAGTTTCCGTACCAAATTCTGACGCAAACGCGTTTACGAACAGGGTGTTTTGCCCCGATGTTGAAATGCCGTTATGTGGTTGTTGCTTGCCTGACGCTGGCGCTGAATGGTTGCCAGTTGTCAGGCTCCGACTCGTCCGGAAGCCGTGAAGGGTATTTCACCTGGGTGGACGAGCAGGGGCGGGTACGGCATTCGCCGATACCGCAGGGCTCCGGTGAAAGTGATGACAGCGAGTACACAGAAGCAACGGATGATCACGGCAGGGCCAGTTCCGCCGAATCATCCACACCTGAAGATGACGCATCTAGCAGGTATCATCAGGAGTACAACCTCGAGAACTACCCCGATGGCAATCAGCTCGAAAAAGACGGTTATGTTCGTCCGGGCGAACCCAAGCCTTATTTCACCTGGCGTGATGCCCAGGGCAACCTTCGTGTCAGCTACTACCAGCCGGATACCCGGACCGCTGTCGTGAAGGGGCGTATCAAGCCGCCGATTCAACTGACGGAGGCCAGTATCCACCAATCGGGAGAAACCGTGGAGTCGCCGGGGCTGCCGGAAGATGCTGACCCCGAAGCCATGGCGGTCCTGGGAATTGATCCCGGAGAGGAAAGTTTTTTCCAGCAATGGGCGGGGCAATGCTGCCAGGCGCTGGAACGGTCGGAGCCTGAGCAATGGCAGGAAGGTCGTGAATTCGGGGTATCCATGGGTGACAACGCCCCCCGCTATTCGTTCAGCACGGGTGAAAGCCGTTACCGTCTGGTCAGACTGCCGCCGGCGGATCAATACACCGATTTCATCCTCCACATCAGGTCGTTCAACCACGACGGAATGTTTGTGCCCTCGGTGGCTTTTCTTGATGCCTCGTTCGCCCCCGTTCGAATCGTGACCGACCTGGTGGCTAGCTATGTGCCTGAATCCTGGTATCAGTACGGCTACCTTCACGCTTACATTCCGGTGTTCCCGAGCCGGGGTGAGCGCTGGATGGTGATTTTCACCCGCGAGGCGGATCTGGCGGGGCAGACGGTTATCGAGGACAAGTACGGCCCCAAGGCCATCCCTCACATCGGTACTGGTGAGCTCAGTCTCTCCCGCGCTGGCGAGTGACGTTCAGTCTTCCGGCTGGCTCAGGTCAAGCCATTGCTGGGACAGCCAATAATAGCTGCCATCGGGTGCCGGATGGGTGCAGTTGTAGCGAAAACGGCGGCTGTTAAAGCTTCTCGGCGCCTTGAGAATGACGTTGTCTCCACCTGATACCTGGAAATCTACGCGCCCCTGGCCGGAGGCAAAGCAACTCAACCGGTCGATGCTGATGGTGTTCGGTACGGTAAACGAGAGGGTAGGCGGATTCTCTGAGATAACGCCGTCCGGCAGTTGGCTGGCATCGACTGGCAGAGCCTTGCTACGTAATTTGTCTTCAAGGCTGTTGAGCTGTCCGTAGGCGTTCGCCACCGGGAATCGGGGCAGACTTGTGGCAGCTGAAGTCTCCCCAATGGCACCGGATTGCTGTCCAAAGCCGAGCCAGCCGCGTGCTTCAATCTTGCGTAATAACGCCTCGTCAAACTCGCCGTAGGGATAGGCAAACATCGGAACGTTGATCCCCAGTTTTTCGGAGAGTGTTTCCTGTGCCCCATCCAGGCTGCGATCGACACGTGCCTCCCAGTCGCTATCGGATTCTCCAGGGCGTTTTGCAAGGTGGCCGTGGTCTTTGCTGTGGTTGGCGATGGTCACGCCGTCGCGATCTCTGACTTCCTGCAACTGATCCCAGGTCATATAGCCATGGCTGCCCACGGCCTCGGTATTGACGAATATGGTGTACTCATACCCCCGCTCTTGCAGGGCTGGCGCTGCCTGTGAGTAGAACGGATTCGTAGGCATCATCAAAGGTGATGGCAACCTGGGACCTGTCGCTCAGCTCACCCGCCAGTGCTGCGCGGGTTCCGGATTCAAGCGGAACGACCTCCAGCCCCAGATCCTCAATCATATCCAGTTGTCCCTGGAACAGGGACACTGACGTACTGGTGGAGGACGGCGTCGAGTCACTGACATGGTGGTACTGAAGCACTACCAGATCGGCATTGGCAGTCAGCGTGAATGCCGTGATGGGCAGGAGAAGGAGAGATCGGGTCATCATTCTTGGTGCCATTGGAGTGTCCTTGAAATCGGGAATTCCGGTGCAATCAGGTCCGAAAGTGTGCCTTGAGCACGGCGAAGGCCTGGTTTAGGTCCTGGATGGTTTCGGTTTCGCCACCCCGGTCCGGATGCGCATGCATAACAGCCCGCCGGAAGCGTTGTTTGACGTCGTCAAAGCCAGGGGGAATGGCATCAAAACCGAGGACGGCTGCGGCTTCACTCGCTTCTGTGGCGGCGGGTCGGTTGCCACTGCGCCCGGCCCAGAAATCGTCCATCATCCGGTTTATGGCGTCTTCCGGCAGCTCGTACTTGGACAGGTCCAGGTAAAAATTCCGCAGTTCGTCCATGCGGTCGGGCACACCTGCGCCTGCCACCACAGAACTTTTGCGAAGTTGAATCACCAGTGGCGAAATGGTCAGGGTTTCTCCGCCGGTGGCGAGCTGATCCCGTAGCCGGTACAGCACATGGAACAGCAGGAAATGAACCGGATAGAGCTTGTCCGGTTCGCCAAAGTTGACCTCGCCAATCAGCTCCCAGGGCGGCTTTTGCAGGGTTTTGATAAGGACCAGCTCGTTGATTCCGGCTGGGTGCCGACGAAGAATATGCTCGGTGGCAACCAGCAGGTGCTGAATCTGAAAATTCAGCGTCTCATTGGGCGCGTCACCATCCAGCGCCTTGGCGCCCTGTGTTGCGGTATCGGGTTGATTCATGCCTCAATGGTAGGCGACAGGGCGCCGTTACGGAAGAGGCATGTCCCGCTCCAACCCCTTCAGGAACAGGTTGGTCGCGAACCGGGTGGCATTCCTGGCTTCGGCCTCGGCCTCGGCGGGCCGATTGTGGGCACGGTAGGCCAGGCGCAAGCTGAGTTCGTAGCCTACCCCGAAGAAAGCGGCGCACAGGTACTCTTCGTCCATCTCCGGCAACAGGCCACGCTCAACGGCGTTCCTGACATCGTCCTCCAGGGAGAGCATGGCAAGCCCGAGAATGTCTGAGCCGAACAGTTCACGGATGGCACGATCGTTACGATGCGCCAGCTCGTAAACCAGTGGGTCGCTGGCGGTGGCCCGGAACAGCGAAAGGTATGCAAAGTAGATGAAGTCTTCAGCGGAATTGGCGGACTTTCGGCATTCGGTAAGGTTGTGATTGAGGCCGCTTAGGAAATCTGTCAGCAGAGCTGCAAAAATGTCCTGTTTGCTGGAAAAATAATTGTAGAAGGTGCCTGCCGCCAGGCCGGTACGGCGTACGATATCGCGGATGGTGGAGTTGTCGTACCCCCGTTCCCGAAAGCACTCCCGCGCCGCGTCAAGAATGGCACTGCGGTTGCGAATACGGTTGAATTCCCGTTTACCGGTGGCTTCCGGTTTTGTGTCTAACATATCCATGTCTGTATCCTGTCCCTGGAACTTTTGCACGCGTATAATCCGACGCTCACTGACCTTATGAACGACGTTTTCCTATGCCCGAAGCAATAACTGCCAACTCCGAAACCGCCCAGACTCCTGAAGCGGAGCGCAAGCAGAAACTGGAACTGAACAAGCTGCAGAAGCGCCTGCGCCGGGAAATGGGGCAGGCGATTGCTGATTTCTCGATGATCAAGGCTGGTGACAAAGTCATGTGCTGCCTGTCTGGCGGCAAGGACTCCTACGCCATGCTCGATATCCTGCTGAATCTCCAGAAAAGCGCGCCGGTGCGCTTTGAGCTGATTGCTGTGAACCTGGATCAGAAGCAGCCCGGCTTCCCGGAAGAAGTGCTGCCTGAGTACCTTTCGGCTCTTGATATTGAGTATCACATCATCGAGAAGGACACCTACAGTATTGTTAAGGAAAAAGTACCGGAAGGGAAGACCACCTGCGGACTTTGTTCCCGCCTACGTCGCGGAATTCTCTATAATTTTGCGGAAGAACACGGCGTTACCAAGATTGCTTTGGGGCACCATCGGGATGACCTGCTGGAAACGCTGTTCCTGAACATGTTCTATGGCGGCAAGCTGAAATCCATGCCGCCGGTTCTGCACAGCGACGACGGCCGGAACACGGTGATTCGCCCGTTGGCATACAGCCGGGAGAAAGACATTGCGCGCTACGCCAGCTTGCGCGAGTTCCCGATCATTCCCTGCAACCTCTGCGGTTCCCAGGAAAACCTGCAGCGTCAGGTGATCAAGGACATGTTCCAGACCTGGGACAAGCAGCACCCGGGGCGCCTGGAAACCATGTTTCGGGCCATGTGTAACGTTGAGCCGTCACACCTCGCCGATACCTCCCTGTACAACTTCCGTGAGGGTCACCGCCATTCCGAGCCGGGCCAAAGTGCCGGGACGGTCGAGCCCCAAACACCCGATTTCGGACGGTTGGACGTGCTTAATATCTGATCGGTTCGAGCGGGTAGTCCAGCCCTTGTCTATCCGTGACCGGTATGCAAAAAGGCAGTGACAGGAAGGGTCCAGATACCGAAACCAATCAGCAGCAGTCCGGCGATCTGCCGAAAGCGTTGGTGTTCCCGCAGTTTTCGGATCCAGGTGGCGGCGTAACCGGTGGCCAGCATGGATGGCAGGGTACCGAGGCCGAAGAACAACATGGTGGTGGCCGCGCTGCCCACCGAGGGTTGCAGGGCAGCCCAGCCCAGGGTGCTGTAGACCAGCCCGCAGGGCAACCAGCCCCAGAGTGCGCCAAGGATGAGCGCCTGGTGGAAATGATGCACCGGGAGCACTCGGGCGGTGAGCGGTGACAGACGTTTCCAGACCGGGGCACCGATGCGTTCCACGTAGCGGATGCCTTGCCACCACTGCCCCATGGACAGTCCCATCAGGATCAGCAGTATCCCTGCCATTGTTCGAAGTATCGGGCCAAGTTGCGTCCAATAGGCCGAGGCGCTGGTGCTCAGCAGCGCGATCAGGGCCGCAATCGCTGCGTAGCTGCCAATCCGCCCGCCATTGAAGGCGAGCAGCATGGCGGTCTGGCGAACACGGAAGCCCCGGCCAACAGGCAGTGCCATGGACAATGACGCGCTGATCCCTCCGCACATACTCAGGCAATGGGTGCTGCCGAGCAGGCCAATCAGGAAGGCGCTGGAATAACTCAGGTAAAGTTCTTCGCCCATCAGGATTTGTGGCTGTCGCCCGGCTCCTCGGCAGAGTTGGAGTTGGCATCCTGCTTGGGTTGTTTGGCGTCGTCCGGGATCATGTCTTTGTCATCGTCATAAAGGATGCGATGGGCCGGTCCATCAAGGTCATCGTATTGGCCGTTCTTGACGGCCCAGGAGAACAGCAGGATGCCTAGTGCCACCAGGATCAGCATGACCGGAACCAGGATCATTACGATTTGCACAGGACTACCTCAGACGTATTGGGTGATTCAGTGTTCACGGTATCAGGACGTTGCTTCGGCGCCAACCGCCGGGGGTTGAGATGCCGGGTTGCCTCGCTGCCTGCCAAGCCGCATGGCATTGAGAACCACCACCAGTGAGCTAATGGACATGCCGATGGCCGCCAGCCAGGGTGGCACCAGGCCTGCTGCTGCCAGCGGCAGGGCGCAGACATTGTAGGCAAGTGCCCAGGCCATGTTCTGGCGGATGACGCGGCGTGTGTCCCGGCCGGCTTTCAGGGCTTCGGACAGTTGCGTTAACTGCCCGCTCAAAAGCACTGCATCGGCCTTGAGTTGGGTCAGATCGGCAGCGCTTCCCATGGCTACGGACACACCCGCACCGGCCATGGAGGGCAGGTCGTTGAGGCCATCACCCACCATCATGATGTGGTGGCCCTGGTCGCGGAGGTTCTCCAGTACACGGAGTTTTTCTTCCGGTGAGGCCTGGCCGATGGCGTCGTCAATGCCGAGTCTGCCCGCTATCTGCTCAACGTGCCCTGAGCGGTCACCGCTGAGCAGTATGGTGCGCAGTCCTGCATTTTGCAGGGCCTGGACGGCCTCTCTTGCATCCGGCCTGGGTTCATCGTCCAGTGTGAATCGGGCCAGCCATTCGTGGATCGTGGCCAGCCATATCTCGATGCCATGGGAGGTGTCGGTTTCGGGCGCCGGGCTACCCACCTTGTCTTCCACAAAACCCCGGTGGCCAATATAGAGAGGAGCCCCGTCTACCTGTCCCGAGAGACCACCGCCCAAGTGGTTTTGTACCTGCCTGGCGGCGTCACTGGGTATCTGGTGGAACACCCTGGCGATCGGGTGTTCCGAATGGTTCTCCAGGCTGGCTGCCAGTTGCCGGCACCGATCCGCATCAAGGTTACCGAAGGTTCGGGTATCCAACAGGCTGAGCTCACCTCGGGTCAGGGTGCCGGTTTTATCGAAAACTACCGTGTCGATGGTGTTCAGAGATTCCAGGGTGTGTCCGCGTGTCGGAAGGAAGCCCAGTTTGCGAAGCCTCATGGTTGCCGACGTTATCGCCGTTGGAGTGGCGAGTGACAGGGCGCAGGGGCAAGTCACTACCAGTACCGAGAGCGTAATGTCGAAAGCATTATCGGCGCCGGCCAGCCACCAGCCAATCCAGATGAGCGGGGCCAGGATCAGCACACGGCTGACAAACACGCCGGCAATTCGGTCGGCCGCCAGCGCAACGGGTGGTTTCTCAGACTGCACCCGATCCAGCACCCGCAAAATGCCGGACAGCCTGGTCTGGGTGCCAGCGCGGCGAACCTCAATGTCCAACGGGTTCTCGCCGTTGATGCTGCCAGCATGGACGGGGTCACCCTCGCTGCGGGTTTCCGGCAGATATTCACCGGTCAACGCTGCTTCGTTAAGGGTGGAGTGCCCGCTGACAATGACGCCGTCAGCGGGCAATGTCTCGCCAGGCCGGATGCGAATAACGTCGCCGGCAGACAGGTCATGGGTGGCGACGATATTACTGCCGTCCTCCTGTATGCGGTTGGCGACCATGGGCTGGAAACCAGCCAGCGCGTTGCCTGTCAGTCCGGCACGGTAACGGGCCTGCATTTCGATGTAGCGACCAAGCTGCAGGAAAAAGGTAAACATGCAGACGGACTCAAAATAGACTTCCTCACCACCAAACACAGTCACCCAGGCGCTGGCAACGTAAGCCAAGCCAATCGCGGTGGCCACCGGCACGTCCATGGTCAGGTGACGGCTGCGAAGATCCCTGAACGCGTTAGTGAAGAACGGACGAGCGCTGTAAAGGACAACGGGGGTGGCGACCAGAAGACTGAACCAGCGGAAAAAACTGACAAACTCTGGCGACAGGTCATTCACCAGTTCGAAATACAGCGGAAAGGCCAGCATCATGCTCTGGAACGAGGCTATCCCCGCGACGGCAAGGCGGATCAATGCGGAGCGATGTTCGGCTTTCAGGGCTTTTTCGGCCTCATCGGCCTGATAGGGGCGGGCACGATAGCCCAATTCATGGACGGCAATCAGTAACTGGCTGAGTTTTGAGTGCTCCGGGTTCCAGACCAGTCGCGCGCGCTGGGTGCTGTGATTGACGGAAAATGACACCACGCCCGGTTGCCTGGCCATGTGGTTTTCCAGCAACCATATGCAAGCGGCGCAGGTGATGCCGCTTACAAGCAGTGTGGCTTCCTGGCCAGCGGTAACGGGAGATACAAACGACTTCTGAACCAGGGGATGGTCCACTTCGAGGATACGGTTCCGTTCGGAATCGCTGAGTGCCTTCGGGGTGACGGCCGGCTCGGTGCGGAACTGGTAGAACCCGGTGAGGCCTTCGGCGCGAATGGTCTCACAGACCGCCTTGCACCCAACGCAGCAGAAGTGTCGCAACGCTCCTTCAAGTTCCAGGGTGATGGGTGGCGTTCCAGTGGCCGGCTCACCACAATGATAACAATCCAAGGGGATCACCCGCGGTCTTCTGTGACCGCACCGAGGCTCAGGGAGCGTTGCGATGGCAGGCTGGACTCACCTTTCAGTCGCCATTGGTTGTCCGGGCCACGCAGGTCAAAGTACCAGCGGCCTTCAATCGGCTGATTCAGGGTGGCGCTGTATAGTCCCTCGCCGATTGCCCGGAATTGTATGGTGCGGTCGTACTCCGACATGGTCGGGTGATACAGGCTCAGTATCAGGTAAGGGTAGTTCGCAGGGCCGTCGGCAGTATCCATGGAGAGAGTGATTTCCCGTTCGCCAAATGTCATATCTGCCGTCAGGCCCAGGTCTTGGGCTTTCTGGTCGCGTGCAATTGCCATGTTGATCCCGCGACCCTCCTTGGAATAGTCGTCGGTTACCATGGAGTTGTCGGTGTTTATCGCGACCGTAATGGCGATGGAGCACCAGATAATGGCGGCGCCGGGAAATATCAGCAGGAACCAGAGCCAGGGTTGCCGGTACCAGGGAACGACGGGTGCGTTTTCATTCATAGTGCTGTCTCTCAAGGCTGGTCTCCCTGGTTGGTGTCAGGGGATCAGCGATTTGGACCGACAAACCGGCTTTCGGTTTCAAGAACGAGCGATTCGTCGGATTGTGATTCAAGCGTGAAGACAATGGCATTGTTGCTTTCCGAGAGTTTCTCGGGCGCGACATCCACCACCGTCGGCAGTGCCCGGTTCTCACTGCTCGCCACCGTCAGGGTGTTCTCGGTCAGCAACCGGATGCCTTCCAGGCCTGAAACCGAGATCGTAAAGGTCTGCGGCACTTCCGACATATTGGCGACTTTGAGAGTGTAGGTATTCTCTACCCGGCCTTCACCATTGAAGCTGAAGAGGGCGCCTCGATCCCTCAGGACATCAAGCTGTGCCGGAACCCGGGTGGCAATTGTGAATACAATCGCGCCAACCATCAGCAGCAATACCAGCCCGTAACCAAAGGTGCGCGGTCTCATCAGCTTCGAGGTTTTGCCTTCCAGTTCGTTTTCAGTGGTATAGCGAATCAGGCCGCGCGGATATTCCATCTTGTCCATGATCTCGTCACACGCATCAATGCACAGCGCGCAGCCAATACACTCGTACTGCAGCCCGTCTCGAATGTCGATGCCGGTAGGGCATACCTGAACACACTGGCCACAGTCGATGCAGTCACCAAGGCCCAGTTCCGAGGGTTCAATGCCTTTCTTGCGCCCGCCGCGGGGCTCCCCCCGGTTGGGATCATAGGACACCACGCGGGTATCGGGGTCGAACATGACGGACTGGAAGCGGGCGTAGGGGCACATATACAGACATACCTGCTCACGCAGCCAGCCGGCGTTCAGGTAGGTGGCGGCCGTAAAGAAGGCGACCCAGAAATAGGCCCAACCGTTGGCCTGCAGGGTGAACAGGTCGGTGATGAGTTCACGGATGGGGTAGAAGTAACCAACAAAGGTCAGGCCGGTGGCGAGCGCAATCAGTAGCCACGCGGAGTGCTTTGCGGATTTTTTGGCGATTTTCTCAGCGGAACGGGGCGCCTTGTCCAGCTTCATCCGCTTATTGCGGCTGCCCTCTATACGCTCCTCCACCCACATGAAGATAAATGTCCAAACGGTTTGGGGGCATGTGTAGCCACACCACACCCGGCCGAACAGCGTGGTGATAAAAAACAGGCCAAATGCGGCGATGATCAGCATACCCGACAGCAGGATAAAATCCTGGGGATAGAACGTGGTTCCGTAGAGGTGGAATTCCCGCGCCGGGAGATCGAAATGAATCAGCGGCTGACCATCCACGGTAAACCAGACGAACAGGAAGTACATGCCCATCAGAGCTGTCAGGCTGACATTCCGGATACGCTGAAAGAAGCCCTTCTTGACCCCTTTGACGTAGATCTTTTTGCGGCTGGCGTATAGCTCGACAGTTCCGGTGTTTTTATTGTTGTCGGAGGTGTCAGAGGATGGGTCAATCTGTTTGACCGGAATCTCACTGCTCATCGTTACCTCCCGATGATGTGGCGCCCTGATTCACAGTGGACTGTGGGGCAGTCGATCTTCTCAAGCCTTGGTCCGCAGGTGGCAGGCCAAGGGTTGAGCAGACCGGGCCGGGACAGAATCCCGGCCGGGTACTCAGTTGGACAGGCTGTAGACGTACGCAGCCAGGATCTGGATCTGATCGTCGGAGAGCCGGTCACCCTGTGCGGGCATCTGGTTCGCACGACCGTTTACCACGGTTTCCTTGATCCACTCGTAGGTGGAGCCGTACAGCCAGGTATTGTCGGTGAGGTTCGGGGCGCCCATAGCCTGGTTGCCCTTGCCGTCCTGACCGTGACAGGCCACGCAGGCCTGTGCAAACACCTGCTCGCCCTTGGCAGCGGCTTCTTCGTCTTTTGCCCGGTCGCTGAAACTGAGCACGTAGTTTACAACCTGATCAACTTGCTCAGAGGTCATGCCCGGCATGGTGCCCTTCGCGGGCATGTTGCCGTTACGCCCCTGGTGCAGGGTGGTCAGGATGGTGTCCGGGTCGCCGCCATACAGCCAGTCGTCATCCGTCAGGTTGGGAAACCCGAGGGAGCCGCGCCCAGCGGAACCGTGGCAGACGGCACAGTTGTTGGCGAACAGCCGCTGGCCCATTTTCATGGCGTCGTCGTTCTCTGCCAGATCGGCCACCGGTGTGTCACCGAACTTGGCGTAGAGCTCGCCGTAACGGGCATCGGCCTGCTGCATTTCGGCCTGCCACTGATTCTCAGCGGTCCATCCCAGTAGACCCTTGTAGTTACCCAGGCCCGGGTACAGGGCGAGATAGCCCAGTGCGAAAACACAGGTCGCTATAAAGAGATAGTACCACCACTTGGGCAGCGGGTTGTCGTATTCCTCAATGCCATCGAACGAATGACCAACGGTTTTGTTGGTTTCAGTATCGGTGGTCTGGCCCTTGCGGGTGGCATACAGAAGCCACCAGCAGCCAAACACGGTACCGAGCACGATCACGCTGATCCAGATGCTCCAGAAGGTACTCATTGCTTTTTCTCCGTTTGTTCCTGTTCAAGAGTACGCTTTTCCACGTCGTCATCCTCGAAGGGCAGGTGGGCCGCCTCGTCGTTGGGCTTCTTCCGGTGGGCGCTGTAGGCCCACCAGATGATGCCAAGGAACATGGCCATAATAACCAGTGAGTGAATGCCGCGTAACTCGTTAATATCCATGGGGATCACCGTTTATCTGAAATCACGGTACCAAGCTGCTGCAGGTACGCCACCAGGGCTTCGATTTCGAATTTGCCCCTGACTTCGTCGGCCGCACCGGCAACCTGCTCGTCGGTATAGGGCACGCCCAGAGTCTGGAGCGTTTCCAGCTTGGACTCGGTGCTGGTGTGATCGATGCGATCCTCGAACAGCCATGGGAAAGCGGGCATGTTGGATTCAGGCACAACGCTGCGGGGATCGTACAGGTGCTGGCGCTGCCAGGCGTCGGAGTAGCGACCACCGACACGCGCCAGGTCAGGACCGGTACGCTTGGAGCCCCACAGGAACGGACGATCGTAGACAAACTCGCCCGCAACGGAGTAGTGGCCGTAGCGCTCGGTTTCAGCGCGGAACGGGCGGATCTGCTGGGTGTGGCAGACGTGACAGCCTTCACGGATATAGATGTCCCGGCCTTCCAGTTCCAGTGCTGACAGGGGCTCAAGGCCTTCAACCGGCTCGTTGGTCTCGTCCAGGAAGAACAGCGGAACCACTTCTGCCAGGAAACCACCACTGATGGTGAAGATGATCAGTACGATCATCAGCCCCAGGTTCTTTTCAACAATTTCGTGTTTCATTGATTCTGTCTCCCGTTACGCCGCTTGCGCTGCTGTATTGTCCTGAGCAACGGCTTCCTTCTGACGCACGGTCATGTATACGTTGTATGCCATCACCAGCATACCGGTCAGGAAAATCACACCGCCAAGGAATCGCACGAAATAGCCTGATTCGGACGCTTCAAGGGCTTCGACAAAACTGTAGGTCAGGGTTCCGTCTTCGTTGACGGCGCGCCACATAAGCCCCTGCATAATACCGTTCACCCACATGGCAACGATGTAGAGTACGGTGCCCACGGTGGCCAGCCAGAAGTGGACGTTGATCAGGCTGACGCTGTACATGGCCTGAAGGCCCCACAGCTTGGGAATCAGGTGATAGATGGCGCCGATACTGATCATGGCAACCCAGCCCAGTGCACCGGAGTGTACGTGGCCAATGGTCCAGTCCGTGTTGTGCGACAGCGCGTTAACCGTCTTGATGGCCATCATCGGGCCTTCAAACGTAGACATGCCATAGAACGACAGAGACACCACGAGGAAGCGGAGGATCGGGTCGGTACGCAGTTTGTGCCAGGCACCCGACAGCGTCATCATACCGTTGATCATGCCGCCCCAGGAGGGTGCAAGCAGGATCAGAGACATTACCATGCCCGCGGTTTGGGCCCAGTCCGGCAGCGCCGAGTAGTGCAGGTGGTGGCCGCCCGCCCATACGTAGGTCGCAATCAGCGCCCAGAAGTGAACGATGGACAGGCGATAAGAGTAGATAGGGCGGTTGGCCTGTTTGGGAACAAAGTAATACATCATCCCCAGGAAGCCAGCGGTCAGGAAGAAACCGACCGCGTTATGGCCCCACCACCACTGCATCATCGCGTCAGTCACGCCTGCGTAGGCGGAGTAGGATTTGAAGGCACCCGCCGGTAAGGCCAGGTTGTTACCGATGTGCAGAATGGCCACGGTCAGGATGAAACCGCCGTAGAACCAGTTGGCCACATAGATGTGGGCAGTGGCGCGCCGCATGATGGTGCCAAAGAAAACCAGTGCGTAGGACACCCAGACAATGGCGATAAGGATATCAATTGGCCACTCGAGTTCCGCGTATTCCTTGGAAGAGGTGAGGCCCATTGGCAGGGTAATGATCGCCGCAACCATCACGGCTTGCCAGCCCCAGAAGGTGAACGCCGCGAGCCCATCGGAGATCAGTCGCGCCTGACAGGTACGCTGAACAACGTAATAGGAGGTGGCAAACAGTGCCGAACCACCAAACCCGAAGATGACGAGGTTTGTGTGGAGCGGCCGTAAACGACCGAAGTGAGTCCAGGAGAAATCCAGGTTCATCGAGGGCCAAACAAGCTGGGATGCGATCAGCACACCCATGCCCATGCCAACAATGCCCCAGACCAACGTCATGATGGCAAACTGTCTCACCACCTTGTAGTTGTATGTCAGGTTAGCATTTACTGTGCTCATAGCCTTACCAATGGGTTTAGAGTGGGGAAAATATGCGGGCGCAAGTATGGAGAAACGATTAGCTGTTTGCAATGACGTAGATCAACTCTGAAACTCTGTCAACTGGGTCTAAATCAGTAACATGGCGAATCTACAAGGGTAATCACGAATGCTCCAAAAGCGGTTTTTGATGTTCGGTTGATGCATTGCTTCCCGGAACACTAATGATAGTCATAATTCGGAGGTTTGGTGAATTCTGTAACCGTATTCAAAACCAGGGCGAAAAGTAGTGTGGCAGCGCCGGTGCTTGTCCTTGCACATGGCGCAGGTGCACCCGCCGATTCGCCGTTCATGGAGCTCCTGGCGGCAGCGCTTTCAGCGCAGGGCGTGACGACCGTCAGGTTTGAGTTCCCCTATATGGAGAAGCGGCGGGAGGATGGTAAAAAGCGGCCACCAGACCGCCAGCCAACACTGCTTGGGCATTTCCGCACGGTCATTGCAGAAACTTGCGCCGGCATCGACGGGCAGGCCGGCGTTTTTGTCGGAGGCAAGTCCATGGGGGGAAGAATGGCCAGCATTCTGGCTGCTGAGCCCGGCATTGACGACGCGGTGCGTGGTGCTGTGTGTTTCGGCTATCCCTTTCATCCTCCTGGCAAAAATGATCGGTGGCGGACGGATCATTTCCAGTCGCTGTGCCGGCCAATACAGATCATTCAGGGAACGCGGGACCCTTTCGGCAAACAGGCAGAGGTTGAGGCGCGTGCACTGGACACCCTGGATAACGTAAATTTGGCGTGGCTGGAAGGTGGAGACCACGATTATCGGCCCCTGGCGCGACAGAGTGAGAGCCGGGAAGACCTGATTCAGCAGGCGGCGGCAGCAGCTGCGAGGTTTATGATCGGGCAGGAATGAGTCAGGAGACCTCGGGCGTCGCTTGCTCAGTCCGGTTTCGACCGCACGCTTTGGCACGATAGAGCGCCTCATCGGCACGCCGGAACAGATCTCGCTCATCATCCCCCTGGGATAACGTGGCGGTACCGGCGCTCATGGTCAGCGTAACCGGTGTGCCATCGTCCGCAGGCACGCGTATCGCAGCGATATCCTCAAGAATCCCTTCACAGACACCCAGAGCGCCATTCGCGTCGGTGCCGGGTAACAGGATGGCGAATTCCTCTCCGCCAAAGCGGATAGCAACATCACGGGGTCGTTTGACGTGGCGCCTGAGAATGTCGGCAATGTGTTGCAGGCAACGATCACCAAACTCGTGCCCCCAGGAGTCGTTGACAGTCTTGAAGTGGTCGGCATCCAATAGAGCAATGGTCAGGGGTTGACCAGTACGTCGGGCTTCGGCACAGAGTTCCGGCAGCAGGTTGTCCATATGACGGCGATTATGGAGCCCGGTCAGAGCGTCATTGAGGCTTAGGGTTGCCAGCTGCCGGTTTGCCTTTTCCAGCTCTCTCATGGCGCTGCGAAGCTGCGCGGTGCGTTCATGCACCTTTAACTCGAGCTCGGTTCTGGCGTTATGCTCTACGTCCAGAAGCTTTTTATTCAATAGCCGCCAACGCTGCACCATGGCGTAATTGAGCAGAATAACCTGCGCTCCAACGGCGGCCTGCATAAAGATTTCCCGCGCCAGGAAGTCAGCCAGGTAACCAAAGGCAGCCATTGAATAGATCAGGGCGCCTGCCAACATGCCAGACCATGCCACTACGTACCACTTGGCGGGAGAATATCCCTGGCGCCAGCGGATGATGCCAATGATAAACAGGCAGGCAATGATCAGCAGTGCAATCCCGGTATTCAATACGATGGATCTGTTGTAGGGCAACAGGAATGCCATGATGAACAGGCCTGCGCTGGTCAGGGCAAGCCCCGTCAACACCTTGTTCGCAATCGTGTTGGTGGGGATTTCGAGGAATGAGCGCCCGAACAGGGTCATGGCCAGCGAACTGATCGACATCAGCATGGGAATCGATGTATTGGCGAAACCGGTACTGTCGGGCCAGAAATACTGGTTGGCGAAACCGCCCATGGCGAACAGGAACAGCCCAAGGGATGCCATGTAAAAGGCGTTGTAGAAGTAGTAGCCGGTGCCGGAACTGAAAAAGAGCAGCAGGTTGAATACCGCAAAGACCAGCAACGCCCCATAGAAGAAGCCGTGCAGGAGGGTAAGGTGGTTGCTTTCCGCGATCGTCGTTTCCGGCGTTTTCAGCGACAGCGGAACGTTCAATGCCCCGCTGCTCTGAATCCGCAAGGTGATGGTTTGGGTTTCGCCAGCGCCGAGCGTGACGGGGAGCAGGAAATACCGGTAATCTATGCCCCGCGAGAGAAAGGGGTGCTGGTCCCCCGTGGTCAAGGCTGGTTCAACGAGTTCGCTGGAGCGCCAGAACGTTACTTCATCCAGCAGTGGGTAATTGAGCTTCAGGTACCAGAGCTTCTGGCTATCGCCGGAATTCCGAACATTGAGGCGAACCCAGTACACCGAATCGGTGTGGCTGAATACCAGATCGTGTCCCCTGGCGGATGTCCATTGAATATCCGCCGGCAGTTCACGGGGGGATTCGGCCCGATGTGCGGGCGTGTCGGGTGCTGCGCTCAGGAAGCAGACATGGTTCATCAGCGCTTCCCGTTGCACCGGATCGATGGCGTCCAGCGCCGGGCAATGAGGTGTCGTTCCCGGATGGGTCGCCAGTGCCAGGTCCGTGACCAGTAATAGCCCGATCAGTGGGAACAGAAAGCGCAGGTACAGCGGCATTAAGGTATTCCTGCCAGCGGAAAGCCCAATAGTGTAGACAAATGCGGGCTGTGTATATGTTAAACAGATTCAAATTTGGGGTTTCTGGTGAGAAGCCCTGTCCAGGTGCCTAATGGAACAACTGATTGCAATTTGTCGTCCCGGGTTCGAGACGGAAGCGGGGCGGGAGTTAACCGACTCGGCTGCCAGCGGCGGGGTCTATGGTTACTTCGAGCCCTCTGTAAACCAGGGGTTTCTGACCTTTCACTGCCCGGGGTCCGGGCAGGTGGAGATACTGGTCCAGCGGCTGTCCATCGACCAGCTGGTGTTTGTCAGGGACTGGTTTGTGGTTTTAGCGGACATAGCCCTGCCCACGTCGGATCGCGTCGGCGCCGTTATTGACGCATTGCGGTCCGTTGATGGGGCGATTCCTGTCTGTGCCCGTATTGAAATTCGTCTTCCCGAAAACAACGCTGACGCAGACCTCGGCAACTTCGCCCGCAAATGGGTTTCCCCACTGTCGAAAGCGCTAAGGGGCGCCGGGTTACTGGGAAAGGATTCGAAAGCTGAGTCGCCGGCACGGCTTGAAGTGTTACTGACGGGATTCGAGCGCGCCATTATCGGATTCAGTCTGGCCCGCAATCGTGCACGTTACGTCAGTGGTATTCCAAGGCTTCGACTGCCCGCGTCCGCTCCCAGTCGATCGGCGCTGAAACTGGAAGAAGCGTGGAAGGTATTCCTGCCCCCGGGCCAGGAACTGGGCTACCTGGGAAGTGGCAAGCAGGCTGTGGACCTGGGCGCTGCTCCCGGTGGCTGGACGTGGCAACTGGTCAGGCAGGGTATGATGGTGAGCGCCGTTGATAACGGGCCCATGAATGCCGAGTTGATGGCTTCCGGGCACGTAGAGCATGTTGAGGCAGATGGTTATCAATGGCGGCCCCGGCGCGGTGTGGACTGGATGGTGTGCGATATCGTCGACCATCCACGCCGAACCTCGGAGATGGTCGTGCATTGGCTGTCTGCCAAGCTTTGCCGCTATACCGTTTTTAATCTGAAACTACCGATGAAAAAACGGTACGACGAGTGGTTAGTGTGCAAGGACATCCTGGAAGAAGGCCTTGCACGGACGGAAATGAACTTCCTGCTGAGGGCCCGTCACCTCTACCACGATCGTGAGGAGATCACCTGTTTCATAGAACGCAGGGACTGAGCGCCTGTGAATAGCGTGCTTTAGCTATGCTGCCACACAGTGATAATCTCGTCCCGGTCCATCATTGGAATCAGCTCCGCCATCAGTTCCCGACGTTCCTCTGAGAGGAGCCAGCGCTGCCAGTCAGCTTCGGAGCGCCAGTTGGAGAGGGTAAGTCGATGGTTGGAGTCGTGGGTATCGACCAGCGTTTCACCGGAAACGAAGCCGGGGGCGCTTACCGCGTTCTGAAGGACCTTGCGGGATCTGTCCTCGTAGGCGGATTCGAGTGTTTCAGCAATATGACGTTCAATCAGCACCCGGATCATTGTTTACCTCGTTTTGTTTTTGACATCTATCTATAAACAATAATTTAGCACGTATTTTTCAAAATTCAGGTGGAATCGCAGGAGGAAGAACATTGGAACAACCGGAACACGATGCAGAGCTGGACGCCCGGGGACTGTTTTGCCCGGAACCCGTCATGCTGCTGCACAACAGAATCGTGGATATCAGTATAGGGGGCGTCTTGAAGGTGGTTGCCACGGACCCGTCAACAACCCGGGATATACCGAGGTTCTGCCAGTTCCTGAATCACGAGTTGGTTTACAGCGCTGAGGACGACCAGGAATTCGTTTACTTTATCCGCCGGGGGGAATGACCGAAGGCCGTCAGGAGCCGCCGGACATGTCCAGTGCGTTTAGATGGCCGAGGAACTGTTCGCGGTCCATTTCGCCCAGTATCCGGGCGGTTTCCAGCTCAGCCCCATCGTTGCCATAGAACAGAATGGCCGGGGGGCCGAACAGCCCCAGTTCTTCAAGCAGTGCCTGCTGGGCGGGCGTGTTGTCCGTCATGTCCAGTTGCAGCAGTGTGTACGGTGACAGCGCCTGGATCACAGAGCCGTTGCTGAAGACGTTACGCTCCATGACCTTGCAGGAGATGCACCAGTCGGCGTAGAAGTCCAGCATGACCGGGGTGCCGTCTCGCTTCGCCTGGGCCAGTTGATTGCGAATATCGGCAGGCGACTCCAACCGAAGGAATTGGGCGTGGGCCATCTGGGGCGCAGAGCCATCAGCAACCGCCGGGTTGGAGGCCGTGAACGGCGCTAAAGGCTTCATCGGGTCGTTGGCGCCGGATACGGCACCGGCCAATAACGCGATGCCGTAGGCAAACATCACCAGGCCCAGACCTTTGCGGGTGCGCTCCCAGCCAGCCTTTGCGGCATCGAAGGCTCCGAGTTGCACGCCGGTAACGGCAATCAGTAAACCCCAGAGTGTCAGCGCCAGCCAGGCCGGGACCAGCCGTTCCACCAACCAGATCGCGACAGCCAGCAGCATGACGCCGTAGAAGGCTTTGACCACGTTCATCCAGGGACCGGTGGAGGGCAACAGCTTACGGCCGCCCACCGCCACGAGTATCAGGGGAATGCCCATGCCAAGCCCAAGGGCGAACAGGGCAACGCCTCCGATGACGGCATCCTGGGTGGTACTGATGTACAGCAAGCTACCAGCAAGCGGTGCCGATACGCAGGGTGAAACGATCAGTGCTGACAGCGCGCCGATGCCGAAGATGCTGATCACGCGGCTTCCGGTCAGGCGATGGCTGGCATCGTTGAGCGGCTCCCGGATAAACCGGGGAAGCTGGATCTCAAACAGGTTGAACATGGAGAGGGCAAATACCACGAACAGTGCCGCGAAAACGCTCAGCACCCACGGCGACTGTAGGTGTGCCTGAAGGTTGAAGCTGGCACCCAGCAACCCGGTAATCACACCCGCTGCGGCATAGGTCAGTGCCATACCCAGGACATAGCTGCCGGAAAGCAGTAGTGCGTGGGCGGTGGTACTGGTGTTGCGACTGGACACCAGTGAGGAAATGATCGGCACCATGGGCAGGACGCAGGGTGTAAAGGTCAGGCCCAGCCCCAGCAGCAAAAACAGGGCCGCGATGACCAAAACAGACTGGTTGGCCAAAAAACCGGCGAGCCCGGTCGCCGTGGATGTATCCGAGGGTGCGTTTGTCGACGATGACTGGGTAGTGCCTGATGACCCCGAAGAGCCGGACATGCCGGCAGGAACGGGGGCGTCGTTGCTTCCGGAGCTGGCGTAGTACAGCGCGTCACGGGTTTGCGGCGGGTAGCATAGACCTGCCTTGGCACAGCCCTGGTAGGTAACCTGAAGCTCCGCCTCGCGGACGCCTTCAGGAAGATTGACCGGGACGCGTGCCTGAACCGGATCGTAGAAGACCGTGACCTTACCGAAGAACTCATCCTCCGTATCGGTACCGGTGTATGAGAAAACGGGCTCTCCCAGGGTGACGCCGTCTGTTTTGCTGCTTACCTGGATGCGGCCTTTGTAGAGGTAGTGTTCAGGGGTGACATCCCATGACAGCACAATAGCGCCGGTATCAACGGTGTAATTGAACGGCAGGGCTTCGTCCACCGGCAGGAAATCGTTGCTGCCGCCGAACAGCGAATTGCCTGCCCCGGACGCGAACAGCGATACGGTGGACAGTGCCAGAAACAGTAAAAAGCGGTTCAGTACCCGATGGGGAGCACTACTGCGTGAGGCTGTGTTGTTGCCGGTCATAGTCAATGGATTACCGTAGCTGGTTCCGGAAATATCTGCGCGGTCTCTGTGCCAGTTGAAACGTTGCATCCCAAGGTTGCAATGGACTCATTTGTCAGGCAAAAGTTCCCTCTGGTATTGAACGGTCTAAAGTCGCACAATAGCCGTCCCATGAAACACGATCCTGATGATCTTATCATGCTGTTCAGTGACCTGTTCCGGGGGGATTACCGGACCGTTCTGGTCAAGGGCAGCGATGAGCCTGAATACCTGCCCGCAACGGCGTCTGGCAATTACGCGCAGATTATCTTTGCTCACGGTTATTATGCCAGTGCTCTGCACGAAATCAGTCATTGGTGTATCGCCGGTGAGCACCGGCGCACACTTCGGGACTTTGGCTACTGGTACTGTCCCGATGGCCGCGACGAGGCGCAGCAGCAAGCGTTCGAAAAGGCTGAAATCAAGCCGCAGGCTCTGGAATGGCTGTTCTCTGCCGCATCGGGCACACGTTTCCACATCAGTGTCGACAATCTCTCCGGTTGCGGGGCATGGGATGAGAGCGCCTTTCGCAGGAATGTGCGGGCGCAGGCAGATTATTACCTTGAGCACGGCATGCCGGCCCGCGCGGGCCTGTTTTTCGAGACGCTCAAGACATTTTATGGAACCGGGGCTGACTTTAACGAAGTCTGGAAGAAAGAGACCAGGCGCCTGATGCCCGACGATTCCGCCACAGACATTGAGGTAGATTGAAACAACATGACATCTGACGCACCCGAAGCCGGCAAAACCTTTTTCAAGGATCTTAACCTTGACCAGCGAGTGCTCGATGCCATCACCGATATCGGTTTTGAGCATTGCACGCCTATCCAGGCCGAGACCCTTCCGTTCACCCTGGCGTGCCAGGACCTGATCGGCCAGGCTCAGACCGGCACCGGAAAAACCGCCGCATTCCTGATTACTGCCATCCAGAGCATGCTGGAAACGCCGATTCCGAAAGAGGACCGGTTCGCCTCGGAACCCAGGGTTCTGGCACTGGCGCCAACTCGTGAACTGGCCATGCAGATCGCCAAGGATGCTGAGCAGCTGTGTGGGTACACGGGGCACAATGTGGTCACTGTGGTAGGCGGCATGAACTACGACAAGCAGCGAGACCAGTTACAGAACGAGATCGTTGACATACTGGTGGCAACCCCGGGCCGGCTGATTGATTTCCTGGGCTCTCAGGACGTTTTTCTCGACCAGCTCGACATCCTGATCCTGGATGAAGCGGACCGGATGCTGGACATGGGCTTTATTCCCGATGTGAAGCGCATTATCCGCAAGTGCACGCCAAAGGAAGAGCGTCAGACCTTGCTGTTCAGCGCCACCTTTAACCAGGACGTCCTCAACCTCGCCTCGATGTGGACCAAAAGTGCGGAATTCGTCGAGATCGAACCGGAACAGAAGACCGCTGAGCGGGTGAAGCAAACTGTCTATCTGGTGGGCGAGGATGAAAAACTGCCGGTGCTGGTCAACTACCTTCAGCGCCCCGAGGTGGAAAAAGCCATCGTCTTTGCGAACCGTCGTGACCAGTGTCGTGACCTGGATGAGGACCTTCGCAACCAGGGCGTAAAGGTCGCGCTGATGTCCGGGGAAATCGCCCAGAACAAGCGGCTGAAGACATTGGAACAGTTCAAGAATGGCAGCATTCAGGTACTGGTTGCCACGGATGTCGCCGGTCGTGGTATCCACGTTGACGGTGTAACCCATGTATTCAACTATAATCTTCCGGATAACGCTGAAGATTACGTTCACCGTATCGGGCGCACCGGTCGGGCGGGGAAGCACGGAGTCTCTGTCAGCTTTGCCAGTGAAGACGATGCTTTTTCACTGCCGGCTATCGAGTCCTACATCAGCCAGAAACTGACCACGGCGGTGCCGGATGAAGCGCTGATGACCGAACTCGCCAAACCGCCGATCACTCGCAAGCGTGGTGGCCGGCGCCCCCAGGGCAACCGCAGCCAGGGTGGACGTGGCGGAAACCAGCGTCAACGCAGGAACTAACAGGTCGGGAAGCAGGATCATGCGGATAGTAGCGGACGAGAACATACCCTTACTGGAATCGTTTTTTGGCGATATCGGCGAGATACGACCAGTGTCCGGGCGCACGATGTCTGCTGCGGATGTTCAGAATGCGGATATCCTGCTGGTGCGTTCAGTCACTCGGGTTAATCAGGCGTTGCTTGAAGGAAGCCGGGTCCGCTTCGTTGGAACCTGTACCATCGGCACTGATCATGTCGACCAGAATTGGCTTGAATCCAGCCGCATCGCGTTTTCGGCGGCTCCCGGCTGCAACGCCAACAGTGTGGTTGAGTACGTGCTGTCAGTGATCTCGCTGCACGCGGAAAAGCGTGGCGTTGTGGATTGGTCAAAACTCAGTGTTGGTATCGTGGGTGCCGGCAATGTGGGTGGAGAGCTTGCACACAAGCTGGACAGGCTCGGTTTCAATGTACGCCTTTGCGACCCGCCAAGGGCGGAACGGGAAGGCGACGAAGGCGAGCAGTATGTCGGTCTTGACGAGGCCATGGCGTGCGACGTGGTAACACTGCACACGCCATTGACCCGCGAGGGAAAGCATGCAACGTTCCATATGTTCGGGCAGGAACGTCTGTCTTCGCTGACTGAAGACCAGTTGCTGATCAATACCAGCCGGGGCGCAGTAATCGACACCTCCGCCTTGCTGGCGCGTCTGGAGGCGCCAAACGCGCCCACAGTGGTACTGGATGTCTTTGAGCATGAGCCCCGGGTTCACGCTGAACTGGTGGAAAAAGTATGGCTTTCCACTCCCCATATCGCAGGCTATAGCCTGGAAGGTAAGGTGCAGGGTAGTGAGATGGTCTACCAGGCCCTGAGCCGTTATATGGGGCTTCCTGCCCGCAAGAAGGCTGGCCAGTTCCTGCCAGAGCCGGCGCTGAACAAACTGTCCTTTACCAGTGCGGCAGAAGAAATGGCGTCAGCCAATATTGCCATACGCTCCTGCTACGATCCGCGCCAGGATGACGCCCGCATGCGATTGGCAATGGCGTTGCCACTGGAAGATCGGGCCCAGGCCTTTGACCGGTTGCGCCGGGATTATCCCGTCCGCCGGGAGTTTTCCAGCCTGAAGATCCAGCTCAAGGGCACCAGTAAATCCATGCAGGATACTTTCCGGGCCCTTGGCTTTAAACTGAAGCTCTGACGTTCCCGGCAACGCGCCTGTTCGCATCTATTCGCACGTATTAAAGTGGCGCGCTCTTCAGAGCCTCGATCCGGCTGTCCAGCGGCGGGTGTGTCATGAACAGGGCGCTGATTCCCGCCCTCGCACCTCGATTAATGCCAAACGCCTGCAGGCTGTCGGGCATTTGATCAGGCACTTCGCTTTCCTGTTTTAGCCGCGCCAAGGCGTTGATCATGGCCCCGCGGCCTGCCAGTTGCGCGCCAGCGATGTCGGCACGGTATTCCCGGCGACGCGAGAACCAGAACACGATGGTGCTGGCAAGGATGCCCAGCACGATTTCCGCCGCGATACTGACCACAAAGAAGCCGATACCGTGCCCGCTCTCGTTCTTGAACACCACGCGGTCAACAAACGAGCCGATCACCCGGGACGCAAAAATCACGAACGTGTTCACCACACCCTGAATCAGCGCCAGGGTTACCATGTCGCCGTTGGCCACGTGACCTATTTCGTGCCCCAGGACCGCCCGAATCTCATCCTGGTTAAAGCGGTGCAGCAGTCCCTCGCTGACGGCTACCAGGGAGTTGTTCTTGTTCCAGCCGGTGGCAAAGGCATTGGATTGTGAGGCTGGGAAAATGGCGACTTCCGGCATACCGATGCCGGCATTTTTCGAAAGCTCGCGAACGGTGTCTACCAGCCAGCGCTCAGCCGGTGTGCGTGGCGACTCGATCACTTTTGCCTTGGTGCTCCACTTCGCCACAGGTTTGGAAATCAGCAGCGATACAATGGCGCCGGCAAAGCCAAACACTGCGGCAAAGGCAAGCAGTGAGCCGTACTGGATCCCGTTCTGGGCGAGGTAGCTGTCAACGCCCAGAAGTTTCAGGGTGAAGCTGGCGACAAGAATGACAGCCAGGTTGGTGGCAAGAAACAGCAGAATACGCATCTTGAATCCCTTGTTGAATCATCGGCCGCAGACCGCGGTTCGTGTCTGGGTATTTATATGTGGCCAGCATGGCCACGTTCAACAGGTTTACGCCAATTTAATGATCGGACCGGTCTCGAAAGAACGTCGCCTGCATAACGCGGCTGATCCTGGCCGAACTGCCGCTTCGAAGGGCGCTGCGCAGCGTGTGAATATGAGTGGAGAAGTCCTCTCGAACGGCCGGTGGCAGGTCCTGGCCGCTGTCGGAGTGGTTTTCCTCATTCAGGTCAGGACTGGCAGGTGAGCTCAGGCGCACGAACGCCTGCTGGGTCAGTACGGCCTGGTCCAGAGCTTCCTGGCGGATGGTATCCACGTAACGGAGCAGGCCTTCCTCGGCCAACCAGAGCAGGGTGCCGAAGCAGGCCATGTGCCGCTTGCTGTGGAGCCCGAACTCGTCTGGTTCGTCAGGGCCGGCAATGTCTTCCACAAACAGGTTCACCCGGCGGGGAAACGCATTATAGAGCTGAACCAGAGCGATTGCGGCGTCCTTGTAGAACTCTTCGATATGAATGTCCGCCATCAAGCCTCCTTCACAACTGGTAGGACGACAGGAAGTGTGCCAAACGCTTCATGGCATCCTCAAGGGCGTCCTCACGAGGCAGGAAGACGACACGCAGGTGTTGCTTGTCGTCGATGTTGAAGGCGGAACCCTGAACCAGGAGGATGCGTTCCTGCAGCAGCAGGTCCAGTACCAGCTTTTCGTCATTGACGATGGGGAAGCGCTTGGGGTCCAGCTTTGGAAACAGATATAGAGCGCCTTTGGGCTTAACACAGCTGACGCCTGGAATATCATTGAGCAGGTTCCAGGCGGTTTCCCGTTGTTCGAACAGGCGACCCCCCGGTGCCACCAGGTCTTCAATCGACTGGTAGCCCCCCAGCGCGGTCTGGATGGCCAGCTGTGCCGGTACATTGGCGCACAAGCGCATGTTGGAGAGCATTTCGATGCCCTCGATCAGGTCCTGCGCGCGGTGTTTGGCGCCGCTGATAATCATCCAGCCGGAACGGTAGCCGGCGGCACGATAGTTCTTGGACAGGCCGTTATAGGTAAAGAACAGTACGTCATCCGCCAGTGACGCGGTGGGGACATGTTCAGTGCCGTCGTACAGGATTTTGTCGTAGATCTCATCTGACAGCACGATCAGGTTGTGCTGCCGCGCCAGTTCCACCACCTGTTCCAGCAATTCGCGGGAGTACACGGCGCCGGTCGGGTTGTTGGGGTTGATAAGCACGATAGCCCGGGTGCGGCGGGTGATTTTCTTGCGGATATCGTCGATATCCGGGAACCAGTCCTGTTGCTCGTCGCAGCGGTAGTGAACCGGCTTGCCACTGGACAGGGTCACGGCGGCCGTCCAGAGCGGGTAGTCAGGGGCCGGGATCAGCACCTCGTCGCCGGTATTGAGCATGGCCTGCATGGACATCACAATCATTTCGCTGACGCCATTGCCCAGGTAGATATCGTCGATATCCACCTTGTTGATGCCCCGTTGTTGGCAATAGTGCATCACCGCCTTACGGGCGGAGAACAACCCTTTTGATTCAACATACCCCTGGGCCAGGGGCATGTTGTGAATAACGTCCTGCTGGATTTCCTCGGGTACGTCCAGTTCGAAAGCCGCTGGGTTGCCGATGTTGAGTTTAAGAACCCGGTGGCCCTCTTCCTCCAGCCGACGGGCTTCACGCAGAACCACGCCACGTATCTCGTAACACACGTTATCCAGCTTGGCGGATTTGAGATAGTTCTGCATAAGCCCGGTAGTTCCTCAGATCAGTAAGGTGACAAGTGCCATGTTTCAAAGACAAGCCTGTATTCTAGCGGAGCAACGGCCGGCGGCAACAGGCCAATTGTGATGAATTGTGGCACAAATGCGGAGATTTAACGCCCAAAGCTCACAGATTCCATGAACTGAGCGTGACAACCGTGGCGGAATCAGTTGTAAATAGGGTTGTGCACAATATAATAGCGAAAAATACAAGGGAGGAATGTAATGAGCACGCAAAGCATCTACGACTTTAACGCGGCCGATATTCGCGGCGAGGAGCATTCCCTGGATGAGTTCCGTGGCAAAGTTCTGTTGATCGTAAACACGGCCAGCAAATGCGGTTTTACCCCTCAGTTCGAGGGTTTGCAGACCCTGTACGTCGAGCTGAAAGAAAAAGGCCTCGAAGTGCTCGGCTTTCCCTGCAACCAGTTCCGGAATCAGGACCCGGCGGACGACAAGGCTATCAGTGAATTCTGTAGCCTTAACTACGGCGTGGACTTTCCCATGTTTGCAAAGATTGACGTCAACGGCCCTAATGCCCATCCGCTGTTTGAGTACCTGAAGCACAGTGCCAAGGGGTTGTTGGGTTCGGAAGCCGTTAAATGGAACTTCACCAAGTTCCTGGTGAATCGTGAGGGTGAAGTGGTGCGTCGTTACCCGCCAACCACCAAGCCGTCTGCCATTCGCGCCGACATTGAAGCGTTACTGTAAACCATGACTGACGAAGACGACGTCCTGGCGCTGGATAATCAGCTCTGTTTTGCACTCTACGCCGCCAACAGGGCAATAACCGCCCGCTACCGTCCGCTGCTGGCGGAACTGAATCTGACCTATCCGCAGTACCTGGTTATGTTGGTGCTGTGGGAAGCAGGGGAGAATGGACAGACGGTCAGGGTGTCTGACCTGGGTAAACGACTGCGTCTGGATTCCGGAACCCTGACGCCGTTGCTTAAACGTCTGGCCGAGCGTGAGCTGGTGACCCGTCTGCGCGATACCACCGATGAACGGGTGGTCAGGGTCGCTCCCACGGAAAATGGGCGTGCCATGCGCCAGCAGGCCCGGGATATTCCCGACCGCCTGCTCTGCGGCACGGGCATTGATCAGGAGCGCATTGTGGAATTGAGGGAAGAGTTGCGATCGGTTCTCAGCCTTTTGGAGGCTGAGGAGGCGCCCAGCGGTCGATAATGGATTTGAGGTCAGCGCGATTGTACGGCTTGGTGATGTAGTCGTTCATGCCAGACTCGAGGCAGTCGTCCCGGTCTCCCTGCATGACGTTGGCGGTGACTGCGATCACCGGCAAACCCTGCCACTCGGGGTTTGCACGAATATTGCGGGTGGCCTCATAACCGTCCATCACCGGCATCTGGCAATCCATCAATACAATATCGAATGCTCCTCCGCTCTGCTGCAAGGCGTCCAGTGCCTGCCTGCCATTTTCGGCCAGGGTGACGGTGTGGCCCAGCTTCTTCAGCATGCCGCTGGCGACCACCTGATTGACCTGATTGTCTTCGACCAGTAAAAGGTTGAGCGCGCGTGACGCGCTGGCTGGCGTGCCGACGGCGGCAGCCATACTACCGGTGGCGTCCTGCTCCAGACCGGCGGCCCTGCAAAGAGCGCGGAACAATTGCTCACGCCTCAGTGGCATCGACAGTATCTGACGATCTTCGGAGGGCTGGGTGGTGCTGTCCCTGTCCACCAGGATAATGCCGGTGCCGGGCCAGGCCGACGCAAGCTGACCTGCGGTTTCGTCGCTTTCGTCGGCGACGATCATCAGGATTCCCTCTCCGCCAGGTGCCGCCTCGCGAAATGGAATGCTCCAGGCTCTCAGTTGATGCTCGATGGGGCCGCGATGTGGATATGCCTGGGGCATGCCCATATCCACACCTATCTGCCGGAGTTGGTCTGGAATGGCAGGTATCGACGGTCTGCTCTCTTGCTCATCATGAACCGGGAGGGGCAGATTAACGGTGAAATGCGTGCCTTCATCTTCCTCGGAGTCTACCAGGATCTGGCCGTGCATCCGTTCCACCAGTTGACGACATAATGTCAGGCCCAGGCCAGTACCACCATAGAGCCGGGTGGTATCGCTGTCCGCCTGAGAGAAGGGTGAGAATATGCGATGCAGTCCTTCCTTGGACATGCCAATGCCGGTGTCAATAACGTCAATGCGCACGTTGCCGTTGTAGCGGGTGGCACGAATTCGAACGCAACCCAACTTAGTGAACTTAATGGCATTGCTGAGCAGGTTGTTGAGGATCTGCCGTGTGCGTGTCGGGTCGCCCAGGAAGGATTCCGGCAGTTCACAATCAATATCCGCCACCACATCAATATTCTTTCGCCTGGCTTGCTGGGCATGCAGCGTCGCGCACTCTTCCACCAGGTTGCGGAGCGAAAACGGGATGTTCTCCAGGCTCAGCTTCCCGGCTTCGACCTTGGATATGTCCAAAATGTCGTTCAATAGGCCGAGCAGGCTCTGGCCTGCGTTGAGCGCAATTTCCAGCCGGTTTCGTTGCGCCTGTTCCATGTCGCCTTCCAGTGCCAGGCCAAGCATCCCGAGAACGCCGTTAAGTGGTGTGCGTATCTCATGGCTCATGCTGGCCAGGAAGTTGGCACGGGCCCTGGCACGGCGTACAGCATCCTCTTTGGCGCGAACCAATGCACGATTGCCTCGCTGCAAGGCTTCATTTTTCTCGGAAATTTCCCGCGTACGGTCTTCCACCTCCTGTTCCAACTGACTGGAGTAGTTCTTCATCGCACTTTCGGCCATCCTGAGCTGTGCGAGGCTGGAATCAATGGTTTCCAGGTGCTGATTAATAACACCAACCATCAGGCCGATTTCATCCTCACGATGATTTTCCGGCACTGGAAGACGGACCTTTTCGGGCGTCTCAGCCTTAACCCGACTAAGAGCGCTGATAACGTTCAGCATGGGCCGGGTCAACACGAAGAAGAAAATGAACAGCAGCGCAGCGGTCAGCACCAGGCTTTTCAGCAGGCCGCTGATGACCGTATAGGCTGCCCGTTGGAGGAACAGCAGGCCGTAGTGGTAGGTATCAATGGTTACCGTGAGACTGCCCAGGGGAAGATCGCTCAGTTGCGGCACCACCAGTTCCTGGCTGAATACGCGGCTGTCGCCGAACAACAGGTCGCTGATCCAACGATAACGTGAATCAGGGCTACTCTGGCTCGCGGCAGCCATGGTTTGGCCATTGTTGTCGATAATGCGGGCGTCGATCGTTGCAGGGTGGCGAAGTAGGCCGTCAAGAAGCTCTTCCGCAAGCCGGATGTCAATGTTATAGGCGATCTGGGAAGCGGGGCTGTGGCTGATTTCGATGAGCGCACGGATCTCCTGCTCCATGGAGTCCCTGGCGCTGAAATAATCGAGAGTGACCTGGACAATGTTGAGCATAAGGCCCAACACCATTGCGATTAAAACGGTGTCACGGGTCAGGCGATAGGATAGCCGCTTTTGGAATGCAGTTGTCACGGCGTTTCACGGTCCCTGTCATAACGTTTCGGTGGTTTTGGCGCGGCGCCAGCCGATGTTTAGTCGTCGTAATCGGCTTTCTTGCGCCACTCATCGTCGTGGAGGAACGTGTCCCATTCCTTGTCCAGGCTGGACGGTCCTGCCGTCGCGGCACTGTGGGCGTCATCTCCCTTCAAGGCCTCCAGTTCCTTGATGCGGGTTCGGAAACTTTTTACGGCTTTTACGGCCATCGGATTGTCCCTGGACTTGCCCATTTCGGTACTGGCCAGATGATAGGCGTGAATAGCCTTTCGAATCTGGTTCTGCTTCACATAATCGCGTGCCTGGAACACATGCAGGTCGGCGTGGGTCTTGTGCACCAGAAACAGGACGAACTTCAGGTTTTTCTTGGCTGTGGCGCTATCGATCTTGCCAGCCTTGTGCATGCCCTCGATCATCTTGAACAGATTCTGCAGCAGCTCCTGGACATAGGTGGACTTTTCCGGGGAATCGATTTTGATCGGAGCGCGTTTGTCTTCGCCGTCCATGACGGACTTTTTGAGCTGTTGTACAGCACTCAGTCGTTCTTCAACGGGCTGATCAGATTTAAGGCCCTGGAGGTCTTTGCAAGCTTCCTCCATCCGCTTGATCAATAACAGTTTTAGGTCAGCGGTGAAATACTGCCCCGGGATCTCGGAGAGCAGGCGGCTGGCTCTGTTGTAGCTGTCTTCCAGGGCCGTTGTTTTGCGAATACGCTCGATACGTGCGCGCTCTCGCATCTGACTGGCCACAATAATAATGATCGAAACAGTAACGACAGCTGCCAGCAGCAGCACAATCATTGTGGTATCCATCTTGTTGCAAACACTCCGGCTAAATGGACAGGCCACTGGCAGCTCCGGCCACAGAAAAAATCCGGAGAAATCCAGCAAGTATACGGAAGATTAGCAGAAAACCCCGGATGATTCCGTTCTGAAATGTGAAAGATTGCAGCTTCATATCAATACGATGAATTGATACCCTGTTAACCATTATTCTAGTGAATAAAAGCCGTTTTTTACGTGTTACTTCCGATAGGGGCCACGTCATGGACATTTCCCGGGTAGACCTCAATCTGCTTGTTTATCTCGATGTACTGTTGAGGGAGCGGAACGTCACCAAAGCCGCCAATCATCTTGGGATTACCCAGCCCGCGATGAGCAACGGTCTGCGCCGACTGCGGGACCTGTTCGGAGACCCGCTGCTGGTTCGTACCAGTGAGGGGATGACCGCAACCGAGCGTGCCACTGAGCTACAGCCACTGGTGCGGAGCATTCTGTCCGATATTGAGCAGGCGGTTCATGAGAAAACCGCGTTCGCGGCTATGGAAAGTCAGCGCGTGTTTCGGATCATGGCCAGTGACTACGCGGAATCCTGCCTGATGCCACGGGTACTTCGCCGGATTCGTCAGGAAGCGCCTCATGTGACTCTGGATGTTCTTACCCCCAGTGACGTGAGCTTCCTCGACGTGGAGCAGGGGCGCCTCGATATGGCGATCAACCGTTTTGACAAGATCCCCCAGTCGTTCCACCAGAAAACGTTGTGGACGGAATACTTTGCCTGTCTGATGAACGCACGGAACCCGATCCTAAAGGAGCCGTTTACCCTCGATACCTACCTGGACGCCAGTCATATCTGGGTCAGCAAGACCGGTTTTGGTGTCGGGGTGGGGGTGAACCCGAAAGACGTCCAGCGCCTTGGGTGGGTGGACGAGGCCTTGTCACTGATGGGCCGAAAACGCCAGATTTCCGTGTTTACGCGGCATTACCAGGTGGCGATGCTGCTGGCGGAGCAGCACGACCTGATCGCAACGCTGCCGTGCCGGGCGGCCTGGTTGCAAAAAGACAACGCCAACCTGGTGGTTAAGGTGCCACCGTTCGAGATACCGCCGTTCGAGCTCAAAATGGCCTGGAGCCCTTTGTTGCAACACAACACGGATCACCAGTGGTTACGTAAGCTGATTGCCGAGGTGGCGGAAGAGGTAGATGCGGAATTTGCCCCGTTCGGAGCACAGTTTGAATCCACCAGGGTGCCCGGTATCCGCCACTCAGAGCGGTAGTTCTCGCAGTTCCAGAGAGCTCTTTCCAGCATCCCACATGCGCTGGAACGACTCAGCCAACTGTTTGACCCGGCCGCTGTTGGCAAACGTTGCAAAGCCTTCCGGCTTGTAGAAGTCATGCCGGTAAACCACGCCCTCGCGGTCCGCGAGCAGGAAGGGCTGGTCGTCCACCGGATAATCCTCGTTCACCAGCCTCAGTTCAATCCGGCTGGGCAGGCGGCGCATCAATTCAACAATCTGGTGACGGCGTTGGACCAGCGGCTTGTCATCGTGAATCAGAAGCCGCACGTCACTGAGCCGATGTCGACGGGCCAGGCCGGATATCAGTTCCCGGAAGCGCAGGCGGTCATAGAGATCATGGTCCAGCACCCGGTCATACAGCCAGATCCGCTGACGCGCCTGGCCAGTCAGGGAGTCGATCAAATCTACCATGGTGCTCTCGCGGTCAAACAGCCAGGCGTCCCGATCTTCACCCAACAACATGGGATTCTCACGGGTTGAATAGGCGTCGTTCACCAGCTTCGGAGCGAGGCAGCGCATGTCGACATGGGGGATTCCGGCGTCGTCGTAGAGGTCGGAACACACGTGAAAGCCCGAGCGTTGGTAGAAGGGGATGGCGTGTTCCTGGGCGGAAAGTTGCAGCTCGGTGAAACGCTCTGCGGCTTCGGAGACAAGATGGCGTAGCAGGACTTCACCCAGACCCTTGCCCCGGTGTGCCGGAAGAATAGCCATGCGGCCGATGTGTGCCGTTTCCTCCAACGTGGAGAACAGGCGGGCGACGCCAACGGGGGTGTTGTCGGGTAATACCATCAGGTAGTGGTCGGCAATTTCGTCGGTGTCGTCCCACTCCAGTTCCGGTGGGACTTTTTGCTCGTCCACGAATACGGACTGGCGGATGTTCCGGACATCGGCCGGCGCCAGTTGCCAGCTGTATTTTCGAACCCGTACGTTCATGCTGCCTTCACCCAGGTTTCAGTCAGATGTCAGTCAAAGTACAGAGAGCCCTGGTTGACGAGTGTGCTCAGAAGACCCTGTATGGCATCGTCACCGGCAAAGCTGGCCAGTGCGCCCATGTCCGGGCGAGCGCTGGCACAAAGAAGGGGTGCCAGGGGCCGTGCGTCGCCCCGAAGCAGGAACTGCTCACCGTCCACGAACAGGGCGGTTTCGTCCTCGAAGTCATGGTAGGCGAAACGTGAGCCCTCGTTCCAGCGCAATGGGTTGCCGGCCGCAATCAACTCGCCCAGCAACTCTGGTGTGACCGGTTCTTCCGCGGGCACAACGATTTCCAGGCTCTTGGGTGCCGTTGAGTACTGGCCGAACCAGAGTGCCAACTGGCGTTGATCACTGAGTTGGTCGCGGATGAGGCGGTCAAGCCGATGGATAACGTCGGGCTTGATGGCGCCGGGGTTGTCCTGGACCTTCAGGTCCGGATCATCCAGATGGTCAGAGGCATCGGAGCGGCTGCACAGGAAGTCGGTGAAGCCTGTCAGTACATCGTCGACCGTAGGTGCGCGGAACCCGATAGACAGGGTAATGCAGTCGTCCTCGGCGACCCCGTGATGACCAACGCCCGGTGGCAGGTACAGCATGTCTCCCGGTGCCAGGGTTACCGTCTCCTCGCCGTCCCAACTGCTCAGGATTCGTAGCGGCGTACCGTCCACGCGCGGCGAGGTGTGGTCACAATGGCCGCCAAAGGTCCAACGACGGTGCCCCTCGGCTTGCAGAAGGAAGACATCGTACTGATCGTAGTGGGGGCCTACGCTGCCACCTTTTGGCGCGTAGCTGGCCATAATGTCATCCAGCCGCCAGTTGGGTATGAAGCGGAATTCATCCAGCAGGTCCGCGAAGTCCGGAACCCAGTGGTCAAGACCTTGAACCAGCAGTGTCCAGTGGCTGTCTGGCAGCTTGCTGAAACGCTCGGGCTCGAAAGGACCGTTGTGCAACTGCCAGGGTTTGCCGTTGTCGTCCTCGATCACAATCCGGGATTCAACAGCGTCCTCACAGGCCAGTCCTGCCAGTTCGTCGGCCGAGACAGGGCACTCAAAGCCCGCAAAGGCCTGGCGGATGACCAGTGGTTTTTTTTGCCAGTAGTCCCGCAGGAACTCCTGGGCGGGCATTCCGCCGGGCAGTTGCATGGTTCAGATATCCCGTGCCTGTTGCGTGGCGTTGCCAATGTAAGAGCCTGGGGTAAGTTCCATCAGTTCCGCCTTGGCGGCATCGGGAATTTCCAGTGACTCCACAAAGGTCTTGATCACATCCGGTGTCATGGCTTTGCCACGGGTCAGCGCCTTCAACTTTTCGTAGGGCTTCTCGATGTTGTACCGGCGCATAACGGTCTGGATCGGCTCCGCCAGCACTTCCCAGGCGTGATCCAGGTCCTCGTCCAGGCGTGCCGGGTTGATTTCCAGCTTGCCCAGGCCTTTCAGGGAGGCCTCGTAGGCAATCAGGCTGTGTGCGAAACCCACGCCGAGGTTGCGCAGAACCGTTGAGTCGGTCAGGTCACGCTGCCAACGGGAAATCGGCAGCTTGGCAGACAGGTGGCTGAACAGGGCGTTGGCGATGCCCAGGTTGCCTTCAGAGTTCTCGAAATCAATTGGATTGACCTTATGGGGCATGGTGGACGAGCCCACTTCGCCTTCCACGGTTTTCTGCTTGAAGTAGCCCAGGGAGATGTAACCCCAGATATCCCGGTCCAGATCGATCAGAATGGTGTTGAATCGAGCAATGGCGTCGTAGAGCTCGGCGATGTAATCGTGGGGTTCAATCTGCGTGGTGTAAGGGTTCCAGTCCAGGCCCAGGCTTTCAATGAATTCCTTGGCGTTCTGGGCCCAGTCGATCGATGGGTAGGCAGACAGGTGGGCATTGTAGTTGCCCACGGCCCCGTTGATCTTGCCCATCAGCTCCACGGCGCGAATCTGTGTCACCTGTCGGCGCAAGCGGTGAACCACGTTGGCCAGTTCCTTGCCGACGGTGGAGGGCGAGGCCGTCTGGCCATGGGTGCGGGACAGCATGGGTTGTTCCGCGTGCTCATGGGCCAACTCTGCCAGCCGGTCAACGATGCGCTCCATGGCTGGCAGCAGGCCGTGGTCCAGACCTTCGCGCAACATCAGGGCATGGGACAGGTTGTTGATGTCCTCGGAGGTGCAGGCAAAATGCACGAACTCAGTAACGGCGTGCAGTTCTGGAACCTCGGCAATCTTTTCCTTGATGAAGTATTCCACCGCCTTTACGTCATGGTTGGTGGTGCGTTCAATGCCCTTGATTCGTTCCGCGTCTGCCAGATTGAACTCTGAAATCATTCGATCCAGAAACTGGTTGGCGTCGGCAGAGAAGGCAGGCACCTCTGTGATGCCGGGGTGGGCCGCCAGTTTCTGCAGCCAGCGGAGCTCAACGGTCACGCGGTTCCTGATCAGGCCATATTCACTGAAAATGTCACGAAAAACGCTGACTTTACTGCCATAGCGTCCATCGACCGGGGAAATGGCGGTCAGGGCGTTGAGTTCCATCGAAAACCTCTCAAGTCATCAAAGATACGGTCAAAAGAAAAACTGGGGGCGCTTATGATACACCAGTGGTGGCCGGGATTCAGTCGTAAACCGAGCGGTTTGCCTTCTCCGCCAACTCCCGGGCGGTCATGATGACCTTGCGGCGAGTGAAGATAAGCTGCCAGCGGCGGCCGCCGGTCTGGTGCCAAAGGACGGCGGAGCGAATGCCGGCCAGTAACAGGGCACGTACCTTGGCCGCATTCTCCTCACGTTGAAGAATCGTGGGCTCACCGCTGACCTGGATACGCTGGCGGAAGGTGCTGATGGTGTCCGTGTAAATCGACGCCACGTTGGCAATCAGGTTGCTGTGGCTGTAGCCGAAATGGCTCGCGGTGTGCCGGGCCTGATCGATCCGACTGCCGACCACATCCAGCATATCGCTGTTTTGACGAAGCTTGGAAGAGAGGTTGATCAGGTTCAGCGCGTAACGCAGCACTTCAATGTCCTGTTGCTTGCTCTGTTGGCTCATTACGCTGGCGAGGGTGGAAAGACCTTCACGCAGATCCTTCAGTTCACCGCCGAACACATCCAGGGTCGTTTCAGGCTGCGTCGCGAACAGCGAACGCAGGCAGGTTTCAAAGCTGGACTCCGCGCACTGCCCGGAATGGGCTATTTGCTGGACCAGAGCAGAGGCCTGGAAGACGCCCGCCAGAGCCAGGGTCTGGTCGTGTATCGATCGGCTCATGCGCCGGCTCCTTCCGCCTTGTTTTCGGTCCCTGTGGGCGCCTGCTCACCGTCACGCCAGGTTTGTTCGATAACGCCGCCACCAAGGCAGACCTCGTCATGGTAAAACACAACCGACTGGCCCGGAGTGACGGCGCGCTGGGCATCGTCAAAGACAATCCTGAACCCGCTGTCCAGGGCTGTCACCGTGCAGTCCTGGTCCGGTTGGCGGTAGCGGGTCTTGGCTTTGCAGCGGAACTCCGCAGCCGGAGCGTCGCCGGCAATCCAGTCTACCGGACCGCTGATCAGTCCGCGGGCGAACAGCAGGGGGTGATGCTTGCCCTGAACGGCAACCAGTACGTTGCGGGACAGGTCTTTCTCCGCGACGTACCAGGGCTCGTCGCCAAACTCACTCAGGCCGCCAATGCCCAGACCCTGACGCTGGCCAATGGTGTGGTACATCAGGCCCTGATGGCGGCCGATCACCTGGCCATCGGGGGTCTCGATATTTCCGGGTTGCGCGGGAATGTACTGTTTGAGGAAATCCCGGAACTTACGCTCCCCGATAAAGCAGATACCGGTGGAGTCTTTCTTGTCGTGGGTGATGAAGCCCTGTTCGGCGGCAATGCGCCGTACTTCCGGTTTTTCAAGCTCGCCCACTGGAAAGAGCGTGCGGGCAATACGTTCGCCGGAGACGGCGTGCAGGAAGTAGCTCTGGTCCTTATTGGGGTCAAGGCCCTTGAGCAGTTCGGCTCCGCCACTTCCGTCGTCCAGAGGACGCTGGCGAGTGTAGTGGCCGGTAGCAATGTAGTCGGCGCCCAGGGTAATGGCGTAATCGAGAAACGCCCGGAACTTCACTTCCTTGTTGCAGAGGATATCGGGATTCGGGGTCCGGCCAGCCTTGTACTCCGACAGGAAGTGCTCGAATACCCGGTCCCAGTATTCCGCCGCGAAGCTGGCGGTGTGCAGCGTAATACCGATGGTTTCGGCCACTGCCTGAGCGTCCGCCAGGTCGGTCATGGCGGTGCAGTATTCGGTGCCGTCATCCTCGTCCCAGTTTTTCATGAACAGGCCTTCCACCTGGTAACCCTGGTCCTTCAGGAGCCAGGCTGCCACGGAAGAGTCTACGCCGCCGGACATGCCGACAATCACTCGGGTATTTTCAGGTGCTTTAGTCATGTCTGGGTCTGTCTGGGTCAAAGGGGCGGATTCTAGCATTTAAGCCAGGTTACGTCTGCGGCTCGACAATGACATCCAGGGGAAAGCGGCGTCCGTTTCGGTAATCTTCTATGCATTGCATGACCAGAGGGCTCCGAAGCTTGTCGGCGTGTGAGCGGATTTCACCGGGTGTTAACCAGTGGGCGGCGATAATGCCGTCGTCCAGTTCATCGGTCACGCGGTTCAGGGCCTTGGCCGAGAAGCAAAACCGGTAATAGGTAACGCCGTTCGCCGGTGCCTTATAGGTGTAGACGCCAAGGAAGTGTTCAGGTGTCACCTCCCAGCCAGTCTCCTCCAGGGTTTCCCGCTGGGCGGCGTCAAGAATTTTTTCGCCTTCCTCTACGTGGCCCGCGGGCTGGTTCAACACCACTTGGCCATGGCTGAGCTCCTCAACCAGCAAAAAACGGCCCTGGTCATCTTCAACAATAACGGCGACTGTGGCGTGGGGTGTCCAGGTCATGGGCGGGGGCGCCTCCGGGGTGGGTGTTTGCGAAATTTCGCCGGCTTCCGCGCCGCATTTCCTGGCGGGGGTGCAGGCGCATGTACGGATGTCGCCCTGTATTCGCCGGGCGCAAGCCCGTCCAGGGTCCAGTCTCCAATACCATAGCGAATCAATCGCAGGGTAGGGAAGCCAACTGCCGCTGTCATGCGACGGACCTGCCGATTCTTACCTTCGGTAATGGTGATCTTAACCCAACTCGTGGGGATTGATGCCCGATGCCGCACTGGCGGGTTTCTGGGCCAGATCTCCGGTGGTGCCATCGTTGATATTTCGGCTGGGCGAGTTTTACCGTCTTTCAGTTCCACGCCTTCGCGCAGCTGTTTCAGCGCCGTTTCGCTGATCTCGCCTTCAACCTGAACCCAATACGTTTTTGGCATTTTCAGTCGCGGAGAGGCGATTCGCTGTTGCAGCTGTCCGTCATCCGTTAGCAGCAGGAGGCCTTCCGAGTCATAGTCAAGCCTGCCGGCAGGGTAGACAGCGGGAATAGTAAGCCAGTCGGCGAGGGTGGCGCGGAGGGTGCCGTCCGTACCGCCTTTCTCGTCGGTAAATTGGCAAAGAACCCGGAACGGTTTGTTGAACAGAATCAGCGTTGCCATCGTGGCAAATGAACCTCGATTTGGGGAATCGAATTTGAAAAGGCGCATTATGCCAGAAGAAAACGAAGGGAGGGGTTACACCCCAGGGCTCGGTACCCCAGGGCCCGGTCGCCCCAACCGGTATCGGAACGACCGAACGTCCGGACGTAGACTGTCTTGCCGGTCATAGCGAGCCGGTGTTGTCTGCCCGGGCTGTGGCAGCGTCAGCATTCAGGCGTTAGCTGCGCGGGGCTGATCCTGGTATCCGCTGTCTTGATCCCGTTCCACGTCGTCATCGCTGCCGGATGCCTTTTCAGAAGAGTTCTCCGGTGAGCTCTGCTTCCGTGGCTGCTCCTCTGGGACAATGTTGACCGCGTGGATCCCCTTGTCGCTAGGCTTTTTATCGAAGGTGACGGCCTGGCCGGCCTTTAAGGTTTTGTAACCTTCCATTTGCACTGAAGAGAAGTGAGCAAACAGATCGTCACTGCAGCCTTCCTCGATAATGAAGCCATAACCCTTGGCATTGTTGAACCACTTTACCTTGCCTCTTGGCATGATGAACTCCCCTGTTCTTTCACTGTCAGTGTCTTTGTTATTGATATTATTACCGAGCGTTTCGCCTTGCACGGATTGCAGCCTGTTACAGGCTTCTTACGCCAATTTACAATATTTTACATTGCTATCGTACTGTTGACCAATATTCGCTCAGAGTCAATAGCAGTTATAGCCGGAATGTATGGTTGAACCGGGGCCGGAGCCTGTATCATGGCGATATTGATAACCAGCGCACGCCCGGTTACCGGAGGTACCTTGAAAACCGGGCGGCAGACAACCATCTTTAAGCAGAGGCACCGATTTCCGGTAAAGAATCATGCGGACTATCCAGAATTCTCTACTAGTATTAAGTCAGGGGGAGGACGAACAACCAGGGCGTCAGGACGATGTCAGCGTTGCTCCCGAGAAGCCCGCCCTCAAGCGCCCCGCGCGCTTCAGGGTTCTGCTTCTGAACGACGATTACACACCCATGGATTTCGTTGTGGATGTGTTGATGACATTCTTCGGTATGAACGAAGAAAAGGCGACGCAGGTGATGCTGCTCGTCCATACGCAGGGAAAGGCTGTATGCGGGGTATATACCCGGGACATCGCGGAAACAAAGGCGGCACAGGTGAACCAGTATTCCTCGGAATGCGAACATCCGCTCCTTTGCGAGATTGAACGTGCGGACTGATAGACCTTGGGGTGGCCCATGCTGAGCAAAGATCTTGAAATTACACTGAATACGGCTTTCAAAAGTGCCCGCGACAAGCGTCATGAGTTCATGACCGTCGAGCATCTTTTGCTGGCCTTGCTCGACAACGAATCGGCAGTGGGCGTCCTGAAAGCATGCGGTGCAGATCTGGCCCGGCTTCAGGAAGAACTCGTAGAGTTTGTGGATTCAACCACACCACTGATCCCCAGCAACGACAGCGAGCGGGAAACGCAACCCACGCTCGGATTCCAGCGCGTGCTTCAGCGTGCTGTTTTTCACGTACAATCCTCTGGCAAGAAGGAGGTGACCGGTGCCAATGTGCTGGTGGCCATCTTCAGTGAGCAGGAGAGCCAGGCAGTTTATGTACTTAAGAAGCAGAGCATCGCCCGCATTGATGTGGTGAACTTTGTTTCCCATGGTATCTCGCGCGTTCAGGGTGCCGAAGATCAGGAGGGCCCCGACCAGGCGTCCCACGATGAAGCCGCTGAAGAAGGTGGCGCGTCACGCCCGCTGGAAAGCTACGCAACCAACCTGAATGATCAGGCACGACAGGGCCGCATTGATCCGCTGATCGGCCGTGAACACGAAGTCGAGCGGGTAGTGCAGATACTGGTTCGTCGTCGCAAGAACAATCCGCTCCTGGTGGGCGAAGCTGGCGTGGGAAAGACTGCGATTGCCGAAGGCCTTGCCAAGCGCATCGTGGATAGCCAGGTGCCGGAGATCATTTCCGATGCAGTGGTCTATTCACTCGACCTTGGTGCTCTGCTGGCTGGTACCAAGTACCGCGGTGATTTCGAGAAGCGGCTGAAGGGGCTGCTGGCGGAATTGAAGAAAGAGAAGCATGCGATTCTGTTCATCGATGAGATTCACACCATCATCGGTGCCGGGTCCGCATCCGGCGGTGTGATGGATGCCTCCAACCTGCTCAAGCCGATGCTGAGTTCAGGGGAAATCCGTTGCATTGGTTCCACGACCTTCCAGGAATTCCGTGGCATTTTCGAGAAGGACAGCGCGCTGGCTCGCCGTTTCCAGAAGATTGATGTGAACGAACCCAGCGTTGAGGATACCTATCAGATCCTCAAGGGGCTGAAGTCCCATTTCGAGAGGCACCATGACCTGAAGTACACCGACCAGGCACTGCGTGTGGCGGCGGAGCTGTCTGAGCGTTACATCACCGACCGTCACCTGCCGGATAAGGCCATTGACGTGATCGACGAAGCCGGTGCTCATCAGCGTCTGCTGGCGGCGTCCAAGCGTAAGAAGACAATCGACGTGTCGGAAATCGAGGACGTGGTGGCCAACATCGCCCGCATTCCTCCGAAGAACGTCTCCACCAGCGACAAGGACCTGCTGCGCAATCTGGAGCGGGATCTCAAGATGGTGGTCTTCGGGCAAGACCCGGCCATCGAATCGTTGTCCACCGCCATCAAGCTGGCCCGTGCCGGCCTGAAGGCGCCGGAGAAGCCGGAAGGTGCCTTCCTGTTTGCCGGCCCCACGGGTGTGGGCAAGACCGAAGTCACCAAGCAACTGGCCAAGGTATTGGGTATTGAGCTGGTGCGCTTCGACATGTCCGAGTATATGGAACGGCATACGGTGTCCCGGTTGATCGGCGCGCCTCCGGGCTATGTCGGGTACGACCAGGGTGGTCTGCTGACGGAATCCGTCAGCAAGCATCCGCATTGCGTGCTGTTGCTGGATGAGATCGAGAAGGCTCATCCGGAGGTCTTTAACTTGCTGCTGCAGGTGATGGATCACGGTACGCTCACGGATAACAACGGTCGTAAGGCAGATTTCCGTCATGTGATCCTGGTGATGACCACTAACGCCGGTGCCGAAAGCATGGCCCGTCGTTCCATTGGCTTCAGCGAGCAGGACCACAGCACGGATGGTATGGAAATCATTTCCAAGACCTTCACGCCGGAGTTCCGCAACCGCCTGGATAGCATTATCCAGTTCGGTGATCTCCAGCCGGCCACCATCACCCACGTGGTGGACAAGTTCCTGACCGAACTTCAGGCACAGCTGGATGAGAAGCATGTGGTGCTCCACGTGGATGACGCCGCGAAAGAGTGGCTGGCAGAGAAGGGCTACGACGTCACTATGGGCGCGCGCCCAATGGCACGTCTGATCCAGGACAAGATCAAGCGCCCCTTGGCGGAACAGATATTGTTCGGTCGGTTGTCAGAACACGGCGGCGATGTCCACATTCACCTCAAGGATGGCGAACTGCAATTTGAGTATGAGGACGAGCCTGCGGAAGCGGTTTAGGAAAGCGGAACCAGGTTTGGCTGTAAGATAAAGAAAGGCCCCGGTGGTGACACCGGGGCCTTTTTACGTCACAAGGCTATCAACGAGCGCGGTAAACGATGCGCCCTTTGCTCAGATCGTACGGGGTCAGCTCCACCTTGACCTTGTCGCCTGTCAGAATGCGGATGTAGTTCTTGCGCATCTTGCCAGAAATGTGAGCGGTCACAATATGGCCGTTTTCGAGTTCAACCCGGAACATGGTGTTTGGAAGCGTATCAACAATAACGCCTTCCATTTCAATAGCATCGGACTTCGCCATTCAGTAAAAACCTCGTAAATTGGCTTGCTGTGATTTTAAATTGCGCAATTCTGCCTGATTTACCGCCATTTGGCAAAATCAGTTAACGTCCATGATGTGCCATTGCCCGTCCTGGAGCGCTTCGATCGGGCGGAATCGTGTTTTGTAATTCATTTTCCGGCATTCTTCGATCCAATAACCCAGATACAGGTGTGGGAGCCCCAGCCGTTTTGCTTCCTCGATCTGCCAGAGCACCGCAAAGGTGCCCAGGCTTCGGCTTTCATAGGCAGGATCAAATACGGTATAGATGGCTGACAGGCCTTCGTCCAGCATGTCCACGGCGGCCAGACCCACCAGGTTGTCTCCGTCCATGATTTCGACAAACCAGGAATCGGTGGCGCCCTCCACCAGGAACGACATGAACTGTTCACGGGAGGGTGGGTACATGTCGCCGTCAGAGTGCCGTTGTTCAATGTAATGCGCGTAGAGGCTGTAATACCGTTCCGAAAAGGTTGCCTTGACCATGCGGCAGCTAAGGTCGGCGTTCTTTTTCATGACCCTGCGCTGGCTGCGGTCTGGCTGGAACTCTTCCACCTTGAGCCTGACAGGGACGCAGGCATTGCAGTTTTCGCAGTGGGGACGATAGTAATGCGAGCCACTTCGACGGAAGCCCAGGGCGGTCAGCTGGCTGTATAACCGCTTGTCCACATGCGCCCTCGGGTCGACGAACATAGTGGTTGCTTCGCGATCTGGCAGGTAACTGCAGTCGTGGGCCGGCGTGGCAAAAAACACCAGGGTCCTGAGATTGCTCATTCACACCTCCGGGCCGGGCCACTGCCACCGGAAGCCCCAGTCGCTGTGGTCCGGACTACTGTCGACGCATGTCCTGAGTATAGATAAAAATTCGCTGCGTGGAATACTTCGTGCACCCATTCGCAATAGGTGGCCGCTTTCCACCTGGCAATCCATGATCCGGTAACCCCAGTCCCGGAGCTGGTTGGCCAGATGGACCATCAATACTTTCGAGGCGTTGGTTTCCAGTGAAAACATGGACTCGCCAAAGAAACAGCGGCCAATGGCCAGGCCGTACATTCCTCCGGCCAGTTCTCCTTTGGGGTTCCATACTTCTATGGAGTGGGCCACACCCTGTTTGTGAAGCTGGCCATAGCTGTCAATCATATCCTGGGTGATCCAGGTGCCTTCGGCACGGGTGTTGGCGCAGAGGCGGATGATGCGGGGGAAGGCCTGATTGGCGGTGATGGTGAAATAACCGCGGTTGAGGGTGCGCCGTAGGCTTCTGGAGACGTGGATTTCTTCCGGGAAAAGGACGCATCTGGGGCTGGGGGACCACCAGAGTATGGGTTGGTCGTCGCTGAACCAGGGGAAGATGCCGTTGCGGTAGGCGAGTTTGAGCCGCTCGGTGGATAGGTCACCGCCCAGCGCCAGCAATCCGTCGGGGTCCTCCAGGGCCTGTTCGGCGGGGGGGAACCAGAGTTGGTCGGGGTCTAGCCAGGGTAGTGACGTCATCTCGGTCCGGAGTTAGTACTCGAGTGTTGGTGGAGTCGGCGAGTGGTCACGGATGTCTGAAACACGCTCGAGCACGTCGGTGTGGCGCTTGGGCTCCGCCATCCATGGCTCCGCACAGTTTCAGACATCCGTAACCACTTGCCTTTTCGGGCCTCGGAGGTGCCTGCCCTGAACCACTTCCGAATAAGTTTCTCGGTTAAACTCAGTCTTGGTCCAGAAACTTTTCGGCGTCAAGTGCTGCCATGCAGCCGAAGCCTGCAGAGGTAACGGCCTGGCGGTAGACGTGGTCGGCTACGTCGCCGGCGGCGAAGACGCCGGGGATGCTGCTCTGAGTGGCCATGCCTTCCAGGCCGGAGCGGATTTTGATGTAGCCGTTTTCCATATCCAGCTGGCCCTGGAACAGGTCGGTGTTGGGTTTGTGGCCGATGGCGATGAACACGCCGGCCAGGTCCATTTCCTGGGTGGCGTCGCCCTTGGTGCTTTTGATGCGCATGCCGGTGACGCCGGTGCCGTCGCCGAGGACTTCGTCCAGGGTGTGGTCCCAGATGATGTTGACGTTGCCGTTTTCGGCTTTTTCGAACAGTTTGTCCTGCAGGATTTTTTCAGCGCGCAGGCTGTCGCGGCGGTGTACCAGGGTGACTTCGTCGGCGATGTTGGAGAGGTACAGCGCTTCTTCAACGGCGGTATTGCCGCCGCCGATGACGGCGACTTTCTGTTTCTTGTAGAAGAAACCGTCGCAGGTGGCGCAGGCGGAGACGCCCTGGCCCTTGAATTTTTCTTCCGAGTCGAGGCCCAGGTACATGGCGGAGGCGCCAGTGGCGATGATCAACCCGTCGCAGGTGTATTCGCCGCTGTCGCCCTTGAGGCGGAAGGGGCGGTTACGCAGGTCGGCTTCGTTGATGGTGTCGTAGACTACCTGGGTCTCGAAGCGCTCCGCGTGTTTGAGCATGCGCTGCATCAGCTCGGGGCCCTGTACGCCATCGTTGTCGCCCGGCCAGTTGTCCACGTCGGTGGTGGTGGTCAACTGTCCGCCCACTTCAATACCGGTGATCAGCGTGGGTTTCAGGTTGGCGCGGGCGGCGTAGACGGCAGCGGTGTAGCCGGCGGGGCCGGAGCCTAGGATGATCAGTCTGGAGTGTTTGGTTTCGCTCATTATGGGTCTCTCGCTAACGAATCTGGACGTGTTGCGCTGGCCGCGTTTTCACGTAATCGGTACGTTGGTCCGGGGGCTGGCCCGGAGGAAAAGGGCAAAAGGCTAACATGAACAGGATAGGTTTCCAGTTGTTTTGCCCAATTCATTCCATTAAGTGATGCTATCTATTCAATGACAGAGACGGAGGTCAGAAGTTGCCTTACTCTCTCCGCGCTCTTTCCGGACTCGCCCTGTTCCAGGCGGTGTTCGGCGACCGCAGGAAATACCGCCTGGATGTCATCCGGTAACACATGGTGGCGACCGTCCATCAGGGCCCATGCCCTTGCGGCGCGCACAAGCCCGAGTCCGGCCCTGGGCGACAGGCCATACAGTAGGCCGGGCATGCGTCGGCTCTGTTCCAGCAGGCGCTGTACGTAGTCCAGCAGTGCCGGGCTGGTGGACACCCGGTTAACGGCGTCCTGAAGGGTTTGCAGGTTTTCCGAAGAAAGCAGTGATTGCAGTCTGTCGGTCATGACCCGGCGGTCTTCACCTTCCAGCAGTTCCCGTTCGGCGCGCGGGTCGGGGTAGCCCAGGCGTATGCGCATCAGGAAACGGTCAAGCTGGGATTCCGGTAACGGGTAGGTGCCGCCCTGCTCGATGGGATTCTGTGTGGCGATAACGAAGAATGGATGGGGCAGGGGGCGGGTTTCGCCCTCGATGGAAACCTGCCGTTCCTCCATGGCTTCCAGCAATGCACTCTGGGTTCTTGGGGAGGCGCGGTTGATCTCATCGGCCAGGACAACCTGCGCGAAGATCGGTCCGGGATGGAACACCAGGCTGCCCGCCTGCTTGTCGTACATGGAGAAGCCAAGCACGTCAGCAGGTAAGAGATCATTGGTAAACTGGATGCGCTGGTAGCTCAGGCCCATGACCTTGGCTAACGCGTGGGACAGGGTGGTTTTGCCCATTCCCGGAATGTCTTCAATCAGCAGGTGGCCCCTGGCCAGCAAGCCGCAGAGCGAAAGCCGTACCTGGTGATCCTTGCCCAGGAGTATGCTGTTTAACTCGCGGATAACCGTATCCGTCAGTTTTTTCATGTAGTGTTCAGTCCCTTACTCGCTTGAGAATGTCGCCATAGGCGTCGATACGCCGATCCCTGAAGTACGGCCAGATGCGCCGAATCGATTCACTGCGAGAGCGGTTAATGGTAGCGAATAATAGGGTTTCGGAATGGTCGTCGGCACGAGCCAGGAACTCTCCCTGGGGCCCGCATATAAAGCTGTTGCCCCAGAAACGAATGCCGTCGGAGCTGCCGGACGGGTCGGGTTCCGTGCCGATGCGGTTTGGCGCGATGACCGGCAGGTTATTGGCAACCGCATGGCCGCGTTGAACGGTTACCCAGGCGTCCAACTGGCGCGCCTGTTCTTCCGGGTCGTCGGTGACATCCCAGCCAATAGCGGTGGGGTAGATCAGTACCTCCGCGCCGGCCAGGGCCATCAGGCGGGCGGCCTCTGGATACCACTGGTCCCAACACACCAGCACACCCAGCCGACCCACTGAGGTGTCGATGGGGGTGAAGCCGTTGCGGCCGTCGTTGAAGCTGGCGTCGCCCGGGGTGAAATAGAATTTTTCGTAAAAGCCGGGGTCGTCGGGAATATGCATCTTGCGGTAGAGGCCGGCGATGCTTCCATCCCGCTCAAAAACAACGGCCGTGTTGTGGTAGACGCCGTTCATTCGCCGTTCGAAGATCGACCCAACGAGGACAATGCCAAGTTCCGCGGCCAGAGCGGATAGTCGACGACTGGTCGGACCGGGAATCGGTTCGGCAAGTTCGAATACCGAGGTATCTTCGGTCTGGCAAAAGTAGAGCGTAGCGTGCAGTTCCTGCAGGACGACGAGTTGGGCGCCGTCAGCTGCCGCCTGGCGAACCAGGCGTTCGCTGGTGGCCAGGCTGGTGTCCTTGTCGGCGCTGCACTGCTGTTGTATCGCGGCAATGGCCAGGTCAGGGGATAGGGGGGAGTGACTCATGCGCCTACAACCCCTGCTGGTATCTGCATGGTGATGCAATGCAGGCTACCTCCCTGTGTAATCAGTGCTCGGCAGTTCACCGGAATCACTTCCCGATCCGGGAAAAGATTCGACAGGGTGGCCACCGCCTCTTCATCTTGCGGCACGCCATAAACCGGCACCAGCACAGCGCCGTTGATGACCAGGAAGTTGGCATAGGTTGCGGGAAGGCGCTCGCCGTCATCGTCATGGATGGCATCCGGCCAGGGCAGCGGGGTCAGGCGGTAGGGTCGGCCGTCAGCCTGGTGGAACTGCTGCAGCTCCTCCTCCATGGCCGCCAGGGCGCTGTAGTGCTCATCGCTGACGTTCGAGCAGGATACGTAACAGATATGGTCCGGTGCGCAAAACCGCGCCAGGGTATCGATATGGCTGTCGGTGTCGTCACCGGCAAGGTAGCCGTGGTTCAGCCAGAGGATGCGCTCGGCGCCCAGCGTCTCCGACAACAGGTGTTCAATGCCCGCCCGATCCATGGATGGATTGCGGGAAGGCGTCAACAGGCATTCGCTGGTGGTCAGCAAGGTGCCGTTACCATCGGACTCGATAGAGCCTCCCTCGAGAACGAAGTCGACTGGTATCAGCGGTGTCGCGCCAAAGCTGCCAAAATTCGACAGGTGGCTATTCAGGGCATTGTCTTTTTCCCAGGGGAATTTTCCACCCCAGGCATTGAACCTGAAATCCAGTAATTCGTGGCCCTCGCCACGGCTAATGGCGATGGGGCCGTGGTCGCGTGCCCAGGTATCGTTGGCCGGGGCAGGGACGGCCACAACGCGGCCGGGAAAGCCATTCTCTTGAGCGAACTGATTAAGCTCCCTTTCCAGCTCCTGCAAACGGAAAACATGCTCGCAGCTGAGTAGTACGTGCTGAAAGCGCAATACGGTCCGTGCGATCTCCATAAACACCGGCTCGACATCGGCGAGGATGTCGCTCCAGTCCGTTCCGGGATGGGGCCAGGTAAGCATGATGGCACTTTGGGGTACCCACTCGGCGGGCATCACAGGTCTGGAAGTCAAGTTGTGAACACCTTATCCAAAAGCCGCCATTCTAACGAACGGGCGGGGTTGCGTCAGGATATGCAGAGGATTTTTTAGCGGCTGGGCTTCAATACCGCATGGATGACCCGGTCAGCTTCAAAGTACACGACGAAATCCCCGTAGTGCCATTGCGATATGGGTGGGTTGCCCACTGGCCCGGACGTGCGTATCGGGTTGCCCCAGCCGTTGCGAACGCTGGACTGGCTCATGCCAGTACGTGGAAGGTTTTCCTGTGCGCCGCGCTCAGCCTGCGACTTCACTGGAACCCGAACCTCTTCCGCCACCGCGGTGGTAAGCGGGGCTACCGCCAGTCCTGAGAGGGCTGCGGCGGCACAAACGGCTTTTATGGTGCGGTTTTTCATCAGTGACTTACTCCCTGGGGTCGTCGTATCCGATTGAACGGGGTTGCCTGGAGAATCTGGAAAGTACCGTGGTGTGTACGCGCCAGACATTGATAAAACGTAATATCCACCAAAGACTAACAAAAGTCAGCCCGAATTCGATGATTTGTGGACCGTTTACTCTTTCTGTCGCTGGCGGATCTGCCATCGCATCACATGGCGGGCAACTTGCTGTCGGTCGCTGTCATGAATGTCAGTAAATTCCGTATGAACCCTGCCACCGCCGCTTTTCTCCGGTACAACGTCGATGACTCGGGCAGTGGCTACGGGCTGAAACAGCTCCGGCGGCAGCGTCATTCTCAGGGCCAGTTGGTCACCGGCGGAAAAACGGTTAGTGGAACTGTGGAACGACAGTCCACCTTCGCTGAGTGTGACATCCTGCCAGTCCTCAGGTTGCAACGGATTTTGCTCAAAGGCCATAATGCGCGCCAACGTATCCAGCTTCCCGTTCAGAGACTTGATCAGAGAGGTCAGCAGGCGGTCACGTTCTGCCAGGTTGGCGAGCTGTGCCCTGACATCCTGATCCAGGCGCCTGAACTCCGAGCGCAGGCTTTCCACGTGATTGCCGTTAAAGGGGTTTTCCTGATTGTCCTCGCCAGGACCCAGCGTTCGGATTTCCAGGCCAATATGGTCACTGATGCGAAAGAAGTCCCTGCGGTCAGAGGGAATATCCAACGGGTTATTGTCGGGTGTCATTTCAGACATCTGGGCTCCATAACACGGTATTATTGTTTCCTGATAGCAGTTTAGCAGCTTCCTGACGGTCCGTATCGCCGCAGGATTTTCGACAGACCAGAAGGCAGCGACAGGCTCCTCCCAATGTTCAGACCCTTATCATTGTATGTCGGCTTGCGGTACACCGCGGCCAAACGACGTAATCACTTCATTTCGTTCATTTCTCTGACGTCCATGATTGGCCTGATGCTGGGCGTGGCGGTCCTCATCATCGTGTTGTCGGTGATGAATGGCTTTGACCGTGAGCTCAAGCAGCGAATTCTGGGCATGGTGCCTCATGCTGTGATCCAGGGTAATCCCGATCTTGATAATTGGCAGCAAGTGGACCGGGAAGTAGAGAAACACCCGTCGGTGATCGCTGCAGCGCCCTTTATTCAGGGTCAGGGTATGGTCACAGGTGGCGGTGACGTTCGCGGCGTCATGCTCAATGGTGTGCTGCCAGAGCAGGAGCGAAGCGTTTCCATCATCGAAAACCATATGATCGAAGGCGGGCTGGACGACCTGAAATCCGGAGAGTTTGGCATCATTATCGGCCGGCAGATGGCCGCCAGCTTGCGCCTGCAACTGGGCGACCGGGTAACCGTAGTGTTGCCGGAAGCCTCGGTAACGCCGGCCGGGGTATTGCCGCGACTGAAGCGATTCACCGTCAAGGGTGTATTCAGTGTCGGGGCCGAACTGGATGGCAACTACACCCTGATTCATATGGATGATGCGTCAAAGCTCATACGCACCGACGGCAAAGCCCAGGGTGTGCGCCTTCTGGTGGACGATCTGTTTCAGGCACCGAAAGTGGCAGAAGAAGTCGCGCGCCAGTTGACCGGCCGCCACTACATATCTGACTGGACCCGAACCCATGGCAATCTGTTCCAGGCCATCCGCATGGAGAAGACCATGATCGGCCTGTTGCTGATGTTCATCGTCGCTGTGGCCGCGTTCAACATTGTATCGACACTGGTAATGGTGGTTACCGACAAGACAGCCGATATCGCCATCCTGCGCACGATGGGCGCAACACCCGGGCGAGTGATGCGGATCTTCATGGTTCAGGGCGCCGTGATTGGCATTACCGGCACCCTGGTAGGCACAGCGCTGGGCATCCTGGGTGCCTACAACATCAGCGGGTTTATTGCCTGGCTGGAGGCCTTCATGGGGCATCAGTTCCTCAGTGCTGACGTCTATTTCATCAGTTATCTTCCGTCCCAGCTGCAGTGGCAGGACGTGTGGATCATCAGTGGTGCCGGCCTCGCCATGAGTCTGTTGGCAACGATCTATCCAGCGTGGAGAGCATCCCGCGTCGACCCGGCGGAGGCCCTGCGATATGAGTAATTCAGCAACCATGAACGACGACAGGTCATTGGTTATCAACTGCGAGAAAGTGACCAGAACCTATAACGAAGGGCCTGGAAAGCTAACGATTTTCTCGGACATTTCGCTTCAGGTATCGGCCGGCGAATCGGTAGGCATTGTTGGCAGCAGTGGTGCTGGCAAAACCACGCTGCTAAACCTGCTCGGGGGGCTGGATAAACCTTCTTCGGGTCATATTGATATCTGCGGGCAGGATATCCACCGGATGAGCGAATCCGGCCGGGCGCGTTTTCGCAACCGTCACCTGGGGTTTGTTTACCAGTTCCATCATCTGTTGCCGGAATTTTCTGCTCTGGAAAACGTCATGATGCCGGGTGCGTTGGGTGGCCGTGGCGTTCGCCAGGCCTCGGAACAGGCAACCGCCATTCTCGAACGTGTCGGGTTAGGCGCGCGTCTGGGGCATAAACCCGGAGAGCTGTCTGGTGGTGAGCGTCAGCGGGTGGCGATTGCTCGCGCCCTGGTGAACGAGCCCGAGTGCGTTTTGATGGATGAGCCCACCGGCAATCTGGATGAGCAGACCGGGGAAAGTGTTCGCGAGCTTATCGAGTCGCTCAGGGATCAGATTGGCATTGCGTTCGTGTTGGTCACCCACGACATGGCCATGGCCAGGAGCCTGGGGCGGGTGCTTCGGCTGGAGCAGGGTGAACTATTTCAGGAGCTTTGATGGGCGTCGGTGCCCGGCTTGGACTCGCGGGCGGCCCGGCGGTGACGGATTCGAAGTAGCTGGCGTTCCCGCCAGTCGCTACGGACCTTGCGCCGCCACAGGAATTGAATGACCAGATAGGCAAGGCAGGCTGAACAGGTGGCTACCAGAAGCGATCCCAGGTAGAGGGGGATGCCGATATCCAGTAGCCGGCCGCTGAGCCACGACCAGGACAACTGGATCTCGAAGTTCAGTACCGGTCTGTCCAGTATCCAGGCTCCGATCTTGTAATTGAAGTAGAACATCGGTGGCATGGTCACCGGGTTGCTGATCCAGACCAGCACCACAGAAAGCGGCAGATTGGCGTTGAACCAGATGGCGAAGAAGGCAGCGGCAACCATCTGGAACGGCATCGGTATAAATGTCAGGAAAATGCCGACCAGGAATGCCCTGGCGACGCTGTGCCGATTGATGTGCCACAAGTTGGGTTCATGAAGGATATCCCCGAGGAAGTGCAGCGACTCCATCGAGCGCACCCTTTCCGGCGTTGGTAGATAGCGTTTCATGAACTTCTTTGGCATTGGGAAGTTCTGCCTGCTCGGGATAATGGTTCCGGGGTATGGCGGCTCCCGGAATTGACCAACTATCAGGAGGACAAGGATTGTCCGGAAGTTTTATGGCCAGGGTTGGCCTCGTGGGCTTCGCCTGCGGCGTTATCTTACTGTATAGCTTGGCGGTCTTGCCACCTTTGCACTGGCTGATGTCCGCCACGCTCATCCTGTTTGTCGCGATACTTCTTGTCAGGCCCCCGCTGTTCAGGGCGGTCGCAGTCTTGCTTGCCGGTGGGATTGTTGGCCTGGCCTGGGCAACAATGCAAGCGGACGGTCGGCAGCAATCGGTGTTACCGCCTGCACTGGAAGGTCAGGAACTGGACGTATCAGGGTATCTTTGTGATGTCCCGTCCGGAGGCAGCTTCGGTAGCGTCCGTTTCGGCTTTTGCGTGACGCAATGGCATCTGCCCGAGGGCGGCAATACCTACCCCTCCGATGAATTGCCGGATCAGCTTCGGCTTGCCTGGTACGGCGATGAGGTCACGAACACGCCCGGTCATCGCATGACGCTGACAGTTGTCCTCAAACGCCCCCATGGAGCCGTAAACCCGAAGGGGTTTCGCTACGAATCCTGGCTGTATCGCAAGGGCTTCGGTGCCACCGGTACCGTTCGCGAGCTTTCCCGCGCAGACCATCTTGAATGCCCGCTTCGTTGTCGCTATCACCGCTGGCGGGGAGAGCTTGTCGACGCTGCCTCGGACAGATTGTCTGACGCTCGCCATTTCCCGTTAATAACCTCCCTGATGATGGGCTACCGCGGGCATATGCAGCCCGAACACTGGGACGTTCTGAAGGCCACCGGAACCATTCACCTGGTCGCCATTTCAGGGCTACACCTGGGGTTGATTGCCGCTGGGGCAGGCTTCCTATGCCGTCGCCTGCTGCTTTGTCTTCCAGAGCGGCAAGTATCGCCTGCGACATTAAGGGTGCTGGTCTTCCTTGTGGTCGCCAGTGCGAGCGTCGGGTATGCGCTTGTGGCCGGGTTTTCCGTGCCAACCAGGCGGGCACTGATTATGGTCATCATCGCCGGGTGGGTTCTCGTTGGCGCCCGGCAAACCGGAGTTTTTACGGGGCTGCTGGCCGCGTTGGTTCTGGTGTTGTTAAGTGATTCGTTTTCGCCCCTGGACCAGGGATTCTGGCTGTCTTTTGGCGCTGTGACGGTCCTGGTAATGCTGTTTGCCCTCCGTGTTGGAAGGGCCGGTTGGCTTGCGGGTCTATGTCTGGCCCAGATGGCCGTGTTTGCCGGGCTCTGGCCGATATTATCCAGCCTGGGGCAGCCTCAGCCGGTGATCGGTCTGGTTGCCAATCTGTTTGCCATTCCCTGGGTATCGCTGGTGGTCATGCCGTTATTGGCCCTTGGAGCTTTTACGCTGGTTTTCCTTCCCGCTGGGGATGCACTGGTGATCGGCGTGTTGGATGGTGTCTTCGGGGTGCTGTGGCAGGGGCTTTCCTGGCTTGCAAGCGTTGATGCTGTGCTGACGGCGCCTGGCCCATTTCAGATTGTGGGGGTTTCTCTGGTGGTGCTGATGGCCTTATTGGTGCCGTTCGGCGGGTTTCGGAAGGCGAGTACCTGTGTTGTGTCGTTGTGGATTGCCATGGTCGTGTTTCGGGGCAACGAGATGGGACAACCGAACGAGACGGTGACCCACCCTGAAATCTGGGTATGGGATGTCGGCCAGGGGCTATCCGTCATGCTTCGTGAACAGGATCAGGTGCTGGTCTACGACACCGGCCCGGCACTGGAAGGTGTTTACTCGTCGGTGGAGTCAGTGCTGATTCCCAATCTGACTGCTCTGGGCGTCCGCCGTATTGATACCCTGGTGATCAGCCACGGTGATGGTGACCACGCCGGGGGGCTGCCGTTGCTGTTCGATCGATTCGAGGTTGGGCGGGTTATTACCGGCGAAACCGGGAGAGTTGCCGACAAGTTGCCGGAGGGTGTAAATGTCAGGCCTTGTTCTGGCCAGGTGGATGTCCGGATGGGCGAATTAGAACTGGCATTCTGGCGGAACCCAGGCAGGATTGAGGGCAATGACGCGTCCTGTGTGCTGACGGTATCGTCGACTGTCCCGTCCGTTGAGGTGGTGTTGCCTGGCGACATAACCCGCCGGGTGGAAGAGGCGTTTATGGCTCGGACCGACAATCTGGGGAATGACGCCGACCACTATCGGGTTGTGCTGGCACCCCACCACGGCAGCAAAACGTCCTCATCGAAATCTTGGGTCGCCCGGATGGTTCCGGATCTTGCCCTGTTCAGCGCCGGCTACCGGCATCGTTTCGGTCATCCCCATGCCGATGTGGTTGAACGTTATCGCTCCGTTGGCAGCGACATTGCCAATACCGCTACCTCCGGCGCAATCAGGCTGGTTCTGGAGCCGGGCGGAGTGTTGACGACAGAGGCCAGGGCAGGGGCCCCCTTCTGGATTCGCAAACCCGAAACTCCCTGAGCGGAGTGTAAAAACCGTGACATTCCGGGTGTGGCCTACACCGGCAGCTATGCTAAAGTAGCGCGGCTTGTAAACAATCAGGGAGACCAAGCGTGTTCGAGCTTTTGAAAGCCGGTGGCATCCTCATGGTGCCGATTCTTGCCTGTTCCATTCTTGCCCTTGCCATCATCCTCGAGCGCTTCTGGACGCTCAGGCCATCCAGGGTAACGCCCCAGCACACCATCAACGAACTGTGGCGGTGGATCAAGAAAAAGGAGCTTAACGGGCGCAAGCTCAAGGCACTGCAGGGGTCGTCTCCCCTGGGTCGGATCCTGGCCGGCGGGCTGATGAATGCCAAACATGGTCGCGAGATCATGAAGGAAAGCATTGAGCACGAGGCGAGTCAGGTCATCCATGAACTGGAACGTTTCCTGAACCCCCTCGGGACTGTTGCGACCATTACGCCTCTTCTGGGTCTGCTCGGGACCGTAATCGGCATGATCAAGGTGTTTGCAGAGATCCAGCTCGCCGGTGTAGGCGATGCCGGTAATCTGGCCGGGGGTATTTCGGAAGCACTGATTACGACGGCTTCCGGCCTGAGCGTGGCGATACCGGCACTGATCTGCCATCGGTACTTTATTCGACGTGTCGATGAGCTGGTTGTCGGTATGGAGCAGGAAGCCATCAAGCTCGTCGAAGTGGTGCATGGCGACCGCGAAATTGACGTGGAAGGAGCCTGAACACTGTGAAGTTCAAGCGTCAGAGAAGTCAGGAAGTCGGGGTAGACCTGACGCCACTGATCGATGTGGTTTTCCTGCTGCTGATATTCTTTATGGTGTCCACCACGTTCACCCGTGAGAGCCACCTCAATATTGAATTGCCGGAAGCCAACGGTGAGCGGTCGGAGTCCGAGGCAGAGTTGATTGATGTGGTCATCAACGCCGAGGGCCAATACATCCTCAACGATCGAACCCTGGTGAATAATCGTCGGGAAACCCTGGAAAGGGCGGTTCGTGAACTGGCACAGGACAACACGTCGCTGCCGTTCATCATCACTGCGGATGCCCGTACCCCTCACGAGTTCGTCGTGCGTGCCATGGATGTGGCGGGTCGTCTTGGTTTTGCCAAACTCAGCATCACCACCGAACGAGAGGCGGAAGGCAGTGAGTGACGCCACTTCGACAGCCGAAGAGTCCCACCAGCCGGCAACCAACTGGGGAACCTACAAACGCCTGTTGGCTTACGTAAAGCCTTTCTGGCTGGCGTTCTCGCTGGCCGTGGTTGGCAACGTCATCTACGCAGCGGCCTCCACCGGCATGGCGGCGGCGATGGAATACGTCATCACCGCGCTGGAAAACCCCACCGACAAGAACCGGATTCTGCTGACGTTGCTGATCGTCGGTGTGTTCGCCTTTCGCGGTGTCGGTACCTTCATGAGCCAGTATTTCATCAGTTACGTCGGGCGCCAGGTTATTAACGCCCTGCGCAAGCAGGTCTTCGACCGTTTGCTGAGCCTGCCGTCCCGCTATTTCGATGAGAATGCTTCCGGTCGGCTGGTTTCGAAGATCACGTACAATGTTGAGCAGGTGGCGGATGCCACCACCAACGCCGTGACCATCACCCTCAGGGAAGGACTTACCATCCTGGGCCTGCTGGGCTTTATGATCTACACAAACTGGAAGTTGACCCTCGTGTTCCTGGCCGTAGGGCCGTTGATTGCCCTGGTGGTCAGTTATGCGAGCAAACGCTTCCGCAAGATCAGCAAACGTATCCAGGGGTCGATGGGTGACATCACCCACGTGGCCTCCGAATCCATCAGTGGTTACCGGGTGGTTCGCACCTTTGGCGGCGAGCACTATGAGCGTGATCGCTTCCGCAAGGTCAGTGAGAAAAACCTGGAGCAGAGCCTGAAGATGGCCTCCACTCAGGCCATCAGCATTCCGATTATCCAGGTGCTGGTGGCGATTGCCATCGCAGCACTGGTGTGGACCATGCTGGCGCCGGAGATCCGTGGAGAAATGAGTACCGGCCAGCTTGTGGCTTTCATTACTGCCGCAACAACCATGGCCAAGCCCATTCGCCAGGTAACCTCCGTCCATGCCAAGATCCAACGTGGCGTTGCCGCTGCCCACGACGTCTTTGGCACCATGGACGAGGAACCGGAACACGATCCGGGTACCTACGCGCCGGAGCGGGTCAACGGCAACATTGAATTTGAGAACGTGTCCTTCCGCTACCGTGACCAGTTGGACGACGTGCTCAAGGACATTTCCCTGAACATACCGGCTGGTCAGAGTGTTGCCCTGGTCGGGCGTTCGGGCAGTGGCAAGTCGACAATGGTCAGTCTTTTGCCGCGTTTCTACGAGTACACCGGTGGAGATATCCGCCTGGACGGCCACTCCCTGAAGGAATTCAGCCTGGAAGCCCTGCGATCACAGATTGCGCTGGTGACCCAGAATGTGGTTCTTTTCAACGATACCATTGCCGCCAACATCGCCTATGGCGACCTCCGCCACTGCAGTCGCGAGCAGATCACTGATGCGGCGGCCAAGGCCCATGCGCTGGAGTTCATCGAGCGTATGCCGGAAGGTCTGGATACCATGATTGGTGACAACGGCGTGATGCTTTCCGGTGGCCAGCGCCAGCGACTGGCCATTGCAAGGGCGCTGCTGAAAAACGCACCGGTGCTGATCCTGGACGAAGCAACATCGGCCCTCGATACGGAATCGGAACGGCACATACAGGAAGCCCTGGAAACCGTCATGCAGGGCCGTACAACGTTGGTCATTGCTCACCGGCTGTCGACGATTGAAAAGGCGGATCGCATCCTGGTGATGGATGGCGGCAGAATTGTCGAGTCCGGTCGCCATGACGAATTACTGGCCCAGGGCGGGGCCTATGCCCAGCTCCACCAGATGCAGTTCAGCGAGCAGGTATGACCACGCTGGTGGAGCGGGTATGGTACAGCGGTAGGCGCCCCCTGTGGCCGTTGTATCCGCTGGTCTGGCTCTACCGCACCATTTCTGAAAGCCGTCGCCGCCGGGCCTGGCAGGCTAGGAACGAACGCATTCCGGTTCCCGTGGTGGTGGTGGGCAATATCACCGCCGGGGGCACAGGAAAATCCCCGTTGACCGCCGCCCTGACCAGTCTGCTAAAGGACCAAGGTTGGCAACCAGTGATCCTGAGCCGTGGCTACGGCGGTAAGTCTGATCACTACCCACTGTTGGTGAACGCTGACACTAACGCCAGGATCGCCGGTGACGAGCCGGTGATGCTGGCCGCGCAATCGGGCTGCCCGGTTGTGGTAGACCCGGACCGCAGGCGGGGTGCCCTATGGGCACTGGAGAAGTCCCTGGGTACCATCATCGTATGTGACGATGGGCTTCAGCACTATCCGCTTCCCCGGGATATCGAACTCGCGGTCTTCGACGCGGCCCGCGGCGTTGGCAACGGCGCCCTGATCCCTGTTGGCCCCTTGCGTGAACCTCTGACGCGGCTGGAATCCGTCGATTTCGTGATCACCAATGGTGGCCTTCTCGACGAGCTCGAGCATGAGCACCAGTTCAACATGACGCTGGCGCCGACTGAGCTGCGAAACCTTGTGACCGGGGAAGTGCTGTCTCCGGAGTGCCTTGAGGGCCGGCGCGTGAGGGCTGTGGCGGGAATCGGTAATCCCGGCCGGTTTTTCGATACACTGATGGCGTTGGGGGCTCAGGTCAGGCCTCTTGCGTTGCCGGACCATCATCGTTTTACGACCGCCGACCTGCACTCCGAAGACGGCGAATGGCTGGTGATGACCGCCAAGGATGCGGTCAAGTGTCGTGGGATTGCCCCGGACAACACCTGGGCCCTGGCTGTCACGGCGAGCCTCCCCGAAGCGTTTGCCGAGGCGTTCGTGGCCCGCGTCAATGACTGCAACCAATCGCTGGATACAATGACATTGTGAGAACCGCACCATGGATAAAAAACTGATGGCCCTGCTGGCCTGCCCGGTATGCAAAGGTGACCTGAAGCTGAACGATGCCAAAACCGAACTTGTCTGCTATCAGGATGCGATGGCCTTTCCGATTCGCGAGGGGATACCGGTGATGCTCGCCGCCGAAGCCCGGACGCTGACGACCGACGAGCGACTCCACAAACGCTGACAGGAAGCCTGTATGTCCTACACCGTCGTTATCCCGGCACGTTATGCCTCCACTCGGTTGCCTGGCAAGCCCTTGGCAGACATTGCCGGCAAGCCGATGATTGAGCATGTCTATGAGCGGGCGTGTGAAAGTCAGGCTGGTCGTGTGGTGATCGCCACCGATGACGAACGCATCGAGGCCGCCTGTGCCGACTTCGGTGCAGAAGTGGTGATGACCTCCGCCAACCATGCCAGCGGTACGGACCGTCTGGAAGAGGTGGCCCGAAAGCTGGGGTTTGGCCCGGACAACCGGGTTGTCAATGTTCAGGGGGATGAGCCCTTGATCCCACCGGAACTGATCGACCAGGTGGCGGAAAACCTCGAAGCCCATCCCGATGCAGCCATCGCCACCCTCTGCGAGCGGATTCCGGACGCAACCAGTGTGTTCAACCCCAATGTTGTGAAAGTGGTGTTCGATAACCGGGGCATGGCCCACTATTTCAGCCGGGCGCCGATTCCCTGGGCCCGGGATGCGTGGCAGGGCAATGGCGACACCACCAGCGCCGCGCGGTCGCTACCGGAAGACAGCAATTACTATCGTCACATTGGTATCTACGGCTACCGCGTCAGCCTCCTGCGGAATTTCGTGACCTGGGCGCCAGCCCCAACCGAAGTCACTGAATCCCTGGAACAGTTGCGGGCACTCTACAATGGCGCCCGCATTCACGTCGAAGAAGCGTGCCGGATGCCACCTGCGGGCGTGGATACTGTCGAGGATCTCGAGCGTCTGCGGCAAATCATGATTACCAGACAAAAGGGGGCAGGACACCCATGAAGCCGGAAGTAAGCGTATTGTTTGTCTGTCTTGGCAACATTTGCCGTTCGCCCAGTGCTGAAGGTGTCTTTCGCCAGGTGGTTCGGCAGTCCGGGTTCGAAGGCCGGATTGCCATCGATTCCTGCGGTACCGGTGACTGGCATGTGGGCAAGGCCCCGGACGGACGCGCCATGGCCGCCGCGGGCAAGCGCGGAATCGATATCAGCGATCTCCGGGCCCGCCAGTTCCAGGCGCCGGATCTGGGCCGGTTCGATTACGTGCTGGTGATGGACCGTCAGAATCTCGCGGATGTCAGGGATATCTGGCAGCGACATGGCGGGACCGAGCCGGCATTGTTTTTGAGATTTGGTCGGTCTGGTGAAGAGGAAGTGCCGGACCCATACTACGGTGGCGATCAGGGTTTCGAACACGTACTTGACCTGATCACCGAGGCTAGTGAAGGCCTTCTTGATCATATCCGGGAGCGGTTGGTGTGACCCATTCCGGGGAGATCAGGGAGAACGTGTCCCTGGGGGCCATGAACAGTCTTGGTATCGAGGCGAGAGCGCGGTACTTTGTGTCGGTAACCTCTGTCAAGGCGCTCCGGAGAGCGCTGGAGTGGGCATCGGAAACGTCGGTTGAACCGCTCCTGCTCGGAGGCGGCAGCAATCTGGTGTTTGCCGGCGATTTCCCGGGGCTGGTGATTCGTATCGCCATCGCCCGCCGGTGCTGGGAGCGGGTAAATGGCGACGAGGCCACATTGGTACTGGGTGCTGGTGAAAACTGGCACGAAAGTGTGTTGTACGCGGCCTCAGCCGGCTACAGGGGCATCGAAAACCTGGCGCTGATTCCCGGCACCGTCGGGGCAGCACCGGTTCAGAACATCGGGGCTTATGGCACTGAGTTGCAGGACACCCTGGTGGATATCCGGGCTCTGGATCGGCACACTGGCAACGAAGTGGTGTTGACCAACAGCCTGTGCCATTTCAGCTATCGCGACAGCGTGTTCAAGCATGAACCCGGGCGTTACGTCATCACTGAGGTTCGTCTACGGTTGGCCCGCACCCGCCCATTTTCACTGGATTACCGTGACCTCCGCGACTATTTCGATGGGCAGGACCCGAACGATCTTGCTCCCCTTGATGTGGCCAATGCCGTCATGGCGGTTCGTCGTCGCAAATTGCCTGATCCGGAACAGCTCCCAAATGCCGGTAGCTTCTTCAAGAACCCGGTAGTACCACTGGAAACCTGGGAATCGCTGAAGCAGAAGCATCCGGAGATCGCTGGCTACCCCGGTGATGACAATGCCAAGGTGGCGGCTGCGTGGCTGATCGACCAGTGTGGCTGGAAGGGGTACCGTAATAGAAGGGTTGGCGTCCATAACCGTCAGGCATTGGTGCTGGTGAACCATTCGCACGGCAGCGGTCAGGACGTGTTGGCATTGGCCAACCGTATCCGGGAGGATGTCGAAGCCCGCTTCGGTATTGCGCTGGAAATGGAACCGGGCGTGATCAGTTCATGCCCATAGGGCAGGCCTGAACCGATCACGCTCGTTGCGCGCTGACCTAAAGGCCGTTGCGCGGGGAGGCACTGATCAGGAAGGGGAGTGCCTCGGCCAGCGGAATGTCCTGCTTGTCTTCGTCACGGCGGCCCTTGTATTCCAGGGTTTCTGCCGTCAGGCCCCGCTCGGACACCACGAACCGGTGAGGAATGCCGATCAACTCCATATCCGCGAACTTCACGCCCGGTCGTTCTTTCCGGTCATCCAGAAGAACATCAAAACCAGCCTGGCGAAGCTGCTCATAGAGCTTTTCGCCGGCAGCCATCACTGCCGGGGATTTTTGGCCGTTCAGTGTCACGATGGCCACCTCAAACGGTGCAATGGCATCGGGCCAGATGATGCCCTTGTCGTCGTGGTTCTGCTCAATAGACGAGGCGACAATCCGGGAGACACCGATACCGTAGCAGCCCATTTCCAGGGTGGCGCTCTTGCCGTTTTCATCCAGTACCGTGGCGTTCATGGCCTTGCTGTATTTGTTGCCCAGCTTGAAAATGTGGCCAACTTCGATGCCGCGCCGGATTTCCAGGGTGCCCTTGCCGTCCGGGCTGGGATCGCCCTCGACCACATCGCGCAGGTCTTCCACGCGGCTCAGTGCTACATCCCGCTCCCAGTTCACACCGGTCAGGTGGTAGCCTTCCTTGTTGGCGCCGCAGACAAAGTCCACCATGTGCGCCGCACTGCGATCGACAATGACCGGCACCGGCAGGGCCACGGGGCCGATGGAGCCGGCCTTGCAGCCGACCATCTGTTCGATTTCCTCGTCGGTGGCCATGGTCAACGGTTCAGCGACACCGGGCAGGTTTTCTGCCTTGATTTCATTAAGGGTGTGATCTCCCCGCAGAATCAGGGCAATCAAACCACTGTGGCCGTTGTCGTCTTCTTCGGCCTTGACCAGCAAGGTCTTGGCGCAGCGACTGGCGTCTACCTTCAGGAACGTGGCAACGGCCTCTATGGTCCGTTGCTCTGGTGTGGCCACCTCCGCCATTTCTTCGGAAGGCGATGAGCGGTCTCCGGCAGGCGCAACGGCTTCGGCTTTCTCAATGTTGGCGGCATAGTCGCTGTCGGTGCTGAACACAATGGCGTCCTCACCGGATGAGGCCAACACATGGAATTCGTGGGACGCGCTTCCGCCGATAGCGCCTGAGTCCGCCTCGACGGGGCGGTAATCCAGACCCAGTCGATTAAAGATGGCGCAGTAGGTGCTATGCATGACCTGATACGTGTCGTTCAATGATTCCGCATTCACATGGAACGAGTAAGCGTCCTTCATGATGAATTCCCGCGCACGCATCACGCCGAACCGGGGACGTCGTTCATCGCGGAACTTGGTCTGGATCTGGTAGAAATTCGCGGGCAATTCCTTGTAGCTTTTCAGCTCGTTGCGGATCAGATCGGTGATGACCTCCTCGTGGGTGGGCCCGAAGCAGAAATCGCGACCATGGCGGTCGTTCATCCGCAGTAGTTCACCGCCATACTGTTCCCAGCGCCCGGACTCCTGCCACAGCTCCGCCGGCTGCACCGCGGGCATCAGGACTTCCTGTGCGCCACTCTTGTCCATTTCCTCGCGCACGATGCGTTCAACCTTGCGAAGCACCCTCAATCCCATTGGCAGCCAGGAGTAGAGGCCGGAGGCCAGTTTTCGGATCATTCCTGCCCGGAGCATCATTTGATGGCTGATGATCTCGGCATCGGCAGGCGTTTCTTTTTGGGTGGCAATCAGGTAGCGGCTTGCTCGCATTGTGTTATCCGTAAGCAGTTGAGAAAGGGTTCTTTATTTATCCTGTCGTGCTCGCTATTGTACGGAGCGATTACCACGAGGTACAGATGGACATTGGGAGAGCAGCGAATGACACTGACCGCAGTAGAAGTCGAGGCCGTTATCCGGGCCGGTGTGCCCATGGCCGAGGATATCGGATTTACCGTCGACGAGGCGCGTGAGGACGGGTTTGCCCGCACCCGCCTGGTGTTCTCGGAACGCCTGATTCGCCCCGGTGGTACGCTGTCTGGGCCGGTGCAAATGGCCCTGGCGGATGCGTCCATGTATGCGGCGGTGATGGCCGCCATTGGCCAGGTTGAAATGGCGGTGACCAGCAACCTGTCGATCAATTTTCTGCATAAGCCGGCACCGGACGACCTGATCGGGGAGGCGAGGGTTCTGCGGATGGGACGCCGCCTTGCTTTTTGCGAAGTGCGCTTGCTCTCAGGGCAGGCAAACGAGGAGAAACTGGTCGCCCATGTAACGGGCAGCTATGCTTTACCGTATAACCGCAACTGAAGCAGGAGATATGACCGAAGAAACCGTGGATATCACGCCTCGTCGTCAGCCCGTTCAGGCCAGAAGCCGAGAGCGCGTGAATAGCATTCTCAGCCATGCGGCAGCGATTTTCCACGAGGTGGGTGTCGACGCCACCAGTATGTCCGCAATTGCCCGTCAGTCAGGCATGTCTCTCGCCTCCCTCTACCGTTACTTTCCCAACAAGGCTGCCATCGTAAAGGCCATTGCAGAAGGGCATGTTGAGCGCATGGAGACGGCGTTGAGGGAGCGCCTCGAGACCCTGGAACTGGTGGATGCCGTGGACGTTCTGATCGACCTGTTCTATGAGTTTTATCGCACCGAACCGGCCTATTCCGTGATCTGGAGCGGGGTGGAATCGATGCCCGAATTGCGGGACCTGGATATCCGCGAGCTATACAGCCATGCCCGTGACCTTGATAACCGCTTGCAGGATGTCTGTCCCCGCATTCCGGAAGATCGTCGCTGGACGGCGAGCCTGATGTTGCCCCGCTCGGCCGGAACCGTTCTCAGGCTGGCGGCGACCCTGCCGGACGATCAGGCCCGTTCGATGGTGAGTGAACTCAAGTGCATGGCTCGGGCCTATCTGGCTGAGCTCATCCGTTAGCGAGTCAGGACAGATACCCCAGAGGCAGGGCCGTGCTGTCAATCACCCGCCTCAACACAAAGCTGGAGTGAACACCACTGACGCCCTGGATGCGGGTGATGCGATTTAGCAGAAAGTGGTGATAGTGATCCATATCCGGCACCACCACCTTGAGCATGTAATCGGCATCCTGGCCAGTAATCAGGTAGCACTCCTGAACTTCCGGGTATTCACCCACTTGCCGCTCGAACGCTGCGAAGCGCTCTGGTGTGTGCCGGTCCATGCCAATGAGTATGATCGCTGTAAGGGATAATCCCAGTTTTTTGTGATCAAGGATCGTTACCTTCCGGACAATAACTCCGGCGTCTTCCAGGGCGCGTACCCTCCGCAGACAAGGGGAGGGCGATAGACCAACCTTGTCCGCCAGTTCCTGGTTCGTCAGTGAACCATCCTGCTGCAACTGCTCGAGGATATTGCGGTCAATCTTGTCGATTTTAATAAGCGACTTGTCAGATGTTGACATAAAATTCCACCCTCGATGAATATTCTGAAATATTATGCCTATTCTGTCTGTCTTGAGGGAAAGAAAGCAATCATTTTCCCCATGTGACGCGTTATCCTGATACACAGTCGATGAATTCCCCATGAGAACAGCAAGGAAACACCCCAATGGCATTTGATCATCGTAAATACGTTGCGTTTACGCCGGTGGCGAAAACCGATCGTCGCTGGCCGGACAAAGTCATCACCACCGCTCCGCGTTTTTGTGCGGTGGATCTTCGGGATGGTAATCAGGCGCTGGTAAAGCCGATGTCAGTAGCCCAGAAGCAGCGGATGTTTGATTTGCTGGTAAAGCTGGGGTTCAAGGAAATTGAGATTGGCTTTCCCGCGGCGAGCCAGCCGGATTTTGACTTCTGTCGCAAGCTTATTGAGGAAGATCGCATTCCCGATGATGTGCACATTCAGGTGCTGACCCAGGCACGGCCGGAATTGATTGAGCGGACCTACGACGCCCTTAAGGGAGCCCGCAAGGCCATCGTGCATGTGTACAACTCAACGTCGACGGTTCAGCGGGAACAGGTATTCGGCATGGACCGTGAAGGCGTGAAAGATATCGCGGTCAATGGCGCGCGAGTCGTCAAGAAAAATGCCGCCAAGTACCCGGACACCGAGTGGACTTTCCAGTATTCGCCGGAGAGCTTCACGGGAACGGAGCTGGATTACGCTGCGGACGTGATCGATGCCGTAAACGACGTATGGCGCCCGGACCAGGGCCAGCCGGTAGTGATCAATCTGCCAGCCACGGTTGAGATGGCGACCCCGAATGTATTTGCGGATCAGATCGAGTGGATCTGCGATAACGTCCGGTATCGCGAGCACATCAGTATCAGTGTTCACACCCACAACGATCGTGGCTGTGCCGTGGCGGCGGCGGAGTTGGCGGTCATGGCCGGTGCCGACCGGGTAGAAGGCACGCTGATGGGCAATGGTGAGCGCACGGGGAATATGGATCTGGTCACCATGGCGATGAACCTGTACTCGCAGGGCGTGGATCCGACACTGGACCTGTCGGGAATGGCCGAGATTACCGATGTGGTTGAAGCCTGTACTGAGATTTCCACCCATCCGCGTCACCCCTACGCCGGTGAGCTTGTGTTTACCGCCTTCTCTGGCAGCCACCAGGATGCCATCCGTAAATGCCTGGCTCGCCGAACTGAAGGCGAAAGCTGGCATGTGGCGTACCTGCCCATCGATCCTCACGACCTCGGTCGCCGTTATGAGGAAGTGGTTCGCATCAACAGCCAGTCTGGCAAGGGCGGGGTGGCTTATGTCCTGGAGCGCGATTACAACATCAGCCTGCCACGGTGGTTGCAGATCGAGTTCAGTAAGCTGGTGCAGCGTGAGGCCGAAACCAATGGCGGTGAGATTGACTCACTGACGATTCATCGGTTGTTCGAAGATCGTTACCTGAAGGTGGCCAAAGCCTGGGAGTTGAGATCCTATGACCTTCACCGGGATGATGAGGGCGTCAATGCCGTCGTGAGTATTGGCGCTGAAACCGGCCCGATCACTCTCAAAGGTCATGGCCTTGGAGCGGTTGAGGCCGTGTCGGCGGCGCTGGAGGCGGAGTACGACGTAACCCTGGCGGTGGAAGCCTACGATGAATTTGCATTGGGTGAAGGTACCAACGCCAATGCACTGGCCTGTATCCGTGTGACTGTGGACGGACAGCATTGCAGTGCGGCCGCTCTGGCCGAAGATACGACTTCGGCTACCTTGCAGGCGCTGTTTTCAGCGATTTCCCAGGTGGTTGAGGCCGGTCGTCGGGATGGGGCCGCCAATAAGGCGTCGGCGGAAGCGGGTGCCTGAAAAAGAAAGAGCCGGCGAATGCCGGCTCTTTCGGATTCCCTGTGCCCGTGAGGGGCATAGGGCGGGGTCGCGTAACCTCAGACCGGGGTTACGTTTTCCGCCTGGGGACCTTTCGGGCCCTGAGTCACGGTAAACTGCACCTGTTGACCTTCGGTCAGGGTGCGGAAGCCGCTTGCGTTGATTGCACTATAGTGAACGAAAACGTCACTGCCACCGTCCTGGGCGATAAAGCCAAAGCCCTTGGACTCGTTAAACCACTTTACGTGGCCTGTTTTTGTATCTGACATTGATCTTTCCTGTATTTCTGAAATTTTGCCCTCACGGGACCATCGGTATCCAGTCGGAGTACCGGCGCTGTAAAAATTCAGAAAGTACTGAGGAAAGGGGCAACGAAGAGCACTGCGGCAGGACGTTGAAACGCATTCACCAAATACCGCTGTATTTTCACAGCAATTTCAGTATAGACCGAGTTGGGAAGGCGTCAACGCTTTTTCTAGCACTTTATCTAAGTTTTTTAAACCGCAAAAACAACGAGTTGTCATAAACTCGTCACCAAACGGGCGCACCGCTGTGGCGCAGGTTCCGATTGGTGACGGGTCCGGTGGTCAGCCTTTGAATTGCTCGCTGATCTCTTCCAGTATAGCAGGATCGTCGATCGTGCTCGGTACTGCATAGTCCTCGCCATCGGCGATCTGGCGGATCACCCGACGCAGGATCTTGCCGGACCGGGTTTTGGGGAGTCGCTCCACCACCAATGCCTTGCGAAAACAGGCAATGGCACCGATTTTCTCGCGAACCATTTCAACCAACTCTTCTTCAAGTTCGTCGTGGTCAATGGTCGCACCATCCTTGATGAGCACGAGCCCCACGGGTATCTGGCCTTTCATGTCATCGTGAGCGCCAACCACGCAGCATTCCGCGATGGCTGGGTGAGCCGCGACAACTTCTTCCATCTCCCCGGTGGACAGCCGGTGGCCTGCGACGTTGATCACGTCGTCCGTTCGACCCATCACGAATACGTATCCGTCTTCATCAACAAATCCTCCATCACCGGAGCTGTAGAAGCCGTCAATGGGGGCCAGGTAGGTGTTACGGAATCGGTCGTCGTCCCCCCAGACCGTGGACATGCAGCCAGGAGGTAGTGGTAGCTTGACGGCTATCTGGCCCTGTTCCCCTGCAGGAACCTGATTGCCTTCCATGTCCACCACCTGAACGTTGAATCCGGGGGACGGAAGCGTGGCGGAGCCGGGTTTCGTCGTCATCATCTCGATGCCCACCGGGTTACAGCAGATTGCCCAGCCGGTTTCGGTTTGCCACCAATGGTCCAGTATTGGCAGGCGGGTATGTTCCTTCAGCCATTCGTAGGTGGGTGGGTCCAGTCGTTCGCCGGCCAGGAAGAGGCGCTTCAGGGAACTGATGTCGTAGCGGGACAGCTGATCAGCCTCAGGGTCTTCCTTGCGGACCGCCCGGAAGGCGGTCGGTGCCGTGAACAACAGATTCACGCCGTGGTCCTGGACCACGCGCCAGAAGGCGCCGGCATCTGGAGTTTTGACCGGCTTGCCCTCGTAAAGAATGGTGGTGCAGCCTGCAAACAAGGGGGCATAAACGATATAGCTGTGCCCGACCACCCAGCCAACGTCCGATGCGGCCCAGTAGACATCTCCCGGGCTGGCGTCGTAAACCAGGTGCATGCTGTAGCGAAGAGCGACGGCATGGCCGCCGTTGTCGCGCACAACGCCCTTGGGTTTACCGGTGGTTCCGGAGGTATAGAGGATGTAGAGCGGGTCGGTGGCCCGGAGAGGCACTGGGTCTGCTGGCTGGGCCTGGCTCACCAGTTCATTCCAGTCAAAATCGCGACCTTCCCGAAGTGCGGCCTGCGCCTGCGAACGCTGAAACACAATGCAACAGTCCGGCTTATGGCTGGCCTGGTCAATGGCTTTGTCCACCAGAGGTTTGTATTCGATGACCTTGCTAATCTCGATACCGCAGGAGGCCGTGATGATGGCTTTGGGCTTGGCATCATCAATCCGAACCGCCAGCTCATGGGATGCAAATCCGCCAAAGACCACGGAATGAATGGCGCCAATTCGGGCGCAGCCCAGCATGGCAATAACGGCTTCCGGAATCATCGGCATATAGAGAATCACCCGGTCGCCCTTGGTGATGCCTCTATCCTGGAGAGCGCCGGCGAAGAGTGCTACCGCAAGGGTGAGCTCATTGAAAGTGTATGAGCGGGTGGTGCCGGTGACTGGAGAATCGTAAATCAGGGCCTTCTGCTCGCCGCGTCCGGCCCGGACGTTGGCATCCAGTGCGACATCGGAGGTGTTAAGGATACCATCGGGAAACCATTGCCCATGGCCGTTATCGGTAGGCTGCCAGATGGTTTTCGGTGCCTCCATCCAGTCAAGGGCAGACGCTTTCTCGCGCCAGAAAGCGTCAGGCTGGTCGATCGACTGCCTGAACTCTGAGTGGTAGTCCATAACATCCACCTCGCATCACTATTGTTGTTGTGTTTGGTATTACCCACAACTTTAGGCGCTTTGAGGTGTAGGACTACTAGACCATAGGCTAAGGTTCTGTCTTTTTGAAAGTTATTGGTTTCCTGAATTGACTGCGGTCACGCTCGCTTCAAGATGCCCACTGGCGACACGGGCGGTGACCCTATCGCCGGGCTTGAGTTCACTGGCCTGGCGAACTATATCCCCGTTTTCCTGCTGAACGATGGCGTACCCCCGGCCCAGGGTCGCCAATGGGCTGACCACATGCAGCGTTTGGGCCAGATGCTCAAGTCGCTCCCGGCGTTGGACGACGGACTGGCCGGCGACGCGGGCCAGTCGTTCGGACAGTTGGCTAACGCTCCTGCGGTTGTCGTCAAGTCGCTTTGCGGGAGATTGCATTCCCAGGCGCTGGCCAAGGTGCTCAGATCGCACCTTTTCCCGTTCGATTCGCTGGCGCATGGCCTTGCCCAGCCGCAGGTCGAGATCATCCATGCGTTGGGCCTTTTCCATCAGTTCACGCCGAGGATCCCTGAGCCTGGCGGAAAGATGCGCCAGTTGAGTCCCCATCCGTTTGAGGGCCCGGCTGGCGGCGCCGGCGAGTCGATGTTCCCGTTCCCTGAGCTGTCGCAGCCAGTCTTGTTGGTCGGGTGATATTTTTTCCGCAGCAGCGGACGGCGTGGGTGCTCGCAGGTCGGCGACAAAGTCAGCAATGGTAACGTCCACTTCATGACCAACCGCACTGACCGTTGGTAGCGGGCATGCTGCGATGGCGCGGGCCACAGCTTCCTCGTTGAAGCACCAGAGATCTTCCAGTGAGCCGCCACCACGACCAATAATCAGCACATCGGCGACGCCGTGCCGGGCTGCCCGATCAATGGCGCGGACAATATCAGCCGTTGCCGCCTGTCCCTGGACAGCGGTGGGGTAGAGGGTAACGGGAATGGCCGGGCATCGTCTGGCAAGTACGGTCAGGATATCGTGAATGGCGGCACCGGTGGGCGATGTCACAACGCCAATGTGACTAGGGGTTGAAGGCAGCGATTTCTTGCGTGCGGCGTCGAACAGGCCTTCCATTTGCAGTTTGCGTTTGAGCTCCTCATAGGCCTGCTGTAGTGCGCCCAGTCCCGCAGGCTCGATATGCTCGACGATGATCTGGAAATCGCCCCGGTTCTCGTAGAGCGTAACCTTGCCACGGATGCGGACCTGCTCGCCTTCCTTCGGAATCTCTTTCACCCGCTGGTTGAAGCCCCGGAACATGGCGCAGCGGATCTGGCATTTGCGATCCTTCAGGGAGAAGTACCAATGGCCAGAAGAGGGGCGGGAGAACCCGGACAATTCGCCCTCAACCCAAACCTGCATAAAGCTGGCTTCCAGCAGATGGCGGGCCTGGTGATTGAGCTCGCTGACACTCAGCGCACGGGGCCGGGAATCCTGGAAACCGTTGTCCAAGGGGGGTGCTCCTTCGTTTCTGTCGGGTCGCGGTATACGCAAAAGCCGAAAATTGGAGAGTAAAAATAGCGAAAATTCAAAAAGATGCAACCCAATAGGTAATCAGCCCCGGTTTACTGTCAACCAAGGCCCATTTATAATAGGTCGATTAAGAATTTTGCACTGCCACAGTCTGCGGGGTGTGGTGTCAGAATTCTCCAATCTAGCATGTTCAAAAGGCGGATCCCAATGCTGCGAATTGCCGAAGAAGCCCTCACCTTTGACGATGTACTGCTCGTTCCAGGACGCTCAGAGGTTCTTCCTCACCAGGTCAGCCTGCAAACCCAGCTGACCAAAGGTATCACCCTGAATATTCCGTTGGTATCGGCGGCTATGGATACCGTGACCGAAGCTGATCTGGCCATCTCCATGGCCCAGGAAGGTGGCATCGGCATTATGCACAAGAGCATGTCTGTTGAGCAGCAGGCTGCGGCCGTCCGCAAGGTCAAAAAATTCGAAAGCGGCGTCGTCAAGGATCCCATTACGGTAACGCCGAACACCACGGTTCGCGAACTGGTGGACATCACCATGGCCAACAACATTTCGGGTCTGCCGGTGGTGGATGGTGTCGATCTGGTGGGTATCGTCACCGGTCGTGATATTCGCTTTGAAAGCCGCCTGGATACGCCTGTCTCTGAAATCATGACCGCCAAGGACAAATTGGTGACGGTGAAAGAGGGCGCCAACCTGGACGACGTGAAAGAGCTGTTGCATCGCCACCGCATTGAAAAAGTTCTGGTCGTGAATGACGACTTCGAATTGCGCGGGCTGATCACCGTCAAGGATATCCAGAAGGCGAAGGACTATCCGCTGGCCTGCAAGGACGAACAGGGTCGTCTTCGAGCTGGCGCAGCCGTCGGCACCGGTGCGGATACGGATGCACGGGTAGCCGCGCTGGTTGAGGCCGGTGTTGACGTGATCGTGGTGGATACAGCCCACGGTCACTCCAAGGGCGTGATTGACCGGGTTCGCTGGATTAAAGAGCATTTTCCGGAGGTTCAGGTGATCGGTGGCAATATAGCCACCTCTGATGCCGCAATCGATCTGGCGGACGCCGGTGCGGATGCGGTCAAGGTGGGTATCGGTCCCGGTTCCATCTGCACCACCCGTATCGTGGCCGGCATTGGCGTGCCTCAGATCACCGCCGTGTCCAATGTGGCAGCCGCCTTGAAAGACCGTGGCGTGCCCTTGATCGCGGATGGTGGCGTTCGCTTCTCTGGCGATATTTCCAAGGCCATTGCAGCCGGAGCCTACAGTGTCATGATTGGCAGCCTGCTGGCCGGTACTGACGAAGCGCCGGGCGAGGTTGAGCTATATCAGGGGCGCAGCTACAAGGCATACCGCGGCATGGGGTCCATTGGTGCCATGGGTCAGGGCTCCAGCGACCGTTACTTCCAGGACGCCAGCAAAGGCATCGAAAAGCTGGTGCCGGAAGGCATTGAAGGTCGCGTTGCCTGCAAGGGCCCAATGCGGAATATTGTGCACCAGTTAATGGGCGGTTTGCGGGCTTCCATGGGTTACACCGGCAGTGCCACCATGGAAGAAATGCGCACCAAGCCTGAATTCGTCCGCATCACCAATGCGGGCATGCGTGAGAGCCACGTCCACGACGTGACCATCACCAAAGAAGCACCTAACTACCGTATCGGCTGACCATTGTCGATTCAGGCGCGGCTCATCCAGTGAGCCGCGCTTTTTCTTTCTGCTCCGAGGATTTCATGGCCCACAACATCCACGATCACCGCATTCTGATTCTCGATTTCGGTTCCCAGTATACCCAGCTGATCGCGCGCCGCGTTCGGGAAATTGGGGTCTATTGTGAGATCAAGGCCTTTGATATTACCGATGAGGAACTGAAAGAGTTCAATCCCAAAGGCATCATTCTCGCGGGCGGTCCAGAGTCAGTGACTCAACTGGGCGGCCCCCGGGCGCCGGAAGGCCTGTTCGAAAAAGGGATTCCGGTTCTGGGCATTTGTTATGGCATGCAGACCATGGCCGAGCAACTGGGTGGCCGTGTTGCCAGTTCCGAGAAGCGGGAATTCGGCTATGCCCAGGTCAAGGTGCGTGCCAAGGGACCTTTGCTGAAAGACATTACAGACCACCTCACGGCAACCGGCGATTCGTTGCTGGACGTGTGGATGAGCCATGGCGACAAGGTTGTGGTGATGCCGGACGGCTTCGAGCTGCTGGCGTCGACGGAGAGCGCGCCGATTTCGGCGATGCAGGATACGTCGCGTAACCTCTACGGCGTCCAGTTCCACCCGGAAGTGACCCATACCCTGCAGGGCAAGCGCATCCTCGAGCACTTCATTCTCAACATCTGCCAGTGCGAGGCTCTGTGGACGCCAGCCAAGATCGTTGACGATGCGGTAGAACAGATCCGTAATCAGGTGGGCAGTGGCAAGGTGCTTCTGGGGCTGTCTGGTGGTGTGGATTCTTCCGTTACCGCCGCGCTGCTTCACAAAGCCATCGGCGACCAGTTGACCTGTGTATTCGTGGACAACGGCCTGCTACGCCTGAACGAAGGCGACCAGGTGATGGATATGTTCGCCAGCAATATGGGTGTTAAGGTCATTCGGGTCGATGCCGAAGACTTGTTCCTGTCCAAGCTGAAGGGTGTCGATGATCCCGAGCAGAAGCGCAAGATCATAGGCAACACCTTTATTGATGTGTTCGACGAAGAAGCGGCCAACATCCGCGATGTGAACTGGCTGGCCCAGGGCACTATCTACCCGGATGTCATCGAATCCGCAGCCTCCAAGACCGGTAAGGCCCATGTCATAAAGTCCCACCATAATGTGGGCGGCCTGCCGGAAACCATGAAAATGAAACTGGTGGAGCCACTGCGGGAGCTGTTCAAGGACGAGGTTCGCCGTATTGGCCTGGAGCTTGGTCTGCCTTACGACATGGTGTATCGCCACCCGTTCCCAGGTCCAGGCCTGGGCGTGCGGATTCTGGGTGAAGTGAAGAAGGAATACGCCGAAATCCTTCGTCGGGCTGACGCTATTTTCCTGGAAGAGTTGCACCGTGCTGACTTTTACCACAAGACCAGTCAGGCATTTGCGGTCTTCCTGCCCGTCAAATCGGTTGGAGTGGTAGGAGACGCACGCCGCTATGAATACGTAGTGGCATTGCGTGCGGTGGAAACCATCGATTTCATGACGGCGCGCTGGGCACACCTACCGTACGATCTGCTGGAAACGGTATCCAATCGCATCATCAATGAAATTGAAGGTGTGTCCCGGGTAACCTACGACGTTTCCTCCAAACCGCCGGCAACCATCGAGTGGGAGTGACCGGTGTGCAGGTTGGGTCGGTCAGTTAATCCTGACCAATCCGACCTGATTGGTGCTGCTTTGATGGATTAGCAGGTTTTCTTCCTCAGTCACCCAGACATTACGAATGATCCCAACTCCCGAGGGAATGGCCCAGCTTTGAAAGGTCTCGGCTTTCGGGTCGAATCTGACGAGCGCATCAGGTCGCATGCCCGATTCGTTGTACCAGATAATGTCGTCGATAACGGCCAATGCGTAAGGATGAGAGTCCGGGCCACTGGGAGAATCCCATTCAGTGATTGCGCCGGTATCCGGATTCAGTCGGCCGATTTTTCCCCTCGTTGAATTGACGTACCAGACGTTGCCTTGGCTATCCAGGTCAAGCCGACGTACTCGGGTTCGTTTATCCGGCAGGTTGTAATAACGGACCTCCATAGTGTTCGGATCCATGGCGCCGATCTTGTTCGTGCCATTGTAGGCAATCCAAACGGTGCCGCTGGAATCTACCTTGATTCCATAGGGCCTTGCTTCGGTATTCACTTCCTTCAACATGCCGGTGTCGGGATCCAGTCGGCCCAGCATGGCCGCGTGCTGAGCCGTGAAATACAGGTTGCCGTTGGGGTGAAATACAGCAGAGTGAGGGTCTTTGGCCTGCGTTTCATATTCAGTGATATTTCCGGTGTCCGGATTAAGCTTTCCAATGGTGGCATTACTGTTTCCGGTGTACCAGATGTTGCCATCCTCATCAGGGACAATGGAGTGTGGCCGGGCTGATGGCGGTAAATTGTATTCTTTCATTTCGCCAGTATCCGGGTTCAGTTTTCCAACCAGGCTTGCCCACATACCTGTCCACCAGATAGAGCCGTCTGGTGCTTCAATCGGGTCCCGAGTGCGTTGCCCAAGGGTAGGTGTTGTCCATTCAGTAATCTCAATGTCGACATTTCCCGGAACCAGAGTTGGTCGCCTGCCGGGGTCTTCCGGAAAGTGTTGGGCCAGATAATTGGCGACCCTGGTGGCCTGCTCATCTTGCAGGTCAATCATGGTGGAGAAAACCCGTCGCCACTCTTCAGGTGAGCTGTAACCAGCTGAGCGTTTGATGGTGGAGACGCCATGGCAGGCTGTGCAGGCGTTCTCGACCAATGCTTTGCCGGCACCTTCGGGTAGTGAAGATTGCGAATTGTTTTGCGCAAGGGAAGCTTGCGTGGTGCCGAGCAGAAGAACGGCTGCAACTGTCAGGGATGCAGGTAGGCTCATGGGAACGACTCCTGTCATTCGGAAAGACCTTTATTGTAATCGTACGTCACCATGTCATGGACACTGTGAGGTAATCAAAGTTCCGGTTTGGCGTGCTTTTACCCTAAGGTAAATGCCAGGCCGATGATGAGAGCTGCTGAATTGGCGGAATTTCAGGTATTCGCGCACTCGTTTCCAACTTTGGTAATATGTTGCCTGGTTGATGATGGTACCAATTATGCCGCCTCAGATATTGTTGCAGCACTCTTTAATCATCCCTCAATAAACCTTTTGTTTTAATAAGTTGCATACCCCGTTTTATTGAACGTTGACGTGGCGAATAGGGGTTCTGTGACCTGGGCAGGCATTATGGCTGGCACTGATGATGATCATTCCTGGATGAAGCGTGCGCTGCAGTTGGCTGGTCAGGCGGCAGCCGCTGGTGAGGTGCCGGTTGGTGCAGTGGTCGTGTTGGATGGACGGGAAATTGGAGCTGGCTATAATGCTCCGATCAGTGGATGCGACCCCACAGCTCATGCTGAAATACGTGCCCTGCGGGACGCGGCAAGGCGCGCGGGCAATTACCGGTTGCCGGGTGCCACGCTTTACGTCACCCTTGAGCCGTGCACCATGTGTGTGGGCGCTATTGTGCATAGCCGTGTCAGTCGTCTTGTATACGGTGCTTCGGAACCGAAAGCGGGCGCTGTTGAATCCGCCCGGAGGACGCTGGAAGAGGAACACCTGAATTGGCGTGTGGAATCTGTCGGTGGTGTTCTTGCGGGGCCATGTAGTGAGATTATCAGTGATTTTTTCGCGCGGAGACGAACAGACATCCGCCGCAGAAGACAATTGTTTTCAGGGAAGGAGTGACGATCGATCATGAAAGTTCTGGTAACCGGCGGAGCCGGCTATATAGGTAGTCATGTCGTAAGGCAGTTGGGCGAAGCCGGACACGACATTGTCATTTTCGATAACCTGTCCACCGGTTACCGCTGGGCGGTCACCTGTGGCGAGCTGGTGGTCGGAGATCTCGGCGATGAACAGGCCATTGCGGACCTTTTCAGCCAGCACCGCTTTGAAGCCGTGCTGCATTTCGCCGCCAATATCGTGGTGCCGGAATCGGTGGAGAATCCCCTCAAGTACTACCGCAACAATACCCGTAACACGCTGAATCTTCTGAAGGCCGTCGAAGATAACCAGGTGCCCTACATGGTGTTTTCATCCACGGCTGCCGTCTACGGTATGCCAGAGGAAACGGTACTGACGGAAGATCTACCGCTTGCTCCGATCAATCCCTATGGCGCCTCCAAGATGATGAGCGAGCGGATGATCATGGATCTGGCTGCCGCATCGTCCCTCAATTACGTGATCCTGCGTTACTTCAACGTAGCTGGGGCCAATCCTGAAGGTTTGCTGGGGCAGGCAACACCTGAAGCTACGCACCTGATCAAGGTTGCGTGTGAATGTGTGACGGGCAAGCGCGATGGTATGAGCGTGTTTGGCACCGACTATGACACCCGTGATGGCACCTGCATCCGCGACTACATCCACGTGGAAGACCTGGCCAAGGCTCATGTGATGGCGTTGGACTACATGGCCGGTGGTGGTGAGTCGCGAGTGTTGAACTGCGGCTACGGGCGTGGGTTTACCGTCCGCGAAGTTATTGATGTCGTCAAGCGCCAGTCAGGCAACGACTTTCCGGTGCAGGAAACCGGCCGTCGGGCAGGGGACCCAGCCGCGCTGATGGCGGACAACTCGCGAATCAAAAAGGTACTGGGCTGGCAGCCGGATTACGATGACCTGGATACCATCGTCGGCACAGCCCTGACCTGGGAAAAGATCTGGCAGGATAAGCAAGCCTGAGGCTGCTTGTCCCCATGCTTTAAACAAATTCAATTTCAGGGTTTTGACGGATGAAAATTACTATTTTCGGGACTGGATACGTCGGGCTTGTGACGGGTGCATGTCTGGCCGACGTGGGCCACCATGTTCTATGCATGGATGTGGATCAGGGCAAGATCGATAAGCTGAAAAACGGTCATATCCCCATTTATGAGCCTGGCCTCGAGTCCATCGTAAAGCATACCGTTGAGGCCGGCCGTCTGGCGTTCACCACCGATACCAAAGAAGCCGTAGCTCACGGTGTGCTGCAGTTCATTGCAGTGGGTACGCCGCCGGATGAAGACGGTTCAGCCGACCTGCAGTATGTGACGGCCGTGGCGCGCGCCATCGGACAGTACATGGACGAGTACAAAGTGGTTGTGGACAAGTCTACTGTGCCGGTTGGTACCGGAGACAGGGTTAAGGCTGCGGTGCGCTCCGAGTTGGACAAGCGCGGGTTAGAGCTCGAATTCGATGTGGTGTCCAATCCCGAGTTTCTGAAGGAAGGGGCGGCCATCACCGATTTCATGAAGCCCGACCGCATCATCGTTGGCACCGACAGTGAGCGGGCCAAGGAGGTGCTGCACGAGGTCTACTACCCATTCAATCGTAGCCACGACCGCATGATCTTCATGGACATCCGGTCTGCGGAACTGACCAAGTATGCAGCCAACTCCATGCTGGCCACCAAGATCAGCTTCATGAACGAGATAGCCAACCTGGCGGAGCGCCTCGGTGCCGATATCGAGAACGTTCGCCGGGGTATCGGTTCTGACCCCCGCATCGGCTACCACTTCATTTATCCCGGTTGCGGTTATGGCGGCTCCTGTTTCCCGAAAGACGTACAGGCGCTGACCCGCACAGCCAGGGACTGTGACTACGATTCCCGCCTGCTGAACGCCGTGGAAGCCGTGAACAACGCCCAGAAGCATGTGTTGTTCGACAAGATCAGTCATTACTTCAATGGCAACCTGAAGGGTAAGGTGGTCGGAATCTGGGGGTTGGCATTCAAGCCCAACACCGACGATATGCGTGAAGCCTCGTCCCGTGCCCTGATGCAGGATCTCTGGAATGCCGGTGCGAGTGTGCAGGCCTTCGATCCTGAAGCGATGGAAGAGACCCAGCGTATCTTCGGCGACCAGCCTGGGCTGACTCTATGCGGAACCAAGGAGCAGGCGCTGAAAGGCGCGGATGTATTGGCCATCTGCACCGAGTGGAAGGAGTTCCGGTCACCGGACTTTGCAGCCATCGCCGCGACGATTAAAGAGCCTGTGGTCTTTGACGGACGTAACCTGTATGAACCCGACATGCTCGAGCGCCACGGTATGATCTACTACGCCATTGGCCGTGGCAGGAATCAGTTCCACGGAGGTTGATATGAGTGGGGCGGAGTCGCCGTTTGTCCTGCACGAGCGTCTGGAAGCTGACACAGTCAGCCTCGGACAGAGCAAGCTGTGTGAAATTCGGCTGATGAACGACAGCAACTGGCCCTGGATCCTTCTGGTGCCCAGGGTTGATGGCGTGCGGGAGATCTATCAGCTGGCTCCGGAGCAACAGCGGCAGCTGCTGGCGGAATCGTCCCTTCTTGGGGAGGGCATGATGGAATTGTTCGGTGGGGATAAGCTCAATGTTGCGGCGTTGGGTAACATGGTGCCGCAACTTCACCTTCATCATATCGTGCGTTTTGAAGGCGATTCCGCCTGGCCTGGTCCTGTCTGGGGCAAGCTTCCGCCGAAGCCCTACAGTGTCAGCGACCTGGCCAGAATAAGCGAACAACTGAAGCCGTTGCTGGGCCGGCTTTCGCAAATAGTGGCGTAGCAATCTCCTCCGCCAAAGCCGAGTGGCTTAGCGTTTATGCCGAGCGATGGTGCGTGATCCAACCAGGATCATCCTGAGCTCGGTTTTCAGTTTGTCCTTCAAGGCTTCCTTTTCCGGTGGTGTTGCGTCAAGCGCCTCGGCGCCCTGATTGAACACCAGTGTCACCATGGCGTCCGCCACCAGTTTCGAGTCTGATAGGGGGCGATTCTCTTCATCCGCGATACGGGCCAGATCTGCCGCCAGTTCGGTCACAAAGTGGTCGATTTCAGCCTTGATGGCAGTGCGGAAGGGTTTTGATACCCCGGTGCTTTCCCGCAGCATCAGACGAAACAGGTTGGAGTTGTTGCCAAGATACTCCATGAAGGTATCCACTGACGTGCTGATGGCGCTGCCGTTCCGTGCAATTCGCTTGCGTGCCTGGCGCATAAGCTGCCGCAGGGCGACACCGCCTTCATCCACCAGGGCAAGCCCCAGCTCGTCGAGTTCGGAAAAGTGCCGGTAGAAAGATGTCGGCGCAATGCCAGCTTCCCTTGCCACTTCCCGCAGGCTCAGGCTGCCGAAGCCCCGGTCCGCGCTTAGTTGAGCAAGGGCAGCATCCATCAGGGCACGGCGAGTGCGGAGTTTCTGTTCGGCTCGGGCTGACAAGGGCGGCTCCATAGGGCGGTAAATAGGGCGGCAAATCGGCCCATTCTAGCGGCCAAACGTTTTACCGTCACCCACGGTGATGGAAGCCTGATTTTCCCGTTCATTGTGTTTATAATAGGCCGCTTTTGCAGTAGGGTCCGCCAGAACCATTTTTGCAAACTTTTACGCACACATCAGATACAACGGGAACCGGTATGCGCAGTCATTATTGCGGTGGAATCAACGAATCTCACATCGATCAGGAAGTTACTCTTTGCGGTTGGGTTCATCGTCGCCGCGATCACGGCGGGGTGATCTTTCTGGACCTTCGCGATCGGGACGGCATTTCCCAGGTCGTGTTCGATCCGGATACCCCAGAGAGCTTCAATCTGGCGGAGAAGGTCCGCAGTGAATTCGTGATCCAGGTGACCGGCCGTGTGCGCCGTCGTCCCGCCGGTACCGAAAACGCCAACATGCCGACTGGGCAGGTCGAACTGCTGGGTAAGCAGTTGTCCATCCTGAATGCCGCTGCAACGCCTCCGTTCCCGCTGGATGAGCATGTGGATGTGGGCGAAGATGTTCGCCTGAAGTATCGCTTTGTAGACCTGCGTCGCCCAGAAATGCTGAACCGACTGCGTTTCCGCTCCAGGGTGACCAGCTATATTCGCAACTTCCTGGACAGCAATGGTTTCATGGATGTCGAAACGCCCATCCTGACCCGAGCCACGCCGGAAGGCGCACGTGACTATCTGGTGCCAAGCCGCACCCATGAGGGCTCCTTCTTCGCGCTTCCCCAGTCCCCGCAACTTTTCAAGCAGTTGCTGATGGTGTCCGGTGTGGATCGCTATTACCAGATCGCCAAGTGTTTCCGTGACGAAGACCTGCGTGCCGACCGTCAGCCCGAGTTCACGCAGATTGACATCGAGGCTTCGTTCATCGACGAGGAGACCTTGATGACCCTGAACGAGAACATGATTCGTTCCCTGTTCAAGGATGTGCTGGAAGTGGATCTGCCGGAGTTCCCGCGCATGCCGTACGCCGAGGCAATGCAGCGCTATGGCAGCGACAAGCCGGATCTGCGTATCCCGCTTGAGCTGGTTGATGTGGGGGATCTGGTTGCGGGCGTTGACTTCAAGGTGTTTGCCGGTCCGGCTAATGACCCCAAGGGCCGCGTAGCAGCGCTACGTGTTCCTAAGGGCGGCGAGCTGACCCGCAAACAGATCGACGACTACACCAAGTACGTGGGTATCTACGGCGCCAAGGGGCTGGCCTACATCAAGGTCAATGATACTTCCAAGGGCGTTGAAGGCCTGCAGTCGCCGATCATCAAATTCCTGGGTGACGACGTTGCACAGGCCGTCATCGAGCGCTCCGGTGCGGAAGATGGCGATATTGTGTTCTTCGGCGCCGATAAGACCAACGTGGTCAACGAAGCCCTGGGCGCGCTTCGCATCAAGGTCGGCCACGACCTGAACATGCTGACGTCCGAGTGGGCGCCGATGTGGGTAGTGGACTTTCCGATGTTCGAGGAAACGTCTGACGGAAGCCTGACCGCGATTCACCATCCGTTCACGGCGCCGTCCTGTTCTGGCGAGGAACTGGAAGCGTCACCGGCGACGGCATTGTCCCGCGCCTACGACATGGTGCTGAATGGCACCGAGCTCGGTGGCGGTTCCATCCGTATTCATGACGAAAAAATGCAGGAAAGTGTGTTCCGTACCCTGGGTATTGAGCACGAAGAAGCGCGGGCCAAGTTCGGGTTCCTGCTGGATGCGCTGAAATACGGTTGCCCTCCCCATGGTGGCCTGGCGTTTGGCCTGGACCGGTTGATCATGCTGATGACAGGCGCCAGCTCCATCCGTGATGTGATTGCGTTCCCCAAAACCCAGAGCGCCACCTGTCTGATGACACAGGCGCCCGGAGAAGTGGACGACAAGCAGTTGCGTGAGCTTCATATCCGCCGCCGCAAGCCCGCGGCCAAGGCCGGCGAAAATAAGGAAGACACCCAGACAGGCGAGTAACGCAATGCCGGAGCACACCCTCGTGTGTGCTCCGCGACTGAACGGAGTTGATTATGGCTGGACACAGTAAATGGGCCAACATCAAGCACCGTAAAGCGGCTCAGGACGCCAAACGCGGTAAGATTTTCACCAAGATCATTCGCGAGTTGACGGTGGCGGCCCGTCAGGGCGGGGGAAACCCGGATGACAATCCGCGATTGCGGGGCGTCATCGACAAGGCCCTGACTGCCAACATGAAGAAGGACACCATCGAGCGCGCCGTTGAGCGGGGCGCCGGGGATGGTGACGACAGCAATTACGAGGAACCGACCTACGAAGGGTACGGTCCTGGTGGCGTTGCGATCTTTGTGGAAGTCATGACGGATAACCGCAACCGCACCGTGGCCGACATTCGTCATGCCCTGAACAAGATGGGCGGCAACCTCGGCACTGATGGTTCGGTAGCGTATCTTTTCAGTAAGCAGGGTATTATCAGCTACAGCCCGGAGATGGACGAAGACCAGCTGATGGAAGCGGCCCTGGTTGCCGGTGCCGAGGACCTGGCGACGCTCGGCGACGGGTCTTTCGAGATAGTCACCGTGCCAGATCAGTTCCTCGACGTTAAACAGTCCCTGGTGGAGTCCGGCCTGATACCCGATAACGCAGAAGTCACTATGGTGCCCTCAACCACCGTAGAGCTGGATGAGGAGGGAGCAGAGCCCATCCTCAAGCTCATCGATATGCTGGAAGACCTGGACGATGTGCAGAATGTCTATCACAACGCCGATATATCGGCGGACGTGATGGAGGCACTCCATCAATAAGGACGCAACGTGTCGATAATCATGGGGGTGGACCCCGGGTCGCGCATTACCGGTTACGGCGTTGTACGGGCTGAAGGCCGTGTGATTGAGTACATTGACAGTGGTTGTATCCGGGTGGGTGAGAAGCCCATGGCGGAACGCCTGCAAACCATCTTCCACAGCCTGGCCACGTTGATTGGTGAGTACCGCCCCGAAGAATTCGCCATTGAGCAGGTGTTCATGGCCCGTAACCCGGATTCAGCGTTGAAGTTGGGGCAGGCCAGAGGAGCTGCGATTGTAGCGGCCGCCAACAGCGGTTTGCCCGTTCACGAGTATTCCGCCCGCCAGGTTAAGCAGGCGGTGGTGGGTAAGGGTGGTGCTGACAAGTCCCAGGTCCAGCATATGGTCCAGGTGTTGCTGGCGCTGTCCCGCAAGCCCCAGGCCGACGCCGCAGATGCCCTGGCGATTGCGCTATGCCACGCCCACATGAGCCAGAGCGTTGCCAGGCTGGCATCTGGCGGTGGCGGAAAAGTGCGCAGTGGCCGGGTCCGAAGACAATAACCGACGCATTGAAGTCCAGGGAGAAACCCGTTGATTGGTCGTATCCGAGGCATCCTGATTGAAAAATCCCCCGCGCAGGCATTGGTGGAATGCGCTGGCCTGGGGTATGAAGTTGATATTCCCTACACCACCTTCTTTAACCTTCCTGAAACTGGCAACGAGCTGGTTCTCCACACCCACTTTGTTGTCCGTGAGGACGCCCAGAGCCTCTACGGCTTCTCTTCACGGCTGGACCGGGACCTGTTCCGTTTGCTGATCAAGGTCAATGGGGTTGGTCCCAAACTTGCTGCGGGGATTCTGTCAGGGTTGGATGCGAATCAGTTTATCCGCTGCGTTGAAGCTCGCGATGCCAATGCCCTCGTCAAGCTTCCTGGTGTTGGCAAGAAAACCGCCGAACGCCTGCTTATTGAAATGACAGATCGTATAGGGCAACTTGAAGGGCAGTTTATACCAGCGTCGCCAAATGCGACGGTTACCTCCGACTCAGCCGACGCGAGCGTTGCTGCAGGTCATGACCCCAGGGACGAGGCGGAAGCCGCCCTGATTGCCCTGGGTTACAAGCCACAGGAGGCGTCGAAGGCCATCAGCAAGGTTGCGGAGGAGGGCATGTCGAGCCAGGAGTTGATTCGGTTGGCGCTACGGGCAATGATTCCTGCCAGTTGATGGGCTGATTAACGGGTTGATTAAAAGAGTGTCATTAATCGCATCCTGGCCCCATATGTGTAGAGAGCGTAACGTGACAGCAAAAGCGCCGTTTGTACAATTGGGGCATAATGAACCCGATACGAGTGTGCAGGCATGTTGTTGATTTCCTCTGAGCGGGTAGTTCAATGATTGAATCGGATCGCCTGATTACAGCCCAGGCCGGACAATACGAGGAAGTGCAGGATCGAGCGATCCGTCCCGGTGTGCTTGCGGACTATGTTGGTCAGCCGGCTGTGCGGGAGCAGATGGAAATCTTCATTTCCGCCGCGCGAGGTCGCCAGGAGGCATTGGATCATGTGCTGATCTTTGGTCCGCCGGGGCTGGGCAAGACCACGCTCGCCAACATCATTGCCAATGAAATGGGTGTGTCCATTAAGACCACATCCGGCCCGGTGTTGGAAAAAGCCGGTGATCTGGCCGCCATGCTGACCAACCTCGAAGAGGGTGATGTCCTCTTCATTGATGAAATTCATCGTCTCAGCGCCGCCGTGGAAGAAGTGCTCTACCCGGCGATGGAAGACTACCAACTGGATATCATGATTGGAGAGGGCCCGGCGGCCCGCTCCATCAAACTGGACCTGCCCCCCTTTACCCTGGTGGGTGCGACGACACGCGCCGGGCTTCTGACGTCGCCGCTGCGGGATCGTTTCGGCATCGTCCAGCGCCTTGAGTTCTATAACACCAAGGATCTGACGGATATTATTCTCCGTTCCGCGCGATTGTCATCGGTCTCTATCGACAACGGCGGTGCTTACGAAATTGCCCGTCGTTCCCGGGGAACACCCCGTATTGCCAACCGCCTGCTACGCAGAGTGCGTGACTTTGCTGAGGTAAAAGCGGATGGCAGCATTAGTGAGTCCATTGCGGACCAGGCACTGAACATGCTGAAAGTGGACGCCCAGGGGTTTGATCACATGGACCGGCGCCTGCTTTTGGCGATGATTGAAAAGTTTGATGGTGGCCCGGTCGGTGTCGAAAGTCTGGCAGCGGCGATCAGTGAAGAACGAGGCACTATCGAAGACGTTCTTGAGCCGTTCCTGATCCAGCAGGGCTTCATGGTGCGAACGCCCCGTGGGCGAATGGTGACGTCGAATGCCTACCAGCATTTCGGCGTCGTGCCATCTGGCCCGGAGCGGGAGGACCTTTTTGACTGAGCGCTATGATTCGTCGGTCGGTTTGTCGGTTCGTGTGTACATCGAGGATACCGACGCCGGCGGTATCGTATACCATGCGAAGTACCTGCATTATATGGAGCGTGCCCGCACGGAGTGGGTTCGTCATAAGGGTGTCGGGCTTCGCGCCGGCCTCGCGGACAACATCAGTTACGTTGTCCAGCGCCTGGCGATCCACTACGGTGCCCCGGCCAGGCTCGACGATGAGTTGCGAGTGACCGCGGAGCCAGTGGCGTTCGGCCGTGTATGGATGGATTTTCGTCAGCAGGTCGTGCGTAGCTCCGATGACAAGATACTGGCATCGGCGGATGTGCGTGTGGCCTGTATTGCACTGGATTCCGGCCGGCCAAGACGCCTTCCGGTAAACATGCTGGAGTTGCTGGAAAGTAGCCTGAAAACCAATTCACAAGTGGAATAATCCAGGAGTAAAAGGTGGAGTCAGAAGTTTCTGTTTGGTATCTCATCGCCAACGCCGGCGTGCTGGTTCAGCTGGTCATGCTGTTGCTTGCCCTGGCGTCCATTATCTCCTGGGCACTGATCTTCCAGCGCCTGAAGGTGTTCCGCAAGGCCAAGCAGGCCCAGTATGCGTTCGAGGAACGGTTCTGGTCCGGAATGGACCTGGGTCAGCTATACCGGGAAGTGAACAGTAATCCGACGCCGTTCTCCGGCATGGAGTCGTTGTTCCGGGCCGGTTTCAAGGAATTTTCCCGTCTGCGCCAGCAAAGCCGTGATGCCGATGCCGTTATGGAAGGTACCCAGCGTGCGATGCGAGTGGCGTTTTCCCGGGAGCAGGAGCGGCTGGAGATGCATTTACCGTTTCTTGCAACCGTGGGTTCTACCAGCCCCTATGTCGGTCTCTTTGGTACGGTCTGGGGCATCATGAACTCGTTTCGGGGGCTGGCTCAGGTTCAGCAAGCGACCCTCGCCACGGTGGCCCCTGGTATTTCCGAGGCTTTGATAGCAACGGCGATGGGCCTGTTTGCGGCCATACCCGCGGTGATTGCCTACAACCGATTCTCCGCTATTTCCGACGCTCTGCTGAAGAACTATGAAACCTTTGCCGATGAGTTTTCGAGCATCCTCCATCGCCGTGTGCATAACAGCGAGCAGTCAGCCGCATGAGGATGGCAGCCAGTAACGGTCAGTCAGTCGGGAGAGCAGAAACATGAAAGGCATGGGAATGATGCCGGCGAGAAGTAGCAAGCCGATGTCTGAAATTAACGTTGTGCCCTACATCGACGTCATGCTGGTGCTGCTGATCATCTTCATGGTGACGGCGCCGATGCTGACACAGGGCGTAAAAGTGGATCTGCCGGAAACCACATCGCAGCCGATCCAGTCTGACAAGAACGTGGAATCCATCGTGGTGTCCGTGGACAGCAATGGTGCGTATTTCATGGATATCGGCGATGAAAGCAGTGACCCGATGTCGCTCGCAGACATTCGCGAACGTATTGCGAAAATCCTGTCCCAGCGTACGGATCGCGAAGTACTTGTTCGGGGTGATGAGCATGTTGAATACGGTACCGTTGTTCGACTGATGGCACAGTTGCAGGCCGCAGGGGCGTCTAATGTCGGATTGATCACCGAAGCGCCATCCATTGATGAGTAGGTACAGAGCAGGCAGGTTTTTGTGAGAGGTCATGAGCGTGATGTAACCAACACGGGCCAGCCCCCCTGGAAGTCGCCCGTTGCTCTGTCAATCCTGCTGCATGGGTTGATTCTGGGCGTGGCTCTGGCGGGTTGGACCTGGACCGATCCCTCGGAGGATCCGCCGCCGCCCAGTATTTCTGCACGCCTGATCACTCCAAACGAGCCTGAGCCCAGCCCGGTGACGGAACCGGTTGATGAGCCGGATCGTGATGAAGAACGCAGGCAGGAGGAAGAGCGGAAGCGTAAGGAAGAAGCCGAACGTCGAAAGGCCGAAGAGGAGCGCGAACGGGAAGAGGCCCGCCGTATCCAGCAGGAGAAAGAGCGCAAGCAGGAACAGCAGCGCCAGGAAGAGGCGGCGAAGCGCGAACGTGAACAGCAGCGCAAAGCGGAAGAGGCTGCCCGCCAGAAGGCTGCGGCGGAAGCCAAGGAGCGTGAACGTCAAAAGGCCGAGGAAGAAAAGCGTCGGCAGGAGGAGGCTGCCCGGAAGGCTGCCGAGGAAAAGCGCCGAGCGGAGGAGCAGCGCCGCAAGGAAGAAGCTGAGCGCAAGGCGAGGGAAGAGCGAGAGCGCCAGGAAGCCGAACGCAAGCGCAAGGAGCGTGAGCGGCGTTTGAAGGAACAGCAACTGGAAGCCATGGCGGAAGAGGCCCAGCAGGAACGCGAGACTGAGGAACGCCGTAAGAGAGAGGCGGCTGCCGCCAAGGCACGCGAGGCGCAGATGCTGTCGGAAAGCCAGAAGTATCAGGCGCTGATTCGTGAACGGTTAAGCCAGGCCTGGTATCCGCCTTCGTCGGCAACGGAGGAGATGACCGCAAGGCTTCAGATCACTTTGCTACCGACTGGTGAACTTGCGTCGGTAAAGCTTGTCTCCTCCAGTGGCAACACGGCATTCGATAATTCGGCGCGGGGCGCGGTTAAGTCGCTGAATCGTTACCCGATTCCCGATGATCGGGACACATTTGAAAAGTATTTTCGCCAGTTTACGATTGAGTTCAATCCTCGGCGGTTGAGATAAGGACAATGGGAAATCAAATGACGAACCGGACCAAAACAGGCACAACCCGTACTGGCATGGCCGCGGCGTGGTTCCTAATGCTGGTAGTGATGACAGCAGGTAACCCGGCAAACGCTGAACTGTTGATACGAATCACCGAGGGTGCGGATTCGGCCATCCCGGTCGCCGTGGTTCCATTTTCCGAAACGGGTCAAATCCCATCTGGCGACAAGGTCAGCAATATCGTCCGTGACGATCTCACCATGAGCGGTGAATTCAAGCCACTGCCACCGGAGAAAATGCTCAGTCTGCCGTCAAAGGGCGACGAGGTTTATTTCCGTGACTGGAGACTTCTGGGGCAGCGTTACGTTCTGGTGGGGCAGTTGACACGTACCGGCGACAAAATTGAAGCCCAGTACGAATTATACGACGTGAACCGGGAGGAGCGGATCCTCGGGGCAACGGCGTCCTCATCGGTGAACAGCACACGGAGTCTCGCCCACCACATTAGTGACAAGGTCTATGAGGCTATTACTGGTGTGCCGGGCGCATTTTCTACCAAGCTGGCCTACGTCACGCTTCAGCGATCCGGTGGCAACGCCCTGTATCGGCTGCAGGTCAGTGACGTGGATGGCAAAAGGGCCAAGGTCAGGCTCGAAAGCGACGAACCGATCTTGTCGCCTGCCTGGTCGCCGGATGGCAAGAGACTTGCCTATGTGTCGTTTGAAACTGGCAAGCCCGCGATTTACATCCATGAGCTTTCATCGGGCAACCGCACGCGGATCGCGGACTTCCGGGGTTTGAACTCAGCGCCCGCGTGGGGTCCGGATGGTCGATCGTTGCTTATGACCCTGTCAAAGGATGGCAATGCCGAAGTCTACAAGATGGATATTCAGAGTCGTTCGCTCAAACGGCTGACCAATCACTGGTCTATTGATACTGAGCCTACCTGGGATCATACGGGTAAAGGTTTCTACTTTACGTCTGATCGTTCCGGTGGGCCGCAGATATACCACAAGTCCAGCGAGGATGCGGAGCCTCGCAGGATTACCTTTGGTAGCCGATACAACGCCCGCCCGCGGCCAGACAATGACGGCAAGTACGTTTATTATGTGCATCAGAGAGACCAGGCGTTTCACATAGCGCGGACGAACTTGCAGACGGAGGAAGAAACGATTCTCACCAGGACCGGGTCCGATGAATCGCCCAGTGTTTCGCCTAATGGCCGGATGCTGATCTATGCAACGAAGCAGGGCGGCGACAGTGTACTAACTGTAATTGCCGCCGATGGCGGAGCGGCCTATAGTCTGCCGGCCTCGGAGGGTGATGTGCGTGAACCGGCATGGTCACCGATCGTCAAGTAAACCGGAACTCCGAACAGAACAGGTTCGTTTGTATAAACGTACAACAGACTCTCAAAAAAGGAAGGAAGTGATTATGAACGTATCAGCTCACCACAAATTATTCGCCATGGTAATGTCTCTTGGTCTGATCGCGGGTTGCAGCAGCACCGGTGAGACCACTGAAGACGGTGCGTACGGTTCCGATGTCTCTGCTGTCGACCAGGAAGGTGGTAGCACTGTTTATGGCGGCGATGACGACGGCGGTGTGTCTTCGTCCGAGATGAGCGAAGAGCAGCGTCGTGAGGCGGAAGCTCGTGCTGCGCGGGCGGAAGAAGCCGCCATGCGCGAAATCACCACTTTCTACTTTGATTTCGATACCTCCGAAATCAAAACCGAAGCCCGCGATGTGCTGGTGGCCCACGCCCGGTTCCTGCAAGCCAATCCGGGTCAGAATGTCCGTATTGAAGGACATGCCGATGAGCGTGGTACCAAAGAATACAACCTTGCACTGGGTGAGCGTCGTGCCAACGCTATCGAGCGTTTTCTGATCGTAAACGGCGCTTCCCGTGGCCAGACGGAAACCATCAGCTATGGTGAAGAGAAGCCAGCCGTGATGAGTTCCGGTGAGAGCGCGTGGGCCCAGAACCGTCGCGTTGAACTTGTTTTCCAGTAACAGGCGAACCCCATGAGACATCTGCTCATGGCGACAGTGATGCTCCCGCTTGCCCTAGGGCAAGCGGGCGGCACGCTGGCGCAATCCGTTTCTCCAGCGTTCCAGGACAATGCCTCTGAGGCTGAACGCAAGGCTGGCAACAGTCAGGCCAATGCGGAACTGTTCTACATGATTCAGCAACTGCAGGGCGAGGTTCGTCGATTGCAGGGGCGGGTGGAAGAACAGCGTAACCTCATTGATCGGCTCACCAAGCAGTCTCGGGATCGCTACATCGACCTTGACCAGCGAATTCTCAAACTCTCTGAAAAGGTCTCGGAAGCACCTGCGACGAGTTCAGAGGGTACGGCTGATTCCGCTGAAACAGCTGAAAATTCTGGGGTGAAAACCAGAATCTACCGGCAGCCTTCCGATAAAGAACGGACGGATTACCAGAAAATCCAGACCCTGATTCATCAGGAAAAGAACTACGACCAGGCCATCAATGGGTTGTACGACTTCATTGATGAGTATGAGGAAGGAGACCTGACGGTCAACGCCTATTATTGGCTGGGCGAGGTGTACCTCGTTGAGGAACAGCTTGAGCAGGCACGGCAGGCGTTCACCATCGTCGCAACCCGTTACGGGGATCACCGCAAGGCTCCGGATGCTGTTTACAAGCTTGGCGTGACCCTGGACCGGCTCGGCGATAAGGAGCAGGCTCGCGGGCGTATGCAAACCGTGATCCGTGACTATCCGAATACCAGTGCCGCTGAGTTGGCGCAGAAGTACCTCGACTCCAATAACGGCTGATCGTGGTCATCGCGAAGAATGTTGAGAAACCTGGGAATTAGGGGTTGATCGGCGCTGAAAAATCATTACTATATGCGCCTCGTTTGGGTCGTTAGCTCAGTTGGTAGAGCAGTTGGCTTTTAACCAATTGGTCGAAGGTTCGAATCCTTCACGACCCACCAAATTACGAACGAGGCGGTGGATTGAGTCGTCGCGTTGTTCCGGTCCGGATTCGGGCCGACAGTTATGGGTCGTTAGCTCAGTTGGTAGAGCAGTTGGCTTTTAACCAATTGGTCGAAGGTTCGAATCCTTCACGACCCACCAATAGAACAGGAAGCCAAAGCGGCTCCTGTCGAAAAAAGAGCCTTCGGGCTCTTTTTTTTTGGGTATACGGTCATACATCTGTGATAGTGGGCGTAGTTAAAAGGGTGCCTATAAATAGCCTTAGCAGAACTCTGTGACAGCAGGGTGTCAGCCCAGTGAAAGTCGTGGCCGAAGTGATATACTTCCGACGTTAACGCAATACAGAGATGCAGTAATGACGCGAGTTGAAGACCGTATTCTCGTTCAGGAACATCTGGCACACCAGGCGGAGCCAAAGACCCTGAGCGACGACGAAAAAGCCAACCTTGAGTCCCGTATTCGTGCAGCGCTGAAAGCGCAGGATGCGGTGCTCGTGGCTCATTACTACACCGATCCCGACATTCAGCGCCTGGCCGAGGAAACCGGCGGCTGTGTTGCCGATTCTCTGGAAATGGCCCGGTTTGGCAACAAGCACAAAGCGTCGACTGTAGTCGTGGCGGGTGTCCGTTTCATGGGTGAAACCGCCAAGATTCTGAACCCGGAAAAGCGGGTGCTGATGCCCACGCTGGAGGCGACTTGCTCACTGGACATTGGCTGCCCTGCGGATGAATTTTCAGCCTTTTGCGACCAGCATCCCGATCGTACCGTGGTGGTCTATGCCAATACCTCTGCAGCGGTGAAAGCAAGGGCGGACTGGGTGGTTACCTCCAGTTGTGCCCAGGCCATTGTGGAGTCGCTGGATGCCCGTGGTGAAAAAATACTCTGGGCTCCGGATAAGCATTTGGGCTACTACGTGCAGAAAACCACCGGTGCGGATGTGTTGCTCTGGGATGGTTCATGCATCGTACATGAAGAGTTCAAGTACCGGGGGCTGGAAGACCTGAAAGCGCTGTATCCAGACGCAGCGGTTCTGGTGCATCCCGAATCGCCCAATGCTGTGGTCGAGATGGCCGATGTTGTCGGTTCGACTTCTCAGCTGATTCATGCGGTCCAGACGCTGCCCAACGAACAATTCATCGTTGCCACTGACAACGGCATTTTCTACAAGATGCAGCAGTTGGCCCCCAACAAGACCCTGATCGAGGCGCCTACTGCCGGAAACGGCGCCACTTGTCGTAGCTGCGCTCATTGCCCGTGGATGGCGATGAACGGCCTCGAGAACCTGCTGTCGGTGATTGAGAACGGCGATCAGGAGGTTCACGTGGATCCGTCATTGCGGGAGGATGCGTTGAGACCGCTTCAGCGAATGCTGGATTTCACCGCCGAGATGAACCTGAAGGCTGCCGGCAACGCCTGACGTCAGCTGCGGCGTTGATTCAGCCGCTCTGACACCTGCGACAATCGTTCGGTCACGATTTGGCGCAACGGCGCTCCAGCGGGGAGCTTCTCCTGGGCCTGGCGCAATTGGCGCTGGGCCGCCTCAAGGTCGCCCATCAGGATATCGTATTCAGCCCTTGCCCGGTGCACCCCAACGATGTTGCGTGCCAACCCTTCGGCTTCTGCCAGCCTCAGCCAGAGATGCTCTTTCTTCGGCAGTTCCCGCGTCAGTCTGTGGAGGTGTTCGGCAGCACGTTCGCCGTTACCCGCCGCAGTCTCCAGGAGAGCGAGCATGTCGGTAATCGGGTAGTTGCCAGGGTTCCTTGAAAGGGCTTCGGAAAGCAGGCTGCGAGCTTCGTTGAGCTTGTCCTGCTCAATCAGCGCCTCCGCGAGTGTAACCTGATAGGTGATGCGTCCCGGTGTTCCCTCTAGCAGCCTTTCAAGCTCAGCAATCGCCTCGCTCTGGTTTCCATCTCGCAGCCATGCGACCGCCAGGCCGTAGCGAATAGCATCCGGCTTTTCGGTATCCGAACGGTTCAGGTAGTCCTTGAAGGTTTCTACAGCGATGTCCGCGGACTTGGCGTAGCGAACCTGCAGCCGGGATCGAACCAGATGGTATTCCTGGGCATCGGCCACATCCCTGCGAGGGTATTGCTCGGCGCGGTTGCGGGTGTCGGATACACGATTCTGCGTCAGTGGGTGGGTGGACAGGTACTCCGGAACCCGGTTTCCCTGCAGGCGGTTCTGTCGCATCATGATTTCGAACATTTCCGGCATCCCTCTCGGGTCCATGCCGGAGCTGGCCAGTATGTCCATACCAACCCGGTCAGCTTCCTGTTCATGAGCCCGGCTATAAGCCAGCATATTCTGCACCGCCAATGCCTGGGTGCCTGCGATGGCGGCAATACCGACATCTGACTGGGTAACCGCTGAGAGGATGATGCCGGCGATCATGCCGGCAATGGTCAACGGGGCGCTGGTTTCCTGTTGCTCCAGACGCCTGGCGAAATGGCGCTGGCTCAGGTGCGCCAGTTCGTGGGCCAGAACCGAGGCAAACTGCTGCTCACTCTCGGCATTCAGGAAGAGGCCGCCATTAACGCCGACGACATTGCCGGGGACTGCAAAGGCATTGATGTCGGGGCTGTCGATGATCGCCAGCGTAAGGTCGCTGCTACTCAGGGGGGCGGAGGGCACCAGGCGATAAATGACCGAATTCAGGTAGTCCTGAACCAGGGCGTCGGTGATCTGGGGAGCGGATCGCCGGATGGACGTCATTACCTGGCGCCCGATATCCGATTCCTGGCGCTCCGAGATCAGCCCGCCACCGGCGCCACCAATGGATGGCAAGGTGCTATCCGACGACTGTGCCGAGGCGTGGCCGACCGTCAGTGAGAACGCCAGGGCAAGGGCGGGTGCCAGGATGCCTGGGCGGTGAATTCGGCGGCGGTTTTTAACAGTCATGAATGGGCGATGTCCGTTGTCATTGGATTCTCTCTGACAGCATTGTGTCACCGAAAGTTCTTTCGGAGTCCGTCTGTTACGATTGAGGTGCAATACAGTATCACTGTGGGCATAATGCCGGCTCCTGTTTTGAACATACGGATGCTTTTTTGCCATGGCTGACCGAACACTGGATGCATCGGGCCTGCGCTGTCCGATGCCGCTATTGAAAACAAAGCTTGAACTCAACAGCATGTCTCCCGGCCAGGAACTTGAAGTTATCGCCACAGACGCCGGTTCTGCAAGGGATATTCCCGCGTTCCTCGAGCTTTCGGCCCATCAGTTGGTCCGTACATCGGAACAGAATGGCTGTTTCACCTTTGTGATAAAGTGCGGCGATTAAGCTCGTAGTAGGGACCCTCCGGAGTCGTTGATGATCAGAATTTTACGTGGTCTTGCCCACAAATACTTTTCAGATGAAGAAGCCGTCATTCTTTTCCTGCTGATACTCGCAGGCGTCATCTTCATCATTTTTTTCGGTTCCATGCTGGCGCCTGCTATTGCTGCGGTCATTGTTGCCTTTATTCTCCAGGGACTGGTCACCAAGCTTAATCGGCTCGGCATTCCGGAAATTGTATCCATCATAGGCGTGTTCTTCGTCTTCCTGGGGCTGTTAATTGGCGTTCTGTTCGGGCTGTTGCCTCTAATCTGGACCCAGGTGACCGGGTTGGCGGGCGAAGCTCCTCGTATTTTCAGAGAGATGCAGTCCTATCTTGAAGTGCTTCCTGAGCAGTATCCAACGCTGATATCCATGGAAGGCATCAACACCATCTATAACCAGGTGACCACCGAAGCCGGTCGCATGACCCAATGGCTGGTGTCGTTTTCACTGGAAAGCATTCCGGATCTGGTAGCGCTGCTCATCTACATGGTGTTACTGCCAATTCTCGTATTCTTCTTTCTCAAGGACCGCCAGGTGCTGCTGGGTGCCATCGCTCGCATGCTGCCGTCCCAGCGTCCGATGATGGTCCGAATATGGCACGAAGTGAATCTTCAGTGTGCCAACTACGTGCGGGGCAAGGCGGTCGAGATACTGATCGTTGGAGGTATCACCTACGTCGCCTTCAAAGTTCTGGGTATGCCTTATGCGGCCCTGCTGTCACTGATGGTGGGTCTGAGCGTGGTGATTCCCTATATCGGTGCAGCGGTGGTCACCATTCCGGTTGCTATGATCGCCCTGTTTGCCTTCGGGTGGGGCAGTCAGTTTATCTGGGTCATGGTGGTATACGGTGTGATCCAGGCGCTGGATGGAAACGTTCTGGTCCCCATCCTGTTCTCGGAAGTGAATAACCTGCACCCCGTTGCCATTATCGTGGCTGTGTTGTTCTTTGGTGGCATCTGGGGGTTGTGGGGGGTGTTCTTTGCTATTCCGCTGGCGACCATGCTCAAGGCGATCTTCTCGGCATGGCCGGTCAAGTACGGGCAGGCAGAGACGTTGCCAAAGGAGTCCTAAAGACTCCTGACGGCTTCCAGCACTTCATCAACGTGGCCCGGTACTTTCACGCTTCGCCACTCCTTGCGAAGAACACCGTTCTTGTCGATCAGGAAGGTGCTGCGGTCAATGCCCATATATTCCTTGCCGTAAAGCTTTTTCAGCTTGATGACATCGAATTGTTGGCAGAGGGCTTCGTCCTTGTCGGAGATCAGGTGGAAGGGAAATGCCTGTTTTTCGCGGAAGTTGTCGTGGGCTTTCAGGCCGTCACGTGATACTCCGAGAATAACCGTATCGAGTGCTTCAAACTGGTCGTGCCGATCGCGGAAATCCTGACCTTCAGTGGTGCATCCAGGGGTGTTGTCCTTGGGGTAGAAATAGATCACCACATTCTTGCCTTTCAGGTCCGATAAACGAATGGTTTGATCTCCGGTAGCCGGGGCCTCAAAATCATCAACAGGACGGTTCAGTTCGGGTGCTGACATGACATCTCCTTTAATTCCCTTGTGTCAGTGGGTGCCCAACATTACCATATCGTTTTTATTCGTACGGAGTTTTTATGATTACGGGGAGCCTTGTCGCACTGGTCACGCCCATGCATTCCGATGGCAGCGTTCATTGGGAGCACCTTGATAAGCTGGTGGACTTTCATCTCGACAACGGAACGCATGGTATCGTGGCCGTTGGAACGACGGGTGAATCCGCCACGTTGGACCCGGAAGAGCACATGCGGGTGGTGGGGCATATCATAAAACGCGTCAATGGCCGCATCCCTGTGATTGCCGGTACGGGCGGCAACAGCACCCGCGAAGCCATAGAGCTGACCGAAGAAGCGCACAAGCTGGGTGCCGATGCCTGCCTGCTTGTAGTTCCGTACTACAACAAACCGACCCAGGAAGGCCTGTATCAGCACTTCAAGACCATAGCCGAGGCTGTCCCGGTCGATCAGATTCTCTACAACGTTCCCGGCCGAACGGCGTGCGACATGTTGAACGAGACCGTAGAGCGCCTGGCGGATATTCCGAACATCATCGGTATCAAGGATGCAACCGGCAATATTCCCCGTGGTGCAGAGCTGGTTGAAGCCGTTAAAGGCCGCCTGGTGGTCTACTCTGGTGACGACGCGACAGCCGCCGGACTGATGCTTGCCGGTGCCAAGGGCAACGTCTCCGTTACCGCCAATGTGGCTCCCAAGGGCATGGCTGCGCTGTGCGAAGCCGCCATCGCCGGCAATGAAAAGGAAACCGAGCGGCTAAATGAGTTACTCATGCCTCTGAACCGCAAACTGTTCCTCGAGGCAAACCCCATCCCGGTCAAATGGGCCCTCTTTCATATGGGCATGATCGGGGAGGGCATCCGCCTTCCGCTCACCCCCCTGAGTGACAGGTTCCACGAAGAAGTGGAAGACGCACTGAAAGCCTCTGGCGTACTCTGAGTCAGGCTGTACCATCTATCGTAACTGGAGTCGCCTGATGGCGTTTAGGTTCAGGACAGAAATCAAAAAAACCGAAAAATGCATCAGGCCCCTGGCGGGCCTGATGTTTGTTATGGCCCTATCAGGCTGTAGCCTTATCGAAGACCGCTCAGAGCGCTATGTCAATGCGCCGGAAGGCACACCTCTGAAACTGCCGGAAACGGCGGATGAAGGTGAGTTTGGTCAGATCATGCCGATACGCGAAGCGACCGCTGCCGACTCGGGTCGCATGTATCGGGGAAGTATACCCACGCCGCCGGATATGACCTCCGATATCCTTGACGAAAATTATCTGGTTGAGGAACTGGATGGACAGATATGGCTGCTGGTGAATGATGTTCCCGGTCGCCTCTGGCCGGCGGTCACCTCCTACATGAATGAGAACGGCCTTGGTGTGGCGTATGACAGTCCCCAGCTTGGCCTGATGCAGAGTGAGCTGGTTAACTTCAGCAAGCAGGCGAGGGGCTTGTTGGGGTTGCCGGACAACCCTGATGGGCCAGAGGCAAAAGTGGTTGTTCAGGCCCGTGTCGCTCCTGGTGTGCGCCGCAAGACCACAGAGGTTCAATTCCGTTCTTTCGAAGTTGCCGATGACCCCAACGAACTGATGGCATGGAGCGGCGGGGACATCCGCAGCCGTGAGCAACTCGACACGAGTCGGAAGCTGCTCGACGACCTGGCCCAGTATTTACGCAATCGGGAAGACAGCAAGTCATACTCTCGTGCGGCCTTGGGCATGGCCAGCGAACCATTGGTCAGGCTGGTATCGGACGATGAAACACCCCGGGAAATTGTGATGAGCCTGGATTACGGCCGAGCCTGGGCGGAAGTGCGGCGAGCGGTGGATGACGCAGGCATACCAGTGATCGACCTGAACCGTGAAGACGGCTATTTCTTTGTGGATTTCCGGCCGGAATCCGAGCGCGAGCCAGGGTGGTTTAGCTGGTTCTCCGACGCCCCGAAACCGGTCCATTCGTTTGATATACGGCTCGAGGAACGCGACGGCGACATTATCGTTTCCACCGCCATCGCCGAGAGTTACGATGGTGAGAATCGCTCGCCCGAGCTGCTTTCAGAACTGTTCGAATACCTTTACTAATGCAAGCAGTGCCTGCACAGAGCGGGCACGTCCGGAGACCTGACATGGAAAAGCGTGAAGAGCTTTACGCGGGCAAGGCCAAATCCGTATACCGTACCGACGACCCCGACCGGTTTGTGATGGTATTTCGCGACGATACGTCGGCGTTTGACGGCGAGAAGAAAGAGCAGCTTAACCGCAAGGGCATGGTGAACAATCGCTTCAATGCGTTCATCATGGAGAAGTTGGAAGCAGCCGGCATTCCCACACACTTTGAAGGCCTGCTTTCGGGCACGGAATCACTGGTCAAGAAGCTGGACATGATCCCTGTGGAATGCGTGGTTCGTAACATCTCGGCGGGCAGTCTGTGCCGTCGTCTGGGTGTCGAGGAAGGGCTGACGCTGAACCCTCCCACCTTTGAATTGTTCCTGAAGAACGACGCCATGCATGACCCCATGGTCAATGAGTCTCTGGCGGTCAGTTTTGGATGGGCGAAAGCCGACGAACTTGCCAGAATGAAAGAACTGACCTATCAGGTGAATGACGTACTGAAGGCGCTGTTTGAGGAAGCCGGCATGCTGCTGGTGGACTACAAGCTGGAATTTGGCCGCTCGGGTGGCCAGATTGTCCTGGGTGACGAATTCAGCCCCGACGGCTGCCGTATCTGGGACAGGGAAAGCCGAAAAAAGATGGATAAGGACCGTTTTCGTCAGGGACTGGGCGATGTGATTGAGACCTACGAAGAAGTTGGTCGTCGTCTCGGTATTCGTTTCGACTGATCAGTCAGGTACAACAACCATAAGACAGGTGCACTATGCGTAAACTGATTTTTGCCATCGGCGGCTCATTGTTCATCGCTGCCCCAGTCGCGATCGCTGATGTGGTCGGGGTGGGTGCCAGTGTCAGTTATTGGGATTCTGACCTCTCGGGTAAAGCCGGCAAAAACAACGACGTGGTCGACGTCGAAAACGACCTCGACCTGGAAAGCGACACCAATGCCAACCTTAGTGCCTACCTGGAGCATCCAGTTCCGGTACTGCCGAATGTTCGGTTGAACTACACTCGTATCGAGCAGAGTGGACGAGGGGAGCTGTCTACCGGGTTTGATTCTGTTCCAGGCGCCGCGGAAGTGGATTCCGATCTGGACCTGAACCAGTTCGACGTCACCCTGTATTACGAAGTGCTCGACAACTGGGCCAATCTGGATCTGGGCGTGACCGCCCGCAACCTGGACGGCGAGCTGATTGTCCGTGAGCAGGCCACCAATGGCCAGGTCAGTAAGACTGAGGTCGACGGCGTGATTCCGATGGGTTACCTGGCTGCCCGCTTTGATCTTCCCTTTACCGGTGTTTCCGTCGGTGGCGAGGCGAACCTCATCAGCTTCGACGGCGATTCCATCTATGACTACAACGCCTACGGTCAATATGAACTGTCGTTGTTGCAACTCCGCGCCGGCTATCGTCAGATCAGCATTGATTACGAAGACAGCGATGACCGCCTGGACATCGACCTCGGTGGCCCGTTTGTGAGTGCCGGGCTGACGTTCTGAAGGAACAGGAGAGAACACGTTGAAAATTCTGGTTACGGGTACGGCGGGCTTCATCGGCTCCCATCTGGCGCATCGGCTGCTTGACAGAGGTGATGACGTAATCGGCGTGGATAACGTCAACGATTACTACGACCCCACCCTGAAGGAAGCACGGCTTGAGCGCCTGACCTGTAAACCGGGATTCACCGAGGTTCGCAAGGACGTGGCCGACCGGCCCGCCATGGAGGCTCTGTTCCGCGAGCACAAGCCAGAACGTGTGGTTCATCTGGCCGCACAGGCGGGCGTGCGGTACTCCCTGGAAAATCCCCACGCCTATATTGACGCCAACCTGGTGGGTTTCACCAACATTCTGGAAGGTTGTCGCCACAACGATGTGAAGCATTTGGTCTACGCCTCCAGCAGCTCGGTGTACGGCGCCAATGAAACCATGCCGTTCTCCATCCACGACAACGTGGACCACCCCTTGAGCCTTTACGCGGCCTCCAAGAAAGCCAACGAGCTGATGGCCCACACCTACAGCCACCTCTACAACATGCCCACCACCGGCCTGCGTTTCTTTACCGTGTATGGCCCCTGGGGGCGCCCGGATATGGCGTTGTTCATCTTTACCAAGAAGATCCTGGCGGGTGAGCCCATTGACGTGTTCAACCATGGGCACCACAGGCGCGACTTCACCTACATTGACGATATTGTGGAAGGCGTTATCCGGACCCTGGACAGCGTTGCCACACCCAACCCGCAGTGGAGCGGCGAAACGCCGGACCCCGGCACCAGCAAGGCGCCGTATCGGCTTTACAACATCGGCAGCAACAACCCGGTGGAACTGTCCCGGTTCATTGAAATTATCGAAGAGCGCGTTGGCAAGAAAGCGGAGAAGAACCTTCTACCTCTGCAGCCCGGTGACGTGCCGGCCACCTACGCCAATGTGGATGACCTGATTGACGATGTGGGCTACAAGCCGTCCACGACAGTGGAAGAGGGTATCGCCAACTTCGTAGACTGGTACAGGGATTTCTACAAGATGTAGCAGGGAGTGAACACACAATAAAAAACCACTAAGGGGAAACGATAATGAATAAACTTGCCCACAGTACCGCAATTCTTGGCCTTGCCATTGGCCTGACCTCTTCGGTCGTTGCCGATGAGTTTTCGGACATGGACCCCGTTACTTTGCGCCTGGCTCACGTCGTCAACGAGCAAGACGGATTCCACATCGCAGCTGTTAAGTTCCAGGAACTGGTCAGTGAGCGCACAGACGGAGCTGTGACCGTCGAAATTTATCCCAATGCTTCGCTCGGCGACGAGCGCACCCTGCTTGAGGGCATGCAAATTGGCACAGTGGATATGGGCGTCATAACCAATGGCCCCGTCGCCAATTTCGTCGGAGAAATGGCAGTATTTGAATTGCCCTTCCTGTTTTCTTCCCCAGAAGAGGCCTATTCAGTGCTTGATGGTCCCATTGGCCAGGAGTTGCTGGACAAGTTGAGCGACGTCAACCTCAAAGGCCTCGCATACGCTGAGCGAGGCTTCCGTAACCTCACTAATAGCGAGCGGCCGGTAAGTCACCCTGATGACATCGACGGTTTGCGAGTACGTGTCATGGAGAATCCAGTTTACGTTGATACGTTCCGTGAATTGGGCGCAAATGCCGTTCCGATGGCCTGGACTGAGGCGCTGACAGCAATGCAACAAGGCACCATTGACGGCCAGGAGAACCCTGTCAACGTCGTGCATTCCTTTAAGCTCAACGAGACGCAAGACTATATGACGATGTCTCGGCACACCTATGCGCCGGCTATATTTGTCATGGGGATGCCAGTGTGGAATCGCCTGCCCGAAGCCGCCCAAGGGGTGATTGAGCAGGCAGCCCAGGAAGCCGCAGAGCATGAGCGCACTGTGAATGCTGAAATGGAGTCAGAGCAGTTGGCAGAGCTTCGAGCATCGGGAATGAAAATCGTAGAAGATCCAGACCTGGCTGCTTTTCAGGCTGCTGTTGCGCCGGTCTATGAGAAGTATGGCGATCAGTTTGGTGATTACCTCGAGCGGATTCGTGAATCCCAGCAGCCATAGTGAAAGGGCCCGACGAAGGTATGTTGGGAATTTTGAAGAAAGTTGAGCGCGCGATCGATGCCATCATGCAGCCCATGGTTTTTGCGGCGATGGTGGCACTGATCGCCGTGATCACGCTGCAGATCGTATCCAGGGTTTTCTTTACCGCTGTGGGCTGGACCGAGGAGGTCGCGAGGTTTCTGCTGGTCTGGATTACGTTTATGGGCGCGACCCTGGCATTTCAGCGCGGTAGACATATTGCTGTTACCTTTCTCGTCGATGCGCTGCCAGGCAGGTTGCGGCAAGTGACACGTATTCTGGCCGTGGCTGTTGCACTGGGCTTCATGATTGCGCTGGTACTTGTTGGCTATCGTTACACGCAGATGCAAAGCTTCCAGACCTCAGCTTCTCTGGGCTGGTCAATGACTTATGTCTACGCGGTTATCCCCGTCTGTGGAGCAGTGATGGGTTGGTGCGCATTAGTTGATTTGGTTGAGCTGTTGTCTGAAGGACCTGACACGGCAAGGACTGGCCCTGATACAAGTGACCCTCCATCGTGACGGGGCTGCTCTTCGCTCTTTTTTTCCTGTTCATGCTCATTGGCGTACCTATTGCCTTATCGATAGGTGCCAGCACAATGGCGGCGCTGTATTTTCAGGGCGTGCCACTGATGGTGGTTACCCAGCAGATGTTTCAGGGGATTAACTCTTTCGCCCTGGTTGCGGTACCCATGTTCATACTGGCCGGTGACCTCATGGCCCAAGGCAAGGTGAGCGAGAAGCTGGTCAGTTTTGCGGACTCGCTGTTTGGGTTTCTGAAAGGCGGGCTTTCTATCGTCGCCGTACTGGCAGGCATGTTCTTTGCGGCTATATCCGGCTCAGGGGCAGCCACCACTGCAGCCGTTGGCTCCAGCCTGGTGCCAGAGCTGCGTAAAAAAGGGTATGACCCGGCGGCAGCGGCCAGTTTGATTGCAGCCAGTGGCACTATTGGTGTGGTCATTCCGCCGTCAGTGCCGATGATTATCTATGCGGTCATTGCTCAGCAATCGGTTTCCAAGCTCTTTTTGAACGGTTTTATTCCCGGTCTCATCATGGGCTTGGGGCTCATGGCTATTGCCATTACCCAAGGTTACCGTCGAAATTACCCGCGAGGAACCGCGTTATCCTTCGCCACCATCTGGGGCACGCTCAAAAGTGCGAGTTGGGGGCTGATGACCCCCGTCATCATTCTAGGGGGTATCTTTTCAGGCGTATTTACGCCCAGCGAAGCGGCAGTGGTTGCGGTCAATTACGCACTGTTAGTCTCGTTGTTTATTTATCGCGATCTCAAGTTGCCGGATATCTACCGGATATTGATTCGTTCAGCCATTACAACCGCAGTTATTATGTTCGTCATTGCCACATCCGCCGTTCTGAGCTGGACACTGTCGAGCTGGCAGGTACCCGGTGCGATTGCTGAGTCCGTCCTATCGCTGTCCACGAACCCGTACATCATTATGCTGCTCGTCGTGGGTATCATCCTGATCACCGGTGTGTTCATTGAGACAGCGAGCGCCCTGATCATTTTGACCCCGGTTCTCCTGCCGCTGGTCGTCCAGCTCGGAATCGATCCAATTCACTTCGGGTTAATAATTGTGGTGGGCCTGGCTATCGGTATGATTACGCCTCCCGTGGCCATCAATCTTTACGTTGCATCCTCTGTCACCGAGTTGCCGCTTGAACGTATTACCCGCGCGATTATTCCTTACCTGCTTGGCCTGATTGCAGTGTTGCTCCTGGTGGTATACGTCCCGATCGTTTTAGGCATTTCGGGTTAAGCGGGGAGCGGTTTGCGAAAGTATCGAGAAGAATATCGAGAAAGGGGGCTGCAGATAACACGTAACGTATTGAAAATGGTAGGACCAGGCAGATTTGAACTGCCGACCTCTGCCATGTCAAGGCAGCGCTCTAACCAACTGAGCTATGGTCCTACGTCCTGCAACGGGAACGAAATATACTGATTCCAATGGACGTGGTCAACCTCTTTCAGGAGGTTTTCCGCTTTCTGGTCCAGCCTTTTACAGCCTTGCTGATCACGCCCCAGCGATTGATGAGCAGCGCGAGGAATATCAGACCGCAACCGGCCATCTGAGGCCCAGACATGCTTTCACTGAACCAGCCGGCGGCGAACAGGGCCACCCAAACAGGCTCCAGTATCATAATTACCACGCCATGGCTGTGGGTGGACAGGCTTTGGGCATAGGTTTGAAGAAGAAAACGTCCAGCGGTACCGACCACGGCGCTGGCGATGATCCACATGGCAAGGATGCCGGAGAAGTTGTTGAGCGTGGGTGTCCAGGGCTCGAGAAATGCGGATTCAACAAGGGTGACGGTCCCTACGATGAGCAGGGCAATGGATGTCAGGGGCAGGGCTGGTACGCGTTGTTTTTCAATGGTTTCGCCCAGACGGTTGATCACGGTGCGCTGATTGGCTGCACGAGTATTCAGAGTGAAGAACAGGGCAAAGATACACGCAGCGACCACGAAGAAAAGCTGCCCGATTTCCGGGCGGAATCCGTTTTTTAGTGATAGCAGCGCCAGGCCGCTAACCGCTACCGGGATGGCAAACCAGGTGCTGACGGGCTGTTCCTCACGGAAAATGAATCGGGCCAGTACCGGCACGACCACCACACCCAGGCTGGTCAGGAAGGCGCCTTCTCCCACATGTGTGGCATGAAACAGCCCCATTACCCAAAAACTCATGGCTATTCCGAACACCAACCCGACACCAACACTGCGCCTGAACTGGTCGGCACTCAATCGCCTCAGTGGCCGCCGCGCGATGAAGGCCAATACGGAACCTGCCAGCAGAAAGCGCATGGCCATGAACAATAATGGGGGCATCAGCAACACGGCTTCTTTTGAAAATATCCAACTGATGGCTGCCATTAAGGTTACAACGACTAATAAAAGATCAGATTTACGGGCATTCGAGAGAGGCATTCACAACCGCCTTGCAGAGGGTAGACTGAGCCCGGCCTATGGCAGGACAGCGGCGGAGTTTATCATGGGCGGGTTAAAATGGCTCTTCCGTGAGCCGGTTAGGTCCTTTCGGGCGGGTGAGCCCTTGATGGGCAGGATCAGTTGTTAAGAGTGTTATAGACCAGTGTCGACATGTCGGTCTGATTCGAGCCCGGTACCTCTATATACCGGTCACCGGAACCCCACCATTGCCACCAGGAGCGCTTGTTGTAGGTGCGACTGGCGAAATCGACACGCAGCCCATTGAGGGTTGTGTCATTCACTACGGGGACCGAAATGTTGCCGGTTTCCGAGCCTAGAACGCCGCTGTGGGAAACACCCTCGTTCATCAGGATCGGAAAGTGGTTGTAGTAGAGGTCTGAAGGGCCATCCTGATTCGATACCTTACCCGCCAGGCTCAAGCTGGAGCTGCAGGAATCGATACCATTACTGGTGGTAGCGCCACAGGCAGAGTGCGTGGGCACAACACCGTCGTCAGTGCCGGCGATGAATGGCTTGGTGATGCCCCCGTACGAAGAACCACCGGCAACAAATCGTAGCCTGGGTACGTTGTTCGGGCTGACCGCCAGGTTGCGCGCGGTATTGGTTTGAAGGTCATTGACAACCCCCAGTTTACCGGGCTCTGGAGTAATACCGGTAAAGGCCCGAACAGCCTGTTTGAGTGGCCAGTTGTACCAGCTGTCGTTGTAGGCAACGTTCAGGGCCAGATCGGCCAGCTCCGTACCGCCGCCGGCACCGGAGTAGTCGATCGCAGCGAGTATTTTCAGCGGCTGCAGTCCGTCGGCCTGAAGCCAGCGTGCCTGGTTTTCCAGAAGATATCGGGTAACCAGGTCACCGGTGGAATGGGAAACCACAATGCAGAAATCGTTGCATAGCCCCTGCTGGCTGATGTCACGTAGCTGCTGATAGGCCTGCTGGGCGATGTTGCCCTCCACACGGCCATCGCTGCCCCAATCTACACGGGCGTCGGAACGGGACAGCCAGAAGGTACGCCAGTAGTCCTCGCCAGCACTTTTTACCTCATTAAGGTTGGCAGGTGGATTGGCCAGGTCTTCCTGCTGGAAGCCGTGAACCAGGATCACGTTGTGGCCCGCAAGCTGGGCGTGGGCGGTGCCGGCGAACAAGCCGCCGGCGATGGCCACCGCAAGGGCGGTCTTACAGGCACTTCTCTTTCTTGTTTTCATAAAGGCTCCGTCTTTGTTTTATTGTTGTATCAGAACTTGTCTGCCAGCCTTTGCAGCAGGGCAGCACGTTGCTCTGATTCGGGGTCACCTGCCGGGCTGTCGGTCAATCCGTCCAGGTCCGGTGGCGAAAACGAGTAGCCATCATCAGGGCCATAGCCATAGTCGGTGCGGTCTCCGGGCGAGGCCGGCAGGCGCCGGATCTGCAGGTTGCGCAGTTCCAGGTTACCGCTAATCTCACGATGGGCGAGCACCGAGCCATGGGCTTTGAGCTCCAGGGTGTCGGTGGTTCCGTCGAGTCTCTTCTCGGCCTGCAGCTGCGCGAGTGCGCGGCCGTTGTGGTAGAGCTGGGCAGAGAGGGCATAGAAGCCGGGGTCTTTGGCGTCGAAATGAACCGGTATGATCAGGTCGTTGTTGGTCACCCGTGGGTCGCCCAGGCCGTCAAACTCTCCCTTCGCGCAAAAAAATGACTCGAATGTGTAACAGAATGTGTTCAGGGTATGATTCCGTTCACACTACCTCATAGCCAGCCGGACTCTTTCACGGCTTCCAGGCCAAACCTGAGGCGAACCTCATCACCCACCAGATCCTGGTCAATGCCGTAGCTCATGCCCCAATTGCTGCGCTTGATGGTGGTTTCGGCAGTGATGCCGAGGGTGTAGTCCTCGTGCCCGATGGGGTATTCGGCGGATTTGTTAAGGGTTACATCAACATCCACCGGGCGGGTTTTGCCTAGAAGGGTCAGGTCACCGGTCACAATGCCGGTGTTGTCCCCGGTATTCTCGAAGCCGGTGATCTCAAAGGTGATATCCGGGAACTTTCCACTGTTGAGGAAATCGTCGTTGCGCAGGTGGCCATCCCGTTTGTCGTGATTGGTGAACACGCTTTTGCTTTTGAACGTCAGTGTCCCGGAGGTGAGCTGTCTGGTCTCCTCGTCGTAGTCAAACTGTCCCTCCACATCCCGGAACATGCCCATCACCGGGGCATAGCCGATGTGGTTCACCTCAAACGACATCGAGAAGTGTTCATCGTCGATAATGTAGGTTTCCGGCTCCGCCATGGCAACCGGGGCTGACAATACCAATGAGGCGGTCAGTACAGCGGTGGATAGGAACGTTTTCATGTCTTTCTCCCTGTTTGATAAAGCCAGCGCAGGTCTGTAAAAAATGAATAACAGAGCAGTACCAGCGCGATAGCGAGTGTGGAGGTTGCGAAACCGGTTGGCGTAATGGGCAGTATGGCAATCATCAGGGTGACTATCTGCCATACGCAGACAGTTTTGCGTCGAAAGCTGTCGGGTAGTGGTCTGTCCATAAAACGGAACCAGTGGCCGGCGACCACAAAGGCGTAACGCATCAGCCCTAACGCCAGAACCCATGGGCCGGCTTTGCTCTGGGCGAGGACAGCAACACACAGCCCGAGGATGAACAGCGCATCCAGTTCCATGTCGAATCGGGCTCCGAACGCTGTTGCTGAGCGCGTGGCCCTGGCGACGGCGCCATCCACACCGTCAAGAATCAACGCCAGTAAACACAATGACCCGTACACCCACAGCCAGTTCCCTAACTCGGAAGTGAACGGCGCCAGGCTGGTGAGGAGTATGACGAGGGCGGCGCGTACCAGGGTTGCCCGGTTGGCCCAACCGAAGTCCTGTTCCGCGGGCCAGAAGTGAATAACAGGCACCGCAATTGCCAGGCAAAGCAACACGGCGAGCGCGTAAAAGCTGGCAGGGGGGTGGAATCCGATGCCAGCGGCGGTCACCATGAGCGCCGTCAGTCCGCCGGACCAGGCAAGATCGGCGGCCAGGGGCAGGCGGAACGTGTGAGTGTGGAAATCCATCATTAAACCCCAGCGTATGATTGAGCGTGCATCCGGTCGAAACAGGGCCTATTGAAAACATCGATGCGCCTGTATGCACTATAGCTGGCAAGGCCGCGTGTACTATAGCCTGCGTATACTATAGTGAGTTACGTGCGCTGTAAGGAAACAGACGATATGACAAACGCATTTTGGGTGACCGGGCCCGGGGAAGGGGCCATTCTCCCAGCAACCTACGATCATTGTTCGGCGGCCGACGCTGACAGTCCAGCGGTGTCTGTGCGAGCGCTATACTCGGGCGTCAGTCGTGGAACCGAGTCATTGGTTTTCAACAACCGTGTGCCACCGTCGGAATACGATTCGATGCGTGCCCCGTTCCAGGAAGGCGATTTTCCCTTCCCGGTCAAATATGGTTATGCCAGCGTAGGTCGTGTTGTTTCGGGCCCCGAGGCCCTGACTGGCCAGTCGGTTTTCTGCCTGTTTCCTCATCAGGAGCACTACCAGGTTCCTGCATCCGCCGTGGTACCTCTTCCATCCGGTCTTCCGGAATCCAGGGCAGTGCTGGCCGCCAACATGGAAACCGCGGTTAACGGCCTGTGGGATGCTTCACCACGAGTGGGAGAGCGGGTCGCAGTGGTTGGCCTTGGCGTCGTTGGTCTGCTGGTTGCGTGGCTTGCCAGCCGCATACCGGGTACCCGGGTTACCGTCGTGGACACCAATCCACAGCGTAAAACGGTTGCGCACACCCTGGGGCTGGATTTCCAGACCCAATGCCGACAGGACGATCATGACTTGGTCATCCACGCCAGCGGCCACCCAACGGGTCTTGAAACCGCTCTTGCGCTGGCGGGACAGGAAGCGCGAATTATTGAGATGAGCTGGTACGGCGAGCAGCCAGTGCCGGTATCCCTGGGCCGGGCATTCCATTCCCGTCGGCTGACGATACGGTCTAGCCAGGTTGGTAACCTGCATCCTGAGCAGCGGCCACGCTGGCGCCATCGGGATCGAATGGTGCTGGCCCTGGAGCTGCTGCGGGATGATGTCCTGGACTGCCTGATCAGCGGCGAAACCACCTTCGAATCGCTGCCGGAGGTTATGCCGGCACTTGCTGGAAACAGAGCTGGCGGAACGGCCTCCGACACTCTCTGTCACCGTATCGTATACCCCGACAATTGACTCCCATCATCCGTATCGAGGACCCAAAACCCATGTTCAGCCTTACCGTCAGAGACCACATGATGATCGCCCACAGCTTTAAGGGTGACATTTTCGGCCCCGCCCAGGGCCTGCATGGCGCCACCTACGTGGTTGATGTCTCCTTCGAGCGGGAAGCCCTCGACAACGACGATCTGATCGTCGATATCGGGCTGGCGTCCGAGGTGTTGTCGTCGGTGATTGCCGAGTTCAACATGAAGAACCTGGACGATATCGAGGAATTTTCCAATCGCAATACCACCACCGAGTTCATGGCGATGACGGTGTTCGACCGACTGGCCGCGGCGATCCGCCAGGGCCGGCTGGGTGAAACCGGCAAAGGCCTGTGTTCGATGAAGGTCACCCTTGGCGAATCCCATATTGCCTGGGCCAGCTACCATGGCGAACTCTGAACCATTAACGTCGGTGTTGTTCGTTGTCCCGGGGGATCCTGAACAGAAAACCGGAGGCTACCGGTACGTTCAGCGTGTTGTCGCAGGGCTCAGGGATAACGGCGTGGATGCCTTTGTTTCCGGGCTCTGTGGCAGCTTCCCGGTGCCAGACCGGATGGCGGAAGCATCCATGAACAGGTTGCTTGCCGCCCTTGCGGATGATTCGGTGGTGGTACTTGATGGCCTGGCCATGGGCGGGCTTCCGGACGTGATCGCCAACCATGCATCCCGTTTGCGGGTTGTGTCGCTGGTCCACCACGCCCTGGCGGATGAAACGGGGCTGACGCAAGAGTTGCAGGATTGGCTTTTCCGGGTAGAGCGTCGGGCGCTGTCAAAGGTGGCCGGGGTAATCACGACCAGTGCCCACACCGCGCACCGACTGAAAGACTACAGCGTACCGGCCACGGCCATCCGCGTGGTTGAGCCGGGCGCCGACACCATTGCCGGTATTGGCGCTGAAACCCAGCCATCAAGAGCCCAGGGCCCCACGATTCATCTGCTCTGTGTGGCCCACCTGTCGCCGCGCAAGGCACAGCACCATCTGGTCGAAGCGTTAAGTGATCTCCGGGACTGTTCATGGCACTGCACCCTGGCAGGCTCGCTGGATCGCGACGAGCACTATGCCCACGAGCTTGGCGGTATCATTGCGAACCTGGGGCTTGAACATCGGATCAGTCTTTTGGGGGAGCTGGACGACCTTGAGCTTGCCGGCGCCTATCGTAACGCGGATGTTTTTGTGCTGCCGTCCGTTTACGAAGGGTATGGAATGGTGATTGATGAGGCGATTGCCGCGGGGTTGCCGGTGATCACCACGGATGGGGGTGCCCTTTCCACCACAGGCCTGCGGCCTGGCGTCCGGCAGTATCAAGCCGGCGATGTCGCAGGGTTGCGGGCGTGCCTGGAAGACTGGCTTACTAACCCCGGCGCGCTTGGCGAGGCGGCTACCCAGGTACAGCAGGCGGCGCGCTCCCTGCGAAGCTGGCAGAGTACCGCCATTGACTTCCAACGGGCACTGGAAGACCTGCTGCCGCCACCGGACCCTACCACCTTCGACAGCGACTGGCTGGCACTGCGTGAGCCGGCAGACCACCTTGCTCGTAACAAGAGGCTGCTCTCGGAGGTGCTGGTTTGGGCGGAACAGGACTATTGTCACCCGGGCGTTCTGAGCGGTCATCACGCACCACCACTGCTGGTGGTGGATCTGGGTACCGGCACTGGCTCCAACGCCCGTTACCTTGTGCCGGCCATGACGGTACCCCAGCGCTGGGTGCTACTGGACCAGGACGAACACCTGCTTGCCCTTGCCGGAGAGAGACTGCAACACCTTGATGTCCCGCTGGAAACCCATGCCTGTCACTTGAACGCCAAGCGGCTTGCCGGGCAGATTCCGGATGGCACCCGGTTGATCACAGCTTCGGCCCTGATAGACCTGATGTCGGAAGACTGGCTAGAGGCATTGGCGGTAGCCGCCACCAGACACAATGCCGGCGTGTTTATCGTTCTGAGTTACGCGGGGAATGTCGAGCTGTCGCCGGCAGACCAGGACGACGACTGGATACGCGAGACCGTCAACGAGCACCAGCACAACGATAAGGGGACTGGTGCCGCGCTGGGGCCATCGGCGACGAATTACCTCAAGCAACAGCTCGAATTGCGGGACTATCAGGTGTCTGTTGCTCCAAGCCCGTGGCGCCTGACGCCTGCTCAAAGTGCACTTCAGCGCGCCTTGCTTGAGGGCTGGCGTGACGCGGTGATGCAACAGTCGCCGAGCGAACGTCAGCGGGCCGAGCGCTGGTTTGGCCTGCGTCTGAAGCAGGCTGATGAGCAGAGCCTGTCAATCCGCGTGGAACATGAAGACTTGTTTGCCCGGCCAGCCAGAGACGGCGTTGCCTGACGTGCGACGCCTGCTCCGAACCCGTTACCTGCGCTGGGGTTTCACCCTGCTGTTGCTATTGGCGACTGGCTACTTCCTGGATCTGGGCGTGCTCTGGCGGGAACTGGCGCAGTTCTCATTACTGTCGTTATTGGCAGCCATGGTGGTATCCGTTGCGCAGGTGGTGCTTTCAGCCTGGCGCTGGCGTTACACCGCCCGGCGACTTGGGTTGGTCTTGCCCATGGCTGTTGCGGTGCGGGAGTACTACCTTGCCACTTTTCTCAATCAGGTGCTTCCTGGCGGGGTGATGGGCGATGTTAATAGGGCCTGGCGTCACAGTCTCGACTCCGGTGCCCGTCTTGCGTCTGCTCATGCTGTCATGATCGAACGATTGTCTGGCCAGCTGGTAATGGTGGCGGTGGCGCTAAGCCTGGGGGGTTGGCTTGCAGGGTCCCGATACGGGATGCTTGAGGCTTTTACCGGCTACGGCGAACGGGCGCTGTTGTTGCTGGCCGTCCTGGTTGCGACAGTGGTATTGATTGCCAGGCTTTGGCAGCGCGGGAAGAGCTACGTCCATGCGCTTCGGCGTGACTTGCACAAGGCTCTGTTGAGGTGGCCGGCTCTGGGTGTCCAGTTGGTATCCTCCGCCGGTGTGGTGGCCAGTTACCTGGCTGTATTTTCGTTGTTGGCTCTGGGAGCGGGTTATTGGGCTGACCCGTACATGGCCCTGGTGCTGGTGTCTCTTTGCAGTCTTCTGCTGCTGGTCATGGCTATTCCGGTTACCGTCGCTGGCTGGGGAATGCGCGAGGGCGCTGCGGCATTGCTCTGGCCTATGGCTGGAATGCCGGCCGAGCAGGGCGTTGCACTCAGTGTCGGCTACGGGTTGGCGGTCCTGTTGTCCAGCCTTCCGGGCGTGCTGTTCGTATTCACTCGCCGACACTCGAGTGGCTGAAATTCAGATCAAACAGCATGTCACTGCCCAGATCCACCATCTGGGCCTTCGGGCGCAGGGCGCTGTCGAGTGTCTTGATTTCCGGCAGTGAAAACGCCGGGCGCCCACTGCCGATGATCATGGGGGCGACCATGACATGCAGCCGGTCGAGCAGGTCCGCATTCAGGAATTCAGACACGGTAAGCCCACCGCCCTCCACAAAAATCTTGCGAAGACCAAAGTCCGCGAGAACCGCGAGTATATGGGCCGGGTCCGTGGTGTCATTCTGCCCGAGGCAGGGCACATCTGTTACGCCGTGGCGGGGTGCCAGCTTATCGCCAGCGTGGTAGTCCCCGGCGACGAGGCGAAGTGTTGGGGATGCTTCATCGCTGAACAAGTGGTGGCTGTCCGGTACCCGATGGTTGCGATCAATCACCACCCGAACCGGATTAATGCCGGACGTCTTGCGAACCGTCAGCCTGGGATTGTCGGTGGATGCAGTTCCGGCGCCGACAATGACCGCTTCCGACACTGCCCGCAAGCGGTGCAGGTGGGTAATGCCATCTTCGCCATTGATGAACTTGGAGGCGCCGGTCACCGTGGCGATACGTCCGTCCAGGCTCTGCCCCATCTGGCCGACAACCCGCGAGCGTGAGCCTTGAGCAACCGGGCAGCACAGCGGCAGGAAAACCGACAGAAGGTCCCGTGCGCCGAGCTCTGCTGGCAGTCGAAGTGCCCATTCGCCGTTCTGGCCAATATCCAGTGCTGGCTTATCACTGCCTGGCAATGAAAGCGTCACATTGCTGCGGTTCACTGCGTCCAGTACCAGCTCCCATGCGGTGTTCTTATCCAGTGCTTTTGCCGCCATACCGAGTTATTTCCGTTGCTAATGGATTCATTATAGGTAGATTGTGTGTAAAGCTATATGTACGTTACATTTCCGGTTTGATTCACCGAAAATGTTATCCGACCACAAGATTAACCTCGGCAGAGAACACTCCTATGCGGTACCTGCAAACCTTTAACCGCCGCCTGCGTCAGATTCGGGAAACCGGGCAGTTGTCGTGCGGGGACGTGGCAGAAATGTGCGGAGTGGACGAGGCACGGGTGGTGAGTTGGGAAGCGACTGATGCGAGGCATCGGGCATGGCCGGGTGTCACCGAGTTACTGGATTTTTGCTTGAAGACGGAAACCCCACTGGAAGACCTGCTGGACCTGGACGATGTCGGGGACACGGGCCAGTTAGAGCTGCCGGGCCTGGCGTTCAGCCAGGGTGATGATCTGTCAACGGCCTTGAAAGAACTCGAGCAGGAAATCAGCCGGATTCAACTATCAGAAGAAGAAATGGAACTGCTGCGCCGGTTTCGGAAAACCTCTGGCGAAAACCGGCGCATGATCCTGCAGATTCTCGGCAAATAGACGCTTACTTACCTTTCTTGTAGATGTTTTCGTAAACGTAGTTGGTCGCTTCCACAAACCCGTCAATGCTGCCGCAGTCAAACCGGCGCCCCTTGAATTTGTAGGCCAGAACACATCCGTTCTTCGCCTGTTCCAGTAGCGCATCCGTAATCTGAACCTCACCATTCTTGCCCGGGGGCGTGCGCTCGATGATGTCGAAGATGTCCGGCGTGAGGATGTAACGCCCAATGATCGCCAGGTTGCTGGGGGCATTTTCCGGGGCGGGTTTCTCGACCATGTCAGTGATGCGATAGAGGCCGTCTTTCATGGACTCGCCTGCAATCACGCCGTATTTGTGGGTCTCATCTTCCGGTACTTCTTCAATGGCCACGATGGAGCAGCGGAACTGGTTGTAAAGCTTGACCATCTGGGCGAGTACACCTTCTTCGGCACCATCGGCCACGCAGAAGTCATCAGCGAGTACGACCGCGAATGGGCTGTCGCCGACAAGGTTGCGACCAGTAAGGATGGCGTGACCGAGACCTTTCATTTCGCTCTGGCGGGTGAAAGCGAACGAGTTGTTGTCGATCAGTTCCCGGATCGAGGTTAACAGGTCTTCCTTGCCCGAACCGGCAATCTGGTGCTCGAGCTCATAGCTGATGTCGAAGTGATCCTCGATGGCCCTTTTACCTCGACCGGTGACGAAACCGAATTCGTGAACGCCCGCTTCAGAGGCTTCCTCAACGCCATATTGAACAAGGGGTTTGTTCACAATGGGCAGGATCTCCTTGGGCATGGCCTTGGTGGCCGGCAGGAAGCGGGTGCCATACCCGGCAACGGGAAAGAGACACTTTTTGATCATAACGTTCGTCCTTATTTCGTTTCGGTCACGGCCTGTTTGAAGTCAGTCGTCCGTGTAGGCTGACTCACGAATTGTGCCAAGTGTAACCAAGTTGGTGTTCCAAATGGAGGTCTCGGTAGCGAAATGTAGAATTTGGTAATAACTGGCACCAGTTATCAATACCTGTCGCTTGTTGAAATCTATAGAAAAAACTTTCAGAGATGTTCGTAATCATCTGTTTTAGATGAAGATTAACTTTGTAAATTTTAGCAACTGGCGATGGATTTAAGGGCTTTAATGCAATACATTCCGCAGTGACGATTTTTTAAGAATAACCGGCACCCATCTCGACAGGCGGCCGGCGCTCACTGGCAGGATCAGAAACATTGAGACATCCCCTGTTGTTCGCACTTATTTGGTGCGTTCTCAGCCAACCTTTGTACGCGGAATCATCGGGTTCCTGGTTGCGTAATGGCTGGAAACCCTACGCCGATAACTTTGAGGGCACCGCGAATGCGTTCCGCGATGAGCGTGAACACTGGCTAAAATCCCGATTGAAGTTTTCCGGCAAAACCTCCCTGAACAGCGACGGAATGGATGGCGACATTGGCGTGTCTGCCGACAGCCTTGTCGGCAGCAGCGATGCTATCGGGTTTCACTATCGCGATGCCCGGTCCCACAAAAACCGCTCAGACGCCAACGCCACGTCGTTTCGGTACCGCTTTCCCGCCGGAGCCAACCAAGTCACCGTGGAAACCGGAAGTTCATATTACAGCCGTGCCATTACCAGTGGTGACAGGCGCTACAACGCCAGTGGCGAATCCAGTGTTGTAGGCGTCGGGGCCAGTCGTCCGCTGTTTTCAAGATTTGGTCTGGCGTTTGATGGTATTGCCCGCCATACCGGGCGGGACAGCCGCGCTCTGGAGAAGGGTAGCCTGGTATCAGAGAGCCGTTACGAACTGTCCTCAGTTGGCGTCAAGGCAAAGGGCGGTCATGAGCTTTGGGGTGGCTTGCAGGCCAGCACTGGTCTTCTGGCGGTGAGCGGTCGCGAGTACAGTGCAACCGATTACCGGTTGAAGGAAGATGTCGGGCGCGAAGACGCGTTCTACAAAGTGGCCATGTCCGCTTCGCTGGAACAGGAGCTCTATCGCTGGCGGTGGCGGATTCACGGCCGTTACCAGTTCGCTGATGAAGATCTTCCGGTGTCGGAGTATCTGACCGTGGCCGGTCCCTCCATGATGGCCGGTTTTAACGGCCAATCCGTGTCGGTTGTTCAGGGTGGCTGGTTGCGCCTGGATACTGCCAGCCCCTCGTGGCAGGTGCCATTTATGGATGGTGTACTTTCCAGCGTGAATTTTGCGGTGTTGCACGGCTGGGTTCCATACTCCGAAACCCAGTCCGACCGCCACGGCCGGGCCAGTGCTGGCCAGGTTTCACTGAAGTTCGAGGGCCGTGCGTTCACGGCCAATGTCAGCGTCGGCCGTATGATTCGTGCCTCCACGACGGCCATGACGATGCCCGAACGCCCGGACGTTCGGTTCTCTCTCACCATGGGTATCTGATTTCTTTCCTAACTCCTCTCTGATGCCTCTCTGGCTCCCTGTGGCCAGCCTGCCTTACGAAGATGTCACTTGAGACGGCGCCCGTCGCAGGTGCTACATTAAAAAGTCGATGGACATTTTTCGAGGTGGGACCTACATGCATTCAGGGAAACGATGGCTGATCGGCCTGGTATTGCCGGGGCTGCTCTACGCCCATGTGGCGGGGGCTCTTGAGTTCAGGGAGATAGTGGACAAGGCCAAAGCAAGGGCTGAAGGTGAGTATCAGCCGCCACCTCCGGTGCCTGGGTTTCTCAGGAACCTGAGCTACCGAGACTACCAATCCATCCGCTTCAATCCGCAGGCCAGCCTTTGGCGCGAGGGACGCTCCCGATTCCAGGTGATGATGGTGCCGCCGGGGAGTTATTACACCCACACGGTCAAGCTGAATGAGGTGGATGCCGACGGCGTCACACCCATCCCGTTTGATAAATCCGGCTTCAGCTTCCCGGACCCGGAACTCGCCAAAAGGGTTCCCGCAGACCTGGGATATTCAGGTTTTAAGCTCACGTACCCGATGGGCAGTGGTGAGGAACAGAACCAGTTTCTGGTCTTTGCCGGCGCCAGCTATTTCCGGGGCGTGGGTGCCGATAACCACTTTGGCCTGTCGGCGCGTGGTATAGCAATTGACACCGGGCTGCCTTCTGGGGAGGAAGTGCCATCGTTTGTTGAATTCTGGCTTGAGCGGCCAGGAGGCGGCAGTGAACGTATGCGGGTTTACGGTCTATTGGATGGCCCAAGCGTCGCCGGCGCCTACCGTTTCGATATTCAGCCCGGCCCGACCACACGTATTGATGTCACTGCTGAGTTGTTCTACCGCAACCCGGTGGATCAACCGGGCCTGGCGCCGCTGACGTCGATGTTCTACTACGGCGAGAATACCGCCAGGCCCCGGGGTGAATGGCGGCCCCAGGTACACGATTCAAGCGGGCTGCTGATTCATGACCAGGGTGCCGGCGAATGGTTGTGGCGACCTCTGAAAAATCCATCTCGCCTCCGGCTCAGTTACCTTCAGGTTGATCGCCTGGCTGGCTTCGGGTTGATGCAGCGGGACACCCAGTTTGACCAGTTTGAGGACGCCGAGGCTCGATATGACAAACGGCCCAGTGCGTGGGTTGCGCCAAGGCAGGGATGGTCGAACGGCGAGGTCGTGCTGGTTGAAATTCCCACCAACGCGGAAACCAACGACAACATCGTTGCCTTCTGGAAACCGAAGGAGCCAGTAAAGCAGGGTGACCACCGGGCGCTAGCCTACAGCCTTCGTTTTGGCGACGAGGACGTATCCGGGCAGAGCACCGGGCGCGCACTGCAAACGTTTGTCGGAGATGGCAACCGCCCTGGAGGTGGCACGGAAGAGGGGGCCTACCGAATCATTGTTGATTTTGCAGGAGGGCCATTGGACGATCTTAAGCCCAATGCTGCCATCGTCAGTAAGGTCAGTGAAGGGAGCGGAAACAGCGACGCCGTTGAGATCATAGAGCATTTTGTTGAATTCGTTGAGGCGGATGGCTCCTGGCGCCTGTCGATGCTGGTTCGCCCCGTCGGTGACAAGGCCCCGGTCCTCCGCGGGCAACTCCTGCTTGATAATGAGCCACTGACCGAGACCTGGACCTATTCTATAAACCCGGATTCCGGGCTTGCACAGAAGCAATAGAGCGGAGATTTGTTCATGCCGGAAACCGTATGCCAGCAGGCGATCGAGAGGGTCATGACTTATCTGCGCGACGATGGCGTGGAGTTGGACGCGGAAACCTGTCGACAGGTGCTGCGTTTGGTTGATAGCGCCATGAAGGACGGTGGTGGGCTGGATTTGCCCGCCCGGTGTATTGAGCTCGTGCCGGACTACTTCAACCGGCCGGGAATGGACATCCCGGCGCCTATTCCACCCCTGATGCGCGGCCACCTGGGGTACTATCCCCATGACTGAGGTCGTTAATGAAGCCCCCCACGAGCGTTCGGGAACCTGGCGCCGCACCGCCACAGTGCGTCGCTTTTTCCTGACATTGTTTGTGGTTGGGCAAACCATTGTTGCCAGTTACTTCCTGCTCTGGATTCTGCCGTATCACGGCGGAACATGGGTAGAGCTCGGCCTGCTTGCGCTTTTTATCCTTCTTTATATGTGGATTGCAGTGGGATTCTGGACGGCCGTGTTTGGTTTCGTACTCAGGCTGATAGGTGGCGATCGTCACAGCCTTCTCAAACGCCATCCGGAGTCGGAACTGGAAAACACGGCGCTGGCCAAAACCGCCATCGTTATGCCGATCTACCACGAGCCCGTGAAATGGACGCTCAGCGGGTTGAAGGCGGTCTATCAGGACATTGAACGGACCGGGCAGCTGGACCGCTTTGAATTTCATATTATCTCCGACAGCAGGGACCCGAACGTCTGGCTCCAGGAACAGGCCGAGTGGCACCGGCTGTGTGAAGAGCTCGGGGCTGGAGGGCGGCTGTTTTATCGTCGTCGGCGCGTCAATCTCAATTTCAAAAGCGGCAACGTTGCGGACTTTTTGCGGCGTTGGGGGCGCCGTTATCGCTATATGGTTGTGCTGGATGCCGACAGCCTGCTAAGTGCGGGAACCATCGTGAAAATGGTGCAACTGATGGAGCGGGAACCCAACGTGGGTATCCTGCAGACCGCACCCACCATTATCAACGGTGAGTCTCTCTTTGCCAGAGTGCAGCAATTCGCGAACCGCCTTTACTCGTCGTTATTCGCTACTGGCCTGGCAGCCATACAGATGGGAGACGCTGCCTTCTGGGGCCACAACGCCATTCTTCGCGTTGAGCCCTTTATGACGCACTGCGGTCTTCGCAAGCTGCGGGGCTTCGGGCTTTTTCGCGGGCCCATCATGAGTCACGATTTCGTCGAAGCGGCCTACATGGGGCGCGCCGGTTATGAGGTGTGGCTTGAGCCTGAGCTTGGCAACAGCTTTGAAGAATCACCGCCCACCATTTCGGATGAACTCTCCCGGGACAATCGCTGGTCCAGAGGCAACCTCCAGCATCTTTGGATCCTGCTGTTCGGGCGGAAGTTGCGCCTGGCCCACCGGATGGCACTGCTTAACGGCATCATGGCGTACCTTGCGTCGCCGCTCTGGTTGGCATTCCTGATTCTGACGACCGTTGAAGCCGTGCAAATGACGGTCGCCAGCATCAATTATTTCCCGGAAGGGCATCAGGGGCTATTCCCCCTATGGCCGGAATGGCGGCCGGAATGGGCTATCGGGCTTGCGTTGAGCACCCTGTCGCTGCTGTTTCTGCCAAAGTTTCTGGCCATCTTTGATGCTGTAATCCACGGCCTTGTGCGGGGCTTCGGAGGCGTCTGGCGGCTGTTTCTGAGTGTGTTGCTGGAAATCGTCGTTTCCGTCCTGCTGGCTCCGGTCCGGATGATGGCCCACAGCCGATACGTCCTTGGGGCTCTTCTCAACGTCTCTTTGTCCTGGGCAGGGCAAAATCGCACAGAAGAAACGACATGGCGGGACGCTTTTCTGACCCAGTTTCCCGGCATGCTCGTGGGGGCTGGCTGGTCCGCCTTCGCCTGGAGTCTGGACCCCATGTTTTTCCTCTGGTCCCTGCCCGTCGCGGTGCCACTTGTGTTGGCGGCCCCGACATCGGTGGTGCTCAGCCGTGTAGGGCTGGGCCGGGCGTTCAGAAAGAAAGGGCTTTTGGTGATTCCGGAAGAGCTTACGCCGGTCGAAGTATTGAACGACGCCAGAAGCGCGAGGGCCCTGGATGATGAGGTCACGGTGATTACCGCTGTGGAGGCCGCCGTGATCCGGCCGAGCCTGAATCAGCTTCATCTGGCCCTGGCGCGCGCTGATCGTCAGCCCAGAAGGGCTGAGTTGCTGGCACCATTGGTACGACGACTCGCCGACAAAGGGCCGGACTCGCTGTCCCGGAACGAACTCAGCCAAGTGTTTCGTGACCGCACAGCGTTGGCGGAACTGCACCGGCTTGCCTGGCGTTCCTCGCCAGACAGTTTCTGGGGACGGCGAATATCCAGTTTGGGCAAGACAAAGCCTCAAGAGTAAAGAGCCTCAACCTAAGACGGGAGCATGACATGGACAGACGCACACTGATCAAAACCTTCGTCAGTCTGGCAGGAGCCCAGGCATTGCCCCTCTCGGCATTGATGTACAGTGGTTCCAGCGTGGCGGGCGAGGTTGGTGAGCCCAAGCCATTCAGTTACGCGTGGCTGAAAGGCCATGCGCGGGCTTTGGCCGGCGAACCCTGGGTGTCACATGAAGGGGAGTTACCCGGTTCCTTGAAGAATCTGTCCTGGGACGATTACCAGGCGATCGGCTTTCGCCCCGAAGAAGCGCTTTGGCGCAACGACGACAATGCGTTCCAGGTGCAGCTCTTCCATCTTGGCCTCTACTTCAAAACCCCGGTGCGCATCCACGAAGTGGAAGATGGCGAGGCTCGGGAGCTGGCGTACAAGCCGGAATACTTCCGATATGAGGGTGAACAACCCCTGGGAACCCTGCCGGAGGATCTTGGCTATGCCGGTTTCCGTGTTCACTTCCACACGGACTACGAGCGCGACCTGGCCGCTTTCCTGGGCGCCAGCTACTTCCGGGCGGTTGGGTCAGAAATGCAATACGGGCTCTCTGCCAGGGGCCTGGCGATCGACACCGCACTGGAAAGCGGGGAAGAGTTCCCGCAGTTTTCGGCCTTCTGGCTGGAGAAACCGAAACCGGGCAGCCAGAACATGGTGGTCTATGCACTTCTGGATTCACCCAGCACGACCGGTGCCTATGCCTTTACGTTGACCCCGGGACGGAACATGGTGATGAGCGTGGATGCGGCGCTATACCCGAGAAAACCCATTCAGCGGGTGGGGGTCGCGCCACTGACCAGTATGTACCAGACCGGTGAGAATGATCGCCGCATGGCCTATGACTGGCGCCCGGAAATTCACGATTCGGACGGTTTGTCGATTCTGAACGGGCAGGGCGAGTGGCTGTGGCGGCCACTGGTCAACCCTCGTTCGATCCGGGTAAATACGTTTGTTGACAATAATCCTCGTGGGTTTGGTTTGTTGCAGCGCGACCGTGGCTTTGCGAATTATCAGGATGACGGCGTGTTCTACGAGAAGCGTCCGAGCACCTGGGTTACGCCCCACGATGACTGGGGCAAGGGTAGCGTGATGCTGGTGGAGATCCCCACCAAGGACGAGACGTTCGACAATATCGTCGCCTTCTGGCATCCCGAGAAGCCCATGGAGCCCGGGCAGGAGTATCTCTATTCCTACACGCTGTCATGGGGAGCCGAGCCGCCGATGGAGCCAGAGGAGCTGGCCACGGTTCAGGCAACGCGTACGGGATTGGGTGGCGTTGTCGGGCAGGAGAGAGAATACTTCTCCTGGCGATTTGCCGTGGACTTTGCCGGCGGCGCGCTGCCGCTGGTGGGAGACGATGCGGAGGTAGAGCCGGTGATAACGGCCAGCCGCGGGGAGGTGGAAATCACGTCTGCACGACCACTGGATTCCATTGGTGGCTATCGGGCTATGTTTGACCTGGTGCCCGACGACTCCCTGGAGCCGATTGACCTGCGCCTTCAGCTCAAGCTCGGCAATCAGGTCCTTACCGAAACCTGGTTGTACCAGTACACGCCGCCTCCCAAGGACGAGCGCACGCTCTATTAGCGTCGCCTCCGGGCGGTGATGGCTGCCTCTCTGTCAACAATAAAGCAGCCAGGTAATCCAGGATTGTTGACAATAATCGAGTTAGGGCGTAGATTTCCGGTAATTCCAGTCACTATTGTTGACAAAATATGCCGGAAGCTATCGCCCAAACCTATACCCGTGCCGATGAAGCCTTCGATTGTCTGCAAACGGCCATCGTGAAGGGCGACCTTGCCCCTGGCGAAAAGATCGGCGAAGTCGAACTCTGCTCCCGTTTCAATCTTACCCGTGGACCGCTGCGCGAGGCGCTTGGCCGTCTTGAATCCCGGGGGTTGCTGGTGCGCCGGCCCCACGCCGGGGTAAAGGTGGTCTCAGTCAGCGCTGATGAACTCATGGAACTCTACCGCATTCGCGAAACCATGGAGGGGCTCGCCGCCCGTCAGGCCGCCGAGCGAATGACCGATCAGGAAATCGCTGACCTGTCCGCCACCCTCGATAGCCATGAGCGAATGATCGAACAGGCCCAGGGTCAGGCCTACTATCAGGCAGAAGGCGACTACGACTTCCATCACCGCATTGCCACCGGCAGTCGCAACACTAAACTCGCGCAAATGCTGTTGGGTGATCTTTACTATATGGTCCGGATGTACCGTTACCGTTTGAGCACGTCATCCGGGCGCCCTCACATGGCGCTGGGGGAGCATCGCAGAATTGTTGAAGCCATCGCTCAGCGTGACGGCGAGCTGGCGGAATTCCTGATGAAACGACACATCCATGCGGCCCGCAGAAACATCGAGAAAAAGATCCAGCAAGGCGATTTAACGATCTAGAACCATCACACCAAATAACGAGGTTACTCATGTCCAAAACACTATCCCCAGGCGCACGCTTCCGCAAAGCCCTGAAAGAAAACCACCCCTTACAGATTGTCGGTACCATCAACGCCTATACTGCCATGATGGCGGAAAAGGTCGGTCACCAGGCCATCTACCTGTCCGGAGGCGGTGTTGCCAATGCTTCCTATGGTTTGCCGGATCTGGGCATGACCACTCTGAACGATGTGGTCGAGGATGTCCGCCGCATCACTGCGGCCACCGACGTCCCGCTGCTGGTAGACATCGATACCGGATGGGGCGGGGCCTTCAACATTGCTCGCACAATCCGTGAAATGGAACGCGCTGGCGCAGCTGCGGTTCATATCGAGGATCAGGTTGCCCAGAAACGCTGTGGTCACCGACCGAACAAGGAAATCGTCTCCCAGGAAGAAATGGTGGATCGCATCAAGGCCGCCGTGGATGCCCGTCAGGACGATGACTTTTTCATCATGGCCCGCACCGACGCGTTCCAGAAAGAAGGCCTGGAAGCGGCCATTGAGCGCGCAAAGGCCTGCATAGAAGCAGGCGCCGACGGCATTTTTGCTGAAGCGGTGACCGAGTTGGAGCACTACAAGGCCTTCTCTGAAGCCTTGGACGTGCCGGTGCTGGCCAATATTACCGAGTTCGGTGCCACGCCGTTGTACAATCGCAAGGAGCTTGCAGATGCCGGCGCCGGTATGGTGCTGTATCCATTGAGTGCCTTTCGCGCCATGAACAAGGCGGCACTGACAGTTTACGAAAACATCCTCGAGAAAGGTGACCAGAAAGACGTGGTTGACCTTATGCAAACGCGGATGGAGTTGTACGATTTCCTGAACTACCACGATTTCGAACAGAAGCTGGACGAGCTGTTCCAGCAGAAAAAGGGTTAATCAAAATCCAAACATTGATGAGGGGGAAAACCATGGCTGAAGCAAAACAACTCGGAGGCGCAGGTCTTCGCGGCCAGGTGGCTGGCGTAACGTCACTGTGTACTGTTGGCCAATCCGGCGCCGGCCTGACCTATCGTGGCTATGACATCAGCGACCTGGCGGACCACGCCCAGTTTGAGGAAGTGGCCTACCTGCTGCTGCGCGGCAAGCTACCTAACCGGCAGGAGCTTGAGGACTACAAGACAAAACTTGTGAGTATGCGTGAACTGCCATACGCCGTGAAATCTGTCCTGGAGCACATTCCCAAAGACGCTCACCCCATGGATGTGATGCGCACCGGCTGCTCAATGCTGGGCAACCTGGAAACGGAGACCGACTTCAGCCAGCAGAACGACAAGATCGACCGCATGCTGGCGCTGTTCCCGGCCATCATCACCTACTGGTACCGCTTCGCCCATGAAGGCGTGCGTATCGATACCGCCAGCGACGTGGATTCCATTGGTGGCCATTTCCTGGAACTGCTTCACGGCAAGAAACCCAGCGAACTGCATGAGCGCGTTATGAACGTGTCGCTGATTCTTTATGCAGAGCATGAGTTCAACGCCTCTACCTTCACGGCTCGTGTGTGTGCTTCCACCCTGTCGGATATCCACAGCTGCGTGACCGGTGCCATTGGTACCCTGCGCGGCCCGCTCCACGGTGGTGCCAATGAGGCGGCCATGGCGCTGATCCAGAAATTCCAGACCCCGGACGAAGCCGAGAAAGGCCTGCTGGGCATGCTGGAGCGCAAAGAGAAGATCATGGGCTTCGGCCATGCGATCTACAGGGAGTCTGATCCCCGCAACGCCATCATCAAGAAATGGTCGGAGGAGCTCGCCAAGGAAGTGGGTGATACCGTTCTGTACCCGGTATCGGTTCGTTGTGAGGAGGTCATGTGGCGCGAGAAGAAGCTGTTCTGCAACGCCGACTTCTTCCATGCCTCCGCCTATCACTTCATGGGTATCCCGACCGAACTGTTTACTCCCATCTTCGTGATGTCGCGAGTGTCTGGTTGGACCGCCCACGTGAAAGAACAGCGTGAAAATAACCGCATCATTCGCCCAAGTGCCGACTACGATGGCCCGGCGGATTCTAAATGGGTGCCGATCGACGAGCGGCCGTAATCCGATAAACCAGAATTTGAGTACCGCCCATGAACACTGATTACCGCAAACCCCTCCCGGGCACCGACCTGGAGTATTTTGACACCCGTCAGGCTGTGGAAGACATCCAGCCTGGCGCCTACGACAAACTGCCGTACACTTCCAAGATCCTGGCAGAGCAGCTGGTTCGTCGTTGTGATCCATCGGCACTGACGGATTCCCTCAAGCAGCTGATCGAACGTAAGCGGGACCTGGATTTCCCCTGGTACCCGGCCCGCGTGGTTTGCCATGACATCCTTGGCCAGACGGCCCTGGTAGATCTGGCTGGCCTGCGCGATGCCATCAAGGAAAAGGGTGGTGATCCGGCGAAAGTCAATCCGGTGGTGCCCACCCAGTTGATCGTGGATCACTCGCTGGCCGTTGAGCACGCCGGTTTCGAGAAAGACGCGTTTGAGAAAAACCGTGCCGTGGAAGACCGTCGCAACGACGACCGCTTCCACTTCATCAACTGGACCAAGACTGCGTTCAAGAATGTGGATGTGATTCCTCCGGGCAACGGCATCATGCACCAGATCAACCTGGAGAAGATGTCGCCGGTGGTTCAGAACCGTGACGGTATTGCGTATCCGGATACCTGCGTGGGAACCGACAGCCACACGCCAATGGTAGATGCCCTTGGTGTTATTTCCGTGGGTGTTGGCGGCCTTGAAGCCGAAAGCGTGATGCTGGGCCGCGCCTCCATGATGCGCCTGCCGGACATCGTGGGTGTGGAGCTCAAGGGCAAGCTGCAACCAGGAATCACAGGTACCGACATGGTGCTGGCTATCACTGAATTCCTGCGTAAAGAAAGGGTGGTAGGTGCCTACCTGGAATTCTACGGCGAAGGCGCCGACAGCCTGACCGTAGGTGACCGGGCCACCATCTCCAACATGACTCCGGAATACGGTGCCACGGCGGCGATGTTCTATATCGACGGCCAGACCATCGATTACCTCAAGCTGACCGGGCGTGAAGACGACCAGGTCGCCCTGGTTGAGACCTACTCCAAAGAGACAGGCCTGTGGGCCGACAGCATGAAAAACGCCGAATACGAGCGAGTGCTGACGTTTGACCTGTCCAATGTGCACCGTACGCTGGCAGGCCCGTCCAACCCCCACGCGCATCTTCCCACCTCCGAACTGGCCGAGCGCGGTGTTGCCGGCAAGTGGGAAAAGGAAGAGGGCAAGATGCCGGACGGCGCGTGCATCATCGCCGCGATTACCAGTTGCACGAACACCAGCAACCCCCGCAATATGGTGGCCGCAGGCCTGATCGCCCGTAATGCCAACAAGCTGGGCCTGACTCGCAAGCCCTGGGTAAAGACTTCCCTGGCGCCGGGCTCCAAGACGGTAAAAATGTATCTGGAAGAAGCCAGCCTGATGTCCGAGCTGGAAGAGCTCGGCTTCGGCGTAGTGGCTTTCGCCTGCACCACCTGCAATGGCATGAGCGGCGCACTGGACCCGAAGATCCAAAAGGAAATTGTTGATCGGGACCTGTATTCCACCGCCGTGCTCTCGGGCAACCGGAACTTTGACGGCCGGATTCACCCCTACGCCAAGCAGGCGTTCCTGGCATCACCGCCACTTGTGGTGGCGTATGCGATTGCAGGTACCATCCGCTTTGACATCGAGAAAGACGCCTTGGGTCACGACAAGGATGGCAACCCCATCACCTTGAAGGACATCTGGCCGGACGATGCGGAAATTGATGCCATCGTGAAGTCCAGCGTGAAGCCGGAGCAGTTCCGCAGCACGTACATCCCGATGTTCGACATCACCCGGGATGCGCACGCCAACACCAACCCGAACTACGACTGGCGCCCCCAGAGCACCTACATTCGCCGCCCGCCGTATTGGGAAGGTGGCATGGTAGGCGAGAAAACCCTGAAGGGTATGCGCCCGCTGGCGGTGTTGCCGGACAACATCACCACCGACCACCTGTCGCCGTCCAACGCGATCCTGATGGACAGCGCAGCCGGTGAATACCTGCATAAAATGGGCGTGCCGGAGGAAGACTTCAACTCCTACGCCACCCATCGGGGCGATCACCTGACGGCACAGCGTGCAACCTTCGCCAACCCGAAGCTGTTCAACGAAATGGTGCGGGACGAGAGCGGCAAGGTGAAGCAGGGCTCCCTGGCGAGGGTTGAGCCGGAAGGCAAGGTCACCCGCATGTGGGAAGCCATCGAAACCTACATGGAACGGAAGCAGCCACTGATCATCATCGCCGGTGCCGACTACGGTCAGGGTTCGTCCCGTGACTGGGCGGCCAAGGGCGTGGCCCTGGCGGGCGTGGAAGCCATCGTGGCCGAAGGCTTTGAGCGCATTCACCGCACCAATCTCGTCGGCATGGGTGTTATGCCTCTGCAGTTCGAGGAAGGCACCACGCGGCAAACCCTGGGTATTGATGGTACCGAAACCTATGATGTAGAGGGTACAGCCGCACCGCGTGCACAACTCACGCTGGTTATCCACCGCAACAACGGCAGCACCGAGCGTGTGCCCGTGATCTGCCGTCTGGATACAGCGGAAGAAGTGTCTATCTATAGTGCTGGTGGTGTGCTTCAGCGCTTTGCCGAGGACTTCCTGCAATCGGAGGGCGCCGCATGACCCACGCGCCCCAGATCAAAGTCCCCGCCACCTATATGCGTGGCGGCACCAGCAAGGGCGTGTTCTTTCGCTTGAAAGATCTGCCCGAGGCGGCACAGGTCCCGGGCAAAGCCCGGGACAACCTCCTGCTGCGTGTGATCGGCAGTCCGGACCCTTACCAGAAGCAGATCGACGGCATGGGTGGTGCCACCTCCAGCACCAGCAAAACCGTGATTCTGGCGGAGCCGACACAACCGGATCACGACGTGGACTACCTCTTTGGCCAAGTATCCATCGACAAGCCTTTTGTTGACTGGAGCGGTAACTGCGGCAACCTGACCGCCGCCGTCGGCGCATTTGCCATCAATGGCGGGTTCGTCGCTCAGGATCGTATTCCGGAGAACGGTATCGCCACGGTTCGCATCTGGCAGGCCAATATCCGGAAAACCATCGTAGCCCGCGTTCCCATCACCAATGGAGAGGTGCAGGAAACCGGTGATTTCGAACTGGACGGCGTGACCTTCCCGGCGGCGGAAGTGCAGGTGGAATTCATGGACCCCGCCGACGGCGAAGGCGAAGGCGCCATGTTCCCCACCGGCAACCTGGTGGATGACCTGAACGTGCCTGGTGTTGGCACCCTCAAGGCCACCATGATCAATGCCGGCATTCCCACCATTTTCCTGAATGCAGACGACATTGGCTACAAGGGCTCGGAGCTGCAGGATGACATCAACGGCAATCCCGAAGCCCTTGCGATGTTTGAAAATATCCGTGCCCACGGTGCCGTCAAAATGGGACTGATTCAGTCCGTGGAAGAGGCCGCCAACCGCCAGCACACGCCCAAGGTAGCGTTTGTGGCCAAGCCGTCTGACTATGTGTCTTCCAGTGGCAAAGCCATCGGGGCAGGGGATGTGGACGTGCTGGTACGGGCTCTTTCCATGGGTAAGCTCCATCACGCAATGATGGGCACGGCCGCCGTTGCTATTGCCACCGCAGCTGCGGTACCGGGGACTCTGGTTAACCTGGCCGCTGGCGGCGGAGACAGAACCTCCGTGACCTTCGGCCACCCATCCGGGACTTTGCAGGTCGGTGCGGAAGCCAGCCAGGCCAACGGCCAGTGGACAGCCACCAAAGCCATCATGAGCCGCAGCGCGCGAGTGCTTATGGAAGGTTGGGTGAGGGTGCCTGGAGATTAGCCAGAATACGGCCTTGTGGAGTCTAACCTGATAGATCGCCTAACCCGGCGCCGAACAACGGGGAGTAGTTCGGCGCCAGGGTAAGTGTGTCGCTTACGCCTTGCGACTACGGCGACGCAGGCCAAAGCCCAGGGCGCCGAGACCCAGCAGTGCCAGCGTACCGGGCTCGGGAACCGGGTTGGTCGGAGTGATCGGGCTACCGGCGTCGAAATCGTTGTTGTCAGTGTCCGACAGGAAACTGAACATGCCTGAGAACAGGCTGCCACCGAAGTCAATCGACATGGTTGTGAACAGGTCGTCGTAGAACACGCCATCGAGAGACAGCTTGTCAGGGTATTCCACGCTCACGGTTGTGCCGTCTGCCAGATTACCCGAGTTGGCGAGCGTGAACGGTTTACCCTGAGCAGAATCCGGGGAACGGAAATTTCCTGCAAAGTGGTATCCAGATCTCGGCTTTAGCAATATAAGGGCCACAGATAACTTTTGATACTAAAAAGTAATTTGTGGATTTAAGATTATTGCTATTTTCATATCGCGTTAAGAAAGTGTACCACAACTCAACGCTAAAGGACTTGACGCTCGCAGTTCAGAGTGTCCGATGTGCTTAGGTGGTTCAACTCCACTAGTTTTAATCCACGGTGGCCAATTGCGCCATTGCGAACCAGCCCCTCTTCTGCTGCGAAAAGGGGCTAGAGGGATCTCGCTGAAAGGTTCGCCATTTCGCTGACCTTGAGTTCTTTGAGTATGCTAAGTGGATAGCAAAGAGCACTACTGGAGTCCACTAGTGCATGGTTTTGTTATTTGGGCTACTGAACCTCCTTGCTTACTATTTCTGAGTTAGCACTTGCTAGGCCGTTCGTATCCATTACTCTGATCGAAAAATACCAGGTACCTGTAGCTAAACCGCCTATCTCCGCACTCGTTTCGGCACCGTCTACCGACACTGTATTGCTTAGATCGGTTGGGGAACTTCCGTAAACTATTTCATAACTGTCGATTTCGCTGAGTGCAATCGAACTTCCATCGACTCGAGTTAATGGTGCTGTCCAGGTTAACGTAGCCGTTGAGGTTGAGGGTTCTGGAGGAATACCTGTGTCACCATTATCAATGGCAGGGCTTTCTGGTGAGGCTAGGGGTTCCAATGTCCAGGGGCTAACATCACTTCGGAAAGCCTCTAAATTAGTGACCCCCTGATTGTTTTTAACAACGGATGCGTCAAATGTCCATGGTGCAAGGCCATTGCGGAGTTCCCATGTATCGGGCAAGTCATCTCCGTCAGTGTCAGTGGTTGCAGGGCTACGCAGATCCGGAGATCTAACGACATCGGTAAGGGTGAGGTTTTCGCCTGTTGAGACGTCCCTGATGAAGAGCTGGGCAACGGCAGCGCCACCTCGCTCATAGTACTCCATCAAAATATTTACGCTCTGCTGAGGCTCTAGAGTTAAAGTGGATGAATAGGTCGTCTCACCTTGGTCTTGCCAGGCAGAAATGACCTGTTCACTATCTAAATAAAGCCTCGCACCGTCGTCGATACCGACGCCAAATGTGTAATCTCTGCTGCCGTCGGAGTGAGGCGCTACAAACTGGCCATACCATCTGGCGCTGAAATTATCATTCGGCTGTCCTTCTGCAAAAGAACCATAACGAGATTCAAACTGAATACTTTGGTCTTGGCGAGCGACCAGAAAACTATCGAAGGTAGTTCCCGCGAAATATTGGCCGACAAAGCCTTGTGTATAGTTTATTTCATCAAACTCACTTTCCGGGAGAGACTGGGCATCGTCCGGGTCAGTTACAGCAAGGTATTCTTCAAGATTGGTAAAACCATCGCCGTCCAGATCCTGTTGAGCGTCAGATTCGTCCAGAGGATCCAGTGAAAGGGCAAACTCGGCGCCGTCAGGAATGCCGTCACCGTCAGTGTCTGGATTGTTCTCGTCGGTCCCCAATAAAAACTCGTCGGCTGCAACTAGCAAGTCGTTGTCGGGATCCGAGGTTGAGTCATTTGGGTCATTCGGGTCTAAACCATGTACCATCTCCCAGTTGTCGTATATTCCATCCTGGTCTTCATCCAGCGGTGGGAATTGTGGGTTGAAAGAAAGACCTTCTGAGCCATCAAGATAGCCGACAGTATATCCCATCCTGAAACTCGATTCGGCACTGGCGCCATCTTCTAAATGAAGAGTCCCGCCAGCATAGCTTGCGATATTCTGTCCAGATATGATTTCACGACCGAATCCGGGGCCTTCCCAAGCAACGCTGAAGTGATCACCACCTGCGCCTTCCTTGTGAATAATTTCGAAATAGTACTTTTCGCCTGTATCGAGTTCGATTGCAGCGGAGGTCTGCGAACTATACTTGTTGTAATTCAACGCACTGGTCCAACCCGGAACTTCCGCAACTTTCGTTTTCTCGGAAGGGTCGGAGGAAGGGCTAAGCCAAAACTCCGTCTCATCATCTCCGCTTACAAAAAAGGTGTACATACCTGGTTCGGAAGGAACAATATATCCCCTGACCAAGCTACCGTAATCATCCCCCCGATCTGTATTTCCCCGAAGCTCGCTAAGCATTTCTGTGAGATCGGGTGAATCAGGAAATGCTTGATCTGAAGTGAGAGCCCCTACTGAAGTGCCTGAAATATTCTCCCAGTAATAGATTTGGACTTCTCCTTGGGTGCTAGACTCCGGAAGCGCAGCGGTAGGAGGGAGTAAATTGGGATCTTGCGGGGGCCAAGTTTGACAACCTTTCATCAACAAAGCCGAGCAAACGAAGATAGCTACCATATAGCGCGGCATTTTTGTTCTCCTCAATGAGAATTGGGGCTGGATAGGAAAAGTATTGATTCGGGGGCATTATCTTGCCACCTCAACGATGGAACGTTTTGGAATGTGAAAGTGAGTCTTAGACTATAGATTTTTACCTATAGTGGTTTTAACCGGCAGAGATTCGATAATCTAGGCTGAACTGCCCAAGAGGTAAGGTGCGTATGGCTTAAGCCTGGAGAATCTGATAGATCGTTTGTGAACTATATTGCTTGAGCAAAATATTCGGAAAAAAGGAATTATTGGTATGGCTGAGAATGTAGCTCTCAACGTACGGCCCGATTACGACGAAGTTTTGCAATCCATAGCTGACTACACCCTCAGCTACCGGATCAAGAGTAAAGAGGCCTGGGATACTGCCCGCAACTGCCTGATGGATACACTGGGCTGCGGCCTGCTGGCATTACGTTTCCCGGAATGTACGAAACACCTTGGCCCACTTGTAGAGGGTACGGTAGTCCCCCACGGAGCCCGCGTTCCCGGCACGCCTTTTCGAATGGACCCGGTGAAAGCCGCCTGGGACATTGGCTGTATTGTCCGCTGGCTCGACTATAACGACACCTGGCTGGCCGCCGAATGGGGTCACCCATCGGACAATCTGGGGGGCATCCTTGCGGTGGCGGATTACCTGTCACAGAAGCGGGTCAGCGAGGGCAAGTCCCCGTTAACGGTGAGGGATGTGCTTGAGGCAATGATCCTGGCCCACGAAATTCAGGGTGTGCTGGCACTCGAGAACTCCTTCAATCGCGTGGGGTTGGACCACGTCGTGCTGGTCAAAGTGGCCTCTACTGCTGTGACTGCAAAATTGATGGGGGCGAACCGGCATCAACTGCTTTCTGCATTGTCCCATGCCTGGGTGGACGGTCAGTCCCTTCGGACCTACCGTCATGCACCGAACGCGGGGTCCCGCAAGTCCTGGGCCGCAGGCGACGCGACTTCCCGGGCAGTGAGACTGGCGGATATCGCCATGCGGGGTGAAATGGGCATTCCAGGCGTGCTCACAGCACCCCAATGGGGGGTTTACGACGTACTGTTCAGTAAAACCAACAAGGACCAGAAGCTAAAACAGGATGACAAGTGTCAGTTTTCTTTACCCCAGCCATTCGGCAGCTATGTGATGGAGAACATCCTGTTCAAGATTTCCTTCCCGGCGGAGTTCCATGCCCAGACTGCAGCGGAGGCTGCGGTCACCATGCATCCGCAGGTTAAGGACCGCCTGGACGAGATCGACCGGATCGTCATCACTACCCACGAATCTGCAATCCGCATCATTTCCAAACAGGGCAAGCTGGCAAACGCGGCAGACAGGGACCACTGCCTTCAGTATATGGCCGCGGTGCCTTTGATCTTTGGCAGCCTCACTGCGGAACACTATGAAGATAGCTTCCACGAAGCAAACCCCGTCATCGATGAGATTCGCGAGAAGATGGAAGTGGTGGAGGACGATAGGTATACCCGGGAATACCTTGAAGCCGATAAGCGCTCCATCGCCAACGCGATTCAGGTGTTTTTTAAAGATGGAACCAGCACGGACAATGTTGCAGTAGAGTACCCCATCGGGCACCGTCGCCGCAGGAAAGAGGGCATCCCGCTGCTGGAAGACAAGTTCCGCAGCAATCTGGCCACGAGGTTTCCAGGCCAGCAGTGCGATCGGATTTTCCGCCTCTGTAAAGAACAGAAGACTCTGGAGGCCACGCCGGTGCACGAATTCGTTGGATTGTTTGTCATCTGAACGCCCTTGGTCGCAGCACCATGGAGTTGGAGGTCGGCATGTCGAAAAACTTTACATCGGTGCTGTAGCGGTTGTGCTAACTCGCTGAAAGTCTGGCGTTTAGCCCGATGGCACGTGGTATGCAAACAGTACTCCACACACTGAGACGATTCTGTCAGCTTGTATGGAGTACTGACTATGAACACGCTAAAAACAATCATGACTGCGGGCCTTCTCCTAGGCGCCTGTTCGTGGGCCGGAGCCGCCCCCATTCTGACGATCAGTGGCCAGGGGGCTGCTGCATCATCTGCGGCAGAGCAAGCCTTCCTTGATTCTGTCCACTCTGGGTATCTCACCGAAACATTTGACGACAACTCGTTCTACACCGCTGGAAGTCAGTTCGAGCACCATCAACTCAACCGTCGGCGTCGGGTCATTCACCAGCGCCGTTTCCGGCACCGGTGGCCTGTGCGATAGCGGAAGTTACAACTGCAACGATGGGCTCGCCGTGTTGAACGCCGGTGCCAGCCCGTTCAGTGGGCGCTACGCCGTATCTTCGGATAACTGGCTCGACAGTATGGACGCCCGCCAGATGGTTATTTCTCCAGCAGCCGGCTTTAACAGTATGGGTTTCTACATAACCGACCCCAACGACGCTGGAGGACGTTTGTCCCTCGGTGGGGTTGATTTCAGCTTTGGTGATATTTTCGGGTCTTCACTGGGCAATGGGCGAATTTTCTACATCAGCCTCTACGACGCAGCAGGCCTGGGGGATGTCAGCATTTTTTCCAACAACCCTGATGACGGCTATGGCATCGATAACGTAACCGTTGCGAACGTTACGGAACCGGGAACGTTGGCGCTTCTGGCATTGGGACTCCTGGGGCTCGGGCTTTCGCGTCGGTCCAGGCGTAATCGTTAACCGCAGGCGCGCTGGGTGTCAGTTAACTTTACGCAATAATTTCTGGCCGGTTATAACGCCCTGTTTTTATTTGCAAAAATAAAGTGGCACGGCAGCTGCATTAGCGAGACGGTAAGAAATGCAAATTAAGATGTAACAAGGAGCAGTAGAATGAAAATGACTTCAAAACTGATTGCAGCAGTAATGCTAGCAGGGACGTTCTCGGTCGCGCAGGCTGGCCCAATGGACGTTTTCGATCTTAAAGATGACAACGGTGATGCGGTATTCATTGACAGCCGGGGAGAAGGTGCGTTCTACGACACTGGTAAAGCTCATGCCCAACTGACAGATACTGACGGAGATAAAGACTCAGCTGGCGCTTTCTTGCTTTTCGAATTTGCGGGTTTTGCGAACATCAACAATTTCGGTATTTATGATCCGAACGACAGTAGCCAAACGCTTCAAGTTTTTTCTGGCACTGACAGCTCTAATCTAAATGAAAATTCCAAGGTGAATTTTGACTTAGATGCGGGAACCGCAAAGACTGCTTACGGAACGGCGAATATAGGATCGACGTTTGGGTTTTACCTTCAGCGTGGCGACAAAATGTTCTACTCCGACGCCGGTCTGAACGGTGGTGTCGACATGACGAAAATCTTTGACGTCACCGAAAGCTTCAACAGCGACTTCAGTAACAGCTCTCTAATCGTTGCCTTCGAAGACCTGATCGACGGTGACTTCGATTATAACGATCTGATCGTTGGTATTTCGGACGTGCAGGCCGTGCCTGAGCCGGGAACGCTTGCTCTGTTTGGTCTTGGCCTGGTGGGCCTGGGAATGACTCGTCGTCGCAAGTCGGCCTGAGTTTTCGTAAACCCTGAAGCACCCTGCCCGATAAAAAGGGTAGGGTGTTTTGCGTTTTCGCACCGCATTGTAAGTCGTCCTTCACTGTACCCGATTGCAGTATCATTAAAATGCAGTAAACTCTGTTCATTGTCAGATCTGCAGCATTGGATGCGCAGACGTATTTACGGTGAACAGCAAAAGGAGTTGGCGTGGCCCACGTCAGATTGTTCAGGCATTACATTCATGTTCCCTTCGTTATCCTGGGCCTTATTGACTTAGTTGTTCTGGCGATCAGCTTTTCGCTTGCTGCTTTTTTCCGCCACTTCGGGGAAGTCTCCTTTTTTCTCGATAGCCTTATATTCCTTCTGCCTTCTGCAATTGTCTTCGGTCTTGTCAACCTTCTGGTTATGATTGCCCTGGGTGTCCACCAGTCCCGGCTTGAGGAAGGGATGTCCGGCATGATGTTGCGGACAATCTTTGCGCTAATCATCGGCGTGCCGGCGTCCAGTGTGATCTATATCCTGGGTAACGACTGGCTCTGGTATCTGGGCTTTACAGACTTGCTGACATCTGCTTCTGTCTTTGGCTTTTTCCTCCTCGGGATAAGTCGATTGGTGTTCTTTGCCATGGCAGGAAAAGATGCGTTCAAGCGGAAGGTTCTGGTTCTGGGGGCCGGCTTCAGGGCAAGGCAGCTTCTTGAGGATCTGACAACACCCTTCAACCGCAAGGGTTTTATTCTTACCGGGTTTGTTTCGTTACCGGATGAGCCGGTTCAGGTAAGCCAGGAAAACCTTCTCCAGCTCCCATCAACGCTCCATCAGTACATACTCAGGCACCCGGTCAAGGAAATTGTGGTCGCTGTGGACGATCGTCGCAAGGGCCTCCCGATGGAAGATCTCCTGGAGTGCAAAATGCTCGGCGTTCGTATTGTCGACGGCGCGAGCTTCTACGAGAGGGAGTCAAGAAAAGTCGCTCTGGAAATGGTGACTCATGGCTGGCTGGTGTTTTCTGACGGATTCAAAGTATCGTCTGTCTATGGTTTTGGCAAGCGTTCACTGGATATTCTGGCAGCTACCACTTTGCTGTTGGCCGGCCTGCCTCTGATGATTCTCACGGCAATAGCCATCAAGATCGAAGATGGACTAAAAGCCCCGATTTTCTACAGTCAGGAGCGTGTAGGTCTAAGTGGCGCCGTTTTCAGGGTTCATAAGTTCCGCTCCATGATCACCGACGCGGAAAAGAATGGTGCCGTCTGGGCCAGTCAGAACGATGCAAGGGTCACTAAGGTAGGGGAGATTATCCGCAAAATTCGGGTTGATGAGTTGCCACAGATCTTCAATGTATTGAACGGCACGATGGCTTTTGTCGGTCCTCGCCCTGAAAGGCCGGTCTTTGTAGAGCAACTGTCGGAAACGATTCCATTCTACAGTGAACGGCACAGAGTCAAGCCCGGTTTGACGGGATGGGCCCAGCTTTGTTTTGCTTATGCTGATAATGAAGAAGACACCCGCGAAAAGCTCCGTTATGACCTTTACTATATAAAGAATCAAAGTCTGTTACTCGATTTGTTGATTATAATTCAGACAGTAGAAGTGGTATTGTTCAAGAAAGGATCAAGGTAGTTTCGGGGCCAGCTTTTCCCGAGACATGGAAACAGGCAAGGAATTGTAGAGAGGACTTAAAATGTCATCGAAGTATTCACTCCTGGGGTTAGTGTTCTCCGTTACCGCAATCGTATTTGCTTCGGGTTGTGCAGGCCCCACAACGTCATCTCCTGAAAAGATCCAGCGCGCTCTGGCTGTTGACACAACCAACAGCGTTGATGAGTACATTCTTGGCGCTACAGACGTGGTGCGGGTTTCCGTTTGGCGAAATGAGGATCTGAGCATTTCGGTCCCTATCAGGCCGGATGGCAAAATATCCGTGCCGCTTGTAGGTGATGTACAGGCCTCCGGCCGTACGCCGGATGCGCTGGCGAATGATATCGAAAGCAAGCTCTCCGCCTATATCAGGGAACCTCAGGTCAGCATCGTTGTCACCAGCATGGGGAGCCACGAATTCACCGACCGGGTTCGCGTAACCGGTGCCGTCCAGCAACCCACGTCTGTTCCGCACCGCGCGGGTATGACCGTTCTTGACATGGTGCTGTCTTCTGGCGGTGTGACCCCGTTTGCGTCCCCGAACAATTCGGTGCTGTATCGGACGCTTGATGGGGAAGTCGTTGCCATTCCGGTAAAGCTGGACGAAATCCTTTCACGTGGGGATATATCGACAAACTATAAATTGCGGCCGGGAGATATCCTGACAGTACCAGAGAGAAGTCTTTAACCCGGTTTGGGTGGAGGCTGTGGTTTTCTGCTGAGCTTTCTGAAATAACGGACTATTGCTATGGCACTTCCGATTAACCAGTTACCGAAAGAGATCGTGCGGGAGGTGCGCTCGCGCAAATGGCTGGCTTTGCTCATGTTCGTTGTGGTCAGCTTTTCGGTGCTGGCAGCAGGTTTCCTGTGGCCTTATAAATACCAGTCTCAGGTCGTTATTTTTGTTGATGACAGAAACATTATCCAACCGCTCATGGAAGGCAGGGCTGTTGCAACAAAAGTCAGCGAAAAGGTGTCCGCTGCCAGGGAACTGCTAGGGTCCAGAAGTGTGCTGGAAGACATTGCCATGGATACCGAGATCTATGGCGAAAACGCCGGCAACATTGGTCCTGAAGCATTGGAAGGCCGCATCAACGGCCTCCGATACAGTATGTCTGTTGTGCCAAGAGGCGATAATTATTTCAGTATCAGTTATTCGTCGTCGTCTCCGCTCAAAACATTCAGGGTAGCTCAGAAACTGGGTCAGGCGTTTATTGAAGAGAATGCCAAGCGAAAGCGTGAAGAAAGCCGATCTGCGTATGATTTTATTGATAAACAGGTCAAGAGCTACGAACAACAGATTGCCGCAGTTGAAAAGCGCCTTAAGCAGTTCCTGTCCGAGAACGTAGATGGGACGGAGGCGGATGCCAATTCGCGGCTGTCGAACCTGCAAAGCCGCCTCGAATTGGCCCAGTTGGAAAAAGAAGAGCTCGAAACCCGTGCCCAGGCGCTTGAGCGGGAACTCAGAGGCGTTGACCGTACGTTAAGGCAGGGGCGGACCGTGGACTCTTACCATGAGAGAATCAACTCCATGGAGGAGCAGCTGGACTCGCTACGGCTTCGTTACCACGACACTTATCCAGATATTGTGATACTCAGAGAGCAACTGCAGGAACTGAGGAAACAAAGGGAGCAGGCACTTGCGGAACAGGATGTTTCCAACGACTCCGGTGGCAATGAAAGTGTACCCAACCCGGTTTATCAAGAAGTTCGGTCCAAGCTGGTGACAACCAATACCGATATCGAAACCGTTGAAACCCGAATCAGTTCCATTCAGCGATTGATTGCAGAACAGAAGCAGCGCATGGAGCGTATCCAGGAAAACAAGGCGCAGTATTCCGAACTCACACGTGACATGGAAGTGAACAAGGAAATCTACAACGATCTTCTGCAACGCCGTGAGAAAGCCCGTGTTTCGATGCATCTGGATATTGAAGGCCAGGGCCTGAATTATAAGATAAACGAAGCTGCGCAATACCCCACAAGCCCGACAGGGCCAAAGTTCTCAATGTTCGCGATGGCGGGCCTGCTTCTCGGTGCAGTCGCACCCTTTGGTGCCATTGCAGGGTTGTTGCAGGTCGACCCGCGTATCCGCTCGAGGGAACAGCTTGAAGATGTTCTGGACATTCCGGTGCTGGAGCATCTTCCTGAAGTGCGTACTCCTTTCGAGAAGCGCCGGGACCGTAAGGTAACCGTGGCAGTTGTGGTGATGGCAATATTGGTTGCCACAGCATACATCGCAGTAGCACTGGCTTCTGTGTTTGGAGTGATTTAATGGCAGATTCCAGAGCAGATCAGGAAAAGAATGCCTCCCCCGAAGACAGCGTGTTGTCTGATTTCGAAAAGTGGAAGTCAGAGAAGATGAACCGGGAAGCTGAGGGCAATGTTGGCTCATCAGCCCCCAACAATGCGCCAGAAGTGCTTAGTCGCGGTGAGGACAGGTTTTCAGAATGGGATGATTCACGGATGCTTGTTCCAAGTTCGCTTGAGCTTGGTGCAGGCAGTGTCGACAAGTACGTCATCAGCAAACAGATCGTCCGCATGCAGGAACCCCGCCGCCTCTCGCCGGATGATCTGGACGAGCGGCGAATCATCTATCCTGAGTCCGGCAATCGGAAACTGGTAAACCACTTCCGTAATCTGCGGACCAAGTTGCTTGAAAAATCAGGCGGCAATAACTTCACCCTTGTCGTCAGTGGAGCAAGGGAAGGCGCCGGTTCCTCTTTTGTCGCCCTCAACCTCGCGGCCGCCTTCGCGTTTGACGAAGCGAAAACGGCTCTGATAATCGACTGCAACCTTCGGGAACCGGCTCTTCATTCCACCCTGGATATCGTCCCTGAGTCGGGTTTGACGGATTTTCTGGATGATCCTGACTACGATATAGCCCGAATCCTATACCCCACAGGTATTCCGAGGCTTCGTCTGATTCCCGCTGGTAGCCGAAGGGAAACGCCTGGTGAATTCTTCACCTCCTTCAGAATGAAGCAGTTTCTGCAGGCTGTTCGCCGCCGTTACCCGGATCGTTTTATCGTGCTGGATACCGCGCCGATTACCGAATCGCCTGACGCGCGGATACTGACCGAACTTTGCGATTACGCCATGCTGGTCATTCCTCACGCAGGCATGACAGCGGACGGTATTGAACAGGCCGCTGGAGCGTTTCACGCTGAGAAGTTTGTGGGAGCTGTTATCAATGGCTAAGTTGATCGGGCCATGGAAGTGCCCGCCATCGATTACCGCTGCCGCCCTGGCTTTTTGTGTGTTACCCAGTCAACCAGTTTTGGCAGAGCCGCTGACGTTGTCGGGTGGCCTGACCAACCGCTACAGCGATAACATAACCCGTGATTCGGATAATGAAATAAGCGATGTGGAAACCAGGGCAAACCTCAGGCTTTCCCACCAGACAGATCCTGGCCAATGTGAAGCGAACACCTATGCGGATCTCGGTTACGGTATCTGGCATGACACAACCTATGATCCGGAAACCTACACAACCCTGGACTTCCAGGGCGACTGTGAACTGACGACAGGCCTGAGATGGGAAGTTGCTGATAACCTGCGGGATGTCACCAGGGACACCCGTGGTAACGATACTCCGGACAACACCACTCGAAAAAACGTGTTTCGCACCGGCCCTGTATACGCGTTGCGGCTGAGCAACGTAGATCAACTGCGCTTTTCCCTGCAGTACGAAGATACGGAATTCGAAGAGCCCGAAGAAACGGACAGTGACCGATATATCGGCTCCGTTGGCTGGAGCCGAATGTTCAGCCCGACCTTCAGCGGTGGTGTCAGTGTGCAAACCAATCAGGCTGAATTTGATACCGGTGCCGAAATCGATACCGATGTGGTCAGTCTCGATTTTTCACAGACCTGGGCGACGACGAGTCTGTCTGGCAGCGTGGGTGTCAGTGAGATTGAAAGCAGCTTTGGTGGAAACTCAACATCGAGCGACGGTCTAGTTGGTGATATTTCGCTTGAGCGGCAAATTAACCCGGTAACAACGTTCTATATCAACGGAAGCAGGGAATTTACCGACCAGACTTCGGACTTTGACATCCGGTTTGACGACTTTGTGTTCGATCTACGGGAAATCAGCGAGGTTGAAGTCACTGCGATTAATACCGGTATAAGGCGACAGTTCAGCGACTCATCGCAACTTAACGTCAACGTGTTTGCAAACCGTTCTGATTACATCCGGGTGGACGAAAAAGAAGACCGGCTGGGCCTGGCGGTAAATTACCAGCGCCCCGTTCTACCATTGCTGACGCTCCAGTCCAGCGCGAGATATCAGTATCAATCGTTTGATGAGGATGATGTCGACGAAGAGACCATCAGCCTGGAAGTGGGTTTGACCTACGAGCTTACCCGTGATCTTGGCATCACCGGCAGGATTGGCCATACATCCGAATCAAGTGACCTCAGCACCAGTGAATACGATGAAAACTGGGTATCACTGGGCCTGGATTACCGCTTTTTCTGACGTGGCATAATTTCAGTATTCATTCTGCACCCGGAGCATTACCGACGTGAGACAGAACGCCTTGACGATTGATGTTGAAGACTATTTCCAGGTGGCTGCGCTTGCGGAGGCCGTCAGCCGCGACGAATGGCCAACCATGGAGTATCGGGTTGAGGCCAACACCGAGCGATTGCTAGAATTGTTTTCCGAGCGGGACGTCAAGGCCACCTTTTTCACACTGGGCTGGGTTGCCGAGCGCTCTCCCGGCCTGGTGAGGAAGATCCAGCAGGCAGGCCACGAAATTGCCAGCCATGGATACAGCCATCAACTGGTCTATACGCAGACCCCCGAGGTGTTCCGGGAGGAGACCCATAAATCGAAGGCAATCCTGGAAGACATCACGGGCGAGCCAATAACCGGCTACAGGGCTGCAAGTTATTCCATCACGGCACAGTCCCGTTGGGCGCTCGATATCCTCTGTGACGAGGGATTTACGTGGGATTCCTCAATTTTCCCAGTACACCACGACCGCTACGGCATGCCGGGAACACCCCATGAACCCTATTTGCTACAAGCGCCCAACGGTAAAACCCTTACCGAATTTCCGTTGTCGACGTGCCCCATCGGAAAATATCGACTGCCCATCGCGGGAGGCGGCTATTTCAGGTTATTTCCGTATTGGCTCAGTCACTGGGGGTTAGGCAAGATCAACCGGGCGGGACAGCCGTTTATTTTCTACCTGCACCCCTGGGAGATCGATACCGGGCAGCCACGGCTGAACGTCAAAGCGTTCTCCCGCTTCCGGCACTACAACAATCTGGATAAGTGCATGCATCGACTGGAACGGCTGCTGGGAGACTTCCGTTTCGGCTCGGTATCGGATGTGCTCTCAGGTATCGACATACCTACCAGGGCCGTCGCCGTCTGACTGTTGTTTTAAGGATAGCGCAATGGGAATGGAGACACCGGTCCCGGATATAAAGGCCTCCAAGGTACGGCTGGAAGAACTCAAGGGCACCAAGGGGAAGCTCAGCCGACTGGTTGGCGAGGCTCGCAAGTCCGGTGAAAGCACCGAAGCGTTAATATCGGAACTGCAGCACGTCTCTGGCGAAATTAAACAGCTCCAGAAGCTCGTCAAGCAGCAACTTAGTGAGGCCCAATCGCCTGCGAAGTGGGCTCCGCAACCGGTCGCCATTCCTCGGGCCATCGGTGATGCCACCGCTGGGCCCTCGATTTCGATAGAACCATGTGATGCATCCGGATTTCACGATGCAGAGGCTTATGTAGCCAGGCACCCCGCAGCGTCCGTCTGGCACAAGCCATCCGTATCAACGTTTATCGACAAAACCTACGGCCATAAAACCCGTTTTCTGTGCGCCTATAACAGTGTGCGGGAAATCGTAGGGGTCCTTCCTGTCGTGCAACTGAACAGCCGCCTGTTCGGTAACTTTCTGGTTTCAATGCCTTACTTCAATTATGGCGGCGTATTGGCAGATCACCCCAGCGCAGCCAAGGGCCTGCTCGACGAAGCAGAGCGTTGGCGGCAGGAACTGTCAGCAAGTCATCTGGAAATGCGTTTCTGCCAGGATAACGAACTGGGGCTTCCTCAACGTACGGACAAGGTCACCTTCTGGCTACCACTGCCCGATAATACCGACGATCTGTGGACCAGCTTCCAGCCCAAGTTGCGGGCACAGATCCGCCGTGGTGAGCGGGAGATAACGGAGTTAAGCATTGGCGGGCCGGAACTGCTGAACGAGTTCTATCGCGTTTTTTCCGTGAATATGCGTGATCTGGGTACACCAGTCTACGGCAGGGACTTTTTCCGAAACCTCCTGCATACCCTGGAGGGGAATGCGTGGCTGGTGGTCGCTCGAATAGACGGGAAGGCTGTTGGCTGCGCCTTTTTGACCGGTTACCAGGGCAGGATGGAGATTCCCTGGGCGTCGACACTGCGCAAGTACAACCATACCAGTATCAATATGGTGATGTATTGGAAGGTGCTTGAGTTCGCGATTCAGCAAGGCTTTGAGGTGTTCGATTTCGGGCGTTGCAGCCACGACGCTGGCACCTATCGCTTCAAGCAGCAGTGGGGCGCGCAGCCCATCAAACTGTACTGGGATTACCTGTTGCCGGAAGGGCAAAAACTCCCGGCACTGAACCCTGGTAATCCCAAATTCCGGTTGATGATTGCAGCCTGGCAGCGCCTGCCCGTCTGGATGGCGAACCTGCTTGGCCCCCACATCGTCAAGGCCCTGCCGTAATGAGCCTGTTCCAGACGAGGGCGTGGCAGAGTGCCTGGTGGGATACCTGGGGGCACCAGGAGGGCTTCCGGCTTGTGAGACCGTGGGACGGAGAGGTATCTGGCCTGTACGAATCCAGATACCGGCTGAAGGGCCTGTTGCCTGTGCGTTCGATACAGTTCGTGGGTACCAGCTCCCGTGAGCTGAGAACACCAAGAACCGAGTACAACCGGTTTTCCACGGACCTGACCGGCCAACCGCTGGTTCAGTCGATAGAGCAGTATCTGAAGGACAGTGACTGGACTGAGGCCGTTTTCAATGACGTGCGCACCGGGTCTGAGGATCTCTCCGCCCTGGTCACAATAGCTGCCACTAACGATTGGGCATTCCGGATTACCGCCGTTGACGATGGGTATGCGATCTCTACCTCGGGGCTGTTCGAGGACTATCTTGCGTCACTCGGGCCCAACAGTCGCTTGAAGCTCTACAATCGCCGCGAGTTATTTGAGTCGCTGGCGACTTCGCGTGAAGAGAACCTCTGGCCAAGGGATCCGGACGCATTCTTCCAGGCACTGAATGGGTTCCACAGAGAGCGTTGGCAGAAAGACTGTGTGACAGAAAAAAGCCTGGCGTTCCATAAGACATTTCTGTCCCGCATCGAGGAGGAAGGCGGGAGACCGATTCTGTCGGCGTTGTTCTGCGGGGAGGACATTGTTTCTTTGCTCTATAACGTCTGGTATCGAGGGGTGGTTTACAACCTCCAGGCAGGCTTTGAGCAGAACTTCCACAAAAAGCTGTCACTTGGCACGTTGCACCTGGGCTACGCCATTGAGGAGGCGTTCAGCGAGTGTGACACGCACCGGTTTGACCTGCTTGCAGGGCAAGGCAAGAAAGAGAATTATAAAACACGGATCGCAACCGAGAGTTATCAGTTCCTCACCGTAATGCTGGTTAAAAGCGCGTTGTTCCGTGCTCTCTACTGGATCAGAGGATAGGAATTCATGGCAGGGACGGATACAAAGACCATTCTGCATCTCATTGATACCACCGGCCCCGGTGGCGCTGAAACCGTTTTCATCAATCTGCTGAAAGAACTTCAGCAAACCCGGTTTCGCAATGTTGTGGTACTGCGAGGCGAGGGGTGGGTGGCGGACCAGGTTCGTGCGGTTGGAATTACGCCCCGTTTCATCAACTCCAAGGGCAGTTTCAATCTCGGTTACATCGGTGGCTTGAGACGCCTGGTGGCTGAAGAGCGCGTTGAGCTGATTCACGCTCACCTGCTGGGCTCAAATGTCTACGGCGCTCTGCTAGCGTTGATCTACAGAAAGCCAATGATTGCCACCTTCCACGGCGCAGTCGATGTTGCGGCGGGAGAGCGATTTCTGCGGGCAAAATTCGGCATTATCGGCTGTGGTGCGTCAGCCATCGTGTGTGTGTCGAAACGGCTGCAGGAAGAACTCGCCGAGCGGAGTTCACTGCCGGCCCGCAAGCTCCACCTGATTTACAATGGCGTCGATCCCGAGCTTTTCTGTAGGGCTCCCGCGTCAGGACTGAAAGAAGAGCTGGGCCTGCCTCCAGAGTCGAATCTGGTGGTTTCAATTGGCAATATCCGCCCCGCCAAAGGCTATGATCACCTGGTCGATGCCGCTGTCAAAATGGTAAATCTGGATCCGAACACCCACTTTGTCGTTGTGGGCCATCAGCGCCCAGCTTTGTTCGAGAAGCTTAAAGAACAGATGGCTGGTTCGGCGCAGCAACCCAGAATTCACTGGCTCGGCTTTCGGCAAGACGTAGTCGACGTTCTTCGGCAGGCAGACATCTTCCTTTTGCCATCTACCTCCGAAGGATTCTCAATCTCCACGGTTGAAGCTATGATGGCTGAAGTGCCTATTATTGCGACACGAAGTGGTGGCCCTGAGGAAATAATCTCCGACGGCAAAACCGGGCTCTTGATACCCATCAGAGATCCCGACGCAATCGTCAGCGCTATTCAGCGTCTCAACAACCGCGAGTTAAGACAGCAGGTAACTGAGCAGGCCCTGAAGAGTGCGAAGACGCGATTCAGCCTTGCGAGTATGTTGCACGCCTATCAGGGACTGTACGAGCGCTACACACAGCGCTGAAATTTTCAATGCAGGGGGCGAGACAATGAAGTCTGTCATTCTGAAGGTCGCAAATCTCGTGGGCGAAACAGGCCTCTATCGGTGGCTATGCCCCGGGCGTGTGCCCGTCTTCATGGTGCATAGGGTCACCAACGGCAATGATGATGTGCCGGGCGAAATGACGGCTGACAGGCTTCGGAGCTATCTTCGCTATCTCTCCCAGCGAGGATACCGGGTGCTGACCATGGATCAGCTCTGGCTATTCCTTGATGAGGGCAGGGCGGTCCCGTCCAAGTCTGTTATGTTTACCATTGATGATGGCTTTGCTGATCACCACGATGTTGCTGCCAGCGTGTTTGATGAGTTTGGTTTCCCGCTGAATTTCTTTGTCATCACCGGCTTGTTGGATATGCAGCTCTGGCCCTGGGATGATCACATAGCGTATGCGGCGAATCTTACCAGCATCCGAGAGGCCAACCTCCGGCTCCCGTCTGGTAGCGAATATTCCGTTAATCTGGCTGAGACCAGCGTAAAACGAACCACCCGCGAGATTCGGAATGCCCTGAAGGTCGTCAATCAGGAACGTATCTATCAGTGGCTACATGCAGAGTTCTACCCAAAATTGGAGGTTGATTTCCCCGACACGATTCCCCCGGAATACCGGCCAATGTCCTGGGACGACGCAAGATCACTGCATGAAAGGGGGCATGGAGTCTATCCCCACACATACTCACACCGTATCCTTTCAGCGCTATCGCTAGAAGAAAAACACCGGGAGATCAACGACGCCCGCCGAAGAATAGAACAGGAACTGAAGTATACACCTGAAGTATTCGCCTATCCGACTGGCCGATTATCGGATTACGATGCCGTCGATATAGAGGAACTGAAACGGACTGGCTTTAAAATGGCATTCAATACGGTGCCGGATTACATCAAACACGGCTATTGCCAATATGAACTCCCCCGGTTTTCCTTGCCCGAAACCACTGGCGACTTCCTCCAGATCGTCAATCGGCTTGAAGCACTAAAAGAGAACGCGCCGATTCAGCCAAGTTTCTGCCGTAACTTTCTCCTTACCCGCTGAACAATGTCCCTCACTGAAGCCCAGGCATACCGAAAGGCCGGTTGTGGGTCTTTCCAATAAAGCAGTGCACCAATACGCCGGCGATGCAACAGCACCACATAGCGGAAGACAATAGAAAACAATCGTTCCTTGTCTTCAAGTCGGGCGATTAAATCCCCGAAGAAATTCCAGTACACGATATTGTTTTTCTGGGGTACAGGCACCATTTCATCGCCGTAGGCTGCCTGAGTACAGGCCAGAATGTTGTTGACTCCACACCGAGTATCAAACCAGTTGCACATTCCCAGTCGCGGGTTAGTTTCAATATAGAAGTAGGAATCGGAATCTCGGTCTTTCTTGAACTCGATCATCGCGGGGCCCGTGTAATTCAGGGCTTTTCCAATTTTTGCGCATTCGTCACGAAGCGTATGGTTGTCTTGGCTAATCGCCAAAGAGGTAACCCCATAGTGAGAGGGCATTGTCCCGAGGCGTTTGAACACGAAGCAAGCGCTGAGCTGTTGATTCTGATCAAAGGTCACATTACACACCCATAGGTGATCGTCGGCCCCCTCAATGATTTCTTGAGCAATAAACCGGTCCAGACGTTGACTGAACTCCATTCTGAACGCATTTAGTTCGGATAGAGAGGCTACAACACGGTTTTTCGACCCCAGCAGTTCATAATCCCGAAAGGTTCGCGGTTTAATAAGCAGGGGAAAAGACTCGGGAAAGTCGGCCTCTAGGCAATAATAGGTTTTCGGAAGGGTAATTCCTCCTTCTTCCATGTATTTGCATTCCAGATATTTGTCGTTTAGAACTGCGGTTGTATCTGAAGAGGGTACGATCAGGTGCTGCCTGGAATAACCCTCCAGTTTTAGCGTACTAAGAAGCTCAGCTCCGAAGTCTGAACAGGCAAACAGAACACCTGCTCCACCTTCGTTTCTGTACAATTGATCAAGAATAAGACGAAGGTCCCCCGAAGAAGGGTTTTTTGGCAAAAGAAAGCGATATTGACTGAATCTACTATAATTGCATAGATCAGCATTGTTGGTCAGCAGGGTATAAGTTTTCAAGCCCGCGAGGGCGGCGGAGCGAACTGCGCCGAGGCCATTCAAACCGTTGGCAAGAATAATAACGTAGGGCTGGTACATGTCTGTCGTCATTTCTTCAGTGCACGGAGGTATTTCTTAAGTTCAAACCAGGCCGGGGAGAGATCATTCCATCGATTGACTTCATGCTGAGTATGGAAGCCTGGCTTTAAAAATCGAAGGGTCTCAAAGATCTTATCCCTTATAGAATAGGTTGATAAGGGCGCTTTGAGTACTAAATATAGCCTATCCAAATCCCCTAGAAGCCATCGTAAGCGGCGATACTTCCAGTCGTCCGTCGGGACTTGTCTACCAGTACTAATCAAGTACAGCAACCAGGGGAAATCAACCCCAGAATCAATTGCGAGTTGCAGTGAGCCCCAGAACCTCGGGTTGATTTCCATCAGGTACCCGATCCCATCCTCAGTGAATCGGAATTCGACCATAGCTACTCCGTGCCAGTGAACGTTCCGCAGAAGCTTTTCAGCTGATATTCTTAATTTTTCATTAATTGCGGAGGATTCACTCAGTACACTGACTCCACCTCCGGGAGGTTTTTCGCGTATCCTGCGGTGAGCAAAATAACGGACAGGTTCGCCGCGATCAAACAATGCGAAAATGCCTTGGCCTTGCCCCTTGATGAAGGTCTGCAGTGCAAACGGAAAGTTGAAGAACGAGTGCTTTTTCAGGGCCGCAAGGGCTTCTTCTTTTGACCAAGCGACAATAACTTGCGTAGAGACTATTGTCTCATCCAACAGGATCTTCGATTTGTATGGTTTCAGTACGACTGGATAATTATTGATGGATCCAAGGGCGTCCAAGCCCTCCTGTACGTCTCGGCATACAAGCGTTTGAGGCGTGGGCACCGCAAGACGCTGCGCCATTGCGAATAGTTCATTCTTGTTTGCTATCTGTTCGACAGCGCCTGTACCCGGGAAGGGCAGAATCACTGGCTCCGGGAGCTCCGTTCGGTACTTCAGTAAAACGTATGTAGTAGCTTCGGTGATGGGTAGTAGAAAGGTGACGCCGAGTTTTTCGATCTGAAACAGGACGCTTTCAAAGAACTGTCTTGGGTTATCAAAAGGATCTGGGTAGTTCAGGCGATGTGAGCAATATTGGGATGACCCTGCCAACGATTCTGGACTTGTCTCACCAACGGCCACCCAAAGACCTTTCGATCCAAGTGATCTGAGGGCTGCTAGAGCAGCACGCTGGTTTCCGTCAAACACTAGAATTCGGTGATCCATTTATAGCAACATCCTGATTTTGTCGCATTTTTGGTTTGTTAGCGTGATTATCCTGCATAAGGGCGGCAAATTCCATGGAAGTGCATTAAAATCAGCTCATGGTAAGATGCTGGCCAACGGGGGCAAATCATGGACAAGAACGCTCAGGATGGGGCATCGACGGTGCTCAACAAGTTATTTGGAGTCATAAAGGGTTACCAAAAGGGAGATTTGACGTTGGACCGTCTGGTTTATGAATGGTTTGGATCGCGAAGTGGCTTTTTAAAGTATATAAAACATTGGTTTTTAGCTCAAATTGGGAGATATCGGGAGTTTACCCTTGAGCCGCCAGAGAGAAATCGTCGAATTGTATTCATATGCGATGGAAATATTTGTAGGAGCCCGCTTGCGGAGGTTTACGCCCGTAGTCTTGGGCGCAAAACAGCTTCATGCGGATTCTGTTGTGCCTATGGCTTTCCCGCCGATCCAAGAGCAGAAAGTTTTGCCAGCTCCCAAGGTCTGTCGCTTAAAGAGCATAGAAGCCAGAATATCACGGATTTTGAATTCCATGAATCGGATTTCGTTGTAGTGATGGAACCCTCTCATCTCAATCGTTTTCATGAACTTTTTGGGAAGAAGTATCCAGTTGTTCTCGCTGGTAACTACTGCAGACATCCAAACCCCTATATCCACGATCCCTATAATTGCTGTGAGCAGTTCTTTGTTCGCTGCGAACAGAGGGTAATAGAGGCGGTACGAGGGATCTGTGGTTAAAAAGCGTAGAATAATAACTGATGAAGATTTCTACTCGCTACGCGTTGGACCTATTTGGCAACATCTCAAAAGTGAGAGTTTTGCGTTTTGGATGGTCTGCGCGTATTTTTTTCTTGAGTACGTTCGTCCTCAGTCAATCTACCCCGTAATAGATATCCTTCCCTGGACGCAGTTGGCGGTAATCGGGGCAATCCTTGGATGCTTCACAGACAAAACGGTTCGCTGGGTATCCTCACCGGTTAATGTCCTGTTAATTATATTTTTTCTGGTAATAATAGCATCTAGCTTTTTCGCCTATTTCCCAGATGTTTCGTATAAAAATATCGACAAATACTATTTGTGGATAATTATTTATTTCATAATAGTGAATATCGTTAATACTCGTCGTCGGTTTTTTATTTTTATATGTATATTTTTGCTAGCATCCTTTAAGCTGTCGCTATCGTTGTCGATAATTTGGGCCAGTCGGGGATTTTCCTTTACGGATTGGGGGTTAATGGGGCCTCCTGGCTTTTTCCAAAATTCAGGTGAGTTAGCGATACAAATGCTCGTCTTTTGGCCTCTAGCGTGGGCATTTGCCCATTTCGTAAAACCACATGTGTCTAGGCGTTGGTATCTCGCTCTTTTGCTTATGCCAATTACAGCCATCATGGTCATTTTGGGCGCCAGCTCACGTGGAGCGCAGCTTGCGCTAATTTTTCAGCTCGTCGTGATGAACTATCGGTATGTATTCAATCCAAAAATTTTTATTTCGGTTGGACTAGCGCTCACTCTTATTTGGAATTTTCTACCTGAAGAGCAAAAACAACGTTTTGAGACGATGGGGGAAGACGGAACCTCGCGGCAGCGTTTGCTCTACTGGGAAAATGGTATTGAAATGATTCAGGAGAATCCAGTTCTTGGTGTTGGTTATTATAATTTTGCGCCCTATTTTGAGCGATACCACCCAGAGGATTTGTTAGTTGAGAGAGCTCAACTTCCGCATAATATATTTATTCAGATTGGAACGGATGCCGGCATGCTGGGTTTAGTTATCTTTCTAAGTTTTATTTTTATGGCATATAGATTGGGAAGACGACTAAAAGCCGAAAACTACGGACTAAAGGCTGAGGACTGCGATAATAGACTAGCGCTAATTGGAACCTGTATGAATCTTTCCATACTCGGTTTTGTAGTTGCAGGCCAGTTTGTTACAGTGGCGTACTATCCGTTTCTGTGGGTCCATCTTGCTCTTGTTGTAGCGCTAAACAACAGCTTAAAAGTGAAAGGAAAGTTGGGACAAGGAAGATCATGAAGATACTCTGGCTATCGCACCTAATACCATACCCTCCTAAAGGCGGTGTGTTACAACGGACCTTCAACATGGTTAAAGAGGTTGGAAAGTATCATGACATCAATCTTTTAGCATTTAACCAAGCAGACTTACTTTCAGCAAGTCTTCCTGAGCATGATGAGCCAATTGATATTGCCACACGCGAATTGCTGAAACATGTAGGTTCCATAAGTGTATTTGATATTCCAGAAGACTCGAATTTCGGAGGCCAATATTTGACAGCATTAAAAGCGTTGTTCCGTGGAAGCGCCTATAATATGGAGTGGCTTAGATCGGAAGAGGTTAGGCGATACATATCGAAGCTTCTTTCAGAATTCTCCTTTGATGTGGTGCATATTGATACCATTAGTCTCTGCGTTTACGCCGACCTTTTTAAGGGACTTCCAATTGTCCTTAACCACCACAATTTTGAATCAGCGATGCTCAGCTCAAGGGCAAGAACGGAAAAGAACATAATAAAGCGCCTCTATTACAGGTATGAGGCTTCGCGGTTACTGAAGAGTGAAATCGAGTACAGTAGGCAGTCGAACCTCAACCTTACCTGCTCCGACGATGATGCTGAGGTTATGGCAGAAAGTATTCCCAACTGTCGGTTTCTCTCTGTTCCGAATGGGGTAAACGTCTCATACTTTTACCCAAATGCGTCAGTCGAAGTATTAGAAAAGAGCATTGTTATTGTCGGTGGACTTTCCTGGTATCCGAATCGCGAAGCAGTGGAGTATTTTATCCGGGAGATCTGGCCGCTGATCAAAGCCCGTATTCCTGACATGAGAGTAGATGTCATTGGTCGGGGACCGACCCGTGAAATGGTAAAGCTTTCTGAAAGCGACAAGTCATTTCATATCCACGGATTTGTTGATGACGTTCGAGACTATCTCTGGAGAGCACACTTCTATCTTTGCCCTATTCGTACTGGTGGCGGCACTAAGCTAAAGATACTGGATGCACTTGCAAGTGGGTGCTGTATTATTGCCGATCCGTTCGCTTGCAAAGGCATCAAGGTTCATAACGGAGCTGAGATTGTATATGCGGAAACACCGAAAGATTATGTGGACGAGATTGTAAATCTTCTTGAGAATAAGGACTATGAGTTGAGTCTAAGAGAAGCGGGTCCTCAACTTATTCGAAATCATTACAGCTATACAAGTATCGGAAAGCGGTATTCAGACGAACTCGACAATTTGATAGCCCGGTCGAGAAAGCTGAACAGGAGTAGTTTATGAACTCAGCGTTAGCTCGAAAGATTTTTGAAGCCGGTGCTAAAGTCAGAAATCCTTCTCTGTTTCGGCAATACGACTATCTGAAATCTACAGAATGGCTTTCTGGAAAGGAACTCGAGCAAATTCAAATTGAGAATGCCGAGAAATTCCTTCGGTTTTGCGGTAAGAATTCGCCGTATTTTCAAAAAATATTCCGAGAATCGAACTTTGCCCCAGAAAAATTTTCAGCCATATCAGATCTTCGTATTTTACCAGAACTGGATAAAGCTACGTTGATCAATGAAAACTCTGCAATTCACGCGAGTAACGTGAATGAAAAGCTTCGACTCGCAGAGACATCCGGAACGTCCGGCGAAGCCCTGGCATTTTACAGAAACGAAAAGTGGGATTCTATAAACCGAGCTGCGCTTATGCGTTCATACGATTGGTATGACGTAAAGCCTTGGGAAAAGAATGGGTATTTATGGGGTTATAATATAAACGCTTCCCAGTCACGGAAGGTTGCTCTTCTGGACGCAATACAGAATAGATTTCGTTTATTTAGATATACTGAGTCCGAGATAAAAAGTTTTTGTCATAAGTTGCATGATTCGAGCTATATATCTGGGTACTCTAGCATGATTCATGAAGTGGCCAAGTGTGTCAATGAGCTTGATTTGGGCCCATTTCCACTAAAAATGGTAAAGGGAACCTCGGAGATGATTCTGGATGCATATCATCCTGAGTCAATGAAAGCATTCGGAAAGAATATAACGAGCGAATATGGAGCCGCTGAGGCAGGTTTAATTGCTTTCGAGTGCCCTGAAGGTGGAATACATGTAAATATAGAGAATGTCATCGTCGAAAAAAATGAAGATGGTGAAGTGCTTGTTACAAACCTTTCGTCTTTCTCGTTTCCTATCATCCGATACAGGTTGGGAGATATAATTACTTTGAGTAATGAGGCGTGTTCCTGCGGTAGGAACCACCCACTCATAAAAGATATCATCGGTAGGAAGGGTGCAAACGTCTATGGCTACCGACAAACCTATCCAGCATTAACGTTTTATTATGTGTTCAAAAATCTAGCTTTAGAAAGTAATATACTTCTCAACTACAAAGCTGTCCAAGAAACTAAAGGGAAAGTTGTTATTTATATTGAAAATAGACACAATCAACGTTATCAAAAGGATATTGATATGCAGCTACGTAGGTACTTTGAGGATGACGTTGAGTTTTCTGTGAGTTACGTGGAACGATTTGTAAATGAGTTGAAGAAAAAGCAGTATTTTGAGACAAGTTTGTAAAATTGTAGCCAAGATACAAGGATCGGGTTATGGCTGTATTCTCCATCGTACCTACCGAAACTTCCACCCCTCACTGGTCGGCTGATGGCCAATATTCTTCTAGAGTAGCGGTTGGCCCACATTATGAAATCCGCTTTGATGGTGAAATTGCGACAAAAATAGACCGGGAGAGATGGATTTTTGTCTGGTATGGCGAGGCAAATACGCAACCAAACTTCGAACGCGTAGTTGATTTGCTCGAATCCGGAGATCATAGCGAGTTGTGGGGTGGGCGAGGGATCCTGATAGCGATCAATAAAATTGAAAGCTGTGTCTATCTTTTCAACGATGGCTATGGTTCGTTTCCGGTTTACTTGGACAACTCAGCTGTGGCAGGCGATGCACTTGTTTCCGATACTCTGCGGAGCTTTGCTGGTCATGGGGTTGACTGGGTTTCGTTCTATCAGTTTCTGAGCTTAGGATATATTTTTGGGCCGTACTCACTTTTCAAAGGCATTTCACGTCTTACTGCAAATAGTGGTTTGAAGATAGAGTTTGGTGGCGATAAAGCAGCAATTTCGCAGTTTTCGTTGAGCAATTTCTGGAGTACTGGCGAAGCCTTACACAGAACAAGCATCGATGATCTGATTGATATCTTCCGCGCTGAAGCGGAAGGGTTTGGCGATACTCAGGTCATGATGTCTGGTGGGTGGGATTCAAGGCTATTGCTTTCTGTTCTTGAGCAAAAGAAGCCGCTTCTATATACCCATGGAGACCTCGAGAGCCGCGAAGTGGCAATCGTTAGAGATATTGCAGAGATGTGCAATCTTGCTCTGGTAGAGCGTGCTTTTTCCCCTGCCGATTTTGGTCCAGACCTAGTGTCGTCGTATTTGAAAAAGAATGACTCCGCAATGTTTACACATTGGCATCAAGCTGGTTTGCATGCCAGGGAAAATAAGCTGATTATAACAGCTGGTACATTTGGCGAAGTCTTAGGCGGTCATTATGGAACTTTAAATACCTTACCTGGTAAAAAGAAATATGCATCTTTGTTGATGCATATGATTGGATTAGGTGCGTTTTTGGATGATGCTCTTCATCTGCACGATCAAGAAACTATATTAGAATATTTGAAAATGTCTAATTATAATGTGTTTTGGTTTCTTGAGAGTGGGCTGGCCGATGAACTTCGTTCTAGAAAAATCATTGAAGAGTCTAATCATCGCTTGGAGTGCGTATTCCAAGGCTATGCAGACCAGGGAATGATAGATGCTCAGGCAATGTTTGAGAGATTTTACACCGAACACCGAGGCGGGCAATATATTAATCTACAACTTACAAATTCTGCGTGTCGGCACAATTTCAGAAATATATTCACAAATAGAGATCTTCTACAATCAATTTCATCAACCTCGTTTTCAAGCCGAGCTCACAATAAAGTCAATAAGGAAATAATAAGAAAACTGAGGCCAGAACTGCTTGATTTTCCAATGGCTGCAACTTTGGCTAATGCCAGGAGACCTCTTTTGATCCAGGAGGGTTCCCGTGGCATTAGGAAACTTGTGGAAAAGAATGATGCCCTAAAATTTGTTTACAGAAGGGTGTCTAGATATGGAGATCGCGGGTTTGGTTGGAATAGTTTCCGTAGCATTGTAAATGAAGATTGGATTATGAATATATCTAATTTTCTATCTAGTGAGCTATGGGATCATTCGGTGCTCAATAAGGCAGCAATGTATAATGGCGCATCAAATATGTATCCTCTTTTTGATATGGTTTCAAAAGCCATAACTTTAAACTATATTATTTCTGAGCATTAAATATTTAGCGACCTATCATTTAATTATTGATCGGTTTAAGTTTATTTTGCTATAAGTGCCCGGCTTTCTATTATTTTTTCATATAAATATTGAGGTACGGTATTAGTAGAAAGTTTAACTAATTTTTTTGTGATCTATCTACAAAATATCTTAATGCCGGGCGATTAATTTCTTAAAGTTAACGTTGCTTAGATTCAAATTTTGATTTTTTTGAGCTAACCTGAAATATGGATACACCGCCTTCGTCAAGGGAAGTCTTACGAACATGATTCTAGAGGTTGAGCGCGCTCCGCGGAGTGCATTTCCCGTATTAGCCTGGGTGGCGAAGTTCGAGTCGGGCAGATCTGACTTTTTGACCGTCTGGTGTGGTGAGTTAGTAGAGAGCGGCTCGGACTTTCTTGTCGAAGGCGTTTGGCCTGGTTCTTTTGAAGACAGAGATTTCGATACGTCCGAACTTTTTTTTGGGAGTGGGCTACGCATGGTTGGAGATGTCGCCCGCTTTGTTAGTTCATGCTCAACAGTTGATCGTCTCTGGTGCCATAGCTACGATGGTGATATCACGATATCTAACTCCCTGCCTTGTTTGCTGAGCACGGCAAAAGTCGATTTGGTTCGAGATGATAACAGTTACGCCAAAGCGGTTGAGACTGTCGTTAAAGGGCGAGACTACCAAAAGACGTTTGCGGTGAGCCGGGGACAATTGACAGTTCACTATTTCCAAAATCTCGAATTATGTGAAGGAACAGTTACCGTCGTCGAAAAAGAGAAGCGAATTGCCCCTTTCCTTACCTTTGATGACTATTCTGAGTTTTTGTTTGGAAGCGCCCAAATGATCGGGGCCAACGCAAGAGACCCTGCAAGGAGTTGGCCTGTAAGCGTTTTGAGCACCATTTCTAGGGGCTATGATAGTCCTGTGGCTTCCTTGCTTGCCAAGCGAGCAGGTGCAGCGAAAGCGTTAACCATTACCTCCGCCCGAAGCATTATTCCTCGTGAAGATTCCGGAGCAAAGATCGCTGCACAAATTGGTTTGTTCTGCGAAGAGTATTCCAGCGGCCGAAAAAATTTCCGTGATGAGCTTTGGTATTGGGCTGCCAATGGAAGCCTTCAGGACATGAACTTTTCTGTATTCGATTACCCGCCGGGGCCGTCTGTGATGTTCACGGGATTTAATGGCGATATGGTTTGGTCGAGGAGTGGCGGGGCTGCACCAAAGGACTATCTCAAGCGAAAGGATTCTACTGGGCTCGGTTTTTGTGAGCATAGGTTGGTGAAAGGCGTTATCCACTGTCCCGTTCCATTCTGGGGTATTCGGCACATTGCAGATATCAAAAGAATTAGTGAGGCCGATGAAATGAAGCCGTGGAGCCTTGGCGGTGACTATGACAGGCCTGTGCCTCGCCGAATTGCTGAAGATGCGGGCATCCCTAGGGCGTTATTCGGGCAGAAGAAGAGTGCCACAACGGTTGACGAGTTGTTGTTAATGCCGATAGGTCATGATCTTGTGGGTGAATACCAAAACTTTCTAAGTCTTCATCACGATAACCTGTATACCGTCCGCTTGCTGTATACATTAAGGGGGCTGGTAGATTTCTGGAGAAGCGTATTTCGGCAGAGGTTTCTGGATTTTTTTGCCCATAATGCCAAGTTTAGGAATAGACCTCGAACGTTCCAGTGGGAGAACTACCTCTTCCCTTGGGCAAATCAATCGTTAAAACCTAGCTATATGTTGGATAAGGATGCCAATGAGTAATCTAAAGGATTGGTTTTTATAAATATACTGTTTACCAATTTGGTGACTAATATGAAAAAGATACTAGCCTTCTCGATAGCATTGTCTACTTTAGGTGCATCATCGGCTCAAGGGTCCACTCTTATAGAAGATGGTTTTGAATCTGGAGATTTCTCAACTAATTCGATGCAGAATGGAGACAGTTTCAGGTGGAGCGCTTCCAATGTGTCAGTGTCGAACGTGACTTCCAGGAGTGGTAGTAACTCAGCCCAGTTCATATTCGGTCCGGACCCTGATGGTGAAGACTCTTGGAGGGAGCTTGGTTTCAGATTTGGGAAACCTGTTTCGGAAATATGGGTAGAATATTGGATATTGTATCCTGACAATTACTACCATCGTTCTCAATCTGGTTCTTCCAATAATAAGTTTTTTCAACTTAACTATAACGGTGCTCCAAAACAGATGTTAACCGTTGAGTCTGCCGTTCAAGGCGGCGGCAATTCAATGATGAGACGGTTCCTGTCTACTACCCAACGACCAGATGGGTCAGTTAATTGGCCTGTTAATGACGACAGTTCGCGCGATTTTATCGGGGGTTCAGGAGAGTTTGCTATTCAAAAAGGTAGCTGGACTAAAATAATGATCCATTATAAATCCGGATCAGACGGAACCAGGAACGATGGTAGAGCTGAAGTTTGGGTCAATGACAAGCTTATTCATGGGCTGGACTGGCCTTTCTGGGAGCCAGACAACGGAGGAATGATTAATGGAGGGTACATTCTAGGTTGGGCAAACTCTGGATTTTCCCAAGCTACTAGGATTTATGTCGATGACTTTAAAATTTACGATGCTCCACCAGATGGTAGCAGCGGCGCACCTTCGAATCCTCCTAGTCCTCCGGCCGAATTCGAGATAGTAAACTGAAAGTAAACACAATGCCGACAGATTACGGCGTAGCTTTAATCTTAGAGGATCTTTTAGGTAGTCAGCGGGTTTTAGTATGTTTTATTACATATTGATATAAAGTTAGCTGATTGGTTATTTGTATTAAAATAAGAGAGGTAAAGAACATGATTGGAGAGACCTTACGTAAGGTTAGTAAACAGTTATGCCTGGTTCACGTGGCGGCAGGTCATTGCTGATATAAGGCTATGTATTTGCATATGTTTTTTTCGAGTTCGAAAACTTGAAGTAGATGGTTGAGGCCAGCTTCAGCCTTCTCTGAGCGATTTTGAAGGGAAGGGGTTAGAATCTCGAGGATGATATCTGCATAACCTTCTGCCTCGTGGCGGTCCACGAGCCAACCGCAGTGGCCATTGTCCAAAACTTCAGGAATGCCGCCGGTGTTGTGTGCAACGACCGGTATTTCTAGGGCGAGAGCTTCCAGCAATGTCATGGGCAATCCCTCGTGGTCGGAGGTCATTAACAGTAAATCTAGCTCTGATAGCGCCTCCATGGACGGATTCATAAAACCCATAAATTTAATGCGATCCGTGACGCCGAGAGTCTTTGCGTAGTTCGTCAACAATTGTTGCAAAGGGCCGTCACCTATAATCACGCCAGTGCACTCAAGGCCGTTCTGATTTAGTAGTGCTATTGTTTGGATAAACAAATCAACCCGTTTTACCGGCACCAATCTGCCGATGATGCCTATCTTCGGGTTTTCGTAGGATAGGTTCCTTTTTCCCGCCCATTGCCTGCGAATGTCGTCAACATCGATAAAGTTAAATATCTTGTGTACTTTGCCCGGGAAAAGAAGTTCTAATTTTTTCTCAAGTTGCGTGGATACCGCAACGACTGCCTGTTGGCGTAATTTACCGAGCACAATGTCAAGCTGGTTTGCGAACCACTTGTGTGGGCGCTTTAGTGATAGCCTGGTTTCGGGGTTGCCATGCACGGTACGAATGGAGCGCGGTGCTCTAGCGAGCTCTTTGCCAAGGATGCCGAGAACATTTTCTTTTGGCCCATGGGTGTGGACTATTTCACTTTCTTGCTCCTTGCAGTGTGCGGAAATTGAGCGTGCGATAGCCCATGGTCCCAGCTTGCTTTCATCGGCCAAGGAAACCGGCATCCCTAGTTCTTTTAGTTTGTCATGGAGTATGCCATCGTTAAAAACGACGGCGGTTGGGGTAATTTGATCAGAAGCCTTCAATGCCCGGCAGAGATTGTAAACCTGGACCTCGGCTCCCGCCCACAAATCACCTGAAACAATGTGGGTGACGACTAGTTTTGAGTTACCTTCGGTCATAAAAGCCCGCGCCCAATCGTGGCCAGTAAGGTCCGGGTACTGTGGCTATTACCGTCGTGGAGGTTAAAGCGATGAAGATCGTAAGGGTTGCACCCGGCCAGGTTCCAGCCGGTTTTGGTGGTGCATGCGGCCTTGTAGGTATCGGAAACCAGGTTTTCGCCCTTGCCGGTTATGTCCCCATTGGGATAACAGAACACCGGTATGGCGGCTTCGCCCAGGGATTTGAGGTCCTGCAGGCAGTCCACGATTTCCTCTTTGAGTGTCTTTTCATCTTTCAGACGGTTCAGGCGGTAATGGTGCCTGGTGTGTGCGCCGTACATCACAAGACCGTTTTGTGCCATTTCAGTCAGTTCAGAGCCGCTGAGAATGGATCTGGAGGTTTCCGTGGGGGCCATATCCGGGTGCGATTTGTAGACCTGTTCAAGGGCGTCAATGATCGTGGCGTCTTCCAGTGATTTTAATCGTGCAATGACGTCGTCGGCTTCCAGAAGGGAAAGTGGGCGATTCCCGCCAGTAGTTGACTCATCAGGCAGGTGAGGTCGCAGCCACTCAAAAGTTGGATCGTTCTCCGGAATGGTTTGTGTAGTCAGCAGGCTGAGCACCTGTTCCGGCCAGAAGGTTTTGCCGGTGTCGATCATTCGGGTGACCAGGAAGATTGTAGCTGGGGCGTTGTGTGCCTTGAGAGTTGGATACGCATGCTGGTAGTTGTCTTGCCAGCCATCGTCGAAGGTGAAGGCAACCGCGAGCCTTGGAAGCGGTTTGCCTTGCCTGTTACGGTCCAACCAGTCGGAAAGGTGGATGGGTTCAGCTCCAAGCTTACGGGCAAACCGGATGTGGTTTTCGAGTGCCTGTGGGCTGGTGACCATGCCCGGTTGCTCGGCGCTACGCTCTGGCGCATCCGCCGGGAGAATTCGATGGTAGGTTAGGATCAGCAGCGTCGACTTTTTCGAGAGGCGAACGCGTAGCCAGCCATAACAGGCCAGCACGGTAAGAGCGCCCGATTTAACAAGGGATCTGAAGAATGCCACGCCTTTGGCCTCCGTCGGCTTCGCCAATGGTTTTGGCTGGTTCGTCCATGTATAGTTTATCGCCATAGAGATTCTGCCAGTAGTGTGCAGAGATGTCATCCACAAGGGTTCACAGGGATTGGGAGCGATGCTGGTTATTCTATTCTGGTTTGCGGCATTTGGAGCACTGTTCAGCTACTTTATTTATCCGTTGATCCTCCGTTTTATGCCCCGTCGCCCGGAATCGGAGCGCGAGCATGCCCAACCCGGGACTCCTCCCGCCGTTTCGTTGATCGTAACAGCCCATAACGAAGCCCATCGAATCAGGGACAAAATTGAGAACTGCCTGGCTCTGGATTACGAAGGCCTGGAAATTATTATTGCCTCGGATGCCTCCAGCGATGAAACCGACCAGATCGTGGGCGAGTACGCGAACCAGGGCGTGAAGCTGGCCCGCGCGGAAGAAAGGAAGGGAAAGGAGCATGCCCAACTGCAGGCGATCAATGCCGCAACTGGGGATATCCTGATCTTTTCGGACGTTGCGACGTCGATTCCTGAAGACGCGATTGGCCGTATGGTGGCTTATTTCAATGATCCCACCGTGGGCGCTGTTTCCAGCGAGGATCGCTTTATCAGCCGGGATGGGAGTGTGGTTGGCGAAGGCGCCTATGTGCGTTACGAGATGTGGTTGCGGGGCCTGGAATCAAAACGGGCAGGGCTTGTGGGGTTGAGCGGTTCTTTCTTTGCGGCCCGCAAGGAGGTATGCCAGGAAAACTGGGATATATATTCCCCCAGTGATTTCAATACGGCCCTGAATAGCGCCCGCAGGGGGCTGGTAGCGGTAACGGCGCCGGACGTCCTTGGATACTATCAGGACGTGGCGGACGCGTCGAAAGAATATCAGCGTAAGGTGCGTACCATTATACGGGGGCTGACGGCGTTGAGCCGGCATCCCGAAGTACTTAATCCGTTCAGGTTCGGCCGCTTTGCGTTTCAGGTATTTGGCCACAAGCTCATGCGCTGGGCCGTTCCCTGGTTTCAGGTGTTGCTGCTGTTGGTCTCTTTTGCTGTTGCGGGAAAAGGCGGGATTTACACGCTGGCGCTGATACTGCAGCTGGCTTTTTACGGATGTGTGGCTGCGGGTCATTTTATGCCTGAGTTGCGGATGCACACCCTCGTGAAGATTCCCTATTTCTTTGTTCAGGTTAATTTGGCTGTTGCCCATGCAACCTTGGGTTTTCTAAATGGACGCAGGATGACGGTATGGACGCCGTCAAAGCGCTAATGGATGGACGTATTTAGGTGGCTTATGATAGGTAAACTTAGGCCCGTTGGCAGCCGGGTGGCTCTTCCTGGTCGTGACGATAGTCTCGCGCTGCCTTGGGAAAAGTTCTACCGGAGCGAGTATATGGGCTCCGGTACTCAGGCTCTCTCCTTTGCCGTCGCTATAGCCATTCAGGGCAAATCGAAGACTCCAGACCCCGAAGTTATTATTCCTGCGTACGGCTGTCCTGACCTTGTTGCTGCAGTTGTTGCCCAGAACGCGAGACCAGTTCTAGTTGATCTGGTGCCAAACTCTCCGTACATGAGCGACGTAGGTATTCGGAAGGCAATTACCTCGTCGACCGTCGCTTTGGTCGCTGTTGGTTTTCTGGGAATGTCAGAGCGTCTCAACCTGCTCGCTGAAATATGCGCTGAAAATAATATACTTCTCATCGAAGACTCGGCGCAGTGTTTTCCTCCTGCTAGCTCCTACAAACCTTTCGCAGATTGTATTGTTCTGAGTTTTGGGAGAGGTAAGCCGATAAATCTAATGGGTGGAGGTGGGTTGCTACTAAGGAGAAGCATGGCGGAGGAAGCAATATCGAATCTTCGTCGTTACCCTGTAAAGGCTTTGACCATTGGAAAAGCCTGGTTTGTTAAGCGGAAAATTTTCAACTTACTCCTGGCGAGGATCCCCTACTATATGTTAGAGAAAATCCCACTGTTAGGAATAGGAGATACCCGCTTTCACAAATTACAGCATCTTTTTAGACTGAGAATCCCAAAAAATTTATTGCTAGCCGGGATCCATAGTTTTTATTCAAGGCCGCAGATTCATTTGCGATATAATACGGAGTTGAAGGTGCTGAATAAATTTGGCTGGCGATGCTTAACGAATGATCTGGATGGAGGCTCGTGGCAGGCTAGCAATCATAGAATGCTTCGATATCCCGTTCTGGCACCCAGCATGGACATGCGTGAGAGAGCCGTGGACGCATTGAACGCAGCCGGGATTGGTGCAAGCCGCTTTTACGGGCAATCCCTTGATCAGGTTGACGGGGTTAGCGAGTGGCTTACGAGGGGCGACTATCCAGTTGCCAAGGATTTTGCGGCGCGTCTCTTTACGCTGCCTACTCACGAGGATGTCAGAAGCGCGGACGTATTTCTTGTAGCTGAAATTCTTTCAGGCCTGCGTCAAGGGTAGGTTGATAGCCCTTTTTCTACTGCCCAATCTATGGAGCAGAACTCGAAGAGATGGTCGACGTAAGCTAAGGCCTGAGATGAAGTCCATAACCCGTTTGTGACATTCGGCCATTTATCCACATCGCGCACATCCACTAAAGACCGCCTATGAAAGCTCGCGATGATGGTCTCGTAGTTAGCGGCTTTCATGGCCATTGCCCTATGGTATCCTCCGCCTCCAAGTAGATATCGATAGTCTCCACCTCGTTTCAGCACTGTAACACCGATGCCTCCTCTTGATAAATCATAGCCATGTTCTTTTATCGAGTCATAAAGAGCGACGGTTCTTCGAAATTCAAGTTCGCCCTTGGATTCCGAAACCGGACCAAAAAACGCCCAACCATCCGAAGGGTAGCTCAGATCTGCACGTCCGTGCTCAGTGTTGTCTTTTCGGTTCCACCAGAGGGTGTCCTGTGTAATCTCTTCTTCGTTGAAAGATGACCATGGTGAGAGGAATATCATATGTGGGGGGAGGTTGTTGAATTTTTCGGGCATGAAGTGGAAACCGAACATGGCTTCTGCTGCGTTTTGTGGACGGCAATGTCTATAAAAGTGATGGAGTTTGCTGTCCGCATAGGTCAAATGTGGATTGGCTTGATATTCAACTATGGTTTCAACAAACGGATGCCAATCTATATGGGATAGCCCCAAGCCGGTAACATGGGTTACTTTTTCAATTGGACAGTGGAACAGCGCCTCCTTACCGCCTTGGCTGAAAAGCAAGGCTTCAATAGGGCAACTAAAAACCTTAGGGATGTCCGATTTGACTTCAATTGCCCGCAGTTCAACTCCTAGTGGTCTGAGAAAACTGTTGATGATTACTTTTGCTCGGCTCTTAATAGTGCGCATATACTAGATACTGATAAGGTTACTGGATTAGAGCGTTGTTTTTTAGTTCAGTTGGGTCGGCATTAATAAGATGTCTGAAGGTTTCTGAGTGATTCGCCAGCTCCTCATAGCTGCCTTCTGACTCGACTTTACCGTTATTGAAGACGAGAATGCTTTCTGCCCGTTCAACCGTTGTCAGGCGGTGGGCAATCATAACTACGGTATGAGTTTTCGCTAAATCAACGATATCTCTCATTATGTTACGTTCCGTAACATTATCTAAGGCACTTGTTGCTTCGTCAAAAATTAGTATAGATGGATTCTTGTATAGTGCTCTTGCAATTCCTATTCGCTGCTTTTGACCCCCACTGAGACGAGCGCCTCTCTCGCCCAATTCGAAGTCAAACTTGCCATCACACTGACAGATGAAATTGTATATGTCAGCAAGCTTGGCGGCTTTTACAAGTTGGTCTTCATCTATTTCATCTGACGGTACACCAAACGCTATATTCTCACGAAAAGATGCATCAAGAATGAATATGTCTTGTGCAACATAGCCGATTTTTTTTCGCCAAGATCTGATGTTTCTTTTATCAAGATTCTCATTCCCTACTTGTACATAACCGCTATCAGGAATTATCAGCCCAAGTAAAATGTCAACCGCTGTGCTTTTACCTGCACCGGATGGGCCAACAAATGCTGTAATAGTGTTTTGTCTAATGCGAAAGTTGCAATGCGATAAAGCTGGTATAGTGCTGCCCGGATAATAGAAGCTGACGTCTTCAAACTTGGTGTCTCCTTCAGGTACCGGATCTGCCCCTAGGTTCTTGAGGCGATTATTGTAGGATTGGCTCCTCTCAATCTCATCATTGATATCGATAACTACAGACGCGTTGGCTTTGATCTGAGAAAAAGATTTGTAAATTTGTTGTGCAGCTGGGAGAAGCTTATACCCCGCCATAGCATAAAGACTGATAATACTTAGAGCCTCGCCCGCAGTGCCTGAGGTCAGTATTATGTATATTGAAAGCCCTAGGATGGCAGAAAATACGACAGTTTCTACAACAAACTTTGGGAGGTCGCCCGCTAATGATATATATGCAGACGCTGATAGACCAGTTCTGGTGATTTCGTCAATTTTGTTTTTGTAGTATGACTCGTTACCTTTGAGCTTTACCTCTTTGATTCCGGCAATGCTCTCATTCAGATATCTGAGCTTCTGTCGATTGAGATTCGTTATAATTCGACCTTTTTGAACTACCTGAGAGCGGATGCTTCTGAAAATAAGAAAGTAAACCGAGCCGACAATAAATGTTGCAATAATGGCAATATTAATATCGATTAAAAGTAATCCTGCAACTATTAGTATGGCGATAAAAAGCTGTGATATCAGCATTAAAAGTGGTTGAACCACCATGTATACCATTCTTGGAATTTCCTGCGTTACCTTGGAGGTAAGCCTGCTACTGTTGTTCATTGCAAAAAAGGTGAAATCGTTGTCCAAGTAAGTATTATAAACAGTTTTCTGTACATGAGCACCAATCGCCATTGAGGTTTTAAATAGCCTCCATAGTGCATAAGAAGAAACGGCATTTCCGATGAGAAGAAGAATCACAACAGAGAACGCGTAGGTGATCATGAACCGAGTAGTAGATTCGAAAGGATAGGAAGAGAACATGAAGGACAAAATATTATTGTTCTCAATGGCGCCAGGGTCACTGATCATTGTAATAAACGGTGCAATCGATGCGATACCAGCGACTTGAAGCACTGCTGCCACTAGAAAGAGAATCTGAAGGAAGGCCAGCTTAACCCGGTTTTCTTTACCTATCAGTTTGAGCAGGGATTTTATTAAAGTCATTGATGTCCCTCTTTGGGCATATGCAAGCTCTCCTGATAACAAAATTCTGTCGACAAGGTTTGTCCTATACGTTCCACTTGTTTTGCTATTGAAAAATTGGTTACCGCCCTCAGCCTGGCCGCCTTCGAATGTCTGTGATGCAGCTTTGGATCATCAAGATATCGCTGCCACAGAGAAGCCAGAATCTCAGAATTGCCTGGTGGGAAGGAGTATCCGCAAACGCCGTCATCAATGGTTTCCTTCAAGCCTTGCAATTCCGAAACAATCAACGGTAGCCCTGAAGACAACATTTCAACGCTGGACATAGTAAAAGAGTCCCAACCTGTCGAGGCAATGGTTCCAATATAAGCAGAGCGCATCAGTTGAGGAACATCTTTACGGTAACCAGCGAAAGTAACATGTTCCAATGCTTGGCTGGATTGGAGCATGCTTTCGTAAGGTTCACTTTGATTACCTTTGTTCCCGCATATAAGAAGATGAAACGGCTCAAGTTTTTTCCTCTTTTCCAGCTCAAGCATCGCATTTATCAATACTCTAACACCTTTTCGTTCCTCCATGTGTCCTGAGTAAAAAATGATCTTTCGAGTTTCCGGGATGTTGAAAAGCCGGTAGGCGGATCGGTCATGAGGATCGGGATAATAGGTGTCAGTGTTTACACCAAGGGGAATCACTGTCGTTCTGGATTTGGGGACTCCTCGACCGTGTGTAGCGGTTCTGAGCATCGCATTGGATTCGAAGATGAAGAAATCTGGTGCGCTACGAGCTTGGAGAATCCACTGGAAGCGTCTCAGGAAAAGCTTCAACCCTGAGTTTATCGAGCTCATACTGGCTCCCCAGTAGGCGACGACCTTTTCAACGTTCATCGCGCGAGCAGCGCGCACAACAGGTGATGGGTAGGGTAGGTCGAAGGCAAGGATTGTGCTTATCTGATACTCTTCAATGATGTTACGCAAGTTCATTGCATCGTTCTCAGAATAGTAGTCTAACTGAAACGCCTGCGGTTCCTTGTCAGCGACTTCCTTGTAAGACCACAGAATATTCTCTTCAGAAAAGCCTGCTTCGGTCGCGGCTTGTTTAAAGGCCTTCTCCAACGAACTGATGGCATAGCCCGTGTCTTGTTTGCAATGAAACATGATAAGTATGGACGTTCGCATCAGTATGTACCTGTTATGCTGTCAAGAGCCGAAACCGTTTGACTTTCGCTCTGATTAGCGTGGCGCGAAGCTTGGCTGCTAGCTCTGTTCTACCTGAAATTCTGGGTTAAAATCTTTGCCAAATTGTGGAGCGCAGGCTATCAGGGTATCGGTATAAATTAAACGGATGCTATGATACTTGCTCAACTTCTTTGAGTCACCAATTGGGCGTCCAAGCGAGTTGTTGGTAACCGACATCGATTGCTAGCTAGAGAGGCCAACTTACTTTGAGCCCTTACTACGGTTTCCAGGTTGTTCTCGAGACGCAGTGTCATCCGATCAGGTGACCAATTTGCGAGCACATGCACGGCTGGAAGCCCCGAAAAACCATCGACTCAAATCAGTTTGTACGTCAGTCACTGGAGCTTGCAGTATGGATCCTTGCTAGGAGTACCTTCACATAGCTTATTAGGCAAAGGGAGATGTGGCAAAGCTATGTGTTTAAGGACAACCAGTATGTTAATCACATTTTTGGGTGTGGAAGTCGAATAGAGCTTGCCGGAATGATAGCGAAAAGATAGTCTTCGAATAAATAATTAATTCAGTGGATATTACTATGAACATTGTTGTACCTGTGAGCGAAAATTTTCTGGGAGTGCTCGAGGCTCAAAGTTAAAGTCTCATATCAGTAAATCCTCCTTGATAAGGTTATCGCGAGAAAAATATGAAAGAGCCGTTGGTTAGCGTCATAATTCCCGCATACAATGCGGCATCGACAATTGGCAGGGCTGTCAAGTCAGTTACGGATCAAACTTTCAATCGTTTAGAAATAATTGTTGTAAATGACGGTTCTACTGATGATATTTTCGAAGCCCTCGAGCCATATCAGGTTCACGTCGTTAACCAATCCAATCAGGGTGCGGCTGCCGCAAGAAACCATGGCGGTAGAGTTGCTAGTGGAGAACTACTCGCATTTCTTGACGCTGATGATTTCTGGCACCCAGATAAGCTGAGAAAGCAGGTGTATGCAATGCAAAAGCATCCCACTGCGAGGTATTGTGTAACTGATAGTTGTAAAGTCTCTTCACTCACTCAGGAAATTACCAATCAATGGAGTAATTCGATAGATAGTTTTGAGTCAGAGCTTATAGAGTTCCCTAGTGTTTTTAAAAATCCGTATTTTGGAACTCCAGGCGTACTAATGCCGAAGGCTCTCTTTGAGTCAACAGGAGGTTTTAATGAGAACCTGACTACAGCTGAGGATGTAGATTTGTGGTTAAGGGCAGCGTATGGCGGCGTTGTTCTAAAAATACCGGAAATATTGTTTTATATTGTTAGGACTAAAAATAGCCTTAGCGGGAGGTTTTTAGATAGAACCTATTGCGATAATATTATTGTCATAGACCAATTCTGCGACAATTACCCTGAATTTTTAGAAGAACATCGTGACGCAGTCAACAGTGCTAGGGCGAGAGTTTTTTGTGACTGGGGTTCAGAAGCGCTATCCAGAGGAGATGTTCCCCTCGCTAAAGAAAAACTGGCACTTTCTATCAAGGCAAAGCTAGGGTTTAGATCTTTATACTTATTTGGAAAGACACTACTTTAATTGATGTGGTTGCAACGTATCCATAATTTTGGAAGCAAATAGTAAGGTTGTGAACCTAAGGTGCACTTCCTTTTGTTTCCTTAGAAGCCTGTCGGCGGGGAGTATCCTCGAATCCTTTTTTTTAAGCTCACGATCATTCTGCCGAGATAGAATTTAAACGTATCGAACTTGGATCGGTAATCCCCCCGAAAAACAGCGGTGTTCATAAGTAGAATTTTCCGTAAGCTATCCGCAGGGAGATTCTGCATGAAGAAGTCACGCTTTTCCGACAGCCAGATCCTGTCGATCCTCAAGCAAGCCGAGAACGGCGTGCCGGTTCCGGAGCTATGCCGTGAGCACGGCATGAGCAATGCGACCTTTTACATCTATGGACTACCTCCCTATTGCAAGCACTTCTGGCATTAGGATCCGAACTGCATACATCTATCCGGCATCAGTTTCTCCGAGAGATAGAGCTGTGCCCAAATGGGGAGTCCGCTCACGTTCGCCTCAACAACTGGACGATCTCAAAGATCAGTATAAAAATCAGGGTCTGAACGTGATGGTTCGACCTTATTGCCATTTTCAGTGCTTTCGCAATTCGTTGACGACGTGCTAGGAGCAGACGTAGTTGGTTTTGTTCCGCAGGATCGACCAAATGATCCTCGCATTTTTATTAGCAACTGCGACCGTTGCCTTATTAAAACCTCGTCGCTCCTTCAGCTGTACAACCCAGTCATTGAATAGGGTTGCATCCGACTGACAGGTTCGCACAACAGACCGAGCACCATGCACCAGGAGTGTTCGAAGATGCTGATCGCCGCGCTTGGTTATATTCATTAGAACGTTTCGATCACCGCTAGAATGCTGCCTCGGAACTAGACCAAGCCAGGCCGCGAAGTGCCTGCCATTCTTGAATTCACGACCGTCGCCGATGGCGGCGACTACAGCGGTTGCGGTTTTGGGGCCAACCCCTTTAATTTTTGAGATGCGCTGACAGGCTTCTGAATCCTTGAATACCGCCTCGATTTCTTTGTCGAAGAACTTGATGCGCTCCTCCAAGCTGATCATGAGGTCATATAATTCACAGATCGTGCGCCTCATTCGAAAGCTCAAGCCATTGGAAGCATCCTCTAAAACTAGCGGAACCGCTCTACGCAACCTGGAAATCGCCTGTCCGATCGGGATGCCTCGATCGAGTAGTAATCCACGAATCTGACAAGCCGTTGCAGTTCGATGGTTCACGATTCGCTGTCGGGCCCGGTGTAGAGCCTGAATATCCTGTTGTTCAACCGACTTTGACGGCACAAACTGCATCGTCGGTTGCATCACGGCAACGGCGATACCTCTGGCATCGTTGAAATCGTTCTTCTGCCCTTTGATAAAGGGTTTCACGTACTGTGGGCTGATCACTTTCACGGAATGACCAAGCTCTTCAAACTGCCTCTGCCAATAGAATGCTCCAGTACACGCCTCGACCCCAATTGTGCAGGGTTCAATCCTGGCGACTACTCGTAAAAGTTCATTGCGTTGCAGGCGTTTCTGGAGGACGACATTTCCGGATTTCGAAAGGCCACACAGCTGAAAGACATTCTTTGCCAAATCAATTCCGAGGTACTGAACAGTGGACATGAGATTGCCTCCGTTGTTTGAGTCGACCTCTTCAGTTTAGGTCGGGAGGTAGTCCATCCCATTAAGTGGCGCGCCAAGTTCGGTGGTATGGATGCGTCCATGATGGCGCGCCTGAAGGAGTTGGAGGACGAGAACCGTCTGTAGTGGTCAACTAATCCCGGACAGTATTTTAAGGTTTTCCTCAGCAGCAACGGGCGAAATGCCGTCGTTGAATGCGTGAGGTCGTCGCCGGTTGTAGTAGCCCATCAGATAGCCACCGACGTCCTTCTTTGCCTCGACCAGGTTGCGATCTTACCACCTAGGTTGGTGTCCGGAATCATTGAACCACTACAGTCGGCTCAAGAAGATGTATGCCGAGGAGCGGCTCAAGTCGGACATCCTCAAGGAAGCCATCGAAAAAAAGTGGTGAAGCCGTCTCGTCGCCGAGAGATGGCACAGCAAGCCGTTGTTGAAAAGCGTGTCAGCATTCGTCTGGCGTGTTGGATGTTTAGCATCAGCGAGACCTGCTACCGCTATCAGCCCAAACTGAGCAGCGAAAACGCCGAGATCGCGGACTGGCTGATACGGCTGACCCACAATCAGCGGAACTGGGGCTTTGGTCTGTGCTTTCTGCATTTGCGCAATGTGAAAGGGTTTGGCTGGAATCATAAGCGGGTGTACCGGATCTACCGGGAGCTGGAACTGAACCTTCGCATCAAGCCCAAGAAGCGCCTGGTGCGGGAAAAGCCGGAGCCTTTGGTCGTGCCTGAAACGATCAACGACAGTTGGTCGATGGACTTCATGCATGATCAGCTCAGTGATGGCCGCAGTTACCGGTTGCTAAACGTAATCGATGACTTCAACCGTGAAGGGCTCGGTATCGAGGTCGACTTCTCGCTACCGGCAGAGCGTGTTATCCGGTCGCTAGAGCAGATCATTGAGTGGCGCGGGAAACCGCGCTCGATCCGCTGTGACAATGGACCCGAGTACATCAGCGGCAAGTTGGGAACCTGGGCCGAAAAACAGGGCATCAAGCTGGCGTTTATCCAGCCGGGCAGGCCCCAGCAGAATGCCTATATCGAGCGCTACAACCGAACCGTACGTTATGACTGGCTGGCTCAGTATCTGTTCGAAAGCACCGAAGCTGTTCAGGATTACGGCACTCGCTGGCTCTGGCACTACAATAATGAACGCCCGAATATGGGACTAGGAGGGATAACCCCTCAACAGAAGTTGGCCATGACGGCCTGAGGTCTACTTTTGAACCCTGCTAAAAATGGGGGGTTACATATCCATGCTCGCCTGCTCCTGCTTAGGGTGGCGTAAAAAAATTATAGGTAGACCGCAAAAGGCCGTCAATTGGCCGGAATGCGGACCGAAGGATTACTCACTTCGGATCACTAAGGGTGAAGTAAAACCCGTGGTAGTGCTCTACTGTTTTCTCCAGATGGTAGGGAATCTCTATTTGGCGTGGGTTTTTCCACCGGTCTACCAATCGGTATCCTGCCTTTTCCATGTCACTCACCAGGTTGGTTTGCGAGCTGATGTGATAGGGCACTTCGCAGACTTCGAGGTATTGCAGTGTCCAGAAGTCTTCCGTCGGGTGGGCGGGCAGGTTGTGGACCAACACATGCTGGGGAAGCCGTTGGAGCTGGCTCACGGTTTCGGCAATGCTGGTGTCCATGTATTGCAGTGTCCCCGCCGTCATGAAGATGTCTACGGCGTCTTCCTCGCCCATGTCGTTACTGTCGATGAAGGCGAGCCGTGTTTCGCCTTTCTGGCTCGCAATCTTACGCCCGGCTTCGACGGCTGCCGGCAACTCAGCGATCACCCACTGGAGAGCGTCGGGGTAAGGGAAGTAGTTCTCAAAGCTGTAGAACCCCTGGCCGATACTTCCGCCCAGTTCCAGTAGCCGTTGGGAAGGCTGCATCAGACGGGAAAGCCAGAACAACAACGGGTAATCGATATCCAGCACCCGTTTGTCCAGTACCGGCATCTCCTGCTCCAGATGCTCCCCCTTGTTCTGGTTGATGACGTCGTACTCGTTGGCCAACTGGTTGATGCCCTGTTGCTGGGCTTCGTGGAAGGAACCGTAAACGCCCCGGTAGGTAATTCCCAGCCGCTTTCTGGCCATGTGGAGGTAGAGGTCGTGACCATATGGCAGCAGTTCGATGCTATTGATGATCCGGTTCTTCAAGGCTTTGTTCACTGTTGTCTCCTTTACGCAACGGATTGCGCCAGTGAGTCTATTCCGATGTTTTTATGGGCAACGCCACGGAGGACGGTGTATCTCCACCAAAGTGAACCCTGTTGGTTGCGACAAACGTATCCGAATCGCTGTATTCGTCTTTACCGGTGTTGAGGTTCCGCGCCAGGCGTGGAAAGTTGCTGCTTGAGATGTGGAACTCAAGCCGGTGTCCTTTCCGGAAGCGATAGGCAATGGGCCTCATTTCCAGCTCAACCCGATAGATGCGGCCCGGTTCAACGGGGCTAGGGTTGTCGATACCGTTACGGTAACGCAGGCGAACAACGCCATCCTGAAGGTTGAAGGCTCTGCCATCCGGGTACTGGTCGACCATTTTGACGGTGAAATCCGTATCCGGCGCGTTGGTCGACACATACAGCACAACGTTGGCGTTGCCGACCAGCTCTATGTCTTCCTCCAGTGGCTCGCTTGAATAGACCAACACGTCCTGGCGTGATTTCAGTGGCCTCTGGTCGAGTGGCCCGGGCTTGTCTTCCGGCCGGTAGGTGCAGCAGATTGGTCCGCCAAGGGTGGGGACGGGGTCCAGTGGATCGTAGGTGAATTCGTCATACACCCTGCCGCTCTGTTCGGGATTTTTGTGCGGGGCTGCCTTTTCCGACAGGCGATTGCCCGGCATGAAATAGAACCTTTGGTCGCTTGAGTCGGCAGGCGGCCACTGCTCGGAGGTATTCCATTGCCCGGAATGGATCGAATAGTACTCAAATGGAGGTGGCAGATCTGCCGGTTTGTCTTTTAACCAGTGATCGAACCAGTCAACGTAGGTTTGCCTGAAATCTTTGCCGGCGTACTCAAACGACATCTCACCGATGGTGACTTCCCCAGGCTTCAGTTTTCCGGCACCGCAATGTACGCCCGGGGCAATCAGAACAGGTTGGTTTTTTGCGCGGGGGTGGCGGGCGTTTTCCGCCATGTGATCGGCGAGTTTGAAGGTATTGTGTGCGGTTTGATCGAACCAGTCATTGATATGCAATGTGGCCACTGAAAACTCGTCGTCCGGGTGGGTGTAACCCTCGTCGTCCCACCAGGTGTCGGTCAGGGAGTGTTTGATAAGGTCGCTGAAGCCGGTTTCGTAGGGAACGACCTTGTCCTCTATCCCGGAAACGGGCAAATAGTCCATGTAGGTACGCATTCGCTCTTCGTAATCGTCGGGGCGTGGGGTTACCTTGAAATCCTTGGCCCCCTCGGCGGTGAACCAGCCCAGGGACGAAGCGAGATTCAATACTCCGTTTTCAAATACACCAAAATAACCGTAGGTCTCCCTGGCCTTGCCGATGGCGCCGCCGGCACCGGAGGCAATCATGGCAATGTGGTTCGGGTGATTGGCCGCGGCAAGTATGATCTGGCTTTCACCGAGGTAGGAGCAGCCAAACGTTCCGATCTTGCCGGTTGACCAGGGTTGATCGACCAGCCAGTCGATGGTGTCGTAGCCATCCTGCTTTGCAGTGTAGTAGGGGCTCTCATAACGCCCCTCCGAGTAAAACCGGCCACGGACATGTTGCACAATCACGGCGTAGTTGTGTCTGACGAAGTGTCGGACGGTGCTGAATTCGATGCCGCCATAGGTGGTGCGAATGTATATAACCGGATGACGTTTGTTTCCAAGCGGCCGGTATACATCTGTTGCGAGCCTCACACCGTCGCGCATGGGAACCATGACGTTGCGGGTCCGTTGCATGTTTTCGCGCATGGGCATGGTGACATCGCCCAGCCATAGCTTTACGTCGTCTGCGCGATAGCCGAGCACAGCAAGGATGGCGATCAGGATCAACGAACTGGTGATCAGGACGAATTTCATTCCGGTTTCAGGGTCTTGAAGTGATCCAGTTGTTTATTGGCCCAGTCTGTGATGGTGCCGATCAGGCGTTGCCGGTGCACTTCAATAGAGAAGATGTGCTTGGCATTGGGCCAGAAGACTTCCTCGATAACGGGTTCAAGGCCTTTGATGCCCATGGCAGAGGTGAATTGGCCAAGTTTGTTGTAGTGGTAAAGGGTTTGGCTGGTAAACACGGCCAACACCCGGCCATCTTTTTCCACAAGGCTCTCGAAGCACTGGTCCATATCGTCTTCATTGGGTTCATCCCGCAAGTCCATGGGGGAACTGAGCAGCGATTGCTCCCCACTGGTGTTCTGTTTTAGCCGGCGGGAGACAATCTTGTGGATATTGAGCCACTTGTTTGGGTTGGTCAGTTTCCGGAACAGTTCCCGTTTCGCGAAACCGGCGTCCTGACGGGACACTGGGTCGAGCAGAATGAGGCCCTTGATGGATGGGTCCTGGGCGCAGAGTTTAATACCGTTGTCGGCACCTGAACACAAGCCGAAGATCAGCAGAGGTCTTGAGCCGTAGAGCTTTTCGAGGGACTTTTTCATGAATGACCAGTCGAGGGCCACTGATTCCCGGTTGGTTATGGTTTCTCGGGCTGGGGAGTCGCCCTTGCCAGAGAGGTCCACCCGCAATGCAATATAACCCAGTTCCGCGAGTTGGCGGCCGAGCAGTACATTCAGGCGGTAGGGCTCCGCCCGGTGGGACAGGCCGGCGTTCAGCAGCACCACAATAGGGCTGTTGAAGGTATCCTCAGGCTCGGAGAGCACGCCAATGCCATGCTGGTGCTCTCCATAGGTGAATATCCGTTCCTTGATCATAAGAACACCCTATCCAGTAAGGCTTCGAGTACCGGCTTCTGGGTGATTACTCCGTCATGGTAATACGGCCAATCGTAGCTGAGGCCAGGGTAGGCGCAGTTGCTTAGTCCTGAGCTTTTGCAGAATTCTGGATCGGTTGAGACAGTGAAGCACAGGTTGGGGTTGTTCAGGGTACTCTCGGGGATACCCAGCTCGCGTATACCGGTGACCAGCCCTGAGGGAAGGTCGAAATTCCTGTACTCTATGTTCTCAAAGGGAACATTGTTCTCGCGTGCCGCTGATAGATGGCGCTGGCGCAGGATGGCATCGATCTCATTCAGCCACTCGACATAGCGATCTCCGGACAGCACAGGATCCCAGAAAATGAACTCTTTTACGGAGGCATGGTCAATTTGTGCCGCCAGTGTTGCACCAAACCGCACGCCCAGTAACACCACATGGTTGGCACCGGAGACGGCAATGGCTTCATCAATCGCTTTGTGGATATCGGACAACCAGACTTCTATCGTTGCCTCCGACAAGAGGCCCTGGGATTCTGCGGTTCCGTAGTAGTCGAAGCGAAACGCATGATTCCCGCGCTCGGAAATAGCCACGGACAACTCAGATAAGGCCCGGTAGGTCCGCCGGTACTCGTCAAACAACGGTGGGCACACAACCACGACTTTTTCTGCATTGGGGTCCGTCGCAGACGAATAGCAGCCGAACAGGCGGCTGTTATCAAAGAAAAAAGGTTCTATCATTGCCCGTTACTTCCCGTCATGACTGAAACAGCTTCCTCCAGAACGGCTTTTTGGCGACCGGTGTTTTTGACTGGCTTGGTTCTGAGGGCACCTCATTGATAAGTCTTTCCAGATCCGCGACAAGTCCCGCAAAGGTCTCCTTGAGCGAATGCACCGTCTGTGAATCAACAGCAGCCTCGTTGTAGTCAAACACGCCAATAAAACCACCAGGCTGGATCCGCACCCAGAATTCCACCGGGTACTCGGTGTTCAGGCGGGGCAGGTCCAACTGCCTGAGTGTCAGGTTCGCAATGGAGGTTGGCCGGTTGCGGATGTCCTGAAAGGCAAAACTGGCCTGGACAAACTCCGGAAACAGCGCCCTCTCGGCAGGCGTATTACTGACGATATCTGCGTAGGTCACCGTCTGATGATTCAGTGTTTCCCTGAGTTGGTCGCCCAGGCTGGCCATGCGTTCCCGGAAGCTGGACGATGGCGCCTGAAGCAAACAGGGAATGGTGGTCACAAAGCTGCCGATCAGGTTGATCACGTCGGCGCGTTGACGGCCGGCCGAGGGCACGCCCAGTACAATACTGTTATCTTTATGCGACCGGGAGATGGTCTCGGCGAACAGGCAGAACAGGATCTCATGGAGTTTGAGCCCGAGTTCATTACCTACCTTTTCCACCATCGCCAGGCTCGCTTCCGGGAAGTTCAGGGTCTCCCGGGCACATTGGTTGGGCTTGGCGCTGTTATCGTTCTCCCGGGCCCCGGATTCCAGGACGCCGGCAAGCTTGGCCCTGTGGTAATCGACATCCTCTGTCGACGCACCTTTTTCAATTGACCACTCAGCGTAATCCCGGAACTCGAACGCCAGCTTGTTGGCTTTTTCCCGTTCCGTATTGCTCTGCACCAGGTAGGCGTCCTCCAGCTCCTTGAGGAAGATATCAAACGACCAGCCATCGAAGACCAGTTGATGTGGCACGAACACGTAGTGGTATCGGGCATCACCCAGCACAAACAGCGTGGAGCGGAACAGCGGCCGGTCGAGCACCTTGAAGGGTGTGAATGCCAGGTCCCGTGAGCGTTTCAACGCCGTTTCCTCGGGGTTATCCTCGCCGGTCAGGTCAACAACATCGAGTACGGGGACCTGCTTCACTGGCAGGATGCCTTGCTGGTAGCGGCCGTCCAACTGGGTAATGGCTGTACGCAGCGCGGTCTGACGCTCGAAAACCTTGACCAGGCTGCGGGTGAACGTATCTATATCCAGATCGCCTTCGAGGAACCAGGACGCGGGCAGGTTGTTGCACACGTTGTCCGGGTAGGACAGTTGCCGTAGCAGTAGCCGGGTCTGTTCGTGGCTCAACAGCCGCCGTTGCGCCGTGGGCAGGTCCGCCGGCGAGTCTTCGTGCCCGGCGGAGGCGGGCGTGCTGTGAGAGACTTTCTCGGCAATTTCACTCAGGCTGAGCCCGACGATGTCTTCCGGGGTCAGTTTGATACCGGTCTGACTTTCTATCCTGCGGATGGCCTGCAGGGCGAGCAATGAGTGCCCGCCCAGGCTGAAGAAGTTGTCCTCACGCACAATCCGGGACTTCGAGTTGAGCACGTCGGACCAGACATCGGCAATCATCTCTTCGGTCTGGTTCGCCAAGGCGGAGGCCTTGAGAATACTGGACTCGCGAAGTTCCGGTTTGGGCAGGCGCCGCCGGTCCATCTTGCCGCTGGGGCTCAGGGGAACGCTGTCGATGGCGATGATGTACTGAGGAATCATATACGCTGGCAGGAGCTTTCTGAGTTCCTTGCGGATGCTCACCACATTGGGCTCGTCTCCGGATTCCGAAACCACACAGCCAACGATGCGGGCGTCGCCCGGGGCCAGTTCCCAGACATACGCGCAGGCGGATTTAACGTCCGCGCAGGCGGCGAGGGCAGACTCAATATCACCCAATTCAATGCGGTAACCGCGAACCTTCACCTGGTCATCCATTCGGCCCAGATGCTGTAGGTTGCCGTCAGGTGCCCACTTGGCAAGGTCACCGGTGGCATACAACCTGCCGTAGGTGGGGTGGTCAACGTACTTTTCGGCGGTAAGTTCGGGCCGGTTGTGGTAACCGGTTGCCAGCCCAACGCCACCGATATACAGCTCACCGGGGCAGGACAGGGGCAACGGGTTCCGTTCCCGGTCAAGAATATGCACCTGTGTGTTGTTAATAGGCTTACCGATGGAGATCAGTCTGTCGGTAAGTCGTAGTGGGTGACAGGTGGACCAGACGGTGGTTTCAGTGGGGCCGTACATATTCCAGAGCTCGTCCAGGCATCCGAGAAGATCCTGCACCAGATCCTGGGGCAGTGGTTCGCCGCCACAGAGGCCCTTCATTCTCAGGCCATCCTTCCGCCAGTCGGTATCCAGCAGCATACGCCAGGTCGCCGGGGTCGCCTGCATGATCGATATCTGGTGATCGAGAATCAGCCGGCGCAGCTTTTCACCGTCCTTTACGCTGTCCTTGTCCGCAATCACGGTAGTGGCGCCCTGCGTCAGAGGCAGCAGGAGCTCCAGGAAGGAGATGTCGAAGGAGAAGGTGGTAACGGCCAACAGCCGGTCGCTGGCCGTGCAACCGGGTTTGTCCGCCATACTCTCAAGGAAGTTGATCAGCGCCCGATGGGGTACCAGCACGCCCTTGGGTTTTCCGGTGGAGCCTGAGGTGTAGATGATATAGGCCGTCTGCCCCGGGTCGATATTCACTGGTGGCAAGTGCGACGATGCCGAACTCTGCTTAACCGCCTCGTTGATATCGACCTTGACCAGATCCAGGCCAGCGATGGCCGCTGGCGTCTGTGGTTCGACGATAACAGCGGAGGCCTCGGAGTCCTCAATCATGTGCTGCAATCGGGCTTCCGGAAAGTCCGGGTCCAGAGGAAGGTAAATGGCCCCCAGCTTGAGAATACCGACAACCGCAGCCAGGGCAGCGTCTGAGCGCTCGACGCATACCGCTACTGTATTGCTGGCCGCGATACCCTGGCTGGCAAGGTTGGCGGCTACGGCATTGCTGCGGTCTTCGAGTTCCTGGTAAGTCCAGCGACGGTCACCGAACGCGCATGCCAAGGCATCCGGTGCGGTGGAGACATGGTGCTTAAGTGCCTCGATGACCGTGCCATGGGTCATGTCACGCTGGGTGTCGTTAGCACGCTGAACCAGGTTTGGTTCCTGTTCTGCCAGGGCAATGCTGCCTACAGCCACCTCTGCATCCGCCGTGGCGGACACCAGGATCCGTTCCAGGGCCTCAAGCCAGGACACGATGGTGGCCTCGCTGAACAGGGCGGTGGAGTAGGTGGCCTCAATGGTGAGGCTGTCGGACGACGGCAGGATGTTCAGAAACATCTCGAAGTTTTCCGCGGCGCGGGGCACCGTTCTGACTTTGCCGTCAACATCGCCGAACTGCATGTGCTCCAGGGGCTGGTCGATGTTGAAGATGGTATTGATCAGCGGGACACGGGTACGGTCAACGTTGATGGCTTCAATAAGCTTGCCGAACGTGAAGTTTGAATGCTCGGTGGCATTGAGCACTTCCGACTTGACCTGCGTGCACAGCTCCGAAAACCGGGTGTTCGGTGTCAGTTGTGTGCGGATTGGCAGCAGGTGCACCATGTGGCCAACCTGTTTCAGGCGGTTCTGTGTGGCCTGGCCTGCAACCGGAAGCCCTACCACGATGTCGTTGCTGGATGTCAGGCGGTGCAGTAGCACAAAATAGCTCGCCAACACCATGTTCACCATGCTGACTTTCATGGCGGCGGCTGCCTTGGGCAGGCGTTTGGCCAGCTCCGGGTCTATCCGGTAATCCAACCGGGTTGCTTCAAAGGTTCGAAAATGGGGCCGCGGGTGATCCAGGGGCAGGTCCAGGTTTGGCGGTACTTCGGCAAAACGATCGATCCAGTAGTCGTTGTCGATATTGCTGATTTCTTTGGAATCCACCATTTCCGCGTAATCGAAGAAGGAGATGTCCGATCCCCCATCGTCCGATTGTGCGCGCTGAGTACCATAGGATTCGGCCAGTTCGGTCAGCATCAGCCCGATGGACCAACCGTCACAGACAATATGATGGGCGGCCAGGACCAGTTCGTGGGTGTTGCTGTCGAGCTTCATCAACCACGCGAACAGGAGAGGGCCTTCCTCGAGGTTCATGGGGGAAATGGCGATGTTCTTCCAAAGGTCTTTAATGGCAGCTTCCTGTTCGCTCGGAGTGCCGCCACTGATGTCCTCCACTTCCAGTTGGAATGTGGAGGTGTCGTGCAGGCAGATTTCCGTGCCGTTCCTGGAAAACGTTGCCCTCAGGATATCGTGCTTTGCGATAAGGTCATCAAAACATTGGCGGAGCAGACTGACATCAAGGTTGCCGGAAAGCTTAACGGATACGGCTTCGTTAAAGGCGGTGTTGGCAACGTCGCTCAGCTGGGCAGAGGCGATGATTTCCCTTTGTGGTCCTGTTGCGGGAGCAACCCGCAACAGTTCACCACCGGCGAACGGATTGAAGCTGGCGGAACTCATGGGCGGCCCACCTCCACATATGCGCCTTTATTGTCGGGGTCTTCAATAAAGTAAGCGGGCTCCCCTTTCTCATTTTTTCCCAGCCTGGCGCCTGCAGGAATGCTGTTGTTGCCACTCAGATACTTCTTGGCCGCCACCTGGTCGCCCTCGAGCAGGCCGTTGACGATGAGGTTCGCCAGGGCCGACTTGAATGCCTGCAGTATTTTCTTCACATCTTCGGCGGAGTGCTGGGTTGTCAGGAAGTTTGGACGGTACTGCTGGATGTGGATGCCGTCGAGCGTCATCGACAGGAACAGTAGGTGCCCCCAGTGAGACGTCGGGGGAACGGAAATGTAGAACAGCGAGGCAAATTCCTCGAAGCTGACGTTGGATTTCAGCTGCTCGATAAAGGCCTTGGCTTCCCTGGCCATGGCGGTGGTTTTTTCTTCCAGCGCCGGATAGATCGAATCGCCGTCTTCCTTGATCTTGGTAAGTACCGCTTTGGCAACTGCCAGGGCCAGCGGGTGCCGCACAAAGGTTCCGGCGAAGAACGTCACACCCTGCTCGGGGATGGAATCATCGCCAAACTCCCAATAGCCGCCGTCCATCGCGTCCAGATACTTGGCTTTGCCGGCGATAATGCCGATGGGATAGCCGCCGCCGATGACCTTGCCGTAGGTCATCATGTCGGCATTGACATCGAAGCGTTTGCGAATACCGCCGGGGCCAACGCGGAAGCCGGTCACTACCTCATCGAGGATCAGCGCGACGCCGTTTTCCTCGGTAATTCTGCGAATTTCCTGGATGTATTCCTTGCTGTGGAACTGGGGCTTCCTGCTTTGCACCGGTTCCACCAGTACAGCGGCGATTTCGTCACCCAGTTTACGGATCTCATCCAGGCTACTCTGCTCGCCCCAGGGCAGCAGTATCATGTTTGAGGTTGCTTCCCTGGGCACCCCTGGTGCGGCGGGAAGAGCCTTGTGGTCTTTACCGACTCGCATGACCACTTCGTCGTGAATGCCGTGGTAGGAGCCTTCGAACGCCACGACCTTGGTGCGACCGGTGACCGTACGGGCGACCCGGAGGGCGCCGACGTTGGCCTCGGAGCCGGTACAGGCAAAGGTGCACCGCTCGTTGCCGGTGAGCTCGCAGAAGAGTTCCGCCACTTCGCCAGCTAGCGGGGATTGCGGTCCGGTTTCCACACCGCGGTCAATCTGGGCCTTGGCGGCGTTGGAAATGAAGTCCGGTGAATGGCCGAACAGGATGGGGCCGAAGCCATTGGAGGTATCAATAAGCTCGTTGCCGTCGATATCCCAGAGTTTCGATCCTTTCGATTCCACCGTGACAATCGGAAAAATCACCTCTTTCCAGCCCGGGTTAAAGCCGGAAACACTTCTTGGATCGGCCAGGTGTTTCCTGTGCTTCTGCGTGTAGCTCTTGGACCCTGCGTATTTTTCCTGGTATTTCGTCATCAACCGGTCGATCCATTCCCGCTGTGCGGAGGTGACTTCGGTATTGGTTTTCTCCCGTGCGATGCGAGTGCCAGGGGTGTGGGCCGGTTTGCTGGGTGTGTCGTCGGCGCTTTCGTTAGCGCTTGCCTGATCCTGATTGGCAACAGCGGGCGTTGGTGAGGCAGCGGCTGGCTGCTGTGTTTGCGGTGCGCTCTGGGGGGCCGGGCTCCCCTGTCTGCCAAGAGCCTGAAGTTGCATCTGCATAATCTGCAACTGGGCGTTTACGATATCCTGTATATGGCCACCGGAAGTGGGCATTGTTGCACTGAAATCAACACCGGAGGGCATGGACACGTGGCCGCCATCAGCAGGCTGGGGCTGACCAACTGTCTCCTGAGACGGTGGTGCAGTCTGGGTGACGACCTCGGGCTCAACCTGGGATGCAATGAACTCCGAGATCAATTCCAGAGAGGTGTGTTCTTCCACAAGATGCCGGAATGTGATCCCGAGTTTAAACTGACGCTCCAATGCAGTCGCGACCTGGGTGAGCAACAACGAATCCAGGCCAACCTCACTGAAGTGTGAGGCCGGGTCTGCGTCGCCCAGGTCATACCCCGACACGTCTTCAATAATGGCCATGACATCGGCGCGGATTTTTTCAGAATGCTGTTTTGAGTCCATTATAACGTCCTGTGTAACCGGGGTTGCCGGATTAGCCAGATGAGACAGTTGCGAAGCTGCCGCCGTTGAAGGGGCGACGCTGTTGGTCATGTTTGTGGAGGCGTTGTTGACCGGGCCGAGCCAGAACGAGTCGTCCGAAAACGCATAGCCCGGGAGCCGTTCCTTGCAAACCGACAGCCCCTCAAAGTAACGGTTCCAGTCCAGGGTATGCCCATCGACCCAGAGTTGGCCAACACTGCGGTAAATGTCGTCTTCTGCGTTCTCGTCGGTGCCCTTGGTGGTGAGAGCGGCATAGGCGTGAATACCTTCAAGCTCCCGGTGGCTATTCGCCAGATTGACCAGGGTATTGCCGGGCCCCACTTCCAGGAGACTGATTCGTTCGCCATCGTTTTCATGACGGAGGCTGAGAGCCTGCAAGGCATTTGAAAACAGCACTGGGTTCCTGAGTTGTTGCGACCAGTAACGGGGCGACATCGCCTCCTCATCCGTCAGCAGCGCGCCCGTCATGGTTGAATAGATAGGGATGGAGGGTGCCTGCCGTTGAATCGTGGATACGAATGCTTCGAACTCGGGAACAATGGGGTCCATCATCGACGAGTGGAACGCATGGCTGGTCTGCAGGATAGTGCTGGCGATCTTCCGCTCGGACAGCTCGGCGGAGATCGCCCTGATGGCCTCCTGCTCGCCCGAGAGCACCATAAGGCCAGGCGCATTCACCGCAGCCACCTCAGCCCGCTGGCCAACCAATTCTTCGATGTCGTCCGGGTTTGACCGCACAATGAGCATTTTTCCGGGCGGCATGCTTTGCATGAGGGCGCCCCGGGTGGCAACCAGCTCTACGGCGTTCTCAAAACTGAAGATGCCTGCAAGGGCAGCGGCGGCGAATTCGCCAATGCTGTGCCCGATTAGAAACGAGGGCGCAACGCCACGTTCTTTCAGGTAGTTTGCCAGTCCGAATTCGAGCAGGAACAGGGCCGGTTGCACGAAGGAAGTCTGGTTGACCAGATTGTCATCGGCGTTCTGGTCGCCTTCGGCGAACAGGATGCCGCGGATGTCCACCCCACTGGTTTTCAGTACGATCCTGCAACCGCGATCAAAGGTATCCCGATAAGAGCCGGAGTTCTCATACAGCCATTTGCCCATATGCCTGGCCTGGGTACCCTGGCCAGAGAACATAAAACCGACACTCTGGTTGGGATTGTTACCGGCCTGGCCCTTGGCGAATGACACCTCCTGGCCGAGATTCTCCAGGGCGGAGGGCAGATCACCGCCGAATACGATCGCCCGATGATCGAAGTGCTTGCGACCATGGATCGAGGTGTGGGACACGTTCGGCAGCAGAGCATTCTTCCGGTTGGCGAAGTAGTCGCAATACCGGGCGATCTGTCGCTCCAGTGACGGCTTGCTCCTCGCCGATAGCAGTATCGGGAAGCGGCGCTCAGAAGTGATCTCTTTAGACAGCTCGGGCGCCTTTTCCGGAACGTATTCCTCCAGGATGACGTGGGCATTGGTACCGCCAACACCTAGAGAGGTCACTGCTGCCCGACGGGGAGAGGGTAGCTTCCAGGCCTCCACCGCCGTATTGACGTAGAAATGGGACTTCTCCAGTTCCAGCTTGGGATTTGCGGTCTGGAAAAACAGCGTGGGCGGTATCTTGTTGTCCCGGACGGCCAGAGTGGATTTAATCAGGCTAGCCAGGCCGGCGGCATGGATGGCGTGCCCGATGTTGGATTTGACAGAGCCAATCGCGCAGGTTTTCTCCCGGGTGTCCTCTGAGGAATAACAGCGCCTCAGTGACAACACCTCGATGGGGTCTCCCAGGGGCGTTGCAGTGCCATGGGTTTCAATGAAGCCAACAGACGAAGGTTCGATCGCGGCGCGGGCGAGGGCATCCTTATACACAGCCACCTGGCCGGCCACACTGGGTGCGGTGAAGCTGGCCTTCTGTTCGCCGTCGTTATTCACCGCATAGCCTTTGATAACGGCGTAGATGGTGTCGCCATCCCGTTCCGCCAGGTCTCGACGTTTCAGGACGATAGCGCCGGCACCGTCGTTGAACGTGGTTCCCGTGGCGTCCTGGTCGAAAGGCCGACAATGGCCGTCTTTCGAGAGCATGCTACCTTCCTGATAGGCATACCCTCGCTTCACTGGCGTCGAGATAGACACACCCGCGGCGATGGCTTGCTCACATTGGCCGTTGTCGATCGCTTCACAGGCCTGTGCCACTGCGACAAGTCCCGTGGAACACGCCGTAAAGACGTTGATACTTGGGCCCTTCAGGTTCAACTTATAGGAGATTCGGGTACTCAGCAGGTCCGGTTCATTGGCAAGGCCACAGTTGAGCACGCCATAGCTGTCGATCACTTCCTTGTTCGGGAGAACATACTGCTGGTAATAACGGGCCCAGTTCATACCGGCGAAGACACCCGTGCGGTAGTGTGTGTCGCCTGGAGGAATGTTCGCGTCTTCAAGGGCATGCCAGCTTAGTTCGAGCAGGATGCGCTGCTGGGGGTCCATCACCCGGGCTTCTATCGGTGAGATACCAAAGAACTTGGCGTCGAAGCGGTCGTAACCCTCGACAATACCCTTGGCTTTTACATACGCGGGATTGGAGCGTTCTTCTGCAGTGACGTCGGGACTCAGCTCGTCGTCGGTAAAGAAACTGACGGTTTCCTTGCCCGCAAGTAGGTTCTGCCAGTATTCATCCAGATTGTTGGCGCCTGGGAAGCGGCATGCCATGCCAATGATGGCAAACTCGTTATTGTTCCTGTCGCCGTGCCGTGCTGATGCTTCAGTTTCACCAGCACTGGAACGGGTTGCAAAGAAATTCGCTTGCTGCTGGATCGTCGGGTGCTCGAACACGAACGTGGCACTTAGCTCAACGTCAAAGGTGCGTTCCAGCAGGGTTGCCAGTTTCAGGGCTTCAAGTGAGGTGCCGCCGGCATCCATGAAATTGTCGGTCTCTTCGACCGGGCGGTCCAGTATGATGTTCCAGCTCTCCTGGATGCGGTCCTTGGTGACTCTGGAGGCCTGCGGGGCCTCTTTTGGCGCCGTCGCGTATGGGTCAGGCAGGCGGGCTTCATCCAGTTTGCCGTTCTTGTTCTTCGGCAGTTCGGACACCTGGATAATAAAGTGGGGAATCATGTAGGCCGGAAAAACCTCACCCAGTGCCTGACGGACGGAATAAGCGCTGACGTCCGATTCTGCCACCAGGTAGGCGGCCAGGCGTTTCTGCCCCTGCGGTCCGATACGGACGACGACCCGGGCCTCGGTGACAAAATCGAGGCTGTTCAACTGATACTCAATTTCTCCCGGCTCGATGCGGTGTCCATCGATTTTGACCTGCTTGTCGATCCTGCCGAGGTAATCGTAGCTGCCGTCTTCATTGAGTTGCGCCAGATCGCCTGTCCTGTAGGCAGTTCGCGACTGGCCATCATTGGTCTTCACCTGAATGAACTTGTCAGCGGTCAGTTCCGGCTTGTTCAGGTAACCCAGCGCAAGGCCATCGCCGAAAGCGATGAGTTCACCGGCCTGATCGGCGCCTTCAATAATGTTCATCTCTTCATCGACAAGGGCGCATTGGGTACCGGGGATGGGAAATCCGATGGGAATGCGCTTGATATCCTCCGGCAGAACCCTGGGTATCGGGAATACAGTGGTGAACGTCGTATTTTCGGTGGGGCCATAACCGTTGAACAGGGCAGTGTCGGGCAGGTTTTCGAGTGCCTTTTTCACGTGTGGTACAGAGAGCGCTTCACCTCCGGTCAGCAACTGTTTGACCGGCTTCAGGTAGCCGGGGTATTCGGATATGAAGGTATTGAACAACGAAGAGGTAAGCCACAGCGTGCTGACGGCACGCTCACGGATAACGTCCCGGATGCGGTTGGGGGTCAGTATATCGGTCTCTGGATGAAGGACGCAGGTGCCGCCATTAAGCAGCGGCCCCCACAGTTCCAGAGTAGAGGCATCGAAGCTGAGCGCCGATAGCTGGAGAAATGTCTGTTCCGGTGAAAAGGATATGAAATCGGTATTGGTGACCAGCCGAAGTATCGCCCGGTCGGGTATCACCACGCCCTTGGGTTCTCCGGTCGAGCCGGAAGTAAACATAACATACGCTGGCTGCTCCCCGTTTTCATGAATAACCGGTGTTTCCATGTCACTTTGTTGGGCGTCAGCGGTATTTATCCATGAAATATCAAGGTGTTTAAGTAAATGACTTCCGGGAGCATTTATACCGAACTTTGCGGAAACAGCTTCGGCGATAAAATGTTGACGCTCTTTGGGGTAATTGGCGTCAATAAATACATAATGAGCACCACAAAGAAGTACACCAAGTAAGTTGGCGCATAAATCCGGATGTCTTTCAGACGGAAGTATGACCGGGGAGCCTTCCTTGACGCCTGCCTTGACCAGGTTGCTGGCAATTGCCCGGGCTTTGTCGAATAATTGGGTGTAGGTAAGTTCTTTCCAGGTCTGGTTGTCTTGCCACGCAACAGCGGTGCGACCGGGGTAGTCCTGAGCAATTTTAATAAAGCGGGAGATGACGGTTTGTTGGTTACTACTGGCGGTCATGACAAAACATCCTGTTTGACAATCGTACCTATCAAATTCAATGAAAGGGAGCGGCGGTTTTTGATAACCTTTTGACATAAACGTCAACGGTTGTTGGCCATTGCCATCCTTCATTATTACAAAAAATATAGCAGCCTTTCTTTTCGATTGAAATGGAATTTGAAACTGCATTCAGTTTCTTTTTCGCCATCTGTATTGGTGGGAATAAATAGGTATTATGAAAGCCCGTAGTCATTGGCTTTGTTGCGTGATTGGAAACCCAAAATACATGCGACCGAAACATGTCACCTTGCGGCTAAAGCCCAGCGCTTTCAAGAAACTGGCCAAACGCGTCCCGTTGTCGGTCACAATCCGCTATGTTGTTGCCCTCGCAGCGCCCTGCGACTGCCCATAGCGCACCTCGGCTGTCGCCGGTGATCTTTTTGAGGGCTCCTGTCACCTTGGCTTTGATCCGTGAGTCCGTGAGGGTGTCACCAATGTCATACCACGACCAGATAATGATCTGTTCTCCGTCTGCGGGGCGCCGGATGATAGTTTCGTTAACGCGTTCGAGGCCCGTTGAATAAGCGGTATTCAATTCATGGGTAGTTTGCGACACCAATGCCCATTCATCGGCGTCGAAAATCCGGTTGCGGTAGTAAATCAGCTCTTTGTTCTGGGTCTGCAGACGATAGCCGATGATTTGCAGTTGCACCTGTTGCAGGTCATCCGATACGTATACGCCACCGATATCGATGTCCGGCTTTTGGTAGTCCGGGTGCCAGATGTTGGCGTGTCGGAGGGGGCCTCGCCACCCGGGTACGGTTTCCGGAAGCGTGGGGTTCCACGCCAGGGCCAGCCGCTCGGTTTTCGCGTGAACGGCGAGCGGCATCAGGGACGGCCATAACAGGAGGAGGGAAGCGATGACTGGCCAGGCAATTGAAGAGCGTATGGGCGTCGCCCGGACTGTTGTGGCCGGCGTATCCTCGGTTTGCTCAGAGGGTTTGTCCAGTTTCGCGGAAATATAGAAAAGGGGAACGAGGGTGAAGATAACAAATATCACCCAGCCGAAGAGCTCGTGGTCTTCGACCAGTGATGTCTCCATGTTGGTGTAATGGCCGGCGGCAATGATGCCGAAGACTCTTATCCAGTTGGCCAGCATGGACAGCAGAGCGGCTATAAGAACGAGCAGGACGGTGGGCGTATGCGAGCGGTAGTGAAGTTGCCCGTAAAAGCTGGCCAGGAAGAGGCCGACCATGAGATATCGAACGCCGCTGCATCCGTTTTCCACCACGAAGGCACCCACCTTCAGGATGATGTAGAACTCCTTTATGGTCGCATCTATATCAGCAATCTGGAGAAAAATTTCGTTAAAGAAAACGGTGATGTGCTGAAGCAGCGGTGATAGGTCATCCCATATCGGCACGCCAAAAATCAGCAGCATGATGGGGCCGCCAGCTGTTTTGAGAAATCCCTTTCCCCAAATTGACCATCCCCAGATAATAATAAGCAGGGGAACCAGCAACAACCGGAACACCCGGATGTCCGCCGCCTGGGATAGCAGCAGGACAACGCTGGCACCGGCCAGCAGGAACAGGGCCAGTGGTGAGGCGTTAACACGGAGTTCTGCCAGGGACTCCCTTCTCAGGTAAAGCAGAAACAGGGTGCCGGCCAGCACCAGAAACCCATGGTTGTATATGATGGAATCGTACCAGAGGCTAAAAAAGGTCTGCCATTCGGCCCAAAGCCCAAAGACGAGCAAAGGTACCGCTAGCAACCACAGGTACTGCCGGGAATAACCTGTAACCGTGTGCATAAATTCCTTTTATCCCTGGCCACCAAATTTTTCCAGCACCTTCCTTGCTGAAGAGTTTTTGCCCACGCTTCGATACGCCTCTGCCAGGTGCAGCGCAATTTCTTCCGACTCTGGCTGTAGCTCATGGGCCTTTTCGAGAATCGGTACACTGGCTTCGTGGTTGCCGGCCTTGAGCATTATCCATCCGTAGGTGTCCGCGACGGCCGCGTTGCCAGGGCTAAGCTCGTAGGCTTGCTTCGCCAGATCGATTGCCCGCTTGTCCCCATTTTCGTGATAGATCCAGGCCAGGTTATTCAGCACCACAACGTTGCCGGGCGCGCTTTCAAGCAGGGTTTCGTAATTCGACCTGGCGCTTTCATACTGACCCTCGGATTGCTGCAGCAGTGCTAGTGTCAGAAGCAGTTGGTTGCTGCCGGGATACGTTTTACGGGCAGACTCAAGGAAAGAGAGTGCTTCCTGTGCTTTGCCGGATCGTTGCAGGTTTGTCGCGTATCCATTTGCGAGCTCGGCGTTGGGTCGCTTGCCGAGGGCAAGTTGGTAGAGTTCAGCCGCTTGTTGGAACTCTTTGCGCCGTTCGAAGTAAGCGGCTTCCGTCACGTAGGGCGCGGCGGATTCCGGGTGTTGCTGTTTGGTCTCCTGAATAATTCTCCGCGCTTCGTCTTCCTCGCCATCGTTGAACGCTTTCTGAGCGGCCTGAAGAGCGATGTCCTGGTTCTCTGGGAACAATGCGCGCGCCCGGTCAAGGAGAGCGGCTGCCCTGGCGGTTTCTCCCGAGCTCTGGAGCGCGGCGGCTGTACTGCTGTAGATGCCTGCAACGAAGGGCGTAGCCGGCGCCGGGGTCGTTTGCTCGTTTCGCTCCAGCAGGGACGCCGTTAAATCGTCCGCTTCCTGCCGATTATTGTCCATGAGGGCTGCCTCAAGCAGGATCAGGCGGGGGCCAGTGGCTTCCGGGTTCTCTTTGAGAATCTCCCGCATGAAACCTGTGGTTTCTTCGCGATCAAGAACGGTCGCCAGCCCCTGAAGTGCCTGGCGGCTATCCGGGGCGAGCCTGACCGCGGCCCGGAACTGCTTCTGCGCTTCCGCTTTATCGTCTTGGGTCAGTGCCAGTCTACCAAGCGCGATCAGCGGTGCCGGTGATTCGGGCGCTTTCTCCCTGGCCTCGTTGAAGTCTGTTTTAGCCGCGTCCACATTGCCTGCGGTGGCTGCGAGGCTTCCCCTGGTCATCAGGGCATTGATACTGTCAGGCGCCTCTTTAATCCACTGGGAGGCGGATTTTACAGCCTCGTCCATATTGCCAGAGCGTGCCTGGGCTTCAATGATGACACTGCGTGCCTGCTCCAGCTCAGGGGCGCTCTCAAGAACCCGGGTTGCCTCGGCAATCGCCCGGTCATGTTCGCCCCGCTGGTTGAGGTAGGTCGCATACCGCAGCCTTAACTGGTGGTTGTCGGGGTTGCTTGCCAGTGCCTTGTCCATAAGCGTCTCGCCGGTTTTCAGGTCGCCACTTGCAAGCGTGGCAATGGCAACCATGGCGAGAGTTTCCGGGTCGGAGTTTTTGTCCTCCAGATTGGAGAGTATGGCTTGGGCGCCTTCTGGATTACGCATTTGCAGCCGCGCGGCGGCCAGCAATTTGCTGGCGGTTTCTGAATTCCCCGCTTCTGCGATGGGGGCCAGCAGCTTTTCAGCATCCTCTACCCGGCCTTGCCTGAACCGGACAAGACCTAGCATCAACGATGTCTGCTCATGATTGGGAGCCTGCGCCAGAACCTCTTCCAGATAGCGCGCGGCCTCATCGAGATCACCCTGTTCCACGGCTGTCTGGGCGGCCATCAGGTTGCTCTTGATCGTACCGGGGGCAGACTTGGCAAGTATTTCTTCGTAGACAAAAGCTTCTGATTGCTTGCCCTGGGCTCTAAGGACGCGAATTAGGGACGAAATCGTGGCGTACTTGCGTTGGGTCATTACATCGTACTGACCGATGTCCTCGAGGGCTCTGATATAGGCATCTTCCGCTTTTTGCCACTCTTCCTGGGAAGCGGCGAGCTCGGCTTTCCAGAGCCATAGTTCTCCATTCGCCCCATCAACTTCTTCCGCCTCGCTGACCAGTGTTCGGGCCTTCGATACGTCACCGTCGGCGAACGCCGTTTTTGAGAGCCCCACCACCGATTCAACTTCCCCAGAGTCTATTTCACGTGCCCTGTTGAACGCAGTGCGGGCTTTTTCAAGTTCGTTGGAGGCCAGGAAGATCCGGCCTTCCAGCAGTGCCGCCTGGGTCTCAATCGGCCGGTCTGGGGAGGTGATGTCATCGAGGGCCGCCAGGGCGTCTTCAAAATCTTCCTGAAGCAGATTGGCTTCTGCGAGGATCAGGCTGGCGCGGTTCCGAACCTTTGTATCGATCTGTTCTGCTGGGAGGCGCTCCAGGATCTGATTCAGGTGCCGTTCGGCATTGGCCGCATCGCCTGCCCTGAGGAGATTGTTGACGATCAGGAAATACGGTTCGATCTTTTCCGGTTGAAGCTCAATCGCGCTCCTGGCTTCCAGTGTGCTTGCCTTGAGTTCACCCTGACGCTGGAAAAAACGTGACTGGTCAATATGACTCAGGTACTGGATGTCGTCCTGGCTCATTTCATTGCTGTCGCCACAGCCGGCGAGAGCGATTGAGATGGCGGCTGAGAGGAGGGTGGCACGTACTGCTGAAACTGGCTTCATGGCCCTATTCCTTTTCCTTATCGGGTCTTGTTCTGGATTCCTTGCCTGCTATTCAGGCACCTGAAGATTCGGGGGATGTTTCAATCCGATATTTATCAGTCAGGTTATACAGCGTTGGCCGGGTTACACCGAGCAGGCGTGAAGCCTGCGCCATATTGAAGCTGCAGGACTGCAGCGCCTGTACAATCGCGGCACGTTCCGCGTTTTCCCTGACCTGCCTGAGATTCAGTTGGCTTTCGGGGCCTTCAAGGTCGCAGTTTAGCTCAAGGTCGGCGGCGGTAACACGTTTGCCGTCGGCCATGATTGTGGCCCGTTTCACCTTATTGATCATTTCACGCACGTTGCCGGGCCATGGGTGGGTCTTGATGGCTTTGATGGCGTCTTCGGTAAAAGCCAGGTTGGGCCGATCCATTTGTTTGCCCAATGACTGCAACAGCGACTGTGCAACAACGAGAGCGTCGCCCTCACGCTCACGAAGTGCAGGGACATCGAGAGTAATTTCACTGATCCGGTAGTAAAGGTCCTCGCGGAACGTCTCCTGGTCGATCAACTGCTGCACGTCCCGGTGAGTTGCGCACACCACGCGGACATCCACCGGAACCGGGTTGACTGAGCCAACCCGATCGACCACACGCTCCTGGAGAAAGCGGAGCAGCTTGGCCTGGAGGGGCATGGGCATGTCACCAATCTCGTCCAGAAACAGGGTGCCGCCATTGGCGCTCTCGATTTTGCCTTTCTTGCTCTGGGTGGCGCCGGTGAAGGACCCCTTTTCAAAGCCAAAGAGCTCGCTTTCAAGGAGGTTTTCAGGAATAGCGGCGCAGTTGATGGCCGCAAAAGGCTTTTCGAAACGGTGGCTCAAGTCATGGAGCGCCCGTGCCAACAGCTCCTTGCCCGTGCCGGTTTCACCCGTGATAAGAGTGGTAACGTCAGTGGGGGCAACTTTTTCAAGGGTACGACAGATCGCAAGCATTTGCGGGCTGGCCGCGACGATACCTTTGATGTTGGTGCCATTACGCTGACGGGCCAGCTCCCGGTTGTCCCGCTCCAGTTCGGCCAATCGCAAAGCACGGTTAACCACGAAGGTCAGAATGTCCGCATCCAGCGGCTTCTGGTAGAAGTCACTGGCCCCCATACCGATGGCTTTGACGGCGTTCTCCTTGTCTTCCCGGCCGGTGACCACAATGATTTTGGTCATGGGGGACAACCGAAGAATTTCCTCAAGCAGTAGAAAGCCTTCCTTCGCGCCACCAGGGTCCGGCGGCAGGCCCAGATCCAGAGTAATGACATCGGGTTCGCTTCGGCGCAGCGCAGTCAGGGCTGATTCCCGGTCGGCCGCAACGCTTACTTCCAGGTCTTCGCTGAAACACCAGCGCATCTGGCTTTGCAAGCCCGGATCATCTTCTACGATTAGCAGTCGTCTACTCACAACGGTTACAAATCCCTTTCTGTAATGGTGACGGTCTTGTGATCAATCCTCTAACTTCTGATTCTTAACCGAAGATTGACACTTTGCAATGATAGTGTTCGGTGCATTTCGATTTCGCCAATTATTTGGCATTCTGCTGCGGCTGTGGGTCGCCGGTAATCAGTCGCTCGGGCTCTTCCGGGGCCGGTTCCGGTTTGAATCGGGCAATCGGGAACCGGATTGAGAAGCAGGAGCCCAGGTCCGGTTCGCTGGTTACATCGATATTGCCCCCAACGTTGCGCACATATTCCCTGGCCTGATAGGCGCCAATGCCCATACCCGTCAGCCCCTTGGTACTCTCGAACGGTTTGAATAACTGGGTCTGGATAAAATCCTCGGTCATGCCGGAACCGGTGTCCTGGATGAACAGCACGACGTTGCCCTTGGCGGTTTTCAGGGTGAGGGTGATTTCGCCATCGGGTGGCGTGGCATCCTGCGCATTCTGAATCAGGTGGCCAAGAATACTGTAGAGTTGCTCCCGATCAGCGTTGATGAAGATTTTTCCGGGATTATCGGCAACCCTCGGTGCAGGCTGGCGACGAGAGTAATGTTCAGACAGCTGACTGACAACCTCCGTCAGGTCGATCACTTCGGTCACCAGGGTTTCGTCCGCCGGCTTGCGGATGTGATCCACCAGATTCGACATTTTGCGCACGGCGTGGTCTGTTGTATGAATCATATCATCGATAAAGGCCGGGTTATCACGGTGCCTGGGGGCGTTCTTCACCAGCAAAGACAACTGTGCAATCAGTGTTTTCAGGTCATGCACCATGAAGGCGGACGCCTTGCTGACCGCCTCAAACTGCATGGCCCTGGAAAGCCGGTTCTGGGCGTCGGTTTGCGCAAGCAGGTTGCAGGTCTGTCGTGCGACGACCTTGATCAGGTCAAAGTTCTCCCAGTTGAGCTCAACACGCGCGTAGGGGTTACCGACCATGGCAATGCCGTATAAATCGTTACTGAGGTACAGGGGAATGACCAGCCAACCATCCGGTGTTTGCGAGATTGGATCCGGAATCTCCAGCAGGTTGTAGCTAACCGGATCTCCGCGATACTCATGTAGGTCGATGATCCATTCCCGTTCCCCGAAAAAGCGGACAAGTTCGGAGTTGGCATCGATGGTCGTGTACTTTGGCGTAACCAGGTTGACGGCGTTTTTCAGGAGGAAGTCGCCCCTTTCCTCTCGTATCCACAGTGCCCCGGCGTTGCTTTCCACCAGGCCCGAAAGAATGCGGATGACCCGTTCGGGCAATGGTGGGCTGTCGCTGAGATCGGCCATTTCCCGGGTCATTCTCAGCCACTCTTCGCGGTAGTCGTATTTGTAATCGAAGAAGTTCTGGCTGATAAATACCATCAGTCGGGAACGCACGCGGCGGGAAACCAGCAGGGTGACGAGGAATACCAGCGCAATGCTGAGGAAGAGTACCTGCAGGGCGTCGCCCCATTCGCCGCCCAGGGTTTTGACGTAGTAGCCGCCCAGTGAGAGAAACAACAAGTAACCACCGGCGAGTATCAGGGCCCCGGCGTGGAAAACCGCTGAGCGGGAGAGTTGGAAATCCACGGGTTGTTTGCGGGTGTTAATCACGTTAACCGCAAACAGAGGCACCAGGGCGGCGTTTAACAGACCCCGGGCGTTCCAGAACGCCTCAGAGACCTGTCCGAAGAGCAGGGCGTCGGCGTACATGAAGAAGTCGAATGCAAACAGGCTGCCCACGGCTATACAAACGTACTTCATGCTGGACCGGCCGAACGACACGGAGTTACGCCATATCTGCTCAATCAGTGATAGTCCGAGTAGCGATAGCGCTATCTGGCCAACCACTTTGGTTTTACCGTCCAGAATGCTGAGCCCGAAGAAATATTCCAGGGCGCCGCTGCCGAGGAGAAGGGAAATCAGGATAAGCGTGGCTGCTGCCAGTACTTTCCGTAGGCGACCGACGAGGTTAGCAGACCTGAACGAATCGCGAAGTAATGCGAACAGGACCGTAATCCAGGCGGCATCACGCAGAAGTTCCAGCAGGTAGCGAATAAAGAAGCTTGGTTCGTTCCAGAGACTTTGGGTAACGAGTGAGCCTGCCCACAGCGTGGTAACCACGGCGGCGAGCAACAAAGAACGATCAATGTCCCGGCGCAGGTATCGGGTGGCAACCAACAGCGATAGCAGCCCAAAGGCGATCGCTGCCGTGGAATGACTGATCAGGCTGAAATTATTCAACATGTTTCGCTTCCTGCGCTATGCGCCACTTCCCATAACGGCACCGAATTCGGTTCTGTGCCGTTCACACCGGCTTTTTGTTCTCCCGGTAGAACCGGAATATCTCTTTTAGCGGGCGCCTGGGAGTGAAATCGAATTCCCTGGCGAACGTCCTGCCGTCGATGACTACAGGATACTTGAAAAAGTGCATCAGGTACGAAGGAAAACTTCGCAGGTTAAGAGTGCGCAGTATCATACGGGGCAGCACGGGGGGAATAGAGGGTATCGGTATACGGGCACAGCCGCAGAGCTTCAGCGCATGTTGGTAGGCCACCCAGTCCTGCGGCGCGACATTGAAAATCCCCCGCTGGGGTTTGTTGTAGGCGAGCACGATGGCATCGGCCATATCATCGATATGGATAAACTGCATCATCGGTGAAAAGCCGGCCAGAACAGGTGCCCGCTCCATACCCAGCAAGGTGCTGATGGAGTTGCGCACGCCCGGACCGACAATGTTGCAGGGTCGCAGAATGGTGATGTTCAGATCCGGGTAGCGCCACAGGTAAATGTTGGCCAGATTCTCCAGTTCCACGGAGTCAATCAGGTCCGCGCTCAGCCCCGCACTTTTCAGCGGAGCTTCCTCGTCAATCAGCGCCGGGTTGTAGGCCACCGCGCCATAGACGTGGAAGGTCGACAGCACCACCACCCTCTTGATGTTGTACTTGTGGCTCAGGTCCAGCAGTTTCTGGGTGCCGAGCACGTTGGCGTTGTAACGGCGCATCCGGGTAAGCTGGCTCGACATGATGCGGCCGAGATGAATGACGCCATCAAACTGGTAACGCCGGAAAAGGTCTTCGAAGGAGCGCTTGTTGAAGTCGATGCAGTAGCTGGGTATGTCGTCGCCCAGATAGACCTGTTCCCGAAAATCCACGGCAACGAGGTTGCAGGTATCCCGAAGGCGGCTGATCACCTGTTGGGCGAGGGCACCGGCTGCACCTGTTACAAGAATCTGGGGCCTGCTTTTTTCTACCATCAGAACAGCCTTTTCCTTTCGCTCAGTCCGGTATCGATCAATTCACTGATCGCCGCCTTAACCTGTTCCACCCGCTCTGTCACCTGTTCTTCTGGAATTTCCAGGTCGTCAAACATCATCGGGTCGCCAAAATTCAGATGGACTTTGGCTGGCAAGACAAACGGCATGGCCACCGGGGCATAGGGAATGCCCAGCCATCGAGCCAGTGGTTTTATGTTGGCGATGGCGGGAATGGTTTCCTCACATCCGACCACGCCTACCGGCACTATGGGTGCCTTGTATTTCATGGCCAGGTGCATGAAGCCGTTACCGAACCGCTTGAGCTTGTACCGGTCCTGATACAGCTTGCCAGACCCGCGAATGCCCTCGGGGAATACTATGACGGCCTCGCCGTTGGCCAGCATCTTGGCGCAATTGGTGGGATCGCCCAAAACAGCGCCAAACTCGTTCAGCAAATTGCCGAGGTAGGGGACCGTCGGAAAAAAACGTTCGATCATTGCCCGGGGAATGCGTGGGTTATTCTCGCGAGAGGCAAGGGCGTAGGCGATCAGAAGTCCATCAACCGGCAACTGCCCGCTGTGATTCGGGACGATCAGCACCGGCCCCTCCGCGGGAATCTTGTCAACACCGGTGGCTTCCACCCGAAAATACTTTTCATAGATCTGGCGGGTCAGGGAGAAACCGTACTTCATCACTTCGTTGTTGTAGCCCCAGGGGTCGTAACCCAGAGAACCGATCGGCTTGCGGATGCGATTGATGTGGTTCTCCAGTTCCGCCGGGATCAACCGGGACTTCAGAATCGATGCTAGACCCATGTGGTTTCTACTCTCTTCCTATCATAACGCCAAGGGTATGACTCTGGCCTGTATTCAGCACGCGGTAGTCACCGAGGGCGTTGGCGCTTTCAACGCACAGCATGGACTGCCAGGCAACGTCGGGGAAATCCGACAATCGCGCCGCCTTCTCCGGCCCCGGATTCCATACAACCGTGGAGTCGCTTCCGATGGCAGTGATGCGACGGTTCCCTGATGGGGTTTCGACGATCAACGGGTTGCCACTTTCATAGATGCGATCGGTTTCGCCCTCGAAACTCACAGGTCCTTGCTGTGTGTGGTAGCTCCAGTCTTTCAGGGAATCCACATATCCGCAGTTTTCGAGGCCTCTGACCAGCGTTCCGGAAATGTCCGGGGTCGGAAGATAGGTGTGAAGTGCCTGGGTAAAGGCCAGGGGCTCCGAGCCCGCATTGGTAGTGGTTAATGCCAGTTGGCATCCGTCTGCAGAGAAGTGGAAGGTCATCAGTAACCGGGCGCGGCCGTTCCAGGCATCGGAAAAGTCACTGTTCGCATCCAGTGACAGGCTGATTTCCACGTCGTGCGCGGTTTCCCTTACATCCTCCAGTTTCCACACTGCCGTGCGGGCGAAACCGTGGGAGCTGGTGGTCAGTAGCCTGCGTCGAACTTCCGGGGGATTTTTCTCGGGCGCGCCAAACCAGGGCCAGCATAGGGGGATACCACCACGGATGGCCACGCCGGGTTCAAAACGCGCGGTGTCGCTCATCCACAGCCAGTCAGGCTCGTTGTGGGCGGCAAAGTGGGTAAGGTGGGCGCCCTGCAGGAAAAGGCGGGCGCGGAACAGGGGGTGGTGTACCTCCATGGCTTCCAGTTGCCCGATGGTTGTCCATCGGGTGAACGACCAGTGCCCGGGTTTTAGTGTCACGTAGTGCCTCGTTACAGCTTTCTGGGTGGTCAATGGGTTGTCGGTCTGAGGTGCCGCGAGAGTTACGGCATGTCCTTATACTCAGGGTAAATTAAAACTGTCCTTACGGCGAGAAACCATCATAAAATCGGCCGACCCCGTCGGAGTTTGATGAATGATTGAACAGATTGCTGCCTCAGTTCCCGAGTCTCGCCAGGCTGGAGTCGATCTTTCGGCGCCGGGAAGCGATCAGTGGCTTGATGACTTGGCCGATGGTCTCACGGAACATGGCTGGATGAGCCAGGATGTGTCGTTGCTGTTGACCCCGTCCCTTTTAGAGGGGCTTCGCAATGAAGTTCGGATACTGGACCGGACCGAGGCATTGCGTAAGGCCGGTGTGGGGCGCGGTCAGGATTTGCTGCAGGACAGATCGGTAAGAAGAGACAAAATTGCGTGGCTGCAGGGGGTGACGCCGGTTCAGGCGGCGTTGTTCGGGTTCTTCGAGTCGGTCAGGCTGGGATTGAACGAGCGACTGTTCCTGGGGCTGAAACGGTTTGAGGCACACTACGCCACCTATCACAACGGTGACTTCTACCGCCGCCATGTGGATAGTTTCCAGGGTAGGGCGTCGCGGGTTGTCAGCCTGGTGCTGTACCTCAATGAGGGTTGGCAGGAAGCCGACGGTGGCGCGTTGCAGATTTTCAATCGTGAAAACGAGAACGAGGTGTGTGGCGTCGTATTACCACTGGCAGGTCGGATGGCGCTGTTCATGAGCGAAGAGATTCCCCATGAGGTGTTACCGGCTCATCGTACCCGTTACAGCGTCGCCTGCTGGTTCCGATGCGATGAAGTGCCGTTGCCATTGTAGTGCCCGAACCCTTTTGCTAATATGCGCGCCGCTTTGAGGGATTTCGCCCCAAAGCCCGTTATGGTGGCTCCATTGGTGCCTCCGCAACGATAAACCGTGAACCCGGTCAGGCCCGGAAGGGAGCAGCCGAAGCGGTGGACTTGTGTGCCGGAGTGTCGCTGGTGGAGTCACCCCCAGATTTCTTGTTCTTACGCCCCGAATATCCACTCTGATTGCTTCTTGTTGTCTTCTTCTAACACCCTCACCGTGCTATGGTTGAACCCATTTTAACGGCAGTTGGCAGAACATGAGCTACCAGGTACTTGCCCGCAAGTGGCGCCCCCGGACATTCGAAGATATGGTCGGCCAGGAGCATGTGCTTCAGGCACTGATCCACGCCCTGGATAACCAGCGGCTGCACCACGCCTATCTGTTTACCGGTACCCGGGGCGTGGGTAAAACCACCATTGGCCGATTGCTGGCCCGGTGCCTGAACTGCGAAACCGGTGTTACCGCCACGCCGTGTGGAACCTGTTCCAGTTGCCAGGAAATCCAGGAAGGGCGGTTTGTTGATTTGATCGAAATCGATGCGGCTTCCCGCACCGGCGTGGACGACATGCGGGAGCTCACCGATAACGTCCAGTACTCGCCAACCCGTGGCCGCTTCAAGGTGTACCTCATTGACGAGGTGCATATGCTGACCAATCAGTCCTTTAACGCCTTCCTCAAAACCCTTGAAGAACCCCCGGAACACGTCAAGTTCCTGCTGGCGACAACGGATCCCCAAAAACTGCCTGTTACCGTGTTATCCCGTTGTCTGCAGTTCAATCTCAAGCGGATGACACCAGAACACATTGCCGGGCACCTGCGCCACGTGCTGACCCAGGAAGGTATTCCTTTCGAGGAACCAGCGCTGTGGCTACTGGCACGTGCTGCGGATGGCAGTATGCGGGACGCCCTGAGCCTGACTGACCAGGCCATAGCCTTCGGTAATCAGACGCTCAGCGGCAGTGATGTCAGCAACATGCTGGGTACGATTGATCAAAGCGATATCGAGAACCTGGTAAACGCACTGGTGGAGGACGACGGCCCCGCGCTGCTGTCCGAGATCAACCGTATTTCCGATTTTGCGCCGGATTACAGTGTGATCCTGGCGGACCTGCTGTCACTGTTCCATCGGGTGACGATGGAGCAGGTGGTGCCGGGCAGTGTCGATAATGCCTTTGGGGACGCCGCGCAGGTGGAGTCCCTGGCGCGCCGGTTGAGCGCGGAAGACGCGCAGCTCTTCTATCAGGCGGCGCTAATGGGCCGTAAGGACCTGGCGGTCACTCCTGATGCCCGCATGGGGTTTGAAATGACTCTGCTGCGAATGCTGGCCTTCCGGCCTGGCACCGACCGCCGTGAACCACCGGTGGTGGCCTCCGGGAGGTCATCGTCAGGGCAGGAGTCCCGGGAAGACCCTGAACCTGGCCCGGCAGCGTCGGAGAAAATTACAGCGGCTGTTGAGCCTGAACAAACGCCTCAACCAGAGCCAGAGCAGCGAGCCGAACCGACGCCCCAGCCCGAGCCTCAACCGGAAACCCAGGAGCCCGCACTGGAATCCCAACCCGCGCCAGAGGAGCCTGATGCTGCCTGGCTGGCAAGTCTGGATGAGGCGGCTGAGTCTGCAGCGGCCGAGGCTGCCAGCGCTGAGGACTATGGTCCCGAATCCGTGGCGCCTGAGTCGGAGTATGCCGAAGCGCCTCAGACCGAAGTGCCCCGGATGGAAACAGCAGAGCCTGCCGAGTCGATTGAGCCCGCCGAACCGGTTGAAGAGCTCGTGGATACTGGCGAATTTGCCTGGGAGCGTGATTTTCGCAGCCTTGGCATTGTCGGCATGCCGGGTAACCTCGCCAGCAATGCGGCTATGACCCGTAACGGTGATGAAATTGTGCTGACCATCGATGAAGGTCACGCACGGTTGTTGAACGCCCGCCACGAAGAAAAGATTCTCGAGGCGTTGAGGAATCGGTTTGGTGCCACCATAACCCTGCGTGTGGAGCAGGGCGATGCGGGTGGCAAAACGCCGGCCGCCTGGGAAGAGCGCCAACGACAGGCGCGCCAGAAGGCGGCGGAAGACTCAATTCGCAATGACCCCGCAGTGCAGTCGATTGTTGAACGATTCGAGGCCCGGGTCGTCGAAAACAGTATCCGGCCGCCGAATCAGGCAAAGTCCGGCTAAGGTCTGCGGTTGGAGCCACATGGTGGCAACTCTTTAAGGCAATTCTGTAGAAGGTGAGCGTGATGAACAATATGGGCGACCTGATGAAAAAGGCCCAGCAGATGCAGGAAGAAATGAAAAAGGCCCAGGAAGAGGCTGCCAAGGCTGAGATGACCGGCGAAGCCGGCGCGGGCCTCGTCAAGGTGACCATGAACGGTCGCCATGATGTGCGGAAAGTGGATATCGATCCGTCCCTGCTGAGCGAAGACAAGGAAATTCTGGAAGACCTGCTGGCAGCTGCTATCAACGACGCTGTGCGCCGTGTTGAGGAAAACCAGAAAGACAAAATGTCCGGCATGATGTCCGGTATGGGTATGCCTCCGGGCTTCAAGATGCCGTTCTGATTGAGGATATCTGATGGCTTTTAGTCCGTTGGTAGACGAACTGGTGGAGTCTCTCCGTTGTCTGCCTGGCGTCGGCCAGAAAACGGCCCAGCGTATGGCCTTCCACCTGCTGGAGCGCGGCCGCTCCGGAGGCTCGCGTCTTTCCGACGCACTGGATCGCGCCATGACCGGTGTGCGCCGCTGCGAAAGCTGCCAGAACTTCGCCGATACGCCTACCTGCAATATCTGCGAAAACTCCGAACGACGGAATGGTACGCTCTGCGTGGTGGAAAGCCCCTCCGACCTCCTCGCCATTGAGCAGGCGGGCGATTATCGCGGCAGCTACTTCGTGCTGATGGGGCACTTGTCACCCATCGACGGTGTGGGCCCCGAGGAAATCGGTGTTGAGCGGCTGCTGCAACGTATTCACGAAGAAGGGGTAACGGAGCTGATCCTTGCGACCAATCCCACCGTGGAAGGTGAGGCGACTGCCCACTACATTGCCGACAGGCTGGATGGCCGCGATATCCTGATTACCCGTCTTGCCCATGGTATCCCGGTGGGGGGCGAGCTGGGTTATGTGGACGGATTTACCCTGACCCATGCCTTCCGTGGCCGAAAACCTCTGACTGATTAAACCTGACCGGGATTATTTTATGGATTCCAACACCCCGGCCGCTTCCGTCCCTGCGGCTCCCGACACGGTTACCTGGATTCGGGAACCGGACGAGCTGGACTGTTGGCTTGCCGAAGGGGAAGGCGAACCGCTGGCACTGGATACCGAGTTTGAACGGGTCAACACCTTCTTCCCGATTCCTGGCCTGGTACAGCTGGGGTTGGGCCCGCGGTTCTGCCTGGTAGACCCGTCCGTTGCAGAGTCTTCTGAGGGCTTTCGCAACGCGCTCACCGATCCGGGCACCCCCAAATTGCTATACGCCATGAGTGAGGACCTGGAATTGTTCCGGCACTGGTTGCAGCTGGAACCGGAGGGCATCCTCGACCTGCAGATCGGCGCCGCACTGGCGGGTGCCGGCTTTTCCGTCGGTTATGCCCGGTTGGTCGAAACCCTGTTCGGTGAGTCCCTGGATAAATCGGCGACGCGCTCGGATTGGGTTTCTCGCCCGCTTTCAGCGGCTCAGGAACGCTACGCTCTGGACGACGTTCGCTTTCTTGTTCCCTTGTATCGCTGGGTGATTACTCGCTTGCAGAAACGGGGCCTTGAAGCGGCATTGGCGGAAGAGTCCACCCGGTTTTCCAGGGAACTGGCAGCCCAGGATAATCCCGACAGCCATTACCTGAAACTGCGAGGCGGCTGGACATTGAGTCGCCAGCAGCAGGGGGTTCTGAAAACCCTGGTGTGTTGGCGGGAACATGAGTCACGCCTCCGGGATAGGCCCCGCAACCGGGTTGTGGCCGATGCACTGCTCATTGCCATCGCCCAGAGACTGCCCCAGTCAGTACGTGAGCTATCGAATATCCAGGGCTTGCCTCCGGCCGTGGTCAGGCGCTACGGGGATGCGATTGTCAACAAGGTGGCGGAGGCATCGACCGCGGACAATTCCGGCATCGATGTTATCGCCGCTCCCCTGAGCCGCCAGGACCAGATGTTCTATAAACAGCTCAAGCGCCTGATGGTGAAAGCGGCGGAGGAGCGTGACGTGCCAGTGGAACTGCTGGCGCCCCGGAAGCGTCTTGAGGCTGTTGTGCAACAACGAAACCTGGCTGCCGGGCTGTTTGATCAGGGCTGGCGCCAAGACATCCTGGCACCGGTACAGGAACAGATTGAGGAACTACTGAAATCATGACTGAAAAGACCTTTGTGTCGGTCTTTCGTAGCAGTAAGAAGCCGGACACCTATATCTACGTTCGACGGGGCCAGGCCTGGGATGACCTGCCGGATAGCCTGCGGGGCATATTCGGCCAGCCAATACATGCCATGGATTTGATCATGACACCGGAGCGGAAGCTTGCCCGAACTTCCGGTCAGCAGGTTCTGGAGGCTATTGCCGACAAGGACTTCTTCCTGCAGATGCCTGAGGAATCCAGCGGCTACGTTGTCGACTTTCGCCGTAAACTGGAGCCCGGTCGGGAATGATCGCAGAGATTCCGTTCTGGCAACGCAAACGTCTCCATGAGATGACCGCCAGGGAATGGGAGTCCCTGTGTGACGGCTGCGGCAAATGTTGTCTGGCCAAGCTGGAAGACGAAGACACCGGCGATGTCTACTACACTGAGCTGGTATGCCGTTACATGGAACAGGACACCTGTCAGTGCAGCGTGTACTCCGAGCGTTTGCAGAAAGTGCCTGCATGCACGGTGCTGACACCGGATACGCTGAGCGACTACCATTGGCTGCCGTATACCTGTGCCTACCGCACACTGGCGGAAGGGCGTGCACTTGCAGACTGGCACCCTTTACGGTCGGGTGACCCCGATACGGTTCACGAAGCGGGTGTATCGGTGCGCAATCGCGTGATCTCGGAAGCCGATGTACCGGAAGACGATTGGGAAGAACACATAATTCACTGGATCCTTTGATGATAGACGCAGAAACAAACCTTGCTTACGGAATATTCTGGGCCCTGTACGCCGTCGCCTTCGTGGTGTTCTTTTACACCATATCCCGTCTGTTTCGGGTAATTCCGGTTTACGCTATCCGCACGCTGTTGCAGGCAGCGTTGATTGTCATACTGCTGACTCCGGTTGAGTCCGGTGAGGTGGCTGGCTGGTGGATGCCGGCCTGGTTGCACGGCGGCTATGAAACCATACTGGGTGACGCCGCCAACGCGGGCCGGGCCTTTGTGAATATGGGCATAGCGTCCATGGTGATGGTGTTGGTGTGGGTTCTTGACCTCGTCAGATACCGGTTGGTTAAACGCTGAGACTTTCCTTGATCACCACCTTGCATGGAGCTGCCCTGATGCGACGTTTAAGCCGCCTGTTTGTCGTCATCCTCATCCTGCCAATCACGGCACTCGCGCAGCAGGCGCCAACCCTGCAGTTGCCTGACAGTGCCGATGTCCGAATTATTGTGGACATCTCCGGCTCCATGAAAACCAACGATCCGAACAACCTGCGTCGCCCGGCTGTGCGTCTGTTGGCGCGTATGCTGCCTGGGCAGGCTAATGCCGGAGTCTGGACCTTTGGTCAGTACGTCAACATGCTGGTGCCCCATGGCAAAGTCACTGATGACTGGCGGGGGCTGGCTGTGGAACGCTCGGACGAGATCAATTCGGTCGCCCTGCGGACCAATCTGGGGGAGGCGATTCAGGTTGCCAGTGATGATTACCTGTTGGGCTCGGAGAGCCTCGACAATACAGACTTCATTCTACTCACCGATGGCAAAGTGGATATATCCGACAACGAGAGCGCCAATGATCGCGAGCGTGAGCGGATTCTGGGGGCATTGCTGGACGACTTGAGCAGCCGTGGTGCCACCCTTCATACCGTCGCGTTGTCTGAGGAGGCAGATCTTGCTCTTCTTGAGAGCCTTGCGGAACGTACGGGAGGCCGCTATGCGCTGGCATCGTCCGCCGATGCACTGACTCTGGCGTTTCTTGAAGCGTTGAACACCGCCGTACCGCAGCAGCAGATTCCCATTGAAGACAACGGCTTCCAGGTGGATGACGGCGTAGAGGAGTTTACCGCGCTGATTTTTCGCGCGGGCGACAAGTCGGCCGCTAACCGGACGCTTGAACTGGTCAGTCCCGGCGGTATCAAGGCAGGGCCGGAGTCTGCCACCGGGGGAATGCGTTGGGTGCGCGAAACGGAGTACGACCTGATCACCGTCACCGATCCTGAGGCGGGCGACTGGACGATCAATGGCGAATTGGGTGAGGGCAGTCGGGTCACTGTCGTCAGCGATCTGCGGATGGTTGTGAGCCCGGTTCCGCCAACGTTCACGGAAAATGAACCAGTATCCCTCCAGGTGGCCTTCTTTGAGGAAGACAGGAAAATCGAAAACCCGGACTTCCTGGGGGTTATCGATGTCAGTGTGTCATTGACCTCGGAGGACGGGCGCAGCGGTAACAAGATGTTGTCTCCGGAGGGGCCGCCGCAGGATGGCGTCTATACGGACGCCATTACACGACTGCCTGATGCCGGCGAATACCAGCTCAGTGTTGTCGCCGACGGCCAGACGTTCTCCCGACGCTTCAGTACCGTTACCCGGTATATTCAGCCCGAGGGCGAGCAAGCCCCAATCGAGGCAGTCGTTTCTGACGGCCCCCCGCAGGAAGCGCCGTTGATAGAGGATGAGTTGTCAGAGGCCTCACCCGCTGCCGAAATTGATCCGCCTGTGTCCAGTTCCGGGCCGATTGATATCAGTCAGGTTGAGAAGCCCGAACCGAAGCCGATTGAGGAACAGCCTGGCGATAAGGAAGAGGCGGAACCGGAAACGCCGGCCTCCGTTGAGGCGGCAAGCGGCATTCCGTTCTGGGTATGGGCCGCTGCCGGCGCCTTGGGTGTAGTGGTTGCCGCCGGGCTGGTATTCCTGTTCGTCAGGCGCAGAAAGGCAGCGCAGGATCAGGGCAACAACGAGGAGCCGCCTCTGGTCGCGGAGGAAGCGCCCGAGGAAGAGGCGGACGCCGCACCCGAACCTGAACAGGCGCCCGAAGACGTACCCGAAGAGATACCTGAGCCAGAGCAGGTGCCGGAACCTGAACCCGAAGAGCTGCCGGAACCTGAAGCAGTGCCGGAACTTCAGCAGGACGAAGCGTTGCCCGAGGACGACATTCCCGTTGCTGATGCGGAGGTGGATGATGGTGAAGACGAATTCGGGCTGGAGGACTTTGATCTTTCCGAATTCGACGATTTGCCAGCCACGGATGAGGAGAGTGAGACCACTGACGATGAGTCTGGAAACGACGAAAAGGATGGCGGAAAGGATCGGTAATTGGCGGTTGATCGAACAGGGCTCTTATCAGAACGGCTCCGGTTCTCTATACTCTGAGTCTGTTTTCAAACAGATGTTTAACCGTTAATAGAACAGGACACTATCAGCATGAAGTTTACCGGTACCGAGAAATATGTTGCTACTGATGACCTGCAGATGGCCGTCAACGCAGCCATAACGCTGCAACGCCCGTTACTGATCAAGGGCGAGCCCGGCACTGGTAAAACTCTCCTGGCCGAAGAAATGGCCGCGTCTCTCGGCCTGCGCCTGATTCCCTGGCACATCAAATCCACCACCAAGGCCCAACAGGGACTGTACGAATACGATGCGGTCTCCCGCCTGCGGGATTCCCAGCTCGGTGACGAGAAAGTCAAGGACATCAGCAACTACATCGTCAAGGGCAAGCTGTGGGAGGCCTTCGAATCCGAGGAGCAGGTGGTACTGCTGATCGATGAGATCGACAAGGCGGATATCGAGTTCCCGAACGATCTTCTGCTGGAACTCGATCGCATGGAATTCTTCGTCTACGAGACACAGCAGTCTGTACGCGCCAAGCATCGGCCCATCATCGTGATCACCAGTAACAACGAAAAGGAACTGCCGGACGCTTTCCTGCGCCGTTGTTTCTTCCACTACATCAGCTTCCCGGACCACGACACCATGAAGAGCATCGTGGATGTGCACTTCCCGGGTCTGCAGCAGCAGGTGGTTCGCGATGCGCTGGAAGTTTTCTTCGACGTTCGCAAGGTACCAGGGCTGAAGAAGAAGCCGTCCACGTCAGAACTGATCGATTGGCTCAAACTGCTGATGGCGGATGAGCTGTCTGCCAAGATGTTGCAGGAGAAGGACACCAGTTCCGCCTTGCCGCCGCTGTACGGCGCGCTGGTGAAAAACGAGCAGGATGTCCACCTGTTGCAGAAGCTGGCCTTCATGGCCCGTCGTCGCAGCTGAAATTCAGCAAGAGCAGCACCCTATGTTGATTGATTTCTTTCTCGAAGTCCGGCGGGCCAAAGTGCCCGCCAGTCTGCGCGAACTCCTCGATCTGCTTGAAGCTCTGCAGAACAGGCTCGCCTTTGCGAATATGGAAGAGTTTTACTACCTGGCCCGTGTCTGCCTGGTCAAGGACGAGCGCCATTTCGATAAATTCGACCGGGCGTTCCAGGCTTATTTCGAGGGCATAGAAAACCTCGATGACCTGATGCAGGCGTTGATCCCGGATGATTGGCTGCGCGCGGAATTTGAAAAGCAGCTGTCGGAAGAGGAAAAGGCCAAAATCGATTCCCTCGGTGGGCTGGAAGAGCTCATCGATACCTTCAAGAAACGCATGGAAGAGCAGAAGGAGCGTCACCAGGGTGGCAACAAGTGGATTGGTACTGGTGGTACCTCACCCTTCGGTGCGAATGGTTACAACCCGGAAGGTTTTCGCATCGGCCAGAATAAGGGGCGTCATGGCCGCGCCGTAAAGGTCTGGGAAAAACGGGAGTTCAAGGACCTCGACGACAGCGTCACTCTCGGCATTCGCAACATCAAGGTGGCCATGCGTCGGCTGCGTAAGTTTGCCCGCCAGGGTGCCGCAGACCAGCTCGACATGGACGATACCATCCGTTCCACCGCCCGGAATGCCGGGTACCTCGACTTGAAGATGGTTCCTGAGCGGCACAATGCGGTCAAGGTTCTGATCTTCTTCGATGTGGGTGGTTCCATGGACCCTCACGTACGGGTTTGCGAGGAGCTGTTTTCGGCTGCCCGGCTCGAATTCAAGCACATGGAGTACTTTTACTTTCATAACTTCATCTATGAAAGCGTGTGGAAAAACAACATCCGCCGGATGAACGAAACAACGAGCACCTGGGACATTCTTCACAAGTACACGCCGGACTACAAAGTGATCTTTGTAGGGGATGCCACCATGGCGCCCTATGAGGTGTCACACCCCGGCGGGTCCATTGAGCACTGGAACGAGGAAGCGGGCGCAACGTGGTTTCAGCGAATTACCGATCACTTCCGTAAGGTGGTGTGGATCAATCCACTGCCAGAGAGTTACTGGGGGATGGGTGGGTCGCTCGGTATGACCCGTCAGCTGGTGAACGACCACATGTATCCCTTGACCATTGAAGGCCTGGAATCGGCCATGAAACAACTGAGCAAATAAAAAAAGCCGATGCGGTTGAGAGCATCGGCTAAGCTCGGCATATCAAACGGGGTGGCCAAAAGGCTGTCCCGCGCTTCTCTCGGAGCAAATCCGGGGCCACTTTAAAATAGTAAATATAAATCAGCTAATTAGAATAAATTCCGTGCATCTCCCTTGAGCGGAATCTTTCCCGGCGTTTCCCTCCTGTCAAAAAATCCGACGGTTTCGGATTTCCAATTGGTGATCTGGATACCGTTCTTGCCTGTTACCAAGTGTTACTCTTTCTGCCAGTTTGTTACAGAACATTGCTGGAGGCAGGAAGCGTATGGTCGCCGGAGCGCAGCAAACAGTACCGGTTGGGGGCCAGGTCAGGGTGGTGTGGCTGGTCATTTTGGTCATGATGGTGGCATCTCAGCTCGTTTTGACGCGTAGCGCTTTTGCCGAGTCGCTGGACCAGGAGATCGACCGCCTGAAAGCCGATGTGGCGGACCTCAGCCAGAGGTTGTACCAACTGGAGGAGAACGTACTCTACCCAGTCGACACGCAAGTGGCAGTTTTCCTGACACTCAGAAATCGGGAGGGATTGGATCTGGACTCGGTGGAACTGTACCTGAACGAAACGCCAGTCGCTTCCCATCTATACACCGAGCAGGAACGTGACTCCCTGAAGCAGGGCGGTGTCCAGCGGCTCTATATCGGTAATCTGCCTCACGGCTCCCATCAAATAAAAGCAGTTCTGACGGCACGCTCAGCGAGTGAGCGCTTTGTTCGCCGGGAAGCGACCCACCAATTCCGGAAGCGGCCCGGCGAATCCCGCATACAGATGATTCTGGATGCCGCAGAGCCAGACTACGAACCAGTGGTTTCGTTTCAGGAATGGAAATAGGGCGGAAGGATGGTCGTGCGCGCTGAGCTTCGGAAAGTTTCCACTCTGTTTGCTCTCAGCCTGGCCACGGCCTTTATCCCGGGGCTGGCATCCGGAGGCAGCGATTTGGCGTCGTTGCGCTCGGGGCTCGCACAATTCGCCCTGGACACACATGACCCGGCTGCAGCATTGCGTTATACCCGGAATGCCACTACTGAAGCCGAGCGCCTGACTCGTGCTAAAGCACTTTTGGTCACAGGGAGCCATCAAGAGGCTGAACGGCTGTTGAAAGAACTGCTCGAAGGACAGTATTACCGGGGCCAGGCGGCGCTGTTGCTGGCGGAAATACCGACGGACCCTGGAGGCAACAAAACCCGGGAATACCTTGAAATCGCTGCGAAGCGGGCCAGTGGCAGTGACCGGCAAAAGGCGCTTTACCGGTTGGCCGAGATTGAGCGGGAGGCGGGGCATACTGATCGGGCCGGGAAAGTGCTGGCGTCCATGGAGCCAGGTTATTGGGCTGCGCTGGGTTACATGAACATTGCGGCTGATTACGGCAGACAGGACCGTAATCCATCGCGAGCGCTGGTGGCGCTTCGAGTGGCACTTGCCATGTCCGAAGAAGACGTTGATAGCCAGCGCAGCCAGGAGCTCAGAAGCCGATTACTGGTTCGCGCCGGCTACCTTGCCTACGACCACGGAGACTACGAAAAGGCCATCGGTTTCCTGGAAAAAATCCCCCTGGAAAGCTACAGCACGTCTCATGGCCTCTACCTTCATGGTCTTGCGCTTTCTGCCAGTGGAAACCAGCGGGCGGCAATGCAGTCCTGGCATCGAGCCAAAAAGTACCCACTGGCTTATCCCGGCGTGGCTAATGCCTGGCTTGGGACGGGTAGGGGATACGACCTTGCCGGTTACCTGGGGCAGGCGGGTGAAGCTTATCTTGCTGCAAACGCTTCCTATGAAAGCGAACGGGTCACACTTCGCAAGCTGGCTGATCAGATTCGTCAGAAGGGGGCGTATCAGGCGTTGGTACTCGATGCCAGGGGCTCTGAGGCTCAATGGTTCCTTGCCGATAACCGCATGCTCACACAGCCCCGTACCGCCTATCTTTTACGTTTCATCGAGCAGCCCGCTGCGCAGGCCGCCGTCAACCGGGTGGCTGAACTGAGGGAGATGAGGCAAACACTGAATCAGCGGGAAGACAGCCTTGCTGTTTTTCGGGAGGCCATCAGTGAGCGTTTGGGGCCCGTGGGGCACGACGTTGGTGGCGCGCCCTTTAACGAAGAGATTGAAGTGCTGGTGCAGCGGTTGGCGAACCTGAAAGCCCGGACTATCTCTCCTGCACAACAAGAGACGCTGAAAGGTATAGCCAGGACATTGGCCGATCTGAAGGCATCCGTTGGCAGGTTTGATGACAGAGTGAAAAAGAAAGATCGTGAACTCAATGAATTGATGGCCCGTACCGATCACGCGCTGGAGCGGATACGGACGGTTCGTCGTACGGCCAATGCGCTTTTCAGCAGGGCGGAGTCGGCACTGGATGAGCTGGCTCTGGCCTATGTTGAAGAGCAGGATCACCGTATGGCGTTTGCGCTGGATCGGACCGAACAGCAGATTGCCCACCTCTACGAGTACCTGGCCCTGGAAAACCTTGAGCGAGGTCAGCCATGAAGACCGTGGTGTCAATTTCCCTGACGATGCTGTTCACAGCGTTCGCGGCGAGCGCCCAGGCACAGGAATCTTTCCGGATAGAACTGGGTCGTGATGGAGAGACCATCGCTGATATGCGTCCGGTTTTCCTGGAATTCCAGTCCCGCCCGATGCCGGCCATATCGCCAACGGAAGTCGCCCGTCGATACCAGCGGTTGTTTGAACACTCTGATGAGCCTGAGGTGCGCATTGATGCACTTAACCGGCTTTCCAATATTCAGACGGTGACTGACGAAGACGTCAGCTTCAGCGAAGAACGCGAGCAACAGGTCTACCGGCAGGCGCTGGAAAGCTACGAATCCATCCTCGACAGGGGCGCCTATCAGGGCCGGCTTGATGAATTGCTGTACCAGATGGCGAAGGCCCATGCCTACACGGGGCAGGCGGAGGAGTCCATTGACCGGTTACGCCAACTGGTTGGTCTGTATCCTTCGTCATCCCTGGTGCCTGAGGCCCGTTTCCGTATTGCCGAGTCAGCGTTTTCAGCGCAGGACTATGCCGAGGCTGAGTCCGAGTACAGCCGTGTGATATCGAGTGACGGCACCGATAGCCTGAAAACCAAGGCCCGATATATGAAGGGCTGGAGCCAGTACAAGCAAGGGCGTTCTGCCCGGACTAGAGCCGCAAAGACCTTTCTGGCGGTACTGGACGGTTTCGGTGAGGATACCAGTGGGTTTCGCCGCATTCCCGCCAGTGACGCTGAACTGGTTGACGACACCTTCAGGATCGTCGCCCTGATGGCGGCGGAAGACCGGGGCGTTGAATCCCTGGCAGGCTGGTTGAACGATGCGGGTGGCAAGGATTTCGGGTATCTGCTGTACGACCGGCTGGCAGATTACTACACCAGTAACCGGCGCTTTGAAGACAGCGTGGCGGTGAACAATGCCTTTGTTCGCGATTTCCAGGCACATAACGCAGTACCAGCCTTTCTGGCCCAGAATGTGGATGTCTGGCGCATGGCTGGGCAAGCCAATCGCGCAAGGGCCGCCAGAGCTGAATATGTCCAGGCATTTTCCGGCGATTCCCGTTATCAGCAGCTTCCCGCAGCGCATCAGGAACGTTGGCAGAATTTCAGCCGGTCACTGGCGGATTATCACTATGATCAGGCCGAAGAGGGGAAAGCGGAAGGTCAGGCGGCATCTTTTCGATTGGCCGGGGATTATTACAGTCAGTTGGCTGGCCGGAACAACCAGAAGAGAGACGTCCTTCGCCTGGCCGGCGATGCGTTCCTGCAGGCCGGCGACCACACTGACGCCTTCGAGCATTACCAGCGCGCGGCTTATGAAGCGGATCATGAGACAAGAGACTATGCGGGGGCAGCGGATGCCGCTTGGGCTGCCATCGTCATTCAGCGTAATGCGCTGGACAGTCGCAATTCGTTTCCCGCAACACTGGACGACCTGGCTGCCGCCGCCGACCGCTTCACGGCTGAGTTTCCCGAAGACAGGCGTCAGCCTGGCCTGATGGCGGATATCGCCAACCGAATGCTCGCAGAGCATCGTTATGCTGACGCCCTTCGATTCGCCGAGTTTGCCGTAGCCCATCCGTCGGTCAGCGCAGCTGAGCGATACAGCTCCTGGGTGGCAGCCGGTAAGGCGAACATGGCGATGGCGTCCTATGGGCTTGCTGAAAATGCCTGGCGTCAATCACTGGCTTTGATTTCAGAGGGACGGTTACAGGAAGCGCGGGCCAACGATACCAACAGTCTGAAACGGCAATTAGCCAGCAGCATCTATTATCAGGGCGAGAAAGCGGCGAGCGAAGGCCGCACTGACGCTGCGGTGGCGCATTTCCAGCGCGTGGAGTCTGCGTTTCCGGGGTCGGAAATTGCAATCAAGGGCCGTTACGACGCTGCGAATACACTTATGAAGGCAGAGCGCTGGCAGGCCGCCGTTAATGAACTGAACCGGTTTCGCACGGATTACCCGCAGCATGACCTGACCCCAACCGTGCGAGAGAAGCTGGTGTTTGCCTATCAGTCATCGGGCCAACTGGTGCGGGCGGCGGATGAAGTCATGCGTGCCGAAGGAGAAGAGCCGCCGTCCTGGGACCAGCGGCTGAGGGCGGCGGAGCTGTATCACAAGGCAGAGGCCCACGAGCGTCGCAATCGCATCTATGTCGAATGGCTGAACCGCGATTCCGCTGCTGTCGATTCCGAGAGCCATATCCATAACCAGACCCTGCGCCAGCGTCTTGTGCTCGATAATGTGGAGCCGCGCCAGTATCGAATCGATCTGGTTGAGCGAGAGCTCGCCAGCCAGTGGCATTCGGAAGACACACTGGCCTGGGCAGGGCGGGCAGCCATCGTGCTTGGTGCAGAGGCGTCTGAGCGGTTTGCCGAAGTTCCGCTACAGATTCCATTGGCCGAATCCCTGGCGCGCAAACAAGCGGCCCTCTCGGCCGCGCGAGAGCGTCTTTCACAGGCCGAGACGCTGGTTGGTGAGAGTGCGCGTTCGGAAATTATGTTCCGCCGGGCAGAGCTGTACCGGGTGATGGCGCAGGATCTCATGGCATCTGAAGCGCCGGCGAACCTGAGCGACCTTGAGGCAACCCAGTATCGGATGTTGCTTGAAGAGGAGGCCTACCCCTTCGAGGAAAAGGCCATTGACCTGCACGCAAGGAATCATCAACGCCTGGCGGAAGGCCTGTTTGATGACTGGGTGGAACGCAGCCTGCAAGTGCTGGCTGACTTGTTTCCCGGCAGGTACGACCGGGAGGTCCGCTGGATGACGTGGAATGAGGAGGTCAACGATGACGCCTGAAACAGCACGCGCGGTTTTGCTTACAGGGTGTCTTGCGTTGCTGGCGGGGTGCGCCAGCCAACCCGGGCCGGAGCCGGTGGTCGTCAACACCGCCGAGGCCAGTGAACTGGCCCGTCAGGCCTGGGAGGCACACCAGCAGGGACGCAAGAAAGACGCCCTTGACCGGTACCGAGAGGCTTTTGATATGAACCCGGGCAACGCCCTCACGGCCAACAACCTGGCGTTGTTGTTGCGAGAGCGGGGACGATTTGAGGAGGCGGTGACGGTGCTGTCGAAGGGACTCAGCCATTCTCCGGACACCGCTGAACTGCATTACAACCTTGCGGTAATCTCAGAGCTGTATCTGCTGGACCTCGACGGCGCACTGACGCATTACCGCCGTTACCGCGAGTTGGCGGGCACCGAGGATAAGCAGGTGGCCGGTTGGATTGCGGACCTGGAACGGAGGCTGGACTGAATGCGCCTTTATCGACGATTGACGGCTGCCAGCCTGATCTTGATGTTTAGTCCGATGATGGCCTTTGCAAATGAGGCGACCAATGCCTCGGGAGCGGTTGCCTCTCGGGCTGCGGATACCACCGTCGCACTGGGGGTGGAGGGAATCAACCGCCATACCGGAGACGATGATCCCGGCGTGCTTTATATCCTGCCCTGGCAGCCGCCGACCTTGCCGAGGCGTTCACGTGCTGAACTGGATGCCGGAAGCGAGGAACTGCTCGAACCCAAGGATCCGCTGACCCTTGAGCGTCACCGGAAATTCCGTGAAACCCTGAATCCATTGTTGGATTCCACTCTTTCCCTGCAGTAGAGAACCGGGAGTCTGAATATGCTGGAAACTGTTGTTCGTTTTTTTCAGGAAGGTGGCCCCTTCATGTACCCGATTGCCATTGTGCTGGCCGTTGGTCTGGCGATTACCGTTGAGCGTTTCATCTATCTCGCTTCGGTGCGCCGCCGGAACCGACTTGCCTTTGAGAAGGGCATATTGCCGCTGCTCAGAAAACGGGATTACCAGCGTGCGATGAAAGCCGCTACAGGTTCTGACAGTGCCATTGCGTCGATCATGAGCGCCGGAATTGGTCGGTTGCTGAACAATCACTCCCGTGAAGATGTTGAGTACGCCATGGAAGAAGGATTGATGGAAGTCTTGCCCCGTCTTGAGAAACGCACCCAATACCTGGCAACCCTTGCCAACATTGCGACTCTCCTCGGCTTGCTGGGCACAATCATCGGCCTCATCGCTGCGTTTACGGCGGTGGCCGCTGCAGATCCGTCCCAGAAGGCGTCGCTGTTATCGGAAAGTATCTCCGTTGCCATGAACACCACGGCGTTTGGCCTGATGTCGGCCATTCCGCTGTTGATGTTTCATGCATTGCTGCAGACCCGTACCAATGAAATCGTCGACAGTTTCGAGATGGCCGGGGTGAAGCTGCTGAACATTATCTCCGAGCAGCCCGCCCCCCAATCCGTCTGAGCCAGGGTTTGTCGCATGAGACGAAAGCATCGCAGGCTTGTCAGCAATCCGGAACTGGATATCACGCCATTCCTGAACCTGATGATTGTATTGGTCCCGGTATTACTGCTGGGCATGGTCTTTAGCCAGATTCGTATGATTGAGCTCGACTTTCCCGGGATGGAGTCGGGCGAGGCACCGCAGGCTGACGAACTGCGGCTGGTGGTGGCGTTGATACCCCAGGGCCTGGAGGTTCTGGACAGTGAGAGAGGCGTAATCCAGACCCTGCCGTTGATTGAGGGTGATCAGGACTTCGGCGGCCTGAGGGAAACTCTCAAACAGATCAAGAGGCGGGTGCCCGAGAAGACTGACATCGTTCTGGAAGTCAGCCCCGACATCGACTACCAGACTCTGGTGACAGCGATGGACACACTCCGCTCCTATCCGGCAGTTGTGGCGGCCAGTGTGGTTGAGGGAGAGCTCTTCCCGGATGTGGCACTGGCAGACGCCCCTGAAAACCGGACGCTATCGGGCAAAGGGGAGGGTGCATGAAAACCTCCCGCCGTGCCCGTCGTATACAGCGTCACTACAGCCGTATGCACCGCCCGGGTGGCCTGAATCTGGTGTCCCTGATGGACATTTTCACGATTCTGGTGTTCTTCCTGATGGTGAACTCGTCTGATGTAAAGGTTATGCAGAACACGGCCGATGTCCCACTGCCGCAATCGACCGCGGACAAGGAGGCGGTTGAAACCCTGATGGTCCAGGTAATTGGCCGGTCCATTCTCGTGCAGGGCCGGGAAGTTGCACGGTTGGATAGTATTGAAACCGGGGACAGCATCGTCGGTGGACTGGCGGATGAGCTTGCCTGGGTGCGTAACCGGAGGGGCCAAGTGCCGGAGCAGGGCCATGAGGTGACCATCATGGCAGGGCGTGCCACCGACTACCGGTTATTGAGAAAGATCATGCAAACCTGCATCGATGAAGACTTCCGGCAGGTCCGGCTGGCCGTTGAGTCGGCGAAGGAGGTCGGCAATGGCTGAGCCTCAGAGTCTTTCTTCCAAAAAGCTCTCTCCCAACAACCTCACCTCCAATCACCTTTCATCCGGGTTGCCATGGGGGGCGGAAAAGGGCGAGAACCGCCGCTTTATGCTGGCATTGTTGGTGATGGTGGCGGTCTTTCTGCCTCCCGCACTGCTTATTCCGGCGCTTCAGCTTCCGGAACGGGATCGCAGTGAGGCGGAGAAGATCCCACCTCAATTGGCACGACTGGTAGAGCAACGCGAGCCGCCAAAGCCGATTCCAGTGCCTGAGGTTGAACCCGAACCCGAGCCGGCCCCTGAACCTGAAGATGAGAGCACAGAATCCAAGGCGGTGGAGCCGGAGTTGGCGGAAGAGGCGCCCCCACCCGAACCTGTGCGCCCGACACCCGCTCCTTCCCAAACGGTCGAGCAGGCACGTGAAACCGCCTCCAGGTCGGGCTTGATGGCAATGCAGGACCAACTCGCCAGTATGCGGGCTCCAGAGCCGGACGCCTTGGACACCCTGGCGGCCAACGTCGATGCCGAGACCGCAAGCGACGAAGGAGGTCTGTTCGGTGTGAAAACTGACTCCGACAAGGCGCTTGCTGGCAGCGGCGGTGTCACCCGGGAAGCCGCGCCTGAAACGGAAGTGGCTGTGGCTGGCCATCAGGTTCGAAACGTGGAGGTGGCGCAGGAAGCAGTACCAGAACCTGCGCCGGAGCCCAGCGGCGGCCCGGGCCAGCGGGGTATGAGCAACATTCGCCAGGTGTTTGACGCCCAGAAGACGTCGCTGTATTCCCTCTACCGGCGTGAGCTGCGACAGGATCCGACGCTGGAAGGAAAGGTTATGCTGGAGTTGGTGATCGAACCGGATGGGTCCGTATCCAGTTGCGAGGTGGTGAGCTCCGAGCTGGGCAATCAAAGCCTGGAGCAACGAATTGCCATGCGTGTGCGCCTGTTCAATTTCGGCGAGGACGATGTGGAACCCAGGACGGTGCGATTCCCCATCGATTTCCTGCCGGGTTAAGTCAGGGGGCTCAGATACGCTAGTGCGCTATGGTGATTTTTGGTAGCTGTGGCTTGCTCAGGGACATCTTCTGGGTAGGGGCAATCACTTTCGCCTCACCGGTGACGACTTTCTCATCGTTCTGGTTGCGGACGTCGCAGGATAGGGTTACGCGGTTTTTGCGCTCCTTTGCCAGTACCGTCAATGTCACCGTCAGGGTGTCGTCCAGCTTTACCGGGCGCTTGAAAGCCAGGCTCTGTTCCAGGTATATGGTGCCGGGGCCTGGCATCACTGTGGCCAGGGCCGCGGAAATCAGCGAGCCGCTCCACATGCCATGGGCAATCCGTTCCTGGAACATGGAGTCGGCGGCGAACTCCGAATCCAGGTGGACCGGGTTTACATCTCCGGATACCGCGGCGAACATCACCAGTTCGTCCTCAGTCAGTGTTTTCACATAGGTTGCCGAGTCGCCTTCCTGGAGTTCGTCGTAAGTGATGTTCTCAAGCGTGTCCAAAGTGTCGCTCATGATGTGCTCCAGTGTTGGGTGTGATTGGGGTGGTGGCTACAACCGCTACAGTTCTGCGTTGAAAACTACCTCATCGTTCACAAAACTGCTATTCTCTCCCGACTTTTCGAGGCTGATACTTTTGTCTGGTTGATTTTTTGACCAAAACGACATCGGTAAACATTATAAGCACAAATGCCAAACAGGAGATGGTGATGGATTTTGAGCAGTTCTATCAGGACAAATACCCCGCTGGCGTGTCCCTTAACGTAGATCTGGATAAATACACTAGCATGGTTGACGTATTTGACCAGGCCGTGAATAAGTACGCTGATCGCCCCGCGTTCAGTGCCGTTGGCGCCACGCTCAGCTATCGTGACCTGGACACCCAGAGCCGGAATTTCGCTGCCTGGCTGCAGAACAAGACTGACCTCAAACCGGGCGACCGGATTGCGGTGCAAATGCCCAACGTGTCCCAGTACCCTGTCGTCGTGTTTGGTGCCATGCGCGCGGGCCTGATCGTGGTGAACACCAACCCGCTGTACACCACTCGCGAAATGGAACACCAGTTCAATGATTCCGGTGCCAAGGCGCTTGTAGTGCTGGCGAACATGGCTCACAACGCCGAGAAAGTGCTTCCCCACACCGGCATCGAGCATGTCATTGTTACCGAAATCGCCGATATGCATTCACCGCTGAAGCGTACGCTGATGAACGCAGCGGTGAAGCACCTGAAGAAAATGGTTCCGGCATTCAGCCTGCCCCAGGCCCATAAACTCCCGGCGGTACTTAGCGCAGGGGCCCGGGAAAAGTTCTCCCCGGTGGAGTGCAAGAAAGACGACATCGCCGTGCTGCAGTACACCGGTGGCACCACTGGTGTGGCCAAGGGCGCGATGCTGACCCACGGCAATCTGGTCGCCAACCTCCTGCAGGTCCGGCCGATGATGGAAGATTCGGTGGAGGAGGGCACGGAAGTGGTTATTGCTCCGCTGCCGCTTTACCACATCTATTCGTTCACCCTGAACTGCGGCATCATGCTTGAGGCTGGTGCGCACAACGTTCTTATCCCGAACCCCCGTGATATCCCCGGATTCGTGAAAGAGCTCAAAAACCATCGCTTCACCGCATTCCTGGGGCTGAACACGCTGTTCGTGGCGTTGTGCAACAACGAAGAATTCAAGGCCCTTGATTTCAGTGCCCTGAAGCTGACGTCGTCCGGCGGCATGGCGCTGACCAGCGACACCGCGAAAATGTGGCAGCGTGTTACTGGGTGTGAAATCAGTGAAGGTTACGGCATGACCGAAACCTCGCCGGTTGTGACCTTCAACCCCAACAGCGCAATCCAGCTTGGTACGATTGGCCTGCCGATTCCCGGTACCCAAGTCAAAACCATCGATGATGACGGCAACGAAACGCCACTCGGCGAGCCTGGCGAACTGTGTGTGAAGGGGCCACAGGTGATGCGTGGATACTGGCAGCGCCCGGAAGACACCCAGAAGTCCTTCACTGATGACGGTTTCCTGAAGACGGGTGACATTGCCCTTATCCAGGAAGACGGCTACATCCGCATCGTTGACCGCAAAAAGGACATGATTATCGTGTCTGGCTTCAATGTCTTCCCCAATGAGATTGAGGACGTGGTCAGTGGTCATCCGAAAGTGGTTGAGTGTGCTGCGGTCGGTGTTCCCGATGACAAGAGTGGGGAGGCGGTGAAGGTCTACCTGGTCGCAACCGCGGAAGGTGTTACCGAAAATGAACTGAAAGAGTTCTGCCGTGAACGCCTGACTGCCTACAAGGTCCCCAAGTCCTTCGTGTTCCGTGATGAACTGCCGAAGACCAACGTCGGCAAGATCCTGCGGCGCGAGCTGCGTGACGAAGCCAACAGCAAGTAACCGGTTCGTGCGGGCGGTTTAATCGCCCCGAACGGACGACGTGAACCCCGCCTCGGCGGGGTTTTTCCGTTTAATGAGGCGCGGGATATCGTTAGACTGTCGCCACGCCCGTAACGAACCGGGTATCCAAGATCCAACAACGGTAAAACGGACCGATGACGCAAGCCCCACCGGAACAGCCCACGACTACGCCAGACGGCAAGGCCGCCGTAAAGGCCATCATGGAGCAGTTGGATGCCTGCAACCAGTTGGAAGCCGCCCGTATTCACAAGTTGGTCGCCCGGAAAAAAGGGCGTCCGGGCCAGAAGGATCTTGAAAAGATGGCGCAATGGCTCGATCGGGGGCAGGCGCGTGTCACGGAACGCCAGGCAATGCATAAGCCGGCCACCTTTCCGTCATCGCTGCCGGTGTCCGAACGGGTCGATGATATCCGTGAGGCTATTGAACAGAACCAGGTGGTGATCATTGCCGGTGAAACGGGGTCTGGTAAGACCACCCAGATTCCCAAGATCTGTATGAACAGCGGTCGCGGGATTCGTGGGCTGATCGGCCACACTCAGCCCCGCCGGATTGCCGCCCGTACCGTAGCCGGTCGTATTGCTGAAGAACTTGGAGAACAGACTGGCGGGCAGGTGGGGTATCAGGTGCGTTTTACCGACACCACGTCGGACCAGTCCCGGGTCAAAGTCATGACCGACGGCATCCTGTTGTCGGAGGTGCAGCACGACCGGTTTCTGGATCGTTACGATACCCTGATTATTGATGAGGCCCACGAACGCAGCCTTAATATCGACTTTCTGATGGGCTACCTGCGGCAACTGTTGCCGAAACGGCCTGATCTGAAGGTCATCATCACCTCCGCCACCATCGAAGTGGAACGCTTTAGCGAGTTCTTTAGTGGCGCGCCGGTCATCGAAGTCAGCGGGCGAACCTATCCGGTAGATGTGCGTTACCGTCCTCTCACTGGCGATGAGGACGATCGGGACCAGGGTTGGACGGATGGCGTGCTGCGTGCGATGGAGGAAATCGAACAGCACGAACGTGCAGAAAAGCAGCCACCGGGCGACGTACTCGTATTCCTGCCCGGCGAGCGGGAAATTCGCAGCCTCAGCAAGGTACTGCGACACGCCGAGCTGCGCCATACCGAAGTTCTACCATTATATTCTCGGCTCAGTAACCAGGAACAGAACCGGATATTCCAGGGCCACCGGGGGCGTCGGATCGTGCTCTCCACCAACGTCGCGGAAACCTCCCTGACCGTGCCCGGCATACGCTATGTCATCGACACCGGCGTGGCCCGTATCAGCCGTTACAGCGTACGTTCCAAAATCCAGCGCCTGCCCATTGAGCCGGTGTCCCAGGCCAGCGCCAACCAGCGTGCCGGGCGCTGTGGCCGGGTTGCTCCGGGGATTTGTTTCCGGCTTTACGAGGAAACCGATTTCATCAACCGGCCCGAGTACACCGACCCGGAGATCCTGCGCACCAACCTGGCCTCGGTTATTCTGCAGATGACCACCTCGGGGCTTGGGGATATCCGCCATTTCCCGTTCCTGGAGCCACCGGACCGTCGCCTGATCAACGATGGCTACAAATTGCTCGAAGAGCTTGGAGCCGTTGATGACAAGCGCCGTCTGACAAACCTTGGCCGCACCATGGCACGCCTGCCGCTGGACCCAAGGCTGGCGCGCATGCTGGTGACCTCCTCGGAACAGGGCAGTCTGGCAGAAACGTTGGTGATCATTGCCGGCCTGAGCGTTCAGGACCCGAGAGAGCGCCCCCAGGACAAACAGCAGGCTGCCGATCAGGCCCACGCGCCGTTCAACGACAAGGAGTCGGATTTCCTGACCTTGTTGAATATCTGGAATTTCTACGAGGAACAGCGCCAGGAACTGTCCCAGAATCAGCTAAAAAAGGTCTGCCAGAAGAGCTTTCTGTCGTGGATGCGGATGCGGGAGTGGCGCGACATTCACCGGCAACTGACGCTGATTTGCCGTGAGCAGAAACTGAAACTGAACAGAGATGCGGCCAGTTACGAGTCTTTGCACAAAGCCATTCTTGCGGGTTTGCTGGGCCAGGTGGCGGTGAAGCTTGAAAAGAAGGAGTATCTGGCCACCCGCAACCGTAAGGTCATGATCTTTCCGGGCTCAAAAGTGTCGAAAACCGGCCCGAAGTGGATTGTGGCGGCGGAAATTGTCGAAACCAGCCGCGTGTTTGCGCGGGTGGTGGCGAAGATTGAGCCGGAGTGGATCGAGCCCCTGGCCGGGCATGTGGTGAAGCATCACTTCTTCGAACCCCACTGGGAACAGAAACGTGGCCAGGTCATGGGCTATGAAAAGGTCAGTCTTTACGGCCTGGACATTATTGCCAAACGCCGTATTCCCTACAGTAAGGTGGACCCGGAGGAGTGTCGCAACCTGTTCATCCGCCGTGCCCTGGTGGAAGGCGACTACCAGTCCAAGGCGCCCTTTATTGCCCGTAACCGCGAACTGTTGGACACCGTTGAAAACCTGGAGCGCAAAACGCGGCGGCGGGACCTGTTGGTTGAGGACGAAGTGCTGGTGGCGTTTTATGACCAGCGGCTGCCAGCGGACATTGTTAGCGGCCGGCATTTTGAAAGCTGGTGGAAGCAGCTGAGTGCTGACCAGCTCCGTGACATGGAATTGACGGAGGCCGATATCCTCCAGCGCCCGGTGGATGAGCAGGCGGGCTCACTGTATCCGGACTACCTGGAGTGGGAAGGGGTGAGATATCCCCTGAGTTATGAGTTCGAGCCCACCAGTGAGCGCGATGGCGTTACGCTCCAGGCACCGGTGATGGCCCTGAAACAGCTTCCGGCGCGGCGGCTTGAATGGCTTGTGCCGGGGCTCTTGAGGGAGAAGTGCATCGCACTGGTCAAAGGCCTTCCGAAGGCGTTGAGGCGCAACTTTGTACCGGTACCGGATTTCGTGGATGCGGCTCTGGAAAACCTTCAGGCTTCAAACGAGCCATTGGCGCTGCAGCTGGGCGAACAGCTCCGGCGAATGACGGGTGTCAGGATTGACGCCGATGCCTGGCCACAGGAGGATCTGCCGAAGCACCTGAGAATGAATCTTCGGGTTGTTGATGATGCGGGCAAGCCCATCGCCGAGGGGCGGGAAACCGAAAAGCTGCAAAGCGAACTGGAAGGGCGGGCAGAAGCTGCGTTGTCTTCGGCAACCCGCAGGGAGCCCTCGACCGAGGCTGCGAGTGCGTCAACGCGATGGGATTTCGGGTCGCTGCCCGAATCTGTCAGGACCGAAAAAGGCGGTATGGAAGTCACCGTATACCCGGCATTGGAAGACACGGGGGATTCCGTGCGCCAGACACGGTTCCTGGACCGGCTTACGGCGGAGGATGCAACTCGCAAAGCGGTGGCGCGACTGATACTGATTCGGCTGGGCAATACGCTGGAGGACATCGAGCGGAAGTTGCCGAACTTCAAGTCATCGGCGTTGATGTTCGCGCCGGTGGGCAAAGCCCGGGTGTTGCTGGATGACCTGTTGCTGGCCACGGCGATGCAGCATTTTGTGCCCGATGACGTACCCCGGGACAACAACGCGTTCGAGAACGCGTTTAACGCCGGGAGGGCGGAATTCGTACCGGCACTTGAGCAGGCTGACGAGCGGCTACACCAGGCCATGACGGGCTATCATGGCGTGATGAAACAGCTCAAGGGCAAAATCAACCTCGCGCTCGCGAACAGTATGGCGGACTTGAAGTTTCAGCTGCAAAATCTTGTGTATCCGGGTTTTATTGTTGCCACGCCGCCGGAATGGCTTGCCCATTTTGGACGCTACTTTGAGGCCGCCAGCATCCGCTTCGAGAAAATGCCCAGGGAGCTCGGGCGGGAGCGGGAGTTCCTGCACACCATGGAGCCGCTCTGGTCCCGCTATGCCAGCAAACGCGATGAGCAGCAACGTCAGGGGGTAAGGGACCCGGAGCTATTGCTCTATCGATGGATGCTTGAGGAATTTCGGGTCTCTTTCTTTGCACAACAGCTGGGCACGGCCGTGCCGGTATCGGTCAAGCGCCTCGACAGGCAGTGGGAGCAGACGCGCGTGTAAGCCGGTCACGTTTGCGGGCAAAACGTTTAGACTGTGTTAGTATTTGGTCAATATTGGTGCAGTTAGATTGTTTGTTTTTACAACTATGACGTGGGGTTAGCGTGATTAGAGCCGTTATCAGCGGGACCGGGTTGTACACACCGCCAGCAACCATTACCAACGAAGAACTGGTGGAGGCATTCAATGCCTTCGTCGAACTTCACAACGCACGTCATGCTGACGATATTGCCAGTGGCGATCTTGAGCCCCTGCAACCGTCTTCGTCCGCTTTTATTGAAAAAGCGTCCGGCATCAAGCGTCGCCACGTGATTGACAAGCAGGGCATACTCGACCCTGAACGGATGTGCCCGAACATACCGGACCGACCCAACGAAGAAGCCTCGGTGCAATGCGAGATGGCGCTGGCAGCCTGCGAAGAGGCTCTCAAACAGGCCGGCAAGACTGCGGCCGATGTTGATGCGGTTATTGTCGCCTGCTCTAACATGCAGCGCCCATACCCGGCTATATCTGTTGAGGTTCAGGACGCGTTGGGCATCGAGGGCTTTGCCTACGACATGAACGTGGCGTGCAGTTCCGCGACCTTTGGGCTGCAGGCGGCGGCAAACGCCGTAGAGAATGGCACGGCCAGGGCGGTGCTGGTGGTTAGTCCGGAAATCTGCTCCGGCCACCTGAATTTCCGTGACCGGGACAGCCACTTCATTTTTGGCGATGCCTGCACCGCCATCCTGGTGGAAAGAGACGCCGATGTTGCGGAAGGGCAGGGTTTTGAGGTTCTTGGAACCAGCCTGCTGACCAAGTACTCCAATAACATTCGCAACAACTTTGGTTTCCTGAATCGGGGAGATAAAGAGGGCATTAACAAGCCGGACAAGCTGTTCGTGCAACAGGGGCGCAAGGTGTTCAAGGAAGTGTCGCCGTTGGTGGCGGAAACGATCCTCAAACAGCTGTCCAGCCTGTCGTTGTCGCCAGATGACCTCAAGCGAATGTGGCTGCACCAGGCCAACCTGAATATGAACCAACTGATCGCCCGCAAGGTGTTGGGGCGCGACGCGGACACGAAAGAGGCGCCGGTCATTCTGGATGAGTACGCCAACACCAGCTCCGCTGGCTCGATCATTGCGTTCCACAAACACAAGGACGACTTTGGCGCTGGTGAACTGGGCGTGATCTGTTCGTTTGGTGCAGGCTATTCCATCGGCAGCGTTGTGGTTCGCCGCCGATAGGGTCTAGGGTGGCGATAGGCGGTCTTAACTGGCCGCCAACGCCCTGAGCTTGTCAGGCAGCGCCATCGACGTGCGTTTGGTGCGGTCAAACCAGACAATTTTCGCATAGCCTTCCGCGTAGAGTGTGCCTGTCTCGGTATCGGTCAGCGTATGATAGGTATCGAGGCTGGTATTGCCGGCTTTGTCGGCGTATGTTCTGACCTCAACCGTTGCCGGATGGGCCAGTTCCTTCAGAAAGGTGGCGCTGGTCTTTATAATGACCGGACCGTCGGGGTCGTTTTCCGCGCCCAGCTCCAGGGACGCCAGCCAGGTGATGCGGGCTTCCTCGAAAAAGCGGAAATAAACCGTATTGTTGGCATGGCCGTATGCGTCCATATCTCCCCAGCGCAAAGGCATGGAGAGTGTGCTAACCAGATTCCCGGGTACTGACATCGGGGCTACTCCTGAAGCAAGGGGTTAATAATAAAAAAGCAGAGCGCCGGTATTTTCGACGAACAGTAACAGTTTTAACAACCTCAGGTCTGACGATGAGAGACATTTTTTTCCGGCACCCAGCAATCGGCGCCCTGATTTTTATCTGCCTGTTTTCAGGCAATGCGGTCGCGCAAACCGTGCAGCCAGTCGATCCTGACATGGCAGAACGAAAGCTTGACGCCCCTCCGAGCGAGGTCGATCCCTATGAGGACTGGAACCGGAAGGTCTATGGCTTCAACGAAACCATCGACAACTGGTTCCTCCGCCCTGTTGCGAAAGGGTACCGCACCGTCATGCCAGGCTTTGCGGACCGTGCTGTCACCAATTTCTTCAACAACCTGACTGAAATACGTAACTTCGCCAACAGTATCTTCCAATTGAAGGGAGAGTCTGCCGTCGTGGCGGCGGGTAGGTTTACCTACAATACGGTTTTTGGTCTGGGCGGGTTGATTGATGTGGCTACCATGTTCGATTTGCCTGAGCGTCCAGAAGACTTTGGCCAGACCTTGGGCTACTGGGGCACGGGCTCTGGACCTTACCTGATGCTGCCGTTTTTGGGGCCTTCGAATCCCCGGGACTTTGGTGGGTTTGTATCCGACAACCTGTTGTTGCCCTCAGCCTGGGACCTGGCTGAAACGCCGGATGTCTATTATGCGAGGGCGCTTCAGATTGTTGATAAGCGTGCCGATCTGATCCCTGCGGAAGGGTTCATCTCAGGTGACGGCTATACGTTCGTGAGAAACGCGTACCTGCAACGGCGGGCTTACCTGATCAATGATGGCAGAACCGTAGACGATCCATTTGCCAGCGATGACGATGAGGATTTGATGCTCGAGGATTTCTGACGCATCGAATCGGCTGGAACAACGGAGGTTTACCAGATGGTTGATGACCGTATCCGGAAATTCCGCAAGATGCTGGCGGAGGCGCCCAATTACGAAGTCTGGAAGGCTGCGGCGCTGGAGCTGGATTTCCTTGAGGGCAATGTGGAGTGGAAAGAGGAGTTTGGCTCCGACCTTTACCATTACGAACTCATCTACGACCGGCTCAGCAACCTCCGCACCTACCGGCATCAGAATGATTTCGAGCGCCTGAAGCGTGCATTGAGAGAAGGGCTTCATCACGACCTGGGCAATATGGGCAATACGGCCCTGTATACCCGTTCTCGGGTTGGCACCAAGCATCTGATCGAGGAGTACATCACCCAGGTGTGCGAATCGCTGGATTTCCTGTGCGACACCAAGGTGCCGGGATTCCCAGTGGCCGAGAAGCTGCAGTTCTTCCGCGATACCCTGACCAGTTATGGCCGCCCGGCTTTGCTGCTCAGCGGCGGTGCCACGCTGGGCATGTTCCATTTCGGCGTTATAAAGGCACTCTGGGAAAAAGGGTTGTTGCCGCAGGTCATTGCCGGCTCCAGCATCGGCGCCATTATCGCTGGCATACTGGGTGTCCACAGCGATGCGGAAATACCGGACATGCTGGTGCCTGAAAACCACGACATGAGGGCCTGGAAATGGCGAGGGCTGTTCAGTGCCATCCGGGGTGACGGCCTGATGGATCAGGAGCAGTTAAAGGCGTGCCTGCGTGCCAATATCGGGGAATACACCTTTGAGGAAGCGTTCCAAAAGACCGGTCGTTCCATCAACGTCAGTGTGTCACCGGTCCAGACCCACCAGAAAGCCCGTTTGTTGTGTGGCTACACGTCACCCTATCTGTTGGTCTGGAGTGCTGTGCTGGCCAGCGCGGCAGTGCCGGGCATCTTCCCGCCGGTACCGCTGATGAAGAAGGACATTCAGGGCAACGTGCTGCCCTACATGTCGCGGCTGAAGTTCGTGGACGGGTCGGTGGTCAGCGACTTGCCCATCGAACGGCTGATGCACCTTTACGACGTGAACTTCACCATTGTCAGCCAGACCAACCCCCATGTGGTGCCTTTTCTGAACCGGCGAGGCCGGGATGAAAAGATCAATGTCGCCAATCTGCCGATGCACCTGCTGAAATCGGAAATCCAGTTCCATGGCCAGGGCCTGTTCGATTATCTGCGAAAACGCGTTCAGCCGGAAATGCTTCGGCAGGTAGCGGGCCAGATGTACACCATTATGGGGCAGCGCTATTCCGGGGATGTCACCATCTCGCCGACGTATCGTCTTCGTGACTACCGTCGCATGTTATCCAACCCTGATCCGGCATGGGTCCGGGAGATGATATTGCAGGGCGAGCGTGCGACCTGGCCCAAGATTTCAATGATTCGCTCCCACGCCAGAATCTCCAAGACCCTGGAGCGATGCATTCGCCGCTTGAAATCCGAACAGCGCCGCTCCACAGCTGAACTGAGACTGGTAAGCAATGCGGATTCCGGCACTTCATGAGATGACAGCCCCGGGAGCCGGGCGGTATGATACCGCGATAGCCGGGGAGCCCGATGGCGGCTCCCGCAAGCTCCGCCTGAGCACCTGACTGGACACGCATGTACTACGATTTCTTCGGTTTTCGGGAGCCCCCGTTTTCGATAGCCCCGGACCCCCGCTATCTGTATCTGAGCGAACGCCATAAAGAAGCGCTGGCGCATCTGATGTATGGCGTGCAGGGGCAGGGCGGTTTTATCGTGATCACTGGAGAAGTCGGCACGGGCAAGACCACTGTCAGCCGTTGCTTCATCGAGAATGTGCCGGATCATGTAGACATTGCACTGATCCTCAATCCCAGATTGTCTGCCCGTGAGCTGTTGTCATCCATCTGCGATGAGCTTGAGATTGCCCATCCGGTCGGATCATCCATCAAGGAACTGGTGGGACTGATCAATGATGACCTGCTCAAGGCCCATGCAGCGGGCCGCCATAAGGTTCTGATGATTGATGAAGCCCAGAACCTGTCCGCCGAAGTGCTTGAACAGCTCCGATTGCTGACCAATCTCGAAACCGCTGAGAAAAAACTACTGCAGATTGTGTTGCTGGGACAACCTGAACTGCAGGAGATTCTGGGGCTACCAGAGCTCCGCCAGTTAAATCAGCGGGTAACGGCCCGTTATCACCTCGACGCCCTGGGTCGAGCAGAGATAGAGGCTTACCTGCGTTACCGGCTCAGCGTGGCAGGCCTCCGGGGCGAGATCTTTACTGATCGCGCGATCCGGGCTTTGTACCGCGCCAGCCATGGTGTACCGAGACTGATTAACCTGATCAGTGACCGTGCATTGCTGGGCGCCTACGCCGAAGGCGAGCACCAGATCACTGCTCCCCATATCCGTAACGCTGCCCGGGAAGTGAACGGCCAGAATCTGCCCAGGCGCGCTGGGCCGTCTCGAAAGTCCCATGCGCTGATGTTGGCTGCAGCCCTGCTGATGGCCATCATCATGACCACGTGGCTGTTCATAGGGCTTCCGGGGAGCGGTGGACCCGAGCCCGATGCTGTCGCCGAAAATCAGGGAACGTCCCTTACTGGCGCCATCGAACGGGTCGAGCTGGATATGCCTGTTGTCGAGTTGTCGGAAAAGCTTCCCGAAGCCAGTGAGCAGACCAGTGACTCACGCGAGGAGGAACCACTGCCCGAATTTGAGTTCCCGGACCAGACCATCTCTTTGCCAGTGGCTTTTCGCGAGCTGTTTGAACTATGGGGGTTGGAATACCGCGCCTCGGAAAGCCCAGTGGCGTGTGAGTTTGCCGAGGGGCAGGGACTGCGTTGCCTGCAGAACAAGGGCGCACGCCGAAGCCTGGAGTTTCTGGACCGGCCGGCGATACTTCAGCTTCGCAACGGCAATGGGGACAGTCACTATGCGGTCCTGAGCGGCCTCCAGGATAATCGCGCCACTATCGAACTCCCGAGTGGTCGCCGGGAGGTCACCTTCTCCAGCCTGGAGCCCTATTGGTTTGGCGAATTTACCGTACTTTGGGAAGCGCCCGGCTACATTTTGGGCGATGCGTCCGGTAGTGCTCAGGGTAATGAAAGGGTGGCCGAGCAGATCTGGATGGGCTCAAGAATGATGGAGCTCGCCAGCCGATACGCCGAAAGCCGGCAGGAAGAGAGCCGCGTCAACCGTATGCCGATCGAAGAGCAGGTCCGCTGGTACCAGCAGCAAAGAGGCCTGACGGTCGATGGCATTGCCGGTGCCATGACCATCATCCAGATGAATAACGACCTGGAATCCGCCGTGCCCCGGCTGACGTCCGGAAGGATGGTGAACTGACATGTCCTATATCCTTGATGCTCTCCGCAAATCCGAAACTGAAAGACGGCAGGGTCGGATTCCGGACCTTGGCCAGCAGGTACAGCTGATCCACAAACCACGGAAAAAATCGATTCCGATTCTGGTGTGGGTTGCGCTGGGGCTGGTGCTCAACGCGGCTGTATTGGCCTGGATCTTCTGGCCCCAGGGGCGTCAGGCTTCCCTGACGGATCAAACAATCCCGTCGGCTGGCGTGGCTGCGCCCGCACCCACACCCACCGTTGAACCGGTTATAGTTGATGACAAGCCGGAACCTGCGGGCCAGGTATCGACGCCCGAACGTGTACAATCGCCGCCGACCCGTGACACGCTCGAGGGTGCTATCGAGATTCCAACACCGGGAGCGAATACCGACTCTCCAGCGGATGCGGTAGCGGAAACCGGTGACGAGAATGAGCGGGAGCGACCCACGGTGATTGTGCCCACGCCGCGAACGCCAAGTGCCGTCAATCCCAGCGAGCGGGACGGTGCCACCGCACAGACGGCGCCGCACCTTGTAGAGCTTCCACTTTCCTTCCAGAAAAGGGTGCCAGACCTGATTTTTAACAGCCATATCTATGCGTCCGAGCCGTCGGCCCGCCGGGTCATGATCAATGACAACTACCTGCGCCCCGGAGAGTCGTTTTCCGGTATCACCGTCGAACGGATTACCGAGGAAGGCGTGGAGCTGAGCATGGATGGCCGTCGCTTCCGGGTGGGTGTGGTTCGCAACTGGGTGAGCCCCGACTGATGGCACTCACCGAGGACGTCAAACAGCAGATTCAGCAGACCTACCGTGACGTGTTGGCCGGCAAGGACATCCGCGCCCGTTACGGCCAGCGCCTGATGATCGCCGAGATCGCCCGCTACATGGGCGAGATCACCGAGAATGACGGCCAGCGCACGTCACCAGCCGGCACCTGCGTGGTGGAGGCGGGCACAGGCACGGGCAAGACCCTGGCCTATTTGATTGCCGCCATTCCGGTGGCCCGTGCCCTTGGCAAGACACTGGTGATATCAACAGCGACCGTTGCCCTGCAGGATCAGATCGTCCACAAAGACCTTCCGGACCTGAAAAAGCACAGCAAACTGGATTTTACCTGGACCCTTGCCAAAGGTCGTGGCCGCTACTTGTGTATGTCTCGTCTCGAAGCTCGTCTGCATGACGAGGGTAACGGCGACAGCGATACCATGCCGCTGTTCCTGCTGGATGGGCCCGGCAAGGAAGAACCCGGCACCCGGGCCTATTTTGAAGACATGCTGGCCAGTTACGGGTCCCGGAAGTGGGACGGTGATCGCGACCATTGGCCGGATCAGATACCCGATGACATCTGGCGCCAGGTCACCACCGACCATCGTCAATGTACCAATCGCCACTGTAGCTATTTCGACAGCTGTGCCTTCTTCGACGCCCGAAAAGACCTCGATGATGCCGACATCGTGGTGGCCAACCACGACCTGGTGCTGGCAGACCTTGCCCTTGGCGGTGGTGCCATTCTGCCGGAGCCGGAAAATGCATTGTTTATCTTTGATGAGGCACATCACCTGCCGGACAAGGCACTGAATCACTTTGCGGCGTCGGTGCCGCTGAATGCCACGCGGCAATGGCTCAAGCAGCTATCCCAGGCACTGGGAAAGATGCAGCCGTTCCTCACGCCCGGCACCCAGGCCGCGAAGACCATCGACAGGATCAGTTCCGCCTCCCGTGAAGTGGATATCTGTCTGACGAGGGTATACGACGAGGCCGAACAGAATACCGGTTGGGAGTTCAATGAGGAGCGACGCTCCGCCCAGTGGCGCTACCCGGAGGGCGAATTGCCCGAGGTGCTTGCCGGCCTGGCGGTGGAAACCCGGGTGGCGACGGCCACCCTGGTTCGCCAGCTTGGTGTGATGGTGGACGAATTACAGACGGCCTTCGATGAACGCAAGGCCAGCGATGTCGACCGCGATACTGCGGAATCCTGGTATCCGGTGATTGGATCGTTCCACAGCCGTGCTGAGGACCAACTGCGGTTGTGGGTCGCGTGGTGTGATAATCCGGGCCAACCGGCCAGTGAGCCGGCAGAAGGTGAGGAATCAGCGCCTGAGCCTAAGAAGCGGTCCGGGCCACCGGCCGCCCGTTGGTCGGTGCGACAGCGCTGGGAACACGCGGAAGACATTACGCTCTACAGTAGCCCGGTGCTGGCGGATAATCTGCTTTATTCCAGGCTCTGGTCGCGGGCCTATGGCGCTGTGTTGACCAGTGCAACCCTGACCGCCCTTGGGCGCTTTGATCGGCTCAAGGCCAGAGCAGGTTTGCCCGAAGCCAGCCGCTTCGTGGTGGTGCCCAGTTCCTTCCGCTATGGCGAAATGGCAACCGTGGAAGTACCGGCCATGACCGCCATGCCCACGGACGATAGCTTTACGGACCAGGTGGTGTCGCGGCTACCGGCCTTGTGGGCCGGGGAGAAGGCGACACTGGTACTGTTTACCTCCAGGCGCCAGATGCAGTTGGTGCGGGATGCCCTGGCGCCGGAATACCCGGATCTGATCACCACTCAGGACGATATGGCCAAGGGCGAGGTCCTGCGCCGCCATTGCAGCCGTGTAGATGAGGGGCTGCCCAGTGTGTTGTTCGGTGTGGCAAGTTTTGCAGAGGGCATTGACCTGCCTGGCAAGTACCTGAGCCATGTGGTGATTACCCGACTGCCGTTTTCGGTACCGGATGATCCCATCGAAGCCAGCCTGGCGGAATGGGTGACGCACCGCGGCGGTAACCCGTTCATGGAAATAACCGTACCCGACGCCTCCATCAAACTGGTGCAGGCCGTTGGTCGCCTGCTACGGACCGAGTCGGACACCGGCCGCGTCACCATCCTTGATCGTCGCATCATCGCCCGTCGATACGGGCAGTTGTTGTTGGACGCCTTACCGCCTTTCCGGCGAATCATAGAGCCCTGATCAATAGAGCCCTGATAAAAAGAGAGCCATAAAAAAAGAGCCAACCCATGTGGGTGGCTCTTATAGAGTGGGTCCTTATCGAACCCGGGCGTCGAAACAACGCGGAACAAGAAGTCTGAAGGCCTGAAGTTTCAGAAATCTTACCGAGGTTTCCCTCAGCGTTGGGAGCATAGTAAGGGAGGAGGGGGCGTATCCGGATCGTCCAAAGGGCGTAGTGGGCGTATAAAATTCGACAAAAGTGTGATGCGCGTCACAAAAGTTGCCCGAAAGACAGCTTCAGTGAGTCAAGAGTCAGGCCAGTAGCCGAAGTTCCCTTGCTCTTGCCAACGCCTCGGTGCGGGATCCGACTGCAAGCTTGCCGTAAAGGTTGCGAATGTGGGCTTTTACGGTGGTAGGCGCCACCCCCATCGTGTTTGCGATGTCCTTGTTGGCGAGGCCCTGATTGATGAGATCCAGCACTTCCAGTTCCCGCTGACTCAGGGGTTCGGGGAGATCTGTGTTGCCCGGGGCCGCCTGCGTATCCCTCTGCGAGTCTTCCGGCTCTGTTTCAGCGGTTTCTGCCTCTGCCAGTTCCGAGAGCATGGCTGTGACCCGGCTGTTCCAGCGGCCCGGCGCCTTGAGAACCGGCAGCGCTCTACACAGCTGGCGGATGGTAGGACTCTCCTCCGCAAGCAGGCGCATGAATCCGGCCTCTGATGCCCGCTGGACGGCCTGGGCCAGCATCTGTTCCGCTTCTATCGTTTTACCTTCGGCGAACAGCGCCTCGCTGTAGACCAACTGGATTTCCACCAGATGGCGGTAGTGCTGATCCTGCTCTGCGCTGAGTCGGAGGGGGGCCAAAGTTGCCATGGCGTCGCTCGGGCGGCCCAGTGCCACCTGAACACGGGCGATGCTGATTTGGTTCTGTTCCCGGTTCAGCGGATTGGTGAACCGGTCAGTGCTCACCTGTTGCACCCATTTTTTCGCCAGATCCAGATGACCGGTGGCGAGATAGCAACGTGCCAGCATGGCAGAACAGGCGGGCGGCTCGAAAACGATATGCTCCCGACGACGCCTTGCCACGCTGGCGGCATCCTCCAGCGCCTCAATAGCCTCCTGGTAACGCCCCTCACTGAAAGCGAGATGCCCGCGCACGTACTGGATAACCACGTGCTGCCCGGGTTCGGTGCCATTGTTGACGTGGTCCAGCAGCGGGGCCAGATAGGAGGCGGCCAACTGGGGCTCGTTGCGTTCCCGGTAGATCTCGATCAGGGCGCTGTTCTGCCAGCATGATATCAACATCGGTTGGCGGGGGTCACTGTGGTGCTGGTCGACCCATTGCCGCACACGGGTACAGGTATCCAACGCCTCGTCGATATCTCCGCGGTTGTACTGAATCCAGGCGAGCAGGCCGCCGCTTGAGAGCACGGTGCTGGGCTTACGCTCCAATTCTCCATAACGCACGGCGGAGGTCAGGGCGTCCTCGGCGGCCGCCAGGTCCCCCTTGCCGTAATAGTCCAGGCCCACTCCGTAATAGGTCACGGACTTCAAGGGTATGCGGGTGTGGTCAATGTCACGCAACACCTGTTGGGTCAGATCGCTGGCGCTCTTATCGTCGCTCTTTGATCGCGCCAGGTAGGAGCGGATTAGCGAAATCTCACTCTGCAGGCCCAGAGCACCTTCCGCATCGGGATGGGAATCGGCCACCTGCTTGTCGAGCATATCTTCCAGTTCGCCCAGGAGAGGCCCCAGCATGTCTACCCGGTTGGCGAAAAACAGCGCCCACACTCTCAGCATCAACAGTTGTGGACTGTCCTGCAGGGTGTTGGTGGGCAGGGAATCCAACCAGCTCAGCACGGGCAGGTGAAAACCGCCGTGGATCAGGTTGTTGCCGTGTTCGGCCAGTACCTTAGCGAGCCAGGGCCAGTCCTGATGCTGGACAATCTGGGAAATTCCTTCCTGAACGTGGCCATGAACCAACAACCAGTGGACCGCTCGCTGCCATTGCTGTTCAGTATCTTCCGGCTTGAACTGTCTCACTCGCTGCAGCAGTGCATCCCGGAACAGGTCGTGGTACCGGAACCATTCATTATGGGTATCCAGCGGAATCAGAAACAGGTTTTCCCGTAGCAGCTGTTCCAACAGGACCTGGCTGTTGGTGGTGCCGCGAACGGCGTCGCAGAGAGAGGCGCACAGCCGGGGACAGCAGGCGGTGTCTAGCAGGAAGTCTCGCACCGGCGCAGGTTGCTGCTCCAGCACCTCGGTTAGCACATAATCACTGATGCGGCGTTCGTCCAGGTCGATGCGTTGGTGGCCAGCTCTGGGGTTCTGATCATCGATGCTGCCGCCCGACAGCGCGGACAATTGCATGGCGGCAACCCAACCCTCGGTTTTGCTGCAGATCCTGCGAATTTCCTGCTCGGAGAGCTCGAGTCCCATGGTGTCGTGGAAAAAGCGCTGGCACTCCTCCTCGGAGAACGCCAGAAGACCCGGGTGTATGTCCTCCACCCAGCGGCGCACCCGCCAGCGTGAGAGTGGCAGGGCCGGTTCCGTGCGGGATGCGAGAGTTACCAGAACACCAGGCGGCAGGTAATCCATAAAATAAGACACCTGGCGCTGCAGTTGTGGGTCGCTGATAAAGTGATAGTCGTCCAGGATAAGCGTCCAGGGCGCTCCATCGGCGGCGAGAACGTTAATCAGCGCGGTAATGGGGCCTTCCAGTTCCTGGAGGCTGCAATGGCTGAGTTGTTGGCGGCATTGCTCCAGACCTACGAGGCCATTGTGTTCAAACGCTCCCACCACGTACTGCCAGAATCGGCGGGGTTCGTCATCATGCTCATCCAGGGATAGCCAGGCAACCGTAGACGGGGACCGGGAACACCATTGGCTGACCAATGTGGTTTTGCCAAAACCCGCTGGCGCCACTACCAGATTCAACCGCTTGGCACCGTCCGGCTGCAGCAGAGTGCTCAGGCGATCCCGTTGTACCGAACGGGGATCCGCGGTTGGTCTGAGAAATTTGGTGGTTAGCAGCATCGTTTCCCTGAATGCCCGTAGTTGGTTCGATTACGGATTGTGTGCTTTGTCACCGTTAAGTCAAGGGCCGCAAAGACAAATGACGCCGTCGTCATGCTGCGTTCTGTGTTTTTTGGTCTAAACTGTGTTGGAAGGGATTCTGTATACTCAATAAGAATGAAAAATCACGTCTTTATGCGTATTCTTCTAATAAGACCAGCGTATACAAGCCCGGCTTACACCGGGCTCCAAGGGGAGCGACAGGGTAGATGAAATTACAACAGTTGCGCTATATCTGGGAAGTTGCGCACCATGATCTCAATGTATCCGCCACTGCCCAGAGCCTTTTCACGTCACAACCGGGAATATCCAAGCAGATCCGCCTTCTGGAAGATGAACTGGGGCTGGAAGTCTTTGCCCGCAGCGGCAAACACCTCACCCGTATTACACCCGGTGGTGAGATTATCATTCGTGAAGCGGGTGAAATACTGCGCCGCGTGGAAGGCATCAAGAAAATCGCACAGGAGTTCAGCAACCAGCGTAAGGGCGACCTGAGTATCGCGACGACCCATACCCAGGCCCGCTATGCGCTGCCGCCCATTATTCAGGGCTTTATCGAGTCCTACCCCGAGGTGTCCCTGCACATGCACCAGGGCACACCCATGCAGATTTCCGAAATGGCCGCCAATGGCGCCGTGGACTTCGCCATCGCCACCGAAGCCATGGAGTTGTTCAACGACCTGATCATGATGCCGTGCTATAAATGGAACCGCAGCATCATCGTGCCAAAGGACCATCCCCTGGCCAGGAACCCCGAACTGACGTTGCCGGACCTTGCCGAGTTCCCGCTGGTCACCTACGTGTTTGGCTTTACCGGCCGTTCGAAGCTGGATGAGGCATTCCAGGCCCACGGGCTGACCCCGAAAGTGGTGTTTACGGCCGCCGATGCAGACGTGATCAAGACATACGTACGGCTGGGCCTTGGGGTTGGGATCATCGCCAGCATGGCGTTTGATGAGCACAATGACCCGGACCTTGTGTGCCTGGACGCCAGTAAACTCTTCCGCCCGAGCGTGACCCGGATCGGCTTCCGTAAGGGAACCTTCCTGCGGGGCTACATGTACGATTTCATCCAGCGATTTGCGCCACATCTGACCCGTGAGCGGGTGGATGAAGCGGTGACTCACCAGGGCAGCAGGGCGGAGATCGAGGAACTGTTCAACGACATCGATCTGCCGACCTACTGACGTTTCTGGAGGGTTTATTCGCGGGCAATCAGGTTCCCGGCGTGTAAGCCACATTCCTTCTGTGTGGCTTCTTCCCACCACCAGCGGCCCTCGCGCTCGTGCTGTCCAGGCAGGATGGGGCGTGTGCAGGGTTCGCAGCCAATGCTGACAAAACCCTTTTCGTGCAGTTTGTTGTAGGGAGCTTCCGTCATCCGGATATAGTCCCAGACTTCCTTCGAGCTCCAGTTTGCCAGCGGGTTAAATTTCACCAGCGTTTTCTCGTCCGTTGAGAAGGCGTCGTCAATCTGCACTACCGGCACGTCATTGCGGGTGCCGGGGCTCTGGTCCTTGCGCTGGCCGGTAATCCACGCATCCACGGTGGCCAGTTTGCGCCGTAACGGATTGACCTTGCGGATGCCGCAGCACTCGCCATGGCCGTCCTCATAGAAACTGAACATACCCTTACGGGTGACCAGGTCCTGTACTTCCGCCGCATCGGGGAACATCACCTCAATGTTAATGCCATAGTGCTCGCGGACCCGATCAATGAATTGATAGGTTTCCGGGTGAAGGCGTGCCGTATCCAGGGTGAATACCTGAAGGTTGTCAGTCAGCTTGTGGGCCAACTCAATCAGTGCGACGTCTTCCGCACCGCTGAAGGAAATGGCAATGTTGTCGTACTTCGCCAGAGCGGCCTTGAGGATAGCCCTGGGGCTCGCGCCTTCAAGCTCGGCCTGTAACTGTGCAATGTCCGTCATTTGAAAGGATCACCTGGAGTGTAAATGTGTGATAAATCTACCATTAACCGATAGCAGTCTGAAGGAATGGGGGAGTATATCGTTATAGCCGCACAGATGTACGATGCATTCCGCCCCGGTTTTTCTTATCATACCGCCTGATTCCAATCCCCGGCGGGAATCGCCGGGCTGACCAGCATTTAACTATCAGGAGACCATTGTGGAACTTGCGTGCCTTGACCTTGAAGGAGTACTGATCCCGGAAATCTGGATCGCGTTTGCGGAAAAAACCGGCATTGAGGAGCTCAAGGCGACCACCCGCGACATTCCTGATTACGACGTGCTTATGCAGCAACGTCTGAAATTGTTGGACCAGCACGGCTATGGCCTGCCGCAGATCCAGGAAGTGATCGGCGAATTGGACCCATTGCCCGGTGCCCGGGAATTCCTGGACTGGCTGCGGGAGCGGTTCCAGGTGGTGATTCTTTCCGACACCTTCTACGAATTCGCCATGCCACTGATGGCCAAGCTGGGCTATCCGGCACTGCTTTGCCACAAGCTGGAAGTGAACGACGAAGGCAGGATCACTGATTACCTGCTGCGCCAGCGTGACCCGAAGCGCCAGTCAGTGCGTGCCTTTCAGCTACTGAACTACCGCGTTATCGCGGCGGGTGATTCCTACAACGACACCACCATGCTGGGCCAGGCGGAAGCGGGCATCCTGTTCCACGCGCCGCAGAACGTGATTGAGGAGTTCCCCCAGTTCCCGGCGGTACATACGTTTGAAGAGCTTAAAGGCGAGTTCCTGAAAGCCAGTGCCATCCATAACTGATTGTGCGGACCCTTGGCCGGGGCAAGCTCTTTGCCCTGGCGTTTCCGCCTTTGCGAGCCACTCTCTACAGCGCTTCCAGAACGTTCATCAGCTTCTGAACTTTGTCCACGGATTCCCGGTATTCATCATCCGGATCTGAATCCGCGACGATGCCACATCCCGCCCAGCAGTGAATCTGCCCGTCCGAATCCGTCATCAGGGTGCGGATGGCAATATTGCTTTCCAGGTTATTGCAGAAATCCCAACGGAAGATCGAGCCGCAGTAGGGCCCGCGACGATGTGGTTCCAGGTCGTCGATAATCTCCATCGCCCTGCGTTTGGGCGCGCCTGTGATCGAGCCGCCCGGGAAGGCAGAGAGAAGGGCTTTTAACGGTGTGGTTCCTGGCTGTAGCCGGCCTTCCACCGTGCTGACCAGTTGATGGACATTTTCATAGCTTTCGATACTGAAAAGCCGGGGCACCGAGACGGAAAACGGCTCGCAGAATCGCGACAGGTCGTTGCGGATCAGGTCCACGATCATCAGGTTTTCGGCCCGGTCCTTTTCAGCAGCGGCCAGGGATTCGGCAATCCGCTGGTCGTTCGCCGGCGAGTTCAGATCCCGGGGCCGGGTACCCTTGATGGGTTTGCTGATGACCCTGTTGCCATCTTCAATACTCAGGAACAGCTCTGGTGAAATGCTGAGGACCTGATAGGAACCAGCGTTGATGTACGCAGCGTGGGGGACCGGAACGGCCTGGCACAAAGCTCGGAACGCTGTGTACGGCTCGCCCTGGTAGCCGCCGGTGTACTTGTTGGACAGGTTGACCTGATAGCAGTCCCCGGCATGGATATAGCTAAGCACCCGGGATACGCCATTGCGGTAGTGTTCGGCGGGTTGGTCGGCTGTAAATCCCGGGCTGATGTGAAAAGGAGTAGGGCGCGTCGGCTTTTCGCCGGTGAGGTTCAGCACCCGTTCACGGGTTCTATCGTCACACTCGGGATGAAAATCGAGCCTGGGCGAATTGGCACCCGAAACATCCAGCGTCAGCTGCCAGAGATAAAGCCCAATATAGCCATAATCCCTCTCACTGGCCTCGCCGGAGAATCCGGGGACCGTGTGGTTGCCAGCCTCGTAAAACAGGGTGCCCATGATGCCGCCTGCCAGTTCCCGGCTCGACGCTTCAGCCAGTCCTGCCCAAGCCTGCTCCAGCACGTCCGTCAGGCGTGAGAACGATAGCGCGTCCTTGGGGACTGGCCAATGTTTCAGCGGGAACGCCGTGACAATCCGCCGTTGCCTGCCGGCGTCGGTGTAGTCGATAAACCCATGTTGGCTGCTGATCTGTGAAACGAGGCGCTCTGCCTCTTCCGCACTTAATGTTTTCACGATGTTACATACTTAACAAAATCTTGCATGGGTTCACGGTAGCCTGTGCGGCAAGTCACCTGACTTCGGGCTCGAAAAGGCTTGGGCCGGTGCATTCTAAACAATAATCCTAAGGGCAGTAACCAGTATGAAGACTTGTAACGGCATTGGTAAGCGATTTGTCTTGGCGATGATCGCCGGATGTGCGATTTCCACCGCGGCGTTGGCGCAGGATGCGATTGATCGGGAAGATCATGTGCTATCCGATGGCAAGCTGGACGACAAAGACCTGGCCGCGGTGGTTGCGGTTGCTCAGAGGCATCTCAGGGAAATGACGGACCAGGTGGTCAATCAGGCGGGCGATGAACTCGAGGAAGCTGGCATCTTTCGTCCGATGGCTTTCATGGTCATGAAGTCTGACAAGGTTCAACAAATGAGATTGGAAGAGGAAGCTGAGCAGGCCCCTGGAAATGTAAAGGTTTTAATGTATCGCGCTGGGCTAAAGGCCATTGCGCGCCGAGGTGAAATTCATGCGGCGGTCATTGCCTACCCAGGAAGCGTTGAAAAAAATGGCGAGACGATCCGAGCAATGGCTCTGGAGCATGAGCATAGGCTTGGAGTTTCTGGAATCAAGCTGATACCGGTCAGATTGGAGGATGGTGAAGCAAGTTTCGGTGAACCGATGTCTCAGGATAAGCCATTTCAGATCTTCTATGATGCAAAAAAGGAGAGTGACGAATGAGCCAAGTGCATGAATTTATAGTGAATAAGTTGCTTTTATTAAGAACTGCTTTGTTTTGTGACAATTTGTGAATGCATTCACGGAACCAGAGTGTAAAACAATCTTAAATGGAGTGGTGAGGTTGAGCCTCACAACAAAGTTAAAAAGTTCAACTGGATAACAATAAGTTCAATCAAGGAGAACAATATGAAAGGCCTGAAGAAACTTGCACTGGCAACAGCCGTTGCCGCTGCGCCCTTCGCCGCTCAAGCCGAGCTGCAGGCGATGGACGACAGCATGATGGGTAACGTCACCGGTCAGGCCGGTGTGACCATTGAGCTGGAAACTCAGGTAAACATTGGTCAGTTTACCTACACGGACGAAGGTACATTCGCCGTAAAGGACATCGCTCTCGGTGGTGCGTTGGCCAGTAGCTCTCAGTCTGCAGCTGACTATGCCGCAGCTACCGGTGCAGGCGCTTTGCTGGACCAACTGAAAATCGACATCGACATCGCTGACGATGGCGACGCTGTCATTCACGTTGGTTCCCTGCAAACCGACGGCAGTGGTAACCCTGTACCCATCGACTGGGGTTTCACCGCTGGATCCATGGAGCTTAACGGTAACGGTGGCGAAAACACCGTTCTGGTTTCGAACATGGACGCCTGGGGTCTCCTCGGTGCTCTGGATATCCGTGTAGATACGGATAACGTTACAGACGGAGCTGGAAACGAAATGGCGGGCACCGGCACCCTTAATTTGGATGCAGCGTTCACCGTTAACGAAATGAGCTTCGATGTTGACTTCCTCGGCGTTGGTGTCCGCGGAATGACCATCAATAGCTCCGAGTCTGGCGGTGAAGTGCTTGGGGCCGCTGGTCTGGCAGCTGTATTCGCGGAAGATCCTACTGCTCCGACCGCTGAAGAGCAGCGCAAGATCGGATTGGCGCAGGCTGGATTTGCAATCATCGGCCTGGACATCTACAAGGGTGACGGTCTCGGTGCTTCCACAGCGACCAACGTACTGCGTGTAGATGTTGATGACGTCCTGATGGACATCAACGTTGCCGAAACCGTTATCGGCGGTGCAAACATCGGTACTATCGGTATCGACAACCTGCACATCAGCAACACCAAGCTGGCTGTATACGGAAAATAAGCTGATCGCATAACACCTCTGGTGTGAACGCCCCGCCCTGCGGGGCGTTTTTTTTTGCCTGCTATAAAGTGCAGGCAAAAAAAGAGCGGTGACTCGCAAGGAGTTACCGCTCTTTGTGTTTCGGACCTGTAGAGATAGTTTTAGCGATCCGGCACCGCTATAGACAGATCAAACCCACCGCCAGGACGGGGTGTTAATGTGATCGGGTCTTCGTTAATGCCATGGGGCACCTGGATCGTATCAATACCCGGCGGGTTGCCTATGGTGAAGTTCAGGTTCTGGCCATCAAACCCAACGCCCAGTTGATCGTTCAGAAAGGTCTGACTGAACGGCTCATCCGGTATCTGGGCCTGCTGCCCGAAGATAATGGGCGGAATGGTGGGGGTGAACTCCGCAGGCGGCTGCGCCCGGGCAAGTTCTTCTTGTGGCAACAGCAAGGCACGACGGAGGAATTCCTCCTCCGCGCTCTCGAGGGCGCCTTTCTTGCCTTCCCGTTCGAAGCGCTCAAGAGCGTCGCGATAGGCTTCCTCTTCCGCTTCCGTTAGCACCGGTTCACCCGGCGAAATGGTCAGCGAGCGGATGATCCGCTGCCGATCGGCGTCGGTTTTCCGCCTTTCCTTTGGAACCACGATGACAGCGGAATCCTTTACATAGGTTTCTACCATCTCATCGGAGGTCAGGGCCTGTACCCCGGCCATCAGCGGGGAGCTAAACGAAACAGCCAGGCTGGCCGTACCAGCCAGAGCGATGTACAAGGGTGTTCGGCGGTTCATGGCGTAGCCTCTTGCCGTGTCCAAACGCGAAATGGAGGCGCTTCCGACACTAAACTGCAGTCAGTATGCTCCTTGGTAGCAGTATTCTTCTCAGAGATTTGGATTTCAAGGCGATTTTGTGGTGTTTGTGATCAGAATCGGACTATTGTCAGTATTCTTCTGTAAAACCACGCAAACGTGTTTATATAACAGGCGTAACCATCCAGTTTTTGTAACAGGACTCTTATGTTGAAGGCATTTCGTTCGCGATGGCAGCGCTGGGTCAACCAGCGGATTCCGCGAGCCGATCAGCGAATATTCGGACAGCGCAATGTTTTTATCCTGCCCACGGGTGCCGGGGTGGTGTTTGCCGGTTTACTGTTGATCATGCTGATTACCGGAATTAACTACCAGAACAGCCTGATATACATGCTCACATTTCTGTTGGGCGCAGTAGTTGTTGCGGCCATGCACCAGACCCACCGCAACCTGTCGGGGCTGGAACTGACACTCATACAGGCCGGTGATGGCTTTGCCGGCGATACGATACCCTTCCGTTTAAGGGCTGTGTCGCCCCGCCATGACTCGCTGGCGATATCCCTGTTCTGCGATGACAGTCAACTCGAAAACCAGCACGTACCAGCCGGGCAGCAGGTGGATATGACCCTGGCCATACCGTCCTATCGTCGTGGCTACCTGCAGCCGGAACGTATCCGCGTGGAAACCCGCTTTCCTTTTGGCCTTTTCAAGGCCTGGTCCTGGCTGCGGCCGGTCACGTCCGGCATTGTCTATCCAAACCCTCTGGCCGCCCCGGATGTGACCAGCACGGTTCAGGACGGAGAGGAGCAATCGAAGGCCCGCTCGACGGATGGCAATGACCATGCCGACATTCGGCCCTGGCGTGAGGGGGATCTGAGCCAGAGGGTTCAGTGGAAACGATACGCCCGTACCGGTGAGATGGTGATTACCGATTGGGAAGGTGAACAGGGCAGCCCCTTCTGGCTTGATTACGACGCTTTCAGGGGCGTGGACCGTGAGCTGCGCCTGGGCTACCTGGCCCATCAGGTGATGGAGCGGGCCCGCAACAACAGCCGGTTCGGGTTGAATCTGCCGGGGCAGGTGATTGAACCGGACACCGGCGCCGCTCACGCCAATCGGTGCCTCAAGGCGCTGGCCATCTTTGGCCTTGAACAACCCCGGGAGGGAGGGCCCTTACCCCACGGTACCCGTTCTGATGAGGTGGGGAATCGGTCCTCCAAGTCGCCGGTTATTGGGGAGGGACGGGCATGATTCGCAGGTTCCTGAGTAACTCCCGTAGCTCAAGCTCGTTGCAGACTGCGAATTTGGTATCCGGTCGCGCGTTGATATGGCTGATTGCAGGGTTTGTGTTGTTACTGGTTCCCCAGTGGGATCGATTGCCGATCTGGCTGGTGGCCAGTTGCGCTGTACTTGCTGGCTGGCGCTGGCTGGCGCAATCCGGGCGGGTCAGGTTACCGGGAAGGTGGATGCGTACCGGGATCATGCTGGTACTGGTGGCTGTTTATATTGCGACGGTTCAGGGGCGCTTCACGGTTGATACCGCCGCGTCGTTTTTTGTGCTGGCGGTGGGACTTAAGTGGCTTGAAACCCGATCGACTCGGGATTTCTATGTGCTGTTTTTTATTCTGGTGTACCTGGCAACCGTGAATTTTCTGTTTCATCAGGAAATTCACTGGAGTGTCATTAATATTACCGGCGTTGCTTTGTTATTGGTTGGGCTGCAGGTGGTCAATGCGCCCGAAATCCCCGGTGCCATAAAAAAGGGATGGCGGCGCTTGGGGCTGATGCTGGTTAAGACCTTGCCGATTGTAGTACTCCTGTTCGTTTTCTTCCCGCGCATGGCACCGCTCTGGAGTGTGCCGCTGGTCTCAGGGGAAGCTCGAACCGGTATCAGCGACACCATGACTCCCGGCGATATTTCCAGCCTCGCCCAGAGCAGTGAGCGAGCCTTTCGCGTCACTTTTGGTGGCGAATTGCCGGCTTACCGGGATCGTTACTGGCGTGGGCTTATCCTGGATCGCCTGGACGGTGATACCTGGCAACAGGGCTTTGCAAAGCCGTTTCGTCGCCCGGGACGGGTTGCCGTGGACGGCGGCGTGGGGCCACTGGAGTCCAACCAGTACGACGTGTTGATGGAGCCGACGGACCAGACCTGGGCCTTTGCTCTGGAAGACTCCTTAGCGGTTTCCAACAACGTCAAGTCGACGGACGAGGGCCTGTTCCGGTTTGACCGGCCGGCTGACAGCGCGGTTCGTTATCGGATGGAGCTGGTCAGGAACCAACCAACGGAGGGCACCAGCGAGGAGCCCGGTAACCTTCAGCGCTATCTGCAATTACCGCAAAGCGGCAACCCGAGGGCAAGGGTGTTTGGGCAGCAACTGGCAGATCAACATGACAACAACCCTCAAGCGGTCGTGCAACAGCTTCTGAACCGCTTTCGGGAGCAGCCCTATTTCTATACCTTGCGCCCACCCGCCATGCCCGTGGACGGCATCGACAGCCTGTTGTTCGATGAAAAACGGGGATTTTGTGCCCATTACGCGGGCGCCACCACGTTTGTGTTGCGAGCGGCAGGCATTCCGGCGCGCGTTGTGGTCGGGTATCAAGGGGGAGAACCTGGAGCCGATGCTGAATACCTGATTGTGCGGCAGTACGATGCCCACGCCTGGGTGGAAGCGTGGTTCCCCGGCCAGGGTTGGGTGCGGGTGGACCCGACAGCTGCCATTGCTCCCGAGCGTATTGAGTTTGGTCTGCGGGAGGCGGTTGCCGAGGAAGGCTCGTTCCTTGAGAACGACTGGACATCGCCACAGCGTTACGGCGATTTGGCGGTGCTGCAGTGGGCCTCCCTGCAACTGGATAAGATCAACTACCACTGGCAGCGGTGGGTTGTCGGTTACCAGGGTCAGTCGCAGATGGACCTGATGTCGCGTTTGCCCGGTGGGATAGGAATGCGGGAGCTTGGCTATATCACCGCGGGCATTGTGGGTATGGCGCTGTTACTGGCGGGTTTGGTTACCGCCTGGCAATACCTCCGAGTCGAAAGCAGGGATCCGCTCGGCCGTCTCGTCAGCCGCTGGTACCGGTTGTGTGACCGTTCGGGAGTGCCGGTACGTCACGGTGAAACGCCCGCCCAACTGGCCTCCAGGCTCGCCCAGGCAAAACCCGCAGCGGCTGGCACGGCAACGGCTTTTGCCCGATTGATCAACAAACATTACTATGGCCGGGATTCCGAAACCGGTCATCATGGCGAACTGGCGAAAATGAAGCGATTGCTGGCCACGATGAAACGACAGGCGGATCGACCGTCAACCAGTTCATCAAAGGGGTGAATACGTGAACGCATCCATAGCAACCATGGCATGGCTTGAAGACGCCTGGAGCCGATTGCTCCAACGCATCGCCGGCAACCGGATGCCCCATGCCCTGATGGTGACGGGCGAGAACGGCGTGGGAAAGCGTCTGTTTGCCAACGCGCTGGCCGGGTTGCTGGTCTGTGAGAAGGCGGATATGGCCGCGGGGTCCCCTTGTGGCATCTGCAAGCAGTGCGAGTTGGTTGCCGCGGGCACCCATCCGGATATCCGAATTTACGCACCGGAAAAATCACGGATGATCAAGATTGATCAGATTCGTGCGCTGTCCGCATTCGCGGTCGGCTCTCCCCAGGTGGCCTCCCGCAAGGTGGCCATTATTGATCGGGCGGACCAGTTGAACATCAATTCCGCCAACGCGTTGCTGAAAACCCTGGAAGAACCCGCCGAAGATGTGGTGCTTCTGCTGCTGCAGGAGAGTGGCAGGCCGGTATTGCCGACGATCCGTTCCCGCTGCCAGAGTTTGCTGATCGCCACGCCGGACGGGGATCAGGCTGCTGGCTGGCTGGCGACGGCGGTCAAAGCGATGGATGGCGACAACAGACCAACGCCGGAGCAATGCGCTAAGGCGCTGGTACTTGCAGCCAATGCGCCGCGGCTGGCCCTGGAATATGCTACCGGAGAGTTTATTAGCCTGCGGGATGAGGCATTGGACAACTTCCGCCATTTCATGAAGGGTCAGCTCACTCTTTCCGAGGCTGCAAAGCCGTTCAAGGCAATGGGGCTTGAAAGTGCTCTATGGCTATTTGAAGGCTGGGCCGGTGACCTGGCCCGCATCAGTGCCGGCGGTCAGCCAAGGGATGCGGAAGCGGCAGACATGTTAACGTTCCTTGCCAGAAACAATCCTTCCTGGCGGGCCCATGAGCTCCTGGATGCGATCCACGAGTCCAGGTCCGCCGGCGTTTACAACGTGAACCCCGAGTTGGAAGCGGGCCGTTTGCTGATTGCATGGCAGAAACTCATGCCGCGCCGCAGACCAGCTACGGGATAAACGGAGCGGCCAAGGGCGCGGCAGGATAGGGCAGTGATTAACAACTACTGCTATGATTGCGGAATATCAGGAGTTTATTGACTCCGGTTGCTATTAATCCGGTTGCTATCGATACAGAGCGATCAATACAGAGAAAGGTGTTTACTATGGGGCCTGGTTTTGGCGCACGCAGTGGCATTCTCACGCTGACCATCAAGGACAAGGCGGTACTCTACGCCGCCTACATGCCTTATATCCGGCAGGGCGGGTTGTTTATTCCCACGCAAAAACAGTATCAATTGGGCGATGAAGTGTTCCTGTTGCTCAACCTGATGGATGAGCCGGAAAAAATCCCCGTGGCGGGCAAGGTGATCTGGATTACCCCGAAGGGTGCCCAGGGCAACCGTGCAGCGGGCATTGGTGTGCAGTTCGATGGTGAAGACGAAACCGCGCGTACCAAAATCGAGTCCTACCTGGCGGGTTCATTGAGCTCGGATCGACCCACCCACACGATGTAAGCGCTTCAATGAATGACACCATTCTGGATACCCCGCCTGATACAACAATGACGTGTCGGGAAATCAACTGGTCCCTTAAACACATCGACCTGGCTGGCCTGCACTGGCCCGCTGCCAAAGCCTCGGAAACCTGGCCGGTGCTGATGATCCACGGCTGGCTGGACAACGCCCTCTCTTTTGCCAGATTAGCCCCGGCGTTGTCAGGCAATCGCGATGTCTACTCCCTCGATATGGCCGGGCACGGGCGTTCCGGACACCGACCTGAAGGCCAAGGTTACCAGTTGATGGATTACGTGGCGGACCTGGCGGAACTGGTTGAGACCCACTTCAAAGACTCGCCGGGAGGGCAGGTTGACCTGGTGGGCCATTCACTCGGCGGGATTGTCAGTGTGCTATACGCAGCGGCGTTTCCGGAACGGGTGCACCGGTTGGTCATGATCGACAGCATAGGGCCGATCAGCCGTAAACCGGATGAGGTGATCGAGCAGATGCGCAAGTCAATCATCAAACGAATGACGGGTTCCGGAAAAGCGGTCGTATACCCTGATATAGAGTTGGCAGCCAAGGCTCGGGAAGGCGGTATGATCCCCTTGTCGCCGGAAGCTGCGAGGATGCTGGTGGCGCGTAGCATGAAATCCTCCGGAGAGGGTTTTGTATGGCAAACCGATCCGCGTTTGCGTCACCCTTCGATGATGATGATGGACGAAGCGCAAGTGAGCGCTTGCCTGAAGAAAGTGGTCACGCCAACGCGTTTCCTGCGTGCGACGCAGGGGCTTCTGGCCAGCCGCCCCGAGCTCGATTCACGCTTGGATGCCATCGCGAACCTGGATGTGGTGGCCGTGCCCGGAGGCCACCATTGCCACCTGGACGGGGATGTTGAGCCCGTCATTGATGCAGTCAGAGGCTTTTTAGACGATGCAGAATAAGCGCTTGTCGCAGTCAGTAGTGTGGGTTGCCGCCATGTTCATGGGGTTTTCGACCATGGTGTCGGCGCAAATGCCACCGCCGGAACCGTTTCCGGAGGCGCGCCTTGATCAGGAAATCAGCATCAAGTCGCCGGGGCACCTGGTGTTGTTCAGCCCGGTTCGTGAGGTGAACAACGAGATCCGTTCCGCGTCCATGGCCCGGCTCCCGGTCAAGGGCGTCGGGCAGTTGTATGAAGTCCAGGGTGGCGCCAACCGTGAAGAGGCTCGCGATCACTATCTAAGGGAATTGCAGGCCCGTGGCGCCCAGATATTGTTTGAATGTTCCGGAAGGAATTGCGGGCGCAGTAACGTCTGGGCCAACCAGATTTTCGATCAATCCAGTCTCTATGGGCGGGACAACAATCAGGACTATCTTGTTGCCGGTTCGGTCGATGAGAACGGCCAGCCGTGGCTGACGCTGGTGTATACGGTTACCCGCGCCAACCAGCGTCAGTTTGTCTGGGTTGAGCATTTGGTCGCCCCTCAGGGAACCGATATTCCCGGCATGGGCAACGAAAGCGCCAGAATCAAGGGGCCGGTAATTGTGCCCTGGCAGGGTGGCATCACCTACCGCTTTGAGTGGAGCGGTGCCGACCGGCGCATCATCAATGACTGGGCTGGCGAAGCTGAAGCCCGAGTAGTGCTGACGGCCTATTCCCAGCTCAAGGATAATGAAACCCTGGAAGCGTCTATGGAACGGGCAGAGGCCGCAGCGCAGTCACTTTCTCAGGTATTGGCCAAAAGTGGTGTTTCCGAAAGCCGCCAGATGATCATTACGGTTGGCCCCACGGTTGTGATACCAAATCCCGACCGTCAAGGTGACCGGGTTGAAGTGATGGTGATTACGAAGTGATGGGGATGAACGGGCCATCCGAGACCGAGCTTCAGGATGAAGAGCAGAAGCCAGCAGACGATATCTCTCAGATTGTCACGAGCACCGGTATATCCGCTGCTCAGTCGACGTCCGAGAAAGGCGATCCCCGGCCGACGGCTCCCGGCAAGGGCAAGACCGTAGCGCTGACTCTTGGCAGTGGCGGGGCCAGGGGCTACGCCCATATAGGCGCGATTGAGATATTGGTGGAAAGGGGCTACGACATTGTCGCTATTTCCGGCTGTTCCATGGGAGCCTTGATCGGGGGCGTGTTTGCAGCCGGCAAGATGAAGGATTACAAGGACTGGGTAACCGGTCTGGGTCAGTTCGATGTGCTGAAGCTGCTGGATGTGACTTTTAGCTCCGTCGGCGCCATTCGTGGAGAAAAGATATTCTCCGTGGTGCGGGAAATGATTGGGAATACCCGAATTGAAGACCTTCCGATCGCCTATACGGCTGTGGCGACGGATCTCCTTGCCCATAAGGAAATCTGGTTTCAGGAAGGGCCGCTGGATCAGGCCATCCGGGCGTCGGTTGCCATACCCAGTGTGGTGACGCCTCTGGTGTTGAATGGCCGCGTGCTGGTGGACGGCGCCTTGCTCAATCCACTGCCGATCATTCCGACCATTTCCTCCCATGCCGATATGATTGTGGCCGTAAACCTCAGTGGCGAAGATGACCGCGGGCGGCGATTGCCGGATGCGGCGTTTGCAAACCCTGACGACGATGATACCGAGGAATGGGTCGAAAAAATCCGTGACAAGGCCTCCCGCTGGTTTGACTGGGATGCCCTGAAGACCTTCAGTACCAAGAAAGAGGGTGGTTCGTCGGCTTCACCGGAAGAGAAAATCAGCAAGGCGGTGGCGAAGAACGAGCACAATAAAAAGACGCCCGCGATAAAATCGGAACCGAAGAAACATCAGGATGATCACGAGACGATTGACTGGGATAAGCTGGGTATTGGTAAGTTCGATGTCATGAACCTGACCGTCGAAACCATGCAAAGCGCCTTGGTACAATACAAGATCGCTGGGTATCCACCCGATTTGCTGGTGAACATTCCCAAGAACGCCAGCCGCAGCTATGACTACCACAAGGCACCGGAACTGATTCAGCTTGGACGGGAACGCATGGCCGCCGCGTTGGACAGATATGAAGAGAATCAGAACAGCTCTGGCCCGATGGCGATATGACCTCTAAACCGCAATTGCGGCGGTGGGCTGCAGCCTGTGCCGGAAAGAGCGTATAATTTGGCGCCTTGATCATTTCCGAACAGGACGAGAGTGCGTGAGTAACCCCATTGATGACCTGCATACCGTCAGAGACTACCTGAGGTACGTTTCTTCTCGCTTTGCCGATTCGCCGCTTTATTTTGGCCACGGCACGGACAACGTGTGGGATGAGTCTGTCCAACTGGTTATGCGCAGCCTCCATTTGCCTCTGGAAAACAATACCCTGTTCCTGGATGCGCGGCTGACCCGTGAAGAACGTGCGCTGATCCTCGATCGCATGCAACGCCGTATTGACGACAGGGTTCCTTTGGCTTATCTGTTGGGTGAAGCCTGGTTTATGGGGCTGCCATTTCATGTGGATGAACGCGTGCTGGTACCGCGCTCACCACTGGGAGAGCTGATTCAAGGCGGGTTGCAACCCTGGCTGGGCAACAAACCCGTGGGCAGGATTCTGGACTTGTGCACTGGCAGTGGTTGTATTGGCATTGCAGCCGCGAGCGTATTCGAGGATGCCGAGGTGGACCTTGCGGATATCTCTACCGACGCCCTCGACGTGGCGGCGGTCAACATCGACTACCACGAGGTCGGTGACCGGGTAAGCACGGTACGGTCCGATGTGTTTGATGGGCTTGAAGGTCGATACGATGTCATCCTCAGCAATCCTCCCTATGTGGACGCCGACGACATCGCAGACATGCCGGCGGAGTATGGCCATGAGCCGGAACTTGGCCTTGCTGCCGGGGGAGATGGGCTGGACATCGCTCATCGGATACTCGCGAGGGCAGCCGACTACCTGAACCCCGGCGGCCTCTTGATTGTTGAGGTCGGGAATAGCTGGGTGGCGTTGCAGGAAGCCTATCCGGATATGCCGTTTACCTGGCTGGAATTTGAGAATGGCGGCGACGGTGTGTTTCTGTTGACTGCTGAAGACCTACATTAAATACCCTGGATAAGATACTGAATCATGTCGGGAAATAGCTTCGGAAAATTGTTTACGGTGACCAGCTTTGGTGAGAGCCACGGGGCTGCGCTCGGGTGCATTATTGATGGTTGCCCTCCGGGGCTTGAGCTGTCCGAGGCTGATATGCAGCGGGATCTGGACCGCCGTAAGCCCGGCACTTCGCGTCATACCACCCAGCGCCGGGAAGCGGACGAAGTGAAGATCCTCTCGGGGGTGTTCGAAGGCAAGACCACCGGCACCCCCATCGGGCTGGTGATCGAGAATACCGATCAGCGCTCAAAGGATTATTCGAAGATCGCGGAGCAGTTCCGTCCTGCCCACGCCGACTATACCTACATGCACAAGTACGGTGTTCGGGATTATCGGGGTGGAGGTCGATCTTCTGCGCGCGAGACAGCGATGCGGGTCGCCGCCGGTGCCGTCGCGCGGAAGTTTCTGGAGCAGCGTCTTGGCATCACGATCCGGGGATATCTCTCCCAGTTGGGACCAATCCGCATTGAGAAGATCGATTGGGATCAGGTTCACCAGAATCCGTTTTTCTGCCCGGATGCCGATAAGGTGCCGGAGATGGAAGCCTATATGGATGCCCTGCGCAAAGAGGGCAATTCCATCGGTGCGCGTATCAATGTGGTCGCGGAGGGCGTTCCTCCCGGCTTGGGTGAGCCGATTTTCGATCGACTGGACGCGGACCTGGCTCATGCGTTGATGAGCATTAACGCGGTGAAGGGCGTTGAGATTGGTGCCGGCTTTGGGTGTGTTGACCAGAAAGGCACGGAGCACCGGGATGAGTTAACCCCGGAAGGGTTCCTGTCGAACCATGCTGGTGGTGTTCTCGGCGGCATTTCGTCGGGGCAGCCGATCCTGGCCAGTATTGCGTTGAAACCGACGTCCAGTTTGCGGTTGCCGGGGCGGAGCATTGATGTTCACGGTGATCCCGTGGAGGTGATTACCACGGGGCGGCATGATCCCTGTGTGGGCATTCGTGCGACGCCGATTGCGGAGGCGATGATGGCCATTGTGTTGATGGATCATTATCTGCGCCATCGTGGTCAGAATGGGGATGTCTCGGTCTCTACCCCGAACATAGGCCAACTCTGACCCCAGCCGCATACACCGGTAGGTCGGATTAGGCGAAGCCGTAATCCGACATTTATCAGATCGTATCAACTCGACTGATAGTACGGTGCACACCACAGCAAGCAAGGCCTCTCAAAACTCGCCGCAAGTACGTCCATGTAGGCTCGGTCGGGCCATCCCTGGCCCTCCACGGTTTTGAGAGGCCCTGCTTGCTGTGGCGGTCGGTCTTCTGTGATATCTCATGGTTTTAGTACTCCAGTAACATGTAACATTTTCTCAAGTGCCTGTTTTTACGAGAAATCAGTAAAGTGACACTTTTTGGTGTTTTCCGAGTAATTTTGAGCTCATTGTAACCTTTCAAGATTCAGGAATCGCGTTGAATATCGTGGGACGGCAGGAGGTTGCCAAACAACTTTTAGGTGGCTGTTCATACCCGGCAGGGGGAAAATTCTCCAAGAGCTTAAACGCGTTCGTAAGGGTCGCAAAGCGAACGTTCAGGGGCCAGTCCTCAGGCCTCTTTTTGAGGGGCGGGAGTGTCATGCGTATTGGGGCAAGTCCACTAGTAATACCTATTCTCCGAGCATTAACTCCAAACCTCTTAAATCAGCATCCTTCAATCCGTCGCAAACATTGGCTGCTCATGGCAATTCCTCCTATGCTCTAATCTGAACTTCACAGAAAGTTATGGTCATATTTTTGAGGGTTAAGGAGGACTTATGCTTGATCAGATAGTAGATTTGCTCAACGACGAAGGGTTGCCCTTGAATTTGCTGTCTGAAGCTATAGGTATATTAGTCACCATTGTGATAATCACGCCTTTAGTTTCCTGGGTTGTTTCAATGAAAAGGAATATCGAGATTCGGAATGAACGTATAAAAATGTGTCCACACCTTAAGAGTGCTTATGAGCCAATTCATGAATCTCTGATGGCTGTTGAAAATAGTGGTGATTCTGATTTTATTGAAGCAGGGTTTGAAGCTGTTAGGCGTAAACTAGCTGGTGAGATGCCTGATGGCCCATATAACCCATCATATGAATTGGCTTTAGGAAATCCTCACCACATATTTAGCACAATAAAAAATAGAGTGGATACACAGATTAAATATATCGATTCGCTGATAAGTCTATTCTCACCTCATTTTCGTACGACAGATGCCTACTCTGCCATGACATATCTAGATGCTCTTCGAGATCCTTCTAGAGAATTGAATATTATTCTGCAAAAAATGCAATGGTTACGTTCGGCAGCAGAGTCGTTTGAAAAATTTGGTGAGCATTTAACCTCAGTAGACGAATCCGAAGAAACTGGTGGCGAAGATGGTGTAGAAATGAGAGAAGAACTAATGAACAATATGCGAGAAAATATCACCAATGAAGTCAACGACATTTTTAGTATGTACAAATCACTCGATAACAGGGCGCAGGCTTGCCAAAAAGCTCTTGATGAACTCATCCTTCAGTTGGAGAAACGCTAAAACTATAAAGCAGCTAACAAACACATCCATCCAATCCAAAAACCGCTCTACGCTTTTTGGCCGGCTGATGTGAGGCGTTTAAGCGACGAATGTGATCTTTGGAGCACTATCTAGGCTATCCTGAGTAGCCCATTTCGGCGCGGCAAAAAGATCCGCTTTCCAATGGAAGCGTAGATCTTTAAAAAGAGGTTACTAATTTTCGCTTTTGTTTAGAGTTTGGGAAGCTCGGCCTGGTCGCAAAGCGAACATTCACATCACGCCGAAATTGGACGCAAAGCGGGCATTCAGATCAGTAGTTAAACGCCCAGCATAGGCTACAAATTTCAAGGTATGCTGCGCCGAGGAAGCCGCCAAGCCTCTCGTCGTCCGAGTTCTTATTGGGCTAACAGCTTTTCGACCTGCATTAAATGTGCGATTCCGTTCTTTTCGAGAATTTGGTCAACGAAAAACCGTTCATACCCTGATTTTTTTATTTTTTTATTTAATCCTATCAATTTTAAGACAACTCCAAGTCCTTCCAATGCAAAATTAAAAGACGAATTAATGCCGTTCTCTTGCGTCAACCTATTAATAAACTTCAAAAACTCCTCACTTGCAGAAAGATTAGCCAATATATTTCCTTCTTTGACTTTAAGGCCATAGTCTTCCGCGTTTTTTATGAACTTTTCTCTGGCAATTAAAAACTCCGTCAGGACTTGCTCCTGGCTTTCTAAACCTGAAAGTCTACTCAAATACTGATGGAAGACCCTCATTCCATTTATACCATAAGCCTTCGACCGGATATCGTTAACAATTTTTGCTAACTCATCCCAAGACTTTTCATTGGGATCATATATCAAATTACCAACCAAAACCGCAAAAGGTTGTGGTGAAAGCAAATCAATCCCATTAAAAGATTCGAAGCTAGTTTTGTCTGAAGAGTCGATTAGTATGTCACCGTCTGGTTCCAAAATAGGCTCGACGCTGAAACCTAGTTTGTTCAGCAAATCAGATAAAACCAATACGCATAAATTCTTTACGCATCTCACACCTCTGCTATCAATATAGGTATCTCCGAAAATAGCTATTGGCTCATCATCGTCGAATAATATTTTTGCTGTAATTTTCAGCCAATCCTCATGACTTGACCATTGCCAGAAATGCGGCTTTCCAACTTTTAGCCTGTAAAGTATATCAGTGCTATTTTTTAATTCGTGTTTGTCGAATCCAGTGCTCGAAAATTTAGAGATCACCGATATCAGAGCATCTGTGAAACGGACTGCTAGATTATTTTGTTCCGGGGTATCCCAAAGTGAGATCAAGTGCTGATCGATTACTGGAAAGCCGTCACCTGGCAAAAAAACCGATTTGCTTGAACAGAATAGAGACTTTCCGCTTGAGTTGTGTATACAGATACATCGCTCAAAGTAAAGAGGACTAAGTTTGTTTGGCTGATAGCAAACAGCTATCCTCTTTGTTTTATCTAGTGATATTTTCATTTTGTTGTCACCAAAACCAATTCAAAAGCCCGACCCGCATTAGAAGAGACAACCGCCGCAACCGCTAAAGCAAATAGTTAGTGGCGCCCAATCGGGGCATCCGATTAACGACGCTAAGCCGGTTTTTTATCTCCCACGCGCCCAGACGTTCTTTACCAATGATTAGAGAATAGAAGGGTCTGTCATGAGAAGCCAACTGTCGCACAAGCTCTCTCGTTGCCCCGAGAATCGAGTACATTTCTTTTTGCGTTAGTTGGTCGCCAAGATTGCCGTCCTCTTCCGTGATAGACCTCATGATTTGGTAACGCAGTCCACGGGCTTCCGCGTCAGAATCAGCATGCCAGACGTCTTCAAGAAATTTGTGGCGTGAAATTTTGGCCGTAAGCTGAAAATGGTTGGAGTAATGAAACGCTAAAGCTTGCACTGTTCCAGCTTGTTGGGCACATTTAATTGAAGCGCAACAATTGTGATCACGGAGGAACACCTCTTATGGCGTCTGTAAAAGAAATAGAACTGGGCCCGATCGTTGGCCATACCACTGTATGCTCCGCCCGGCTCTGGGGCGCCATATCTCCTGATACGGCTGAGAACCTTAATAGCGATAGCGAAAAATTCAACGTTGGCGTTCTTCGCTGGTGGCCTGAAGGTGAACCTGAAAATGCTTTGATAGCGCGCTTTCGATTTAACGGAAACTTCCATTATTCAGGAGCGCTCGAACTGAGCAAGCTGGATCGATCTCCATGCTATGAGTATCAGATGGGTTACGTTGAGGATGAACGCTGCCTCGATGAATTAGAGCAACTGGTGTGGGATGACGTCGTTGTGAGACGGTTTAATACCGCACCCGACAGGCAGGAGATTCTGCATTTTGCCATGGGATCGTGCATGTACCCCAAGTTCATGGCTTTTCGGCGGAGGAACGAAAAACCGCTCTCCCGACTCGACAAAAGAACAGACAAAATTTTCAAGGCGGTTTACCAGAGACATGAGCAAACACCGCTGGATTTCATTCTTCTCCTGGGGGATCAGATTTACGCCGATGCACTCGGCCCCCTCTGGCCAGCAACAAGCGAAGAAAAGTTTCAGCACATTTACAGCAAGGCATTTTCGCAGCCACATTTCAGTAAAGCAGCCAGTCATATTCCGCTATACATGGCGTTCGACGATCATGAAGTTCACAACGACTTCACCGAAGGGCTTGATGAATACAGTCGTAAGCATCCTGAACGTACCGACAATGCCATGAATGCGCTCTACGCGCATCAGCTGATCTACACCCCGGTCTTCGACAAGGTTGTGCCTGAAAACGAATATGTTGCCTACATCAAGGGCCAAGGTGACCATGAGCTTCCTACGCGGCACTGGTATGACATTGATCGCGGTTTCGCCCGGTTTTTCATTTGTGACACTCGGGCACAAAGAGAGCCAAACAAAATGCTCGACAACGAGCAGTTTGGGGCTCTTCTCGAATGGTTGAAAAAGGACCCAGAGAAAATCAAATTCGTGGCCAGCGGCACAACGGTCATTGTCGATGCAGACACTCCAGGCAACGGAAAGCCTGATAACTGGGCCCGTGCGAAACATCAGCGACAGCAACTAATCGATTGTATCGTCGGAGAAGGTATAAAAAATGTGTTTTTTCTGTCTGGAGACGTTCATGCCCATTTTGCGGCCCAACTGACGGTTAACGGTGAGCCTTATCCCGTCTACCAGCTCGTCTCTTCTGGCATTTTCTGGCCGACTCTCTGGCCGATCAGCAGTTTTAAGTGGAAAGAGGAGTGGGTGGATTTTGAAAACATATCCGGAACAGCGCCGGACAAAGCCTACGGACTCAAAGGACCTTTGAAGGATCAGGACTCTAAGAAGGGCTATTTCGAAGGCAACGGGATGGCGTTCGTCAAACTGGATTCAGACCAGTTGCAGTTTACTGTCGTTAACAGAGCTGACTTTCAGGAAATCTTAAAAGTCAGCTTCGATCTACGACTGCGCTAGACTCGGATGGCTCTCAGTAATCGATAAGGCATATGTTGCCGGAGCGCCGGACAAACATTGGCTGATCAAAAACTTGAAACTCAAATACCAATCAAAGCCCAGCCCTGTTATCTGTCGATTGGTCATGCCACCATAATGTGGCTGGAAATTGTCACCATAACTTGTCCGCGCTGGTCGCAAAGCGGACATTCAACTGGCCAGATTTTGAGTCCCGGAATGGATCGGTGATCTACGGCGGTCTCGCCGACGAGCGCCGTCGGGCAATGAATCTACTAGTCTCAGCACGGGGTAGATCGGCCAAGCAAAGTCCTGAGAGATAGGTCTACAGCCTTTTCAACGCTCTCAGGTAGAGTTCGAAATTATAAGAACCGCACCTGACACCGGCAGCGCCTATACTATTCTCGCCGGGCCAAACGAAATTTGTGACATCGCCTGATGGGCCGTATTGACTGCAATCTGAAGCCGCCCAATATCGAACACTGGTTCCAGGATCAACAAAGAGATTTGAGATGGTTCTTGGCGCATCAAGGGTTTGTGCCTTCTCGAGGGAGTAATCCACATCTCGATTATCGAGATCGTAATAAAACTCATCCCCTACCCGGAATAGCGAATACCACTCTGGAATGGTAGGCACCCGTGCGTTCGCGTCATTTGCCAGTCCAAGAGCGCCAGCACCACCGAGATAGTTCACTCTATTAGGCTCTCCATCGCAGCTTTGTGTGCTGTCGTTCCAGGTTTGTCCGCTAACGCATCGGTCCCATTCGAGTCGGTTGACCTCATCGATGATTGACGCACCTCCATTCGTCACGGTGTACCGCGGCGTGACGATTATTTCGTTGCTTGGTTGAGATTCAATGCCGTTCTCGATCTTGGTGAGCCGGAAAAAATACACAGGTTTCAATGAGGGAACGGTCACTGTGACTGGCGGGGTAGCGTCTTGGATTAAGTTTGCCCCCTCATAAACGCCGTAGTTGCCAACCATTTCAACGCTTTCCTGAGCGTAATACAGGTTGTAGGTGGCTCCTCGGTCGCTCCAGTCAAGAGTGATGTCAGTCGATACATAGCTTGCAGACAATTCTGGATCAGAGCCGAAAGCGATGACTGGTTCCAAATCATCTCCTCCAGATGACCCACCGCACGCAGCTAAAATTGGCAAGCACAAGAACACTAGATTTCGGAAATTTATTTTTATTACTCCGGTACCAGCCATAAATAACTCCAAACAACATTGCGAGGGGACCTTTTACAAAACTGAGTTCAGGTAATACCTGATGCAGGAAAACCTTCCTCGCAGTTGCAAATTTCTATTAAGGCCTAGTGTATTTATTTGCAGCGCCTGACGCTAACCATATGGCAGTCATGTTATTGAAATCCCCATTTGGTCGAAGTTTAAAAATATCCTTCGGCCATTAAAACGGTCGCAAATCGGACGTTTGGCTTGGACGATAACGCAGAGCTTTGGAGGCCCAAAACGGTGGGAAAATTGTGCGCCAACAGCCTATTGTTAGCTTTTTTACGGCCAACCATATGTCTCGTCAAACCCTGAATCATTCCGAAGATCCGATATCAGCTCTTCTACAAGCTCGTAGTCTGACGGATACACCAGTTTCATTTTTCCACTTGCCTTCTCGTGCTCTGATTTTCTTAATGGCGCCTGATACTTAGATGCCCAATGCACGAACATAGTGAGCCGCTCAAGAAGGTCGCGTTGAGATTCGGTGAGATCCATATCCAACTTCCATGCAACATCTGAAAGGTCATGCGCAATTTTGTGGAAATGCTTCGGGTCCAACCGGTCTTTGGAAAGATCCGGCTTAGACTTGAATACAAAAGCGCCTTTCAAGGCATTTTCAGCGGATAGGCCAAGAAGTAGCATGGCGCCCTTCATTGCCCCTACTCGACGATAATTATCATGCTCGCTCTGAATCGGTTCTCGATCTGAAAAAACTTCGTAGAGTGCCTTGGAAGCTTCATACATCTCCCACGATTGCCTAAACCAGCTCTCGGGCGTCGACACGCTTTCTTCGAACTCGATCATAGGATCTCCCTGGTTGTAGAGCTAACGCCAGTGGCAATGGGCGACAACGGATAGCAGCGCAGTTGGTCCCGTTGACCACCTAGTTAAACAGGTCAGGACTTTTGCTCCACTTTCTGCATGAATGCTCCAAAGGCCTCATGAGCAGATGATGACGTAGTGTCGGAGAACACTCCCTCAACAAAACTGCGACGCAAGTCCAACCTGACTCCTACTTGCGATGCCTCTAATATGCGTGTGATGAAATCCCTGCTGACAAGGTACCGTTTTGAGGAAACATTACCTCCGGGTACATAAACAGTTGAATACACTCCCGGCTCATAATCGATATTTGTGAGCTCCTCGAGAGCTTTAAAACTCACCACTTCTCCGTCGACATTGAAATGGAGTGACTCGCCACGAGCAAAGCTGTGCGCTCCGTCCACGAACGCCTCAAGAACAATATCGTCGTTTTCCATGGTTGATCGCCAGAGTAGGGAAAGTTTCAAGTCACTACCGCTAAAACCGTCGTTATCTCTATAAACAAAAGCAGGTTCCATGCTTAATTGAGTAGATCCGTCAAAACTGGATTTTTCCTCTGAAATATAGCCCGGCATACCGGGCATTGATGCACAGCCCGACAACACGGCCAGTAAAAATGTGACCAATAAAAATTGTTGATTCCTCACAGAGAGTCCTCTCTTTATAACGTTTAACTCCTGCCAGCATACGCGGCTACGGAATGGAGACGAAGCCGCAATGCAGTACGCGTCGCTTTGCCAGACCTTGATACTGATTGAGCCTTCTCCCCAGTCCCAGCGGTTGCCCGCTAAGCTGGAAGGCGACCAAGCAATACAAGGGTGCCCCTGACCGACCGATGGAACGACCGGTCAGGCTGTGGCCTAAAGCCACATAAGAGAGCCCCGATATGTGTTTGCTGTAAGTGCCTGACAGCTCCGCGAGACTGACGAAGCAGGCGTTCTTGCTCATGGATTTAGGTTGGCCGCTGGCGCGGCCAAAAAAATGACTATTGCCTATTGAATCCGAGAAGGCTCATATGGGTTATCTTTCTTTAAGGTCACCTAGCTGAGTAATCAGGTCGGCTACCTGATACTCCTTCGGGTTGGACACTGCCTCTTTAACCAAGGCAAGGAATTGTTTGTGGGCCTCTTTAGAACCGTGCTTTTTCAATGTTTGTTCAATAGTCTTCCGAAATGAATCAAAATTAAGCTCTGATTCTCTCTGCTGCTCCAGCATACCTTTTTCCCAAGAAAGGGCTGATGCCACTTGGTAAACAGCTGCATCATAGAACTTTTTCTCTTTCTTCAACTGGCCAGCCATCGAGCCGTAGATCTGGCTTTGGTCTACTGCGACCATTTCTTCTGATGGCGCTTGCCCATCTAATCCATCTGTCAGAGCTCGGTTGTATTCCGACCACGCCTCGTCCGATCTTCCTGCTTCATAGAGATATTTTGGCAATCGAAGATAGAAGTTAGCACCATAGGACACCCCCTCAGACTTGGCGTTTTTATATGCTTGCCTCAGGGCTTCAACCGCGCCATCCCACTCCCCAGCTTTTTTCAACTGCGTGGCTTCTTTGAAAAGCTCACCGCTTGTCTTGTTCGCGACCTTAGAGCCAAATATTTTTCCGAGAAGTCCCATGAATACTCCGAATGTTGGTTGCGACTGCGGTGAAAAGATAATGCCGCTCAGCACGCGCGGCTACGGAATGGAGGCGCAGCCGCGATGTAGTAGACGTCGCCATGCCTGGCCTTGTTATACATTTTTTGAAAAGTGCTCCCAAACCGCCGAGCGCCACTCACTCAAATAAGGCAAGCAATTGACCAACAATAAGTCATTTTCTCCACAGAAGTCAGCAAGCAGCTCTGATAATGGATAATCGGCCGAATCCCTACTATGAAGAATGGTGTCTACTGTTTTTTGTGATTTATCCTGAAGTTCCAAAAGCCAAGAATGCCATTCAGGTTCATGCTTCCAGTAGTTGGCCGCCGAGTGGACTAATTTTGCTACCGCGACCCCATTTGTGCTTTTGGGCCCTAATTCTCTAGCGAGGCCAGGGTCAATTTTCACGTCACGTAGAATGTCGAACAGGTATCTCTGCATTGCACAGAAACCCACACCGATTAGGTATTCTCCTTTGTCACACAAACAGTCTATATTCCACACATCAGACTGTTTTATTCGTGCGTTTGTTCTAACCAAGGAGACATCAATGGAGCTCAACAGCTCCGCGAGGTAAGAAAATTCTGCATCCGCAAATTTCATTTGCTCACCATCACGAAGCACAAAGAACACTGCGGACTCCTCAGAATGTATAACAGCAATTGGCAGCGCGTTTTGTCATTTCAGAAATTCGACTGCGTCATGATTACTGACTTTGAACCATCAATCGCGCGGTACATGAATCAAAAAAATATAGCTTAGCCGAGCATGGCCATCTCTGCCATGTGATCATTCAGCGTCTGCAATTTGCCCCGCCAATCACACTGGATGAAATGGCTGTGATTAGTTTGGAGACTCCGGAGGAGAGCCCTGACTCGAATGTTCGCTTTTGTTTAAAAGTGGAAGAAAAAGGTTCCGGCCAAAATCTGTATAGCACTACTCACTCGACTTCCCCCTAAAAACTGTAACGTTTTTACTGTCCAAGATTGCCGAGAGTCGGCGGTTTTCGAGCTCAAGAGTCGCGTTTTTTGAAGCAAGTTCGTTGCGCTGCTCGGTCAGTTCCACGATCTTTTCTCGTAGCTGACGATTCTTAAAACGCTCTTCTTTGAGTTTCTCGTGCTTCTCATCACGTTGCCACTGGATCGCCTTGTTGGCATTGCCCCGGATGCGCTCCATCAAGTCTGGGTAGTCTTTGTGGATCAAGGCTCGACTGACTCCGGCCTCTTCGGCAACAGCGGCCACCGAGACTTTCCTGCCCTTCTCAACGACCTTGGGCTGGCCTTTTTCCAATCGAACAATGGCCAGCCGAATACGCTTGTGAGTGTCTGATTCAGATGGCTTCGACATCAATCACTTGCTCCTTGAGGCGATTGATGTCTACACCGAGATCCGTCAAAACCCTTTCGCAGCGTTCCATGGTGCGCTCGACGGTCTTTGAGCCCGAGTCATCCAGATCGTCGATCTGTTGAAGCTCGATCTGTTGCAGGTAAAGCCCTTCCCAGAACGGTTTATGGCTGTCATCAATACAGCCATGCTCACAGCCCTCGCATTGGCCACCCGCACAGTCCACGCCGGTATCGTTGGTGCACCAAGCGATACCGGTGGACCGCAGGTACACCAGCTCGCTGATAGCCTCAATCATCTCTTTCCGGTCTTTGTAGGTACGCACTTCTTCCGAGCGGCTCCGCATTTGGCGAATATGACCGGCCATGCCACCTGAAAGCGGCGTATCAGGCTCCAACCAGTGACCGACAATGGCCTGACGCTTGCCGTCAAAAGCAGCGTAGATTTCGTCGTAGAGCTCAAGATCCTGGGCCTCGTTCATTGCGTACAGGATGGTCATATCCAGGCTCCAGTGCTTGAAGTGATCCCTTAAATACCGCAGATCGCCCAACTTGTGATGGACAACGTAGTTGGCAAAGGTGCGACGGAACTGATGGGGGGCGAGTTTCCAGTCCATCCCGAGGTTCTTCGCAAACTTCCTAACCCTATGAATCAGAGCGGCACCACTGAGCAAAGTGATCCTATTTTGCTTTGCGCTTGACCTGGTTAGCCCGATGCAACCAGAACAGCTCTGTAAACGCGTCATTTCCTCGTAATCTTCGAAGACTTCGGCCTCCTTCAGAGCCTGCTCAAGCCCAGTCTGTAGGGGTTCCGACAGCCGTTCCAATACTCTCACTGCCTGAATGGCGATCTCGGGACATAACCAAGAGGTTTCGCCCGCATAGGTTTTGTCTGAGCGTGAGCCGAGGAAGTAGAACCGCTCGCCATCTCGAACTTCGCTGTACCACTGATCCCGCCTGATATTGCCGAGTTCATGAGCCCGGATACCTGTCGTAGTCAGAATAATCACGAAACAGCCGTCACGCAGGTCGCATAGTGCCTTGGTCAGTGCACGTAGCCCCTGATCCCAACCTCGGGTTTTCAGGAAGCTAGTCTTCTCTGTGGCTTGATCCGTTCGATTTTCGGAGGAAGGCTGGAAGTCAGCCAGAGCGCACTGATGCTGCAATATGTCTTCAGCTCGACTGAGTAGATATTCGGCGTGTTGAAACAGAGGCCGTAAAATATCATCTGGAATAATGTCGGTCTTGGATTGGCTTGATTTCTTGTGCCCCGACAGCGCAATAGCAGAGCTCTCGGGCCATGGATGATCAAAAGTGCTTGGGGTATCCCTGAGGAATTGCCAGCATCGTTCAACAGCCGATAGCCTGGTCCACTTTGTCTTACTCTCAAACGGCTTTCCAGACTTCTTAACCGAGGTAGCACTGTGGATGTATTGCACATAGCGAGCTGCGACGAGAGGCGTGACCTTCGCCAGGCTGCTGATGTTTTGATCGTTTAACCAGTTCAGCCATGGAACCAACGCATTGAAAGCGTTTTTGATGGAGTTGTTGCTCAGAGAGACCTCCCTCCAGATCAACCGTGCCATGATAATTTTGGCCTCGAATCGCAGTTGCTCCCCGGTTATTCGAGTAAAGTCCAACTTTCGTACGCTGTCTCTTACAGAGCCTGGAGTGTTGGATTTGGGCAACCACCACACTGGATCTTCGTACCGAGAAAGCACGTACAGCACCTTACCGGCTCGATCCGTGGTAATGATGCCGTGTAGCCCTTCACCACGGGGCAGAGCCCGTAGCAAACGTTCACGGTCGGCCAGTACCTCTGCGCCGGCAATCTCGATCATATCGCCATCCTCGCCATGCTCAGGTCCCGCCAGAACGGATGCGGCTGGTGTTTGGCCCTCTCCCGCTGTTTGCTCACAAAAACTGCATCAAAGTGTGGCGCAATCTCTTCGTCGATAAGTCGAACGACTTGCTTGAGGTATTTGGCCCAGCGCTTGCCACCAAAAGTGTCGTAATTGCGCAGGGCTGCCCAGTAGAAGCTGAACAGGCGATAAAGGTCATCGCCAGTCACCACAAAGCTCTTGCATCGGAAGCAGCCCAAGTAGTCTTGACAGGGCTCTCCGTCTTTCGGGGCGCGGTGCCCTCGGCGAACATTCTGACAGGACGCGACGGGGGTTCGATCGCTGGCAATGATCGTCGGCGTGCTGAGCAATTCTTCCACTCGGGCCTCGCCCAAAAAACGCATGTTGGTTTCCGCTTCCGGTGGTGCCTCCCAGTAATGGGCATTGCCAGTTTCCACGGCATGCCGTCCTGTTCTGGCCGTCATCAGAGGGTCTTGGCCCGACATTTCCCAAATGCGGTTCAGCAGCGTCTGACGCAGCCGGCTGACATTCAACGTGAGCGGCTTGCCATCGTCCGTTTGAAGCTGATGCTGGTCAACGAATGCGTTGATGCTGTAATTCAATACGGAGCTCGTCAGTCGGCATGGTTTGTCCACGTACTTGCCGCGAGCTCCCTTGTAGACCAGCAGCCGATTTGGGTCATCGAACTGGGCGCGTGTCGTGGCGTTCCTCGTAACGATCAGATCAATAGCATCGGCGGCATAGAGATGGATACTGGCCATCTCAGGCACTTCCTCAGACTTTCTCAGTGCGACAACGTGCGTGGCGTTACCGCGACGTTTAAAGCTCACTAGCAGCCGCAGGTTGGATTTGAGCGGGTGAGGCTGCACGCAGTCTGTGGTCAGCTCCAGAATGGGCGTCAGGTTCATTCCGGTAGACAGCGCAATGGACAAGACGCATACGGCCAAATCGTATCTACTCAGTGGCTCCGATTGAGCCACAATACGCTCCATGTCTTTGCGCAGCGCCTTTACCAGAAAGCGTTTTTCATTCTTGCTGAGCGCCTTCTGACCCTTTGCTCGCTTGTTGGAATTCGGGAAGGGATTAGCAGGCCAGACCGTTTTCCTATCCACTTCCGGCCAGAACCCGAATCGATGACAGGCTACGAGCAGAGCTTTGGTACTAGCAAAATGGGCTTTTTGCGCACCGTATTTGAGGGGCTCGTTTCTCAGGTACTGGAGAAATTGGGTGATGCTGTCGGCGCTAAGATCCGCCATAGTAAGGCGTTCGCTACTGGCTGTGTGAAGCAACGACAGGAAGGGCGCAAAGGAGCGAAAACCAGTTCTCCAGTAACCCGCAATCGTACTTACACTAAGGATTTTCCCCCTAGTTTTGACGCTCTCAGCGACCAGCTTTTCGATGGTGCATTGGCAGGCCGCCGCAATGTCGTCATATCCCTGACCGTAAAATGGCCCGAAATCAGCGGTTCTTATGCTAGTGGTATTCTCGGGAAAAGCGACGACGGTGTTTGCCGGTTTTGAGGGTCGCGCTTGATCGATGGTGGTGGTTGTCGCCTCAGTCGCAGTTTCGCCAGCCTCCTGAACACCACTCTCATGTCCCTCTAACGTGAAATCCTTTTTCATGCGCAGGCCGCCTCCTTCGCCGTTTCCTCAATTTCTTCCTGATAACTGGTGCGCAGGTCGTCTTCGATATGGTCGAGAAAATGCAGGTATTTTTCCGTCGTCGTGATGCTGCTGTGGCCGAGACGATCTCGGACATAGATCAAGGGATTGAAAGTCGTGCTCTTTCGGGACATCAACGATTTCAGGGTGTGCGTCGCGTAGGTATGACGCAGGATGTGGGGATGGCAGGCGAACGACAGCTTCAATCGGTTCAGTTGATTGTTAAGCGAGGTTCGAAAGCTCCAGGGGGTGCCCTTGGCGGTTACAAAGAGGGTTTTTGAGTCTCTCCCGTGTTTTCGGATCGTTTCGTGACGCTCGTGAATGACGTAATCCCAGAGATCCGCCATCAATGATATCGGCACATGGATCGTCCGTGGTTTGTCTCCCTTGGTGCTCATCTCTTGGGGATCAAGCTCAACCACCACATGACTTCGAGCCAAGATCGACTGGGGCGCAGATATGTAGTGAACTGGAATTGTCAGCAGCTCCTCTTTACGCAAACCCGTCAGCAACGCCAACCGAACGATCAGTCGGAGCGTTTTGTTCTTGATGGTTTTCAGCAGCTCATCGACCTGCTCTTTGTTGAGGACTTTGATCTTGGTTGGCGTGGTTTTCAAAAGCACATCAGGCTTTACGGCATACCCCCCGGACGTGTCTGTGTGTGCTAGGAAACCCTTTGTCTGTCTGACTCTCACCGTTTCAAGGTCATACGGCAACGTGCTTACCCAACCTTGTTTGAGGGCAAACTGATAAAACTTGATCACCAGATGAAGTCGTCGGTTTACCGTAGAGACGCTGAGGTTAAATCGATCAAAAGAAACGTCGCGATACAGGGCTAGCAGGGTTTCGTGATTTCGGTGATCAAGCTCTTTCCAATCAAAACCATTGGCTTCAATGAACTCGAAATAATCACACAGATCCCTTCCAAACGTTTCCCAACTACGTCGGCTTTGCACACTTCCACGTTTCAAGCAGTGATGAACGAGAAATTCCATTCCTTCAACAAAAACATCATGATTGGCTTTGAGAAGAATCGGGAAACCTTCATAGGAATGGCCCCTGATTTCAAACTCTGGCGTAGCAAGAAGGAACTCCACCCTCGGATCTCCAATACTGTAATTTTATTCAGTATAAAGGAGTGGTTTAAGACTACAACAGGAGGGTTACATTATCTGTGGTACAAAACATTGGAGAATTCCTATCTACTGGCGACTATCCAACCTCTACTTCTGGTTTTTCGCTCTCCTCGGCGGTTTGCTGCCGTATTGGTCCCTGTATCTGGAAGGCCGGGGCTTTTCCTACCTTGAGATCGCCACGCTGATGGCGACGATTCAATTGACCAAGATTGTGGCGCCCAGTGTGTGGGGATGGCTGGGGGATCGGACCGGGCAACGGGTGCGGTTGGTTCGGTTTGGTGCCATTACGGGGTCGCTGTTCTTTGCCGGCGTGTTCATGGAGCCGGGGTTCTATGGGCTGTTGCTGGTCATGCTGGCGTTTACGTTCTTCTGGAACGCGATTTTGCCGCTATATGAAGTGATCACGTTGCGGTCGCTGGGAACGCAACGTGAAAAATACGGCAAGGTGCGGTTATGGGGGTCGGTAGGGTTTATTGGCGCGGTGGCGCTGGTGGGCGGGATTCTTGAGCTGATTCCGATCACTCTGTTGCCGTGGCTGTTGTTGCCGGTGTTTGCGGGGATTGCAGTGTCGGCGTTTCTGGTGCCGTCGGAGCGGGGAGAGCGTAAGCCGCCGGCGCCCAAGGGTAGTCTGAAGGCGATTGTGACTCACCCGGCGGTTGTGACGTTCTTTCTGATGAACTTTCTGCTGCAGGTGTCCCACGGGGCGTACTACACGTTTTTCAGTATTCACCTGGAGCAGCACGGGTACGGTAAGTTGGCGATTGGGTTGTTGTGGTCGCTAGGGGTGCTTGCGGAGATTGGGTTGTTCCTGGTGATGCATCGGTTGACCCGCAATTTCACCGTGCGGCAGATTGCGATTGCGGCACTGGCGCTAACGATGATTCGCTGGGTGTTGATCGCGGAAGTGACGGATGTGGTGGCGGTGCTGATTTTCGCGCAGTTGCTGCATGCGGCCTCTTACGGCGCTCTGCACGCTATTTCGGTGCAGTACATTCAGGGTTTCTTCGGGCAGCATCATCACGGCCAGGGGCAGGCGCTCTACAGTGGGTTGACCTTTGGTGCCGGTGGCGCACTGGGGGCGTGGTTGTCGGGGTTTCTGGTGGACGGTTTCAGTACCTCGGCCGCGTTCTGGGGCGGGGCGGCGGCTATGGCCATCGCCATTGTCATCACTTGGCGGGGCCTGAGGCCGCCGCCCGAGCATTGATTGGTGTTGCTGTGGTGTTTAGCGGGTTTTATTGAAGATCTGCTGCGATATCCAGCAGTGCCTGAGCCTGAGGGCTCAACGATCGGCCTTTCAGCCCTACACCGCCGAGAATGCGGCTCACGGAGTGGGGCACAGAAAGCACCGTGAGCGAGGCGTCGACCATACTCACCGGCAGCACGCTCCACCCAAGCCCGACGCTGGCCATCATCTTGATGGTTTCCAGGTAGTTGGTGGGCATCTGGATTTTCAGGGGCAGGCTCGCATCGAGAAACAGTCGGCTGATGGATCGGTAGGTGGCGGTGCCAGCTTCGGGGAGTAGGGCGTCATACCGGGACAGATCCCCGAGCCCCGGGTTGTCCAGCGAGGCCAGTGGATGTTCCGGCGACACCACGAATGCCATGGCATCTTCCCAGCGCACGTGCACATCGAATGCCTGGTCCATGCTCTCGCTCAGGGTCACGAACGCGAGCTCTGCTGTACGTTTACGCATCTGCCCGAAGGCACTTTCAGAATCCATGAACTGCAGTTCCAGAGACACCTCCGGATAATCCCGGTTCAGCCGCCGTAACCAGGCAGGGAGGTGATGCAGTCCGATGTGGTGGCTGGCGATCACTGATAGCTGTCCTGAAACCGATCCCTCTCGGTCCGACAGCGCCTGTCGGGCATTGTGCACTTCGTCCAGAATTCGCCGGGCATGGGGTAGAAGGCGTGCCCCTGCGTCCGTCAATCGGACCTGTCTGTTACTCCGGTCGATCAGCTTCGTTCCCAACTGGTTCTCCAGCGCTGCCAGGCGTTTGCTGATTGCGGGCTGAGTCAGGTGCAGCAGTTCCGCGGCTTCGGAGAATGACTCCTGGTCGACAATGGTGAGGAACGCTTTCAGGGAATTTGCATCCATTGTGGTTGAATCCGTAACTGCAGCTTTTGGTGGAGGTCCCACCAAATCCTAATATGCCACATAGGAATGCACAACATAAAAAACATGAATTGAGGTTATTCAAGGCTTGGCGTTAAAATAGAACCATACTGAAAAAACAGAAACCCCCAGAGAGTGAGAGAGAACATGGCGGGCAAGACCTTATACGACAAATTGTGGGACGACCATCTCGTCAAACAGCGGGATGACGGTTCCGCGTTGATCTACATCGACCGGCACCTGCTGCACGAAGTCACCTCGCCGCAGGCCTTTGAAGGCCTTCGCCTGGCCGGGCGTAAGCCCTGGCGGCTGGACGCCAACCTGGCGACGCCGGACCACAACGTACCCACCACCGACCGTGCCCGAGGCATTGAAGGCATTGTTGACCCGGTATCCCGGATTCAGGTGGAAACTCTGGACAAGAACTGCGACGAGTTCGGCATCCTGGAATTCAAGATCAAGGACCAACGCCAGGGCATCGTGCATGTAATCGGGCCAGAGCAGGGCGCGACACTGCCTGGCATGAGCATTGTCTGTGGTGACTCCCATACCTCCACCCACGGTGCATTCGGCTGTCTGGCCCACGGTATTGGCACGTCAGAGGTGGAACACGTGCTGGCCACCCAGTGCCTGGTTCAGCAGAAAATGAAAAACATGCTGGTGAAGGTGAATGGCAAGCTTGGGCCCGGGGTGACCGGGAAAGACGTTGTCCTCGCCATCATCGGCAAGATTGGCACTGCTGGCGGTACGGGCTGTGCCATTGAGTTTGGCGGCGAGGCGATTCGTGGCCTCTCGATGGAAGCCCGAATGACCATCTGCAACATGTCCATCGAGGCCGGTGCGCGGGTGGGCATGGTCGCGGTTGACCAGACCACCATTGATTACGTCAAAGATCGCCCGTTTGCGCCTAAGGGCGAGATGCGCGAGCAAGCCATTGAATACTGGAAGGCGTTGCACAGCGATGACGATGCAGTGTTCGACAAGGTTGTTGAGCTCGACGGTTCCGAAATCATGCCGCAGGTGAGCTGGGGGACGTCTCCCGAGATGGTCGCCGGCGTTGGCGGCAATGTGCCGGACCCGGATGCGGAAGCCGATCCCATCAAGCGTGAGGGGATTGTCCGTTCCTTGAAGTACATGGGCCTGAAGCCCAACATGCCGATCACTGAGATCAAGCTGGATCGCGTGTTTATTGGCTCCTGTACCAACAGCCGTATTGAGGACCTTCGTGAAGCAGCGGCGGTCGTGAAGGGGCGGAAGGTGTCGTCATCACTCAAGCAGGCGATGGTTGTGCCCGGTTCTGGCCTGGTGAAAGTTCAGGCGGAACAGGAAGGGCTGGACAAGATCTTTATTGAAGCCGGTCTTGAGTGGCGTGATCCGGGCTGCTCCATGTGTCTGGCCATGAACGCCGACAAGCTGGGGCAGGGAGAGCACTGTGCCTCCACCTCCAATCGTAACTTCGAGGGCCGCCAGGGCTTCGGCGGGCGTACCCATCTGGTTAGCCCGGCCATGGCAGCGGCGGCGGCGATCAACGGCCACTTTGTTGATGTCCGCGAGATGATGAACTGATCCACCGGAGACACACCATGCGAGCATTAAAGCAACACCAGGGTATTGTTGCCCCCATGGACCGGTCCAATGTGGATACGGACATGATCATTCCCAAACAGTTTCTGAAATCCATTAAGCGCACCGGCTTCGGGCCGAACCTGTTTGACGAACTGCGTTACATGGATGAGGGCAAGCCGGACCAGGACTGCTCACAGCGGCCTATCAATCCTGATTTCATGCTTAATCAGGATCGCTACAAGAACGCCAGCGTGCTTTTGGCGCGGCGCAACTTTGGCTGTGGCTCCAGCCGCGAGCACGCCCCCTGGGCGCTTGAGGATTTTGGGTTCCACGTTATCATTGCGCCCAGTTTCGCTGATATTTTTTATAACAATTGCTTTAAGAATGGCTTGTTGCCGATTGTTTTGGAAGAAGAAACTGTAAATAAGTTGTTTCATGAAACTGAGGCAGAAGAGGGCTATCAACTGGCGATAGATCTCGAAGCCAAAACCGTTACCACGCCGTCCGGCGAATCGTTCAGCTTTGAGGTCGATGATTTTCGTCGACATTGCCTGCTGAACGGCCTGGACGATATTGGTGTCACGCTTGAAGATGCGGAGGTCATAAAGGCCTACGAAGCGTCGAGACGCGAAACTGCACCCTGGTTATTTGATGCCGGTCGCTGATCCGTCCTGCATTATCACAACGAATCGACCTTCAAGGAATCACTATGTCCCGTTCTATCCTGATGCTCCCTGGCGATGGCATTGGCCCGGAAATTGTTGCCGAAGCGGAAAAGGTTCTGCATAAGATAAACGAGCAATTCGGTCTGGAACTGCACTTCGAGTCCGCCCTGGTTGGCGGTGCCGCCATCGACGAAACGGATACGCCGCTTCCGGACGATACCCTGGACAAGGCTCGTAAGGCGGACGCGATTCTGCTGGGCGCAGTGGGCGGCCCCAAGTGGGATAAGCGCCCCATGGCCAGTCGTCCTGAAAAAGGACTGCTTGGGCTGCGCTCCAACCTTGAGTTGTTCGCCAATCTGCGCCCGGCCATTCTGTACCCCCAGCTTGCTTCTGCGTCTTCGCTGAAACCAGAGGTGGTCTCGGGCCTCGATATCATGATTGTGCGGGAGTTAACCGGCGGCATCTACTTTGGCCAGCCACGGGGCGTCCGCGAACTGGAAAGCGGGGAGCGTCAGGGCTACAACACGTACGCCTATACGGAATCGGAAATTCGTCGTATTGGTCGTGTCGCCTTTGAAGCGGCCCAGCAGCGTGGCAAAAAGCTCTGCTCTGTCGACAAGGCGAACGTGCTGGAAGTGACTGTTCTGTGGCGGGAAATCATGGAAGACCTGCGTCGTGAATACCCGGATGTTGAGCTCTCTCATATGTACGTGGATAACGCCGCCATGCAACTGGTTAAGGCGCCCAAGCAATTTGATGTGATTGTGACTGGCAACATGTTTGGTGATATTCTTTCTGACGAAGCGGCTATGCTGACGGGTTCGATTGGGATGTTGCCCTCTGCGTCTCTGAACTCTGAGAAGCAGGGTATGTACGAGCCCTGTCATGGGTCTGCACCCGATATTGCGGGTAAAGGCATAGCTAATCCGCTGGCTACTATCCTCAGTGGCGCAATGATGTTGCGGTACAGTCTTGGCGAGGATAATGCCGCCGAGGCGATAGAGGCGGCGGTCAGCAAAGTGCTGGATCAGGGCTTGAGAACAGCGGATATCATGTCTGCTGACGGCCGGAAAGTATCGACCCGAGAGATGGGCGATGCCGTTCTGGCGGCACTCTGAGGCCGGCAAGTTTTTGAGACCCGACGGCAGCGCGATGCGGTTGTCGCGGGATCATCCATCCTGTCCCTGCCAGCGATACAGGTAGCGGGCGGGCATAAAACGAGGTTCAAAGGTCGCACATGAAGCGAGTTGGACTTATTGGCTGGCGCGGTATGGTGGGCTCTGTCCTCATGCAGCGCATGCGTGAAGAAAACGATTTTGCAGATATCGAACCGATCTTCTTTACCACCTCCCAGGCTGGAAAACCGGCACCGGACGTAGGCAAAGAGGGTGTGCCTGCGCTGCAGGATGCCTTCGATATCGATACCCTGAAAACGCTGGATGTGGTGGTTACCTGCCAGGGCGGGGATTACACCGGTGCCGTGTACCAGAAACTCCGTGATGCCGGATGGCAGGGGTACTGGATTGACGCCGCTTCCACGCTGCGGATGGTCGATCATTCCGTCATCGTTCTCGACCCGGTCAACCGCAACGTGATTGACGATGCGCTGGCAAAGGGTGTGAAGGACTATGTTGGTGGTAACTGTACTGTCAGCCTGATGATGCTGGCCCTTGGTGGCTTGCTGGAGCAGGACCTGATTGAATGGGTATCTCCCATGACCTATCAGGCGGCATCAGGTTCTGGTGCACAGAACATGCGGGAACTGCTCAATCAGATGGGTGAGCTGAAGGGCAGCGTGAGTGATGGGTTGGCAGATCCGTCTTCGGCTATCCTCGATATTGATCGCAAGGTAACCGAAACCATGCGTTCGGACGGTTTTCCCACCGAGCACTTCGAAGTGCCGCTGGCAGGCAGCCTGATTCCGTTTATCGACAAGCAACTTGATAACGGCATGAGCAAGGAAGAATGGAAAGCGGGCGTCGAGACCAACAAGATTCTCGGTCGCAGCAGCAACCCGATCCCCATCGATGGCATCTGCGTTCGTATCGGTGCCATGCGTTCTCACAGCCAGGCCTTGACCATTAAATTGAAGAAGGACCTTCCGGTTTCCGAGATTGAGTCCATCCTGGCGAAAGCCAACGACTGGGTGAAGGTGATTCCCAATGAGCGCGATGCCACTCTTAGGGAACTTACCCCGGCGAAGGTCACGGGTACTTTGAGTGTTCCTATCGGCCGTATCCGGAAGCTGACCATGGGACCTGAGTATATCTCAGCGTTCACGGTCGGTGACCAGTTGCTGTGGGGCGCCGCGGAACCGCTTAGGCGGATGCTTCGCATACTGCAGGAGCAGTAACTTAGTCCCACAGTGGGCAAGATTATGCCAACTGTGTCCGGTTTCAGAGAACCGGCTGGGGGCGGAGGCTGAAATACGCCTCCGCCCCTGTTATTTTCAGAAGGGTTTTTGCACATGTTTGGGGTCTTGTGGTCTAGACTTTGGCCATTCAGGGATACTGGATCATCGTTCGGTAACAATATGTTCCCGATCATTTATGAAAAAATGGTGCAAGGACTGCGGCTGATTGATTGATAAAAGAGGTTTTATCAACAATACTTGCCGGGCTGTATATTAAAAACTTTACATAATAACGATAGTAATCAAGACGGAAGTCATCCAACCTCGTCCGATTCTGTTTGAAAAAAACAGTAACGAATAACGGAGACTGGTAAGGAAAAAGCATGAAGGTACGCAAGCTTGCGGTTGCTCTGGCTCTGGCGGGAGGGCTCGGTTCTGGCGTCGCACAGGCCCTGGGTCTGGGTGAAATTGAATTACAGTCCTATCTGAATGAGCCTCTGGACGCAGATATCAGTCTGCGTAAAAGCGAGGGCGTTGACCCTGGTGATGTATTTGTAAACATCGCCCCCGATTCAGCCTATGAACGGGTGGGTATCGATCGGAACTATTTCCTTACCAAACTTGATTTCCGCGTCACCACCGCCAGCGATGGCAGTCTGGTGGTGAACGTTTCGTCCCGTGAGCCATTGCGGGAGCCGTACCTCAATTTCCTGCTCGAAGTGACGTGGCCCAATGGGCGGCTGATGCGGGAATACGCGGTGCTGGTTGATCCCCCGGTGTATGCCGAGGAGTCCGGTGTGCAGGAAGAGGTTGCCGCTCCGGCTACCCGTCAGGCTTCAGAGCCAGCGCGCCAACAGCGGGCCAGGTCGACATCCCAGGAGCCCCGGCGCACAACTACCCAGCGTGCGAGGACTCTCGGGCCCACCGGGTCTTCCGATACCCTCTGGAATATTGCTGAGAGCATTCGCCCTGATAGCAGTGTATCCATGCAGCAGGTCATGCTTGCACTCCAGGACCTGAATCCCGACGCGTTTATTGCGGGTAACATCAACCGGCTCAAGCGTGGTGAAGTGCTGCGGGTGCCGGATATCGAACAGATCCGCAGTCGCTCCCGTGCCGAGGCCAACCGGCAGGTGGCTGCGCAAAACGATGCGTTATCGACTCCACAGCGCACCGTGGATGCCACGGATGCTGACGTTGCTTCAGGGCAGAGCGGTGGTGAGCAGGCCGGTGGTGATGAATTGAGGTTGCTGGCAAGCGAAGATAGCAGCACTCGTGATGCCGAAGAAGGTGGTTCTGCTGGCGGTGACGGCGATACGGCCGGCGGCGTGGACGCAGGCTCCGCCGTTGCCATGGAAGAGCTCGAAAGTGCCCGACGAGAAAACGACGAACTGAGTGGTCGGGTTGATGACCTCCAGGACCAAGTGGAAACACTTCAGCGTCTGCTCGAACTGAAAAATACCCAGCTTGCCGAAATGCAGCAAGCTGGAGGCGACAGCGGCGAGCCTGCAGATGGGCCACAGTCGGAGACATCGCCTGAGCAAGTAGCCCAGGGGGATGCAGAGATGTCCTCCGATGGCGACGCTGCTGATATGGTTGAAGAAGACGCGGGTGTTGCGGGCAATGTGGCTGCTGACCAGGAAGCGGCCGATCCAGCAGCAACCGATATGGATGAAGCAACCGTCGCGGAGGCTGAAGAGGGTTCCGACGCACCTGCGATGGGTGGTGATGCTGGCATGACAGAGGACGACGTGGCGTCCGACGGCATGGATGCCGGATCCGCCACTGAGGGAGAGTCCGGTCAGCAGGACGCAGAGGTTGCAGCGCCAGCGTCCGAGCAGCCGGCCAGCGAAGTATCGACATCGCCGGCGGAGCCTGACAAAGGCTTCCCGGACAACATCATTAGCGCGATCACCAACAACCCGATGTATCAGATAGCCCTTGGCGGCGGTTTGGTTGTTCTGTTGCTGTTACTCCTGTTGCTGGCACGTCGCAATGCCAATCGTGAGAAGTCGTTCTACGATCAGCTGAACAGTGAAACGGATGCGGAGGCCGATACCTTCGATCTCACCCTGGATGACGAAGACGTTGGGGAATCGCCGGAAGGTGATCCTCTGGCGGAAGCCGACGCCTACATCGCATATGGCCGCATGGATCAGGCCGCGCAATCTCTGGAAACCGCGATTTCCCGCGAACCCAGCCGAACAGACCTGCGCCTGAAACTACTTGGTGTCTATGCGGATACCCAGGACCGGCAATCCTTTGAGAAGCAGCTTGGTGAGGTTGAGGCCCTGGGCGACGACCAGGCTATCGCCGAAGCGCACGAGATGCGTGCACGTTTGGAAGAGGCTGAATCAATGCCTAGCATTGATGATCTCGAATCGCAGTTGAGATCGGACTCTTTCGATACCGACTCACGTGAAGAGGATCCGGTATTCGATGAATCTGCTTCAGGCCGCTCTGACTCTTCAGCGGGTGATGAGCTTGAGGATGAGTTTGGCAGTCTGGAAACGGACCTCTCTGATCTGGATGAAACCGAAGAGGCCTACTCAGAGGGTTCCGAAAGGGAGCCAGGGCCAGATGATCTGATTGAATACGACCTGTCTGGCATTGAAAGCACGTCTGATAAGGAGGAAGAGGCTGTTGAAGAGACTGAGGGTCAGGCTGACGACGCTTTCGACTTCTCACTTGAGGATGAGTCAATCGAGGAGTTGGAAACGTCCGATGAAAGCGATGATCTGAGTCTTGATTTTTCGGATGAGGAACTGGATTCCGGCAAAGCGCTCGAAGAATCGGATGAGTTCGACTCATTAGGGCTGGATGAGGACGAGCTGGAAACAACCCGCGCTGATGATCGGGCGGACCAGGACTCGGCAGGCGAGGCTCTGGAAGACGGAGACCTGGAGGAAGCGAATCTTGAGGAAGGAGATCTTGAGGAAGGAGATCTTGAGGAAGAGGGAGATCTGGATTCCCTGGACGAGTCCTTCCTGGACGAACTGGATGCCGAGTTGGATAAGGTCGCTGGAGAAGATGAGACGCCTGCCGATGACGAACAAAGCGAACTTGACGACCTCGAGCTTGATGTTTCCGATGAGGACCTTGCGCTGATGGAAGAGTTTGCTGATTCGGGCGATTCCGCCGGTACCGATGCGAGCGACAATCCTCAGGAGGAAGATTCCACGCCTCTGGATGAGGAGCTCGGTCTTGAGGATGGCTTGACTGGCGAGGAGCCTGCGGATCCGGAAGAGACCGTCGCAGGCGTCGAGGAAGTGGAAGACGAGCTTCCCGAGCTCAGCGATGATGACCTTGCTGCCGCCGAGTCCGCGGAGGATGAATCAGGAGAGCCTCCTGTGGCGTCAGATTCCGCGTCCTCAAAGGCTGGTTCCAGTGCGGATGACATCGATGAAGCCGATCTTGGCGACGACGATGACTTCGATTTCCTGACAGGCACCGATGAAGCGTCAACCAAACTTGACCTTGCCAGAGCCTACGTGGAAATGGGCGACGTTGATGGAGCCAGGGATATCCTTGAGGAAGTTTCTCTGGAAGGAAATGAGGAGCAAAAAGCGGAAGCGCAGGATCTCCTTAAAAATCTGTCCTGATTCGATATAATCAGTACAGGGAACGAGAAACGCCGGCTACCGGGCCCGTCCCGGATTTAAGCCGGCGTTTTGTTTTTATTATCAGCTTGCCAATCCGGACACTTCATTGTTTGTTACGCCACAACCACTGACCACTGACAGCGCCATCGGGGCGGGGCGGGTCGCGCTAGCTTTTGAATACGATGGCCGGGGTTTCCACGGCTGGCAATATCAGAAGTCAGGCGTGCGGTCGGTTCAGGGAGAGCTGACCCAGGCAGTTTCAAAGGTTGCTGACCATCCTGTTGAACTCGTTTGCGCGGGCCGTACGGATGCGGGCGTGCACGCCAGTTACCAGATTGCGCATTTCGAGACACCCTCGGTGCGTAACCCCAGGTCCTGGGTCATGGGAATCAACACCTCATTACCGCAAGATATTGCGGTTCATTGGGCGGGTAATGGGGTGGATGACTTCCACGCCCGTTTTTCCGCAACCTATCGCCGGTACCGCTATGTGATCTATAACCATGCGGTAAGGCCGGGCATCCTTCATGGGCAGGTTAGCTGGACGTTTCGCCCCCTGGATGCAGCGCTGATGCATCAGGCTGCCCAGTTTCTTTGCGGTGAGCACGACTTCTCCTCGTTTCGCGCGGCCGGCTGCCAGTCGAGATCCCCCATCCGGTTCCTTGAAGCCATTGATGTAACCCGAAAAGGGAACTTTGTCGTAATAGATGTGCAGGCAAATGCGTTCCTGCATCATATGGTTCGCAATATCGCCGGTGCACTGATGTCCGTGGGTACGGGGAAGCAGCGGCCGGAAGGGATTCGTGAGATACTTGAGGCCAGGGACAGGACGGTTGCAGGTGTAACGGCACCGCCCCATGGGCTTTATCTGGTGGATGTAGGGTACCCGGAAGGGTTCTCTATCCCGGCAGCTCAGTGCGGGCCGGGGTTCGTCGCACCCTGGTTTGACGCCGATGAAAACCGACCACGCAGTCCGACTCACATACACCGAAAACAGCGATAAACGGCTTATGAGAACCCGGGTCAAGATCTGCGGTATCACCCGAAAACAGGACGTTATTGCCGCTGCCAATGCTGGAGCTGATGCCCTGGGCTTCGTGTTCTATGAACCCAGTCCAAGGTATGTGGCACCTGATGCGGCCAGGGAACTGGTTGATGCGGCTCCTCCCTTTGTAACGGCAACGGGGCTGTTCGTTAACCCTGAAGCGTCTTTTGTCCGGGAGGTGCTGTCGCAGGTGCCGCTGGATCTTCTCCAGTTCCATGGCGATGAATCTCCGGAATTTTGCAACAGTTTCGGTGTTCGCTGGATTAAAGCCGTGCGGGTGCGCGAAACTGATGATATCGAACATGCCTTTGAGCATTACCGTAACGCCAGCGGCCTGCTGGTGGATGCATGGGACCCACAGAAATACGGCGGTACCGGGCAGTCCTTTAGCTGGTCATTGATACCGCCCCGGCGCCCATTGCCTCTCATATTGGCCGGCGGCCTGGCTTCTGATAATGTATCCCGCGCTGTTGCGCAGGTGCGCCCCTGGGCCGTCGATGTCAGTGGTGGTGTGGAGAGCAGCAAAGGCATCAAAGACGACGAAAAGATCACTGATTTTATAAACGAGGTTCACCGTGTCGATGAAACTGACTGAAGAAATGCTCAAGGCGCTTCCGGATGCACGGGGTCACTTTGGTGCTTACGGCGGAAGATTTGTCTCCGAAACCCTGTTCGATTCACTAATGACCCTGGAGCGTGAGTACAAAAGGCTAAAGGACGATCCGGAGTTCCAGGCGGAGTTTGATCGGGACCTTGCGCATTATGTTGGCCGGCCCAGCCCGCTGTACTTTGCTGAAAGACTGAGCCGGGAAACCGGTGGTGCACAAATCTGGCTGAAGCGTGAAGATCTCAACCACACGGGCGCGCACAAGGTAAATAACACCATCGGTCAGGCGCTGCTGGCGAGCTTTCTGGGCAAAAAACGGGTCATTGCGGAAACGGGTGCCGGGCAGCATGGCGTTGCCACAGCGACGGTGTGCGCGCGCCTGGGCCTAGAGTGCCACGTGTTCATGGGCGCCGAGGATGTAAAGCGACAGTCCCTGAACGTTTACCGGATGAAACTGCTTGGCGCTGAGGTTCACTCGGTTCAGAGTGGCACCCGTACTCTCAAGGACGCCATGAACGATGCCATGCGTGACTGGGTGGCGAACGTTGACGACACCTTCTACATCATTGGTACGGTTGCCGGGCCTCACCCTTATCCGCTGCTGGTGCGTGATTTCCAGTCAGTCATCGGGCGAGAAACCCGCGAACAGTCCCTGGCCCAGGCGGGTAAACTGCCGGATGCGCTGGTGGCCTGTGTCGGTGGTGGTTCCAACGCCATCGGCATGTTTTATCCGTTCCTGACCGACGAGAGTGTGGAAATGTACGGTGTGGAAGCCGGTGGCCTGGGTATTGAGACCGGAAAACATGCGGCGCCGTTGAGTGCGGGACGTCCGGGTGTGCTTCACGGTAACCGGACGTACCTGATGGAAGACGAGAATGGCCAGATCGCGGGCACCCATTCGGTCAGTGCCGGCCTTGATTACCCGGGCGTCGGGCCTGAGCACAGCTGGCTCAAGGACATTGGCCGCGCCCACTACGTGTCGGTGACCGACGATGAGGCTCTGGATGGCTTCCGGAAGCTGACACGGGTAGAGGGTATTATGCCAGCGCTTGAGACCGCCCATGCGGTGGCCTACGCTATCAAGCTCGCCGCCACGATGGACAAAGACCAGGTGGTAGTGATCAACGTCTCCGGTCGCGGTGACAAGGACATACACACCATCGCTCAACTGGATGGCATCGAGGTTTAAGCAGTGGCCCGGTATCTGACGGCAGGCGCCGGGCCAGTACGGACTGCAGTGCAGGATAATCACAGGAGCAGGCATGAGTCGAATTGAAGGGGTGCTGAAAGCCTTGAAAGGGCAGGGTCGCAAGGCGCTGATTCCGTACATTACCGCTGGCGATCCCCATCCGGATCTCACCGTTGACCTGATGCACACCCTGGTGTCGGCGGGTGCCGATATCATTGAGCTGGGCGTGCCTTTCTCCGACCCAATGGCGGACGGCCCGGTGATTCAACAGGCGTGTGAGAGAGCGCTGGTGCACGGGACGTCATTGCGTCAGGTGCTGGGAATGGTGAAAACGTTCCGTGAGAAAGACAATGCCACACCGGTCGTGCTGATGGGTTACCTCAACCCGATGGAGGCCATGGGTCAGGAGAAATTCGCTGACGCGGCTGTTGATGCGGGGGTTGACGGTATCCTGACGGTGGATTTGCCGCCGGAAGAAGCGGACGAAGTGGCGCCATTGTTTACGGCCCGGAACCTTGACGCGATTTTTCTGTTGGCACCAACCACGACGGACGACCGGATTCGTGCAATCAGTGAGCACAGTTCGGGCTATGTGTACTATGTTTCATTCAAGGGTGTTACGGGTGCCGGTAAGATCGATGTGGATGAAGTGGCCTCGAAGGTTTCCCATATCCACGAACTGACCGCGCTTCCGGTAGGTGTTGGATTTGGTATTCGTGATGCTGCAACAGCGGCAGCGGTCGGCCGGGTATCCGATGGTGTAATTGTCGGCAGTGTACTGGTCGATACAATAGCCCGAAATCAGGCGGATCCTGATCAGCTCAAACGGGCCTTGTCGGATCTGCTCCACCCGATGCGAGAAGCACTGGACAGCCTGGCTTCCTAACAGTCAGGTTCCCGCAGGCATCAAAGGACAGGATGAGATCATGAGTAACTGGCTGGACAAGATCATGCCGAGCAAGATCCGCTCGGAATCCAAACAACGGACCGGTGTTCCTGAAGGTCTGTGGAAGAAATGTCCCAAGTGTGGGGCGTTTTTGTACAAGCCGGAGCTGGATAAGAATCTGGACGTGTGCCCCAAGTGCCAGCATCACCTGAGGATAACTGCCCGCCGTCGCCTGGATGTTTTCCTGGACGCCGACGGCCGCCAGGAAATTGCGGCTGATCTCGAACCTTGGGATCGCCTGAAGTTCAAGGACAGCAAGCGGTACAAGGATCGCTTGAGCCAGAACCAGAAAACCACTGGTGAAAAAGATGCCTTGGTTGCCATGCGTGGTGCCTGCCTGGATATTCCAATGGTAGCGGTGGCCTTTGAATTCAACTTCCTTGGCGGCTCGATGGGTCAGGTCGTGGGTGAAAAGTTCGTTCAGGCGGCCAATGTGTGCCTGGAGGAGCGGATTCCTTTGGTGTGTTTCTCCGCCAGCGGAGGCGCACGGATGCAGGAGGCGATTCTTTCGCTGATGCAGATGTCCAAGACGGCTGCCGTGCTTGAGCGCATGAAGCAGGAGGGTATTCCCTATATCTCGGTCATGACCGACCCGGTATTCGGCGGCGTATCCGCAAGTCTTGCCATGCTGGGAGATCTGAATATTGCAGAGCCCTATGCTCTGATCGGCTTTGCCGGCCCCCGTGTTATCGAGCAAACCGTTCGTGAAAAACTGCCCGAAGGCTTCCAACGCAGCGAGTTCCTGCTGGAGCATGGTGCCATCGATATGATTCTCCATCGCCATCAGATGCGCGAGCGTATTGCTGCCGTGTTGGCCAAGTTTACCGATCTGGACCAGCCAGCCACGGAAGCGCCCATCGAGTTTGAAGTGTCGGAACGACCTGAAACCGATGTCCCCGCAGAATAGTTCCGCCGCCCGGCACCTTCCCGTGCCGGGCGGCGAAGCCACGCTCGATCAGTGGCTTGGTTACCTGGAGTCGATCCACCCTTCTGAAATTGATCTCGGTCTTGACCGGGTACTACTGGTGCTGCGGCGGTTGTTTCGGCGAAATCCGTCCGGGCGAATCATCACCATTGCAGGTACCAATGGAAAGGGCAGTGCGGTAGCGGCCCTTGAGAAGTTGTTAATGGCGTCGGGGCGATCGACCGGAGCCTATACGTCTCCCCACCTCCAGAACTATAACGAGCGGGTACGGATCAATGGGGTGGATGCCAGCGATGACCAGTTGGTTCGTGCTTTTTACCAGGTGGAGGAAGCCCGCCGTGATACCACGCTGACGTATTTCGAGTTCGGAACCCTCGCTGCGTTTGTGTTGTTCCAAGAGGCGGGTGTCGAGGACTGGGTTCTTGAGGTCGGGCTGGGCGGACGCCTGGATGCCGTCAATGTACTGGATCCGGACCTGGCCATTATTACCTCGGTTGATATCGATCACGTTGCCTTCCTCGGAGACAACCGTGAAGTCATCGGTTTTGAGAAGGCGGGCATTCTTCGCCCCGGCATACCCGCTGTTTATGCGGATTTCGATCCACCTGCCTCAGTGTTGCAGCAGACAGCCGCCCAGAAGGTTCAGCTTGAGCGTCAAGGTGAGACCTATCAGTTGGTGCCGTGCGACCCGGGCATAGCACCCGTTGGCAGCGTGTGGCTGGAGCAGGCGCGCTACGGCGACCGGGTATTGCTTCCAGACAACGGGCTTCCCGTCCACAGTCTGGCCGCAGCGGTTGTTGCGATAAGGCAGTTGGCGCCGGAAGTGGCGCCCAGTGCCATTGAGCAGGTTATCGCCCGGCTGACGTTGCCAGGTCGCTATGAAGTGTTGCAGCAGCAACCTACGGTGGTGGTTGATGTCGGCCATAACCCCCACGCCGCCAACTGGCTGGCGGCTCGCATCGGGCGGCGGGAGCCCGGGGCCGGTCGCGTTATTGCTGTATACGCCGCCCTCGCAGACAAGGATGTGGAGGGGGTGGCCGGTGCGATGGCTCCGGTGGTCGATGAGTGGCACCTGGCAGGTCTGGACGTTCATCGTGGGTTGTCCAGCATCGAGCTGGCTGACCGCATTGGCGGACTGCTTCGGCAGCCTGCAGCCACAACCGCTGTCTCGGTCGCTGCAGCTGTGGAGAATGCTCTGGATGGTGCCAGGCCGGAAGATTTGGTGGTGATATTCGGGTCCTTTTATACGGTAGCGCAAGCTCGGGTCACTCTGGTTGAAACGGCGCCTTAAATATCCTTCATTCCGTGGCTGAAGCTTTGAGTTATCCGCATTGGGCGGTTAGTATCGGGCACAGAAAGTCGTCAATGATGGCGGGGCAGGAACAAACAGGGGACAACCTAACGTGGACGGACTGAAACAAAGAATCATCGGGGCTCTTGTACTGGTGTCACTTGCCGTAATCTTTGTGCCGATGATGTTCGATGAGCCACACTCTGAGCGCGAATCCACCACGATCAAGATCCCGGAAGAACCGCCGTTCCCCGAGGTAGATGCGCCCGAGCCAGAACTTTCCGATGCCCCGGCGTACCGGCTTGAGGAAAGCGATGCGTCTGGCGAGTCGGATCAGGCTCCTCAACTGTCAAATGACCAGCCAGCAAGCGATGCCGAGATGGCGAATGCTGAGCCACAGCCAGCCGCTGCTGACCCGGTCGAAGAACTACAGAATCCACCAGAATCCTCTCCTGAACCCTCTCCTGAACCCGCTCCAGAATCGTCACCATCTGACAACGCTGGCTCAGAAGGCTCTGTCGCTGAAACCGATTCGGCGGAGTATGCCCGCTCGCTTGAGGGTGCCTGGGTTGTCCAGTTGGGCAGCTTTGGCAGTGGGGACAACGCCAGGCGGTTGCGTGACGAAGTGCGTGACAAGGGTTACAGCTCTCATCTGCAACAGGTTACGCGCGGTGACACCGAACTGACCCGTGTTTTCAGTGGCCCTTTCGCGGAAAAGGCTGAGGCTGAAAGGGCAAAACAAGCGCTCGACAAAGCCTTTGGTCTCAACAGCCTGGTCACCTCCGGCGGCAAATAACCCGGGCTTCTCCTGTCACTTATGCGCACAGGGCGGTTTGGTCGGGTGACGTTTCCTGATAGAATTCGCGCTTCCTTATTTCCACCGGGTTTTCCATGGATGCGCTGATCTGGATTGACTGGGTCATCATTGCCCTGATAACGGTTTCCACCCTAATCAGCCTGAAGCGTGGCTTTGTAAAAGAAGCGCTCTCGCTGATCACGTGGGTGGGGGCGTTTATCCTTGCCCGTACATTCCACCCTCAGATGCAATCTCTCCTTGAGAGTACCGTTGAAACGCCGCTTGTGCGGCTTGTCGCGGCCTTCGCGATTCTGTTCTTTGGTACCCTTATCGTTGGTGCCATAATCAATAACATGATCGGTCATCTGGTCAGGGCGACTGGCCTTTCCGCCACTGACAGAGTGCTCGGCATGGGATTCGGCCTTTTACGGGGCGTCGTAGTGGTGATTGTCGGGATTGCGCTTACCCGCTACACGCCGCTGTCAGAAGACACCTGGTGGCGTACATCCGTCATGATAGACCGTCTGGCCGTGGTGGAGGATTGGTCAAGAAGAACCCTCGGAGATGAATTTGCCCGCTTTCTCGGGCCGGCAGGCGGGGAAAAGGATAACCCCTCCGGTTCTCAGCAGGAAGACAACGTGGAACCCGCTTCCGCGTCCCGCTAACATTCAGTATTAACGCTTCGGAGATTACCGTATCCATGTGTGGCATTGTCGGCATAGTCAGTACTTCCAACGTGAATCAGTCGCTTTACGACGCGCTGACCGTATTACAACACCGGGGCCAGGATGCAGCGGGAATTGTTACCTTTCAGGATGAGCGCTTTTACCTGCGCAAGGACAACGGGCTGGTGCGCGACGTGTTCCGTACCCGTCACATGCGCCGGTTGGTGGGTAATGTTGGTATCGGCCATGTACGGTATCCCACGGCGGGCAGTTCCAGTTCGGCGGAAGCGCAGCCGTTTTACGTTAACAGCCCCTACGGTATTACCCTGGCCCATAACGGCAACCTGACCAACGCCGACGACCTTAGCCGTGATCTGTTTCGTACCGATCTCCGCCACATCAATACCAACTCTGATTCCGAAGTCCTGTTGAACGTGTTTGCCCATGAGCTTCAGAAGTTGGGTAAACTGGACCCGACCAAGGAAGAGATTTTTGCGGCCGTACGGGCCGTGCACAAACGCTGCCGCGGCGCCTATGCGGTTATCGCCATGATCACCGGATATGGCATCGTCGGTTTCCGAGACCCCAACGGCATTCGCCCGGCCTGTTATGGTGTGCGCAAGACCGAAGAGGGTGAGGAGTACATGATTGCCTCCGAGAGCGTGGCGCTGAGTGCCGCAGGCTTCAAACTGGTGCGAGACATCGCGCCAGGTGAGGCGGTGTACATTGAAACCGATGGCACGCTTTATACTCAGCAGTGCGCTGAGGAAGCCCACCTTTACCCCTGTATATTCGAGCACGTGTATTTTGCGCGGCCGGATTCCATTATCGACAAGGTATCGGTCTACAAGGCGCGGCTGCGGATGGGGGAGACCCTGGCGGAGAAAGTGCTGCGGGAGCGTCCGGACCATGATATCGATGTGGTGATGCCGATACCGGATACCAGTCGCACCTCTGCGATGCAGATGGCGCATCGGCTGGGGGTGAAGTTCCGTGAAGGCTTTATCAAGAATCGCTATATCGGCCGTACCTTTATCATGCCGGGCCAGAAGATGCGGAAGAAGTCCGTGCGCCAGAAGCTGAACCCGATCGATCTCGAGTTCCGGGGTAAGAACGTCATGCTGGTGGACGATTCCATTGTGCGGGGAACCACCTGCAAGGAAATCGTGCAGATGGCCAGAGATGCCGGTGCCCGTAAGGTTTACTTCGCGTCAGCAGCGCCCCCGGTTCGCTACCCCAATGTCTACGGCATTGATATGCCGTCGGTGAACGAGTTGATCGCCCACGACCGAAGTGTTCAGGAGATCGGCGAGCTCATCGGCGCGGACTGGTTGCTGTACCAAAATCTGGATGATCTCATTACCTGTGTAAATGACGTTAATCCGGAGATCGAGGGCTGGGAGTGTTCCGTTTTTACCGGCAATTACGTCACCGGTGATGTGGACGCAGCCTATCTCAATAAACTGGAGGCGGCCCGCAATGACGAGAACATGTCCCAGGCCGGCGCCGGAGATTCTTCCGACAACGGCATTATTGATCTGTATAACGACGAAGACTGACCCAGCATGGCCATAAACAGGAGCTTGTCATGACGTATAGCCGCGAAGAGCATGTTCTGATCCCCGAGTCGGATCTTGAGGGCATGGCGGTGGACACCCTCGCGGTCCGTGCCGGTCAGATCCGTACTGGTCAACTGGAGCACAGCGACGCGATTTTCCCAACGTCGAGTTTCGTCTATGGCAGTGCCGCACAGGCAGCGGCCCGGTTTGGTGGTGAGGAGCCGGGCAATATCTATTCCCGTTTTACCAATCCCACGGTACAGGCGTTTGAATCCCGTATTGCGGCGATGGAAGGCGGTGAGCGTGCTGTAGCGACGTCGTCCGGCATGGCGGCCATCCTGGCGACCTGCATGGCGCTGCTGAAAGCGGGTGATCACGTGATTTGCTCGCGGGGCGTGTTTGGCACCACCAATGTGCTTTTTCAGAAGTACCTGGCGAAGTTCGGTGTGGACACCACCTTTGTGGGCCTGACGGATATGTCGCAATGGCAGGCTGCGGTGCGCCCTGAAACCCGGATGCTGTTCATCGAAACGCCAACGAACCCGTTGTGCGAAGTCGCCGACATGGAGGCACTGTCCGGGTTGGCCCGGGCGAATGACGCCTTGTTCGTCGTGGACAACTGTTTTTGTACACCCGTGCTGCAGCGCCCATTTGAGCATGGTGCCGATATCATCATTCACTCTGCCACCAAGTATCTGGATGGCCAGGGGCGCTGTGTCGGCGGTGTGGTTGTTGGTCCCAACAAGTTGATGGAGGAGGTTTACGGTTTCCTTCGTTCTGCCGGTCCCACCATGAGCCCATTTAACGCATGGGTTTTCCTTAAGGGCCTGGAAACCTTACCAATCCGTATGCGCGCCCATTGTGACAATGCGTTAGAGTTGGCAACGTGGCTTGAAGGGCAGGGCGCGGTGGACCAGGTATTCTATGCCGGTTTGCCTGACCATCCACAGCATGAACTGGCGAAACGCCAGCAAAGCGGGTTTGGTGGTGTCCTTGCCTTTACTGTCAAAGGTGGCCGGGAACAGGCATGGGCGTTCATCGATGCAACCCGGATGATCTCCATTACCGCCAATCTTGGCGACGTAAAAACCACGATTACCCATCCGGCTACAACCACGCACGGCCGCCTGTCCCCCGAAGACAAGCAACAGGCGGGCATTACCGAAAATCTGGTAAGGATCTCGGTGGGTATTGAAGCCATTGAGGATCTCAAGACCGATCTGCAACGCGGGTTTGAGGCTCTTGAAAATTACCGTCAGGGAACTGTCTGAGCATTCATGGCTGAGAGCGTAAAAGCAAAAAAATCCGGTGAGCTGACCGAAAAACAGGAGCGGTTCCGTCGCTTCCTGGCCCAGGGGGCCAGGGAAGGCGCGGTGATCGCCCTAATCGCCCTGTGCATTTACCTGGGAATGGCGCTGGTTACCTTCAGCCTTTCGGACCCTGGTTGGGCCAGCATCGGGCACGACACCAGTGTGCAAAATTACGCAGGCAGAACCGGTGCCTGGTTGGCCAGTCTTCTGCGTGACTTTTTCGGCCACGTCGCCTTTCTGTTTCCCGTAATGATCGCTGGCTATGCGTTAATGCTGATCCGCCGCCGCAATGACTCCATCGACATGCACATGCCGCTGTTCCTGCTGCGGTTCGGCGGTTTCCTGCTGATTCTGCTGTCGGCCACCAGTCTATTGTCGCTCTATTCGGTGTTCGGGCTAGGGGTGACGTCCGGCGGGGTGCTAGGCGCTGCGGTGTCCGAAGCTATGGTGCGCTTTTTCAACCTGCCGGCCACGACCCTGCTGCTCATCGCAATTTTCCTGTTTGCGCTGACGGTCAGCACCGGGCTGTCCTGGTTCTGGTTGATGGATCAGGTTGGCAACCTGACGCTCCGTACCGTTAACAGCACCAAGAATCTGTTCTCCTCTTCCGGCAAGGAAAAGCCCAAGCCAGCGGCTAAAGCCCCGGCCGCGCCCGAACCTGCGAAGAAGCCACCAGAGCCCCCCACGGTGCGGGACAAGGTGGTAACCCAAAAATCTCCTGCGACAGGCAAATCCTGGTGGCGGCGCCTGCTGGGCCTAAGGCCCCGAGCCGATAAAGCCAAAGCATCAACACCCCGCCCGGAGCGAAAAGAGCCGGGCCTGGAAGGAATACTGCCAGTTGATGATGCCGAACCGGCGCGGCTGGAAAGCTTCAGCTCCCAGGATGACACGACACCGGTGGCCAAACCGTCGGCAAAGGGGAATTCCAAGTCTCCCGGGAAATCCCTGAAAATATCTCCGTTCAAGCGGGATGATCAGTCTGCTGGCGGCACCAATGGCGTCAAAAGCAAGCAGGCGTCTCTGCTGGAAGACATTGAAAGCACCATTCCGCCCATTACCCTTCTGGACCCGCCGGAGGAGCACAAGGAAAGGGGCTATTCCGAGGAGTCGCTTCAACACATGTCGCGGTTGCTGGAAGAAAAACTCGCGGATTTCGGCGTTTCCGTGGAAGTGGTCGAGGTTAACCCAGGGCCGGTTATTACCCGGTTTGAGATAAAACCCGCGCCCGGCGTCAAGGTCAGCAAGATTTCCAATCTGGCGAAGGATCTTGCCCGTTCCCTGGCGGTCCTCAGTGTTCGCGTGGTTGAGGTGATTCCGGGCAAGTCGGTAGTGGGGATCGAAATACCGAACGAAGAGCGGGAAATGGTCCGGCTCAGTGAGGTGTTGAACGCCCGGGTGTTCCAGGACTCTTCGTCTGCCTTGACCCTGGCGTTGGGTAACGATATTGGCGGCAATCCAATGGTGGCCAATCTGGCGAAGATGCCCCACCTGCTGGTGGCCGGCACAACCGGTTCCGGCAAGTCGGTGGGCGTCAACGCCATGATACTGAGCATGCTGTTGAAAGCCACTCCCGAAGAAGTTCGTTTCATCATGGTCGACCCCAAGATGCTTGAGTTGAGCATCTATGATGGTATTCCGCATCTGTTGGCGCCGGTGGTCACCGATATGAAAGACGCGGCCAACGCGCTGCGCTGGTGTGTGGCGGAAATGGAGCGCCGGTATCGGCTGTTGGCGAGCCTGGGAGTACGCAACCTGGCTGGCTACAACCGTAAGGTTAGGGATGCAGCCGCAGCAGGTGAACCACTGCTCGATCCGACCTGGAAACCGGATGAGTACCTGGCGGACGACGAGCAGGAACGCCCTGAACTGGAAACCCTGCCGTTCATCGTGGTGGTCATCGACGAATTTGCCGACATGATGATGATCGTCGGCAAGAAGGTCGAGGAGCTTATTGCGCGAATCGCCCAGAAAGCCCGTGCCGCAGGCATCCACCTCGTCCTTGCGACGCAACGGCCATCTGTGGACGTTATCACCGGCTTGATCAAGGCCAACATTCCGACCCGGATGTCGTTCCAGGTGTCGTCCAAGATCGATTCCCGCACGGTACTGGACCAGGGCGGGGCGGAGCAGTTGTTGGGACACGGTGACATGCTCTACCTGCCCCCGGGCTCCGGGCTGCCGGTGCGGGTGCATGGCGCCTTCGTCGACGATGACGAAGTCCACCGCGTTGTCAGTGCCTGGAAGGATCGCGGCGAGCCCGTTTATGTGGACGATGTACTGAACGGGGCCGAAGGCGAGAACCTGCCTGGCGTGCCTAACCTGAGCGAAGGTGGGGGCGACAGTGAGGGAGATGCGCTATTCGATGAGGCGGTTGCCTTTGTCACCGAAGGTAGGCGGGTTTCAATTTCATCCGTACAGCGTAAATTCAAGATCGGCTATAACCGGGCCGCCAACCTGGTCGACGCCATGGAAGCATCCGGTGTGGTCAGCGCAGCCGGGCACAATGGCGCCCGGGAAGTTCTGGCACCACCGCCACCGAGAGATTAGGAGTAGCGATTCATGAGAGTTTCAGCAAAAGCCCTTTGGTTGATCACCGCGTTTTCCGCCCTGATATCGGTGGGCACGCCAGCCATGGCGGAAGATGCCAGTGCAAAGGCCGCAGCGGATCTGTCTGCGTTGCTCAAGAATTACGAATCCTTCCAGTCCGACTTTATTCAGATCGTGGTGAATGAAAATGGCAACCGCGTTCAGGAGAGCCGGGGTTCCCTGAAGGCCAAACGCCCTGGGTTGTTCTACTGGGAAACTCGTGAACCCCATTCCCAGTTTGTCGTTAGCAACGGCGAAACGGTGGAGGTCTATGATCCGGACCTCGAACAGGTCACCATCCACAACCTGGACGAGCGTGTTCAGACAACACCGGCCCTTCTGCTCAGTGGCGAGGTTGATAATCTCAATGAGACCTACCGCGTGTCCTCCCGCTCACCCGGAGAGGGCACCCGCGAGTTCACCCTGGAGCCGCGAAGCGAGGATTCCCTGTTCGTATCCCTGAGACTGACCTTCTATAACGGTGAGCTGCAGGAAATGCGTATGCAGGATTCACTGGCACAACTCAGCGTTCTCAGTTTCGAGGACATTCGCCTGAATGCCCCGGTGGAGGACAATGCGTTTACCCTGAATTACCCTGACAGCGTGGATGTGATCCGGGACGGGGCCTGATGCAGGATAGCCTGTTCGCGGAACCGCAGGGTTTCCGCCCGCTGGCTGCGCGAATGCGCCCGGCGAATCTTGATGAGTACGTCGGCCAGTTACATCTGGTGGGCGAGGGCAAGCCGCTCCGCAGGGCGGTTGAGCAGGGACAGCTCCACTCGATGATTCTGTGGGGCCCTCCGGGTGTCGGTAAGACCACCTTCGCCCGCTTGCTGGCGAACCTCAGTGATCTCAGCTTTGAGACCGTATCGGCCGTTCTCAGTGGTGTTAAGGATATTCGCCTTATCGTGGAGCGGGCGAAAGAACGCAAGCGCAGCGAAGGTCGCGATACCCTGCTGTTTGTCGATGAGGTTCACCGTTTCAATAAAAGCCAGCAGGACGCGTTTCTTCCCCACATTGAAGACGGTACCTTCATCTTTGTCGGTGCCACCACCGAGAACCCTTCTTTTGAACTGAACAGCGCGTTGCTGTCCCGTACTCGCGTCTATGTACTGAAGAACCTTGATGAAGCAGACATTCTGGAACTGCTTGAACGTTCCCTGTCCTCACCGGAGGGGCTGGCAGGGCGATTCACAGTGGAAAACAGCGTCCTGGAATTGATGGCAACCGCGTCGGGCGGCGATGCCAGGCGTGCGCTGAACATTCTGGAAGTGGCAACGGATCTTGCCGAGTCCGATGAAAATGGTGCCGCCAGAATCACCTCTGATCATCTGGAACAGGTCCTGCAAACCAGCCTGAGGCGTTTCGATAAAGGTGGCGACGTTTTCTACGACCAGATATCGGCACTCCACAAGTCCGTGCGGGGCTCCGACCCCGATGGCTCCCTGTACTGGCTATGTCGCATGCTGGATGGCGGTTGTGATCCGCTGTATGTGGCCCGGCGCCTGGCGCGAATTGCCAGCGAGGACATAGGCAATGCCGACCCGAGGGCGCTGCAGATTGCCATGGACGCCTGGGAGGCCCAGGAGCAACTGGGTTCCCCCGAGGGCGAACTGGCGCTTGCTCAGGCAGTTACCTATCTTGCCCTTTCGCCCAAGAGTAACGCGGTCTATTCCGCCTTTAACCAGTGTATGGCCGATATCCGCAAGGACCCGGACTATGAGGTGCCCGTACACCTCCGCAACGCCCCCACCAAACTGTTGAAGTCCATGGGTCATGGTGACGAATACCGTTATGCCCATGACGAGCTGGAAGCATTCGCCGCCGGAGAATCCTATCTCCCCGAGGCCATTTACCAGCGCCGTTACTATGAGCCTGTCCATCGGGGCCTGGAAATCAAACTCGCCGAAAAGCGTGACCGGCTCGACGACTGGAACCGCAACAGCGACCGCAAACGTTACCCGCAACGCTGAAATCCGCCAGCCGCTTTAGCCCGCTGTGGTCATAGCCGGCCGCGCAGGTATAATGCCCAGTTAATCGTGAACAACAGAAACAGGATAATCATGCTCGATCCCAAACGTGTCCGCACCCAGACTGAAGAGATCGCCCGTCGCCTTGCCATCAAGGGGTACGCCTTTGACAAAGCCACTTTCGATCAGCTTGAGGAGCGCCGTCGCGCGATCCAGGTAAAAACGGAAACTTTGCAGGGGGAGCAGAACCGCCGGTCCAAATCCATTGGCAAAGCCAAGGCGGCCGGTGAAGACATCCAACCGTTACTGGACGAAGTGGAAGACCTGAAGAAACAGAAGTCGGAAGCGGAAGACGGGTTGCGGGTACTACAGGAGGAACTGAACGACTTCCTCGCTGGCATACCAAACCTGCCTGACGATACCGTGCCGGCCGGAGACAGCGAAGACGATAACGTTGAGGTTCGTCGCTGGGGCACCCCCAAGCGCTTCGATTTTGAACCAAAGGACCACGTTGCATTGGGAGAAGCGCTGGGCGGCCTGGATTTCGAGACCGCTACTCGGCTGGCCCATTCCCGTTTTGCGGTAATGCGCGGCCCGGTTGCCCGCCTGCATCGGGCGCTTGCCCAGTTCATGATCAACCTTCACACGGACGAGCATGAGTATACGGAAGCCTACGTGCCGTACCTGGTAAACGCAGATACGCTCTTTGGTACAGGCCAGCTTCCCAAGTTCGAGGAAGACCTTTTTCGCATGGACGGGGAGAAGCCTCTTTATCTAATTCCCACGGCGGAGGTTCCGGCTACCAACCTGGTTAGCAATACCATTCTTGATGCGTCCGAACTGCCCCTGAAACTGGTCTGCCACACCCCCTGTTTCCGTAGCGAAGCTGGCTCTTACGGCCGTGATACCCGGGGCATGATCCGCCAGCACCAGTTTGACAAGGTGGAGCTGGTGCAAGTGGTTCGGCCCGAGGAGTCCGAAGCGGCGCTCGAGGCGCTGACCGGGCACGCTGAAAAAGTACTGCAGCTCCTTGAGCTGCCATACCGGTTGGTCGACCTCTGTGGCGGCGACATGGGGTTTGCCGCCGCACGTACCTACGACATCGAAGTCTGGTTGCCGGGCCAGGACAAGTACCGCGAAATATCCTCCTGCTCCAACGCCAGGGATTTTCAGGCACGGCGCATGCATGCACGCTGGCGTAACCCGGAAACCAATAAGCCGGAACCCGTTCATACCTTGAACGGATCGGGGCTTGCCGTTGGCCGTGCGCTGATTGCGGTGATGGAAAATTACCAGCTGGAAGACGGCAGCATCCAGGTTCCCGAGGTCCTTAAACCGTATATGGGAGGCGTAGACAGAATACAATGAGTGACAGACTCGACGATGCACCATGGAAGGGCGTTGGTGCAAAGCCTGCACCAGTTCGGTACCAAAAGAATCCGGTAACGGAAAACCCGAATAACTCCGAAGGGGAGGTCGCACTCGTCGGTGCCGGCCCGGGTGATCCGGAACTGCTGACATTGAAGGCGTGGCGCCTGATCCAGTCAGCGGAAGTGGTGTTATACGACCGCCTGGTGTCGCCGGAAATCCTGTCACTTATTCCCGAATCCGCCGAACGTGTTCATGTGGGTAAGCAGCGTGCTAACCACACCTTGCCTCAGGATCAGATCAACAGCCGCCTGGTGGAGCTCGCCCGCGAGGGACGCAAGGTGGTGAGACTCAAGGGCGGTGACCCCTTTATTTTTGGCCGTGGCGGCGAGGAGATAGAAACCCTCGCAGCGGCCGGTGTGCGCTTCCAGGTGGTGCCCGGGATTACCGCTGCTTCCGGATGCGCCGCCTACGCCGGCATTCCGCTCACCCACCGGGACCATGCCCAGTCGGTACGGTTTGTGACCGGCCACCTTAAGAACGATACCTGCGATTTGCCTTGGAAAGATTTCGTCCAGAACAACCAGACCCTGGTGTTCTACATGGGCCTGGTCGGGCTACCGATTATCTGCCAGCAACTGACTGCGCACGGTATGTCTCCGGAGATGCCGGTGGCGCTCGTTTCAAGAGGGACAACGCCCCACCAGCAGGTTGTGACGGGGGACCTGACAAACATCGTGGAAAGGGTAGAGAAGAATGCCGTGCCTGCCCCCACGCTGGTCATCATCGGCAACGTGGTGACTCTGAGAAGCAGGCTCGACTGGGTCGGGGGCTGAAATCAGCCCCGACGCTTCGGCAGAACGTCCTTCAGTTTTTCCCGCATATCGCGCAGGGCCTTTTCAGTGCTCTCCCAGTCAATACAGGCATCCGTTACGGACACGCCGTATTTAAGATCAGCCAGATTGTCGGGAATCGACTGATTGCCCCAGTTCAGGTTACTTTCCACCATCAAACCCTGGATGGACTGGTTGCCCTCAACGATCTGGTGGGTAATGTCCTGCAGGACCAGTGGCTGGATGGCCGGATCCTTGCTTGAGTTGGCGTGGCTGCAATCCACCATGATCGACTGGCGCAGTTTGGATTTCTCCAATGCCTGCTCACACAGGGCAACGCTGACCGAGTCGTAGTTGGGCTTACCACCGCCGCCGCGCAGAACCACGTGGCCGTAGTTGTTGCCTCGGGTACGGATGACCGCGACTTTGCCCTGCTGGTCAATACCCAGGAAGCTGTGGGGGTGAGAGACCGATTTCATGGCATTAACCGCAACATCCAGGCTGCCGTCGGTACCGTTCTTGAAGCCAATGGCCATGGAAAGGCCGCTGCTCATTTCCCGGTGAGTCTGGGATTCAGTGGTGCGCGCACCAATGGCGGACCAGGAGATCGTATCCTGCAGGTATTGCGGGGAGATAGGGTCCAACGCTTCCGTGGCGGTTGGCAGTCCCAACTCGGAGATGTCGAGAAGCAGACGGCGACCAATGTGCAGGCCCTGTTCGATGTCAAAGGTGTCGTTGAGGTGCGGGTCATTAATCAGACCCTTCCAGCCTACGGTGGTGCGGGGCTTTTCGAAATATACCCGCATGACGATGAGCAGGGTATCGCTGACTTCGTCTGCCAGTTTCTTCAACTTGGCGGCGTATTCCCGGGCAGCTTCGACATCATGAATGGAGCAGGGGCCTACCACCACAAACAGGCGATGGTCCTTGCCGTCCATGATGTCATAGATGGCCTTTCGGCCTTTCTCCACGGTTTCCGCGGCTTTGCCCGAAAGTGGCATCTCCTGCTTGAGCGCTTCAGGGGTAATCAAAGGTTCCTGACTCGCCACATTCAGATTCTCTAGTTTGGTGCCCGACATTCTGTTGTCATCCCCGTCGCATAAAACAAGACTGGCCGGCGCTTAGTTGCGGTAAACCCCGGCGAGTTGGTTATACTGCGTTATTTGATGAACCTTTTCAACGCTTCTGACGCGCGGGGAACGGATGCAGCAGAGCACGCAGAAAAAGCGCAAGGTACTGTCCCGGAAACAGGTCGTGAAGAAGATTGGGGACGTGCTCTCAGGCATTCGTGTACCCGATCTTCCCTATCCTGCTGGCAAGGTTGCTGCAGACACGGCCAGCGACTGGCGGCCACTGTTGCTGTCCTGCTGGACGGAGCAGCGGGATGAGCCCGTTACCCGCGTTATCCGCTCGGTCTCTTTGACCTGGTCGGTCAGGCAGATCAATTCCGCCTATGTGGCGGACCGAATCATGGATGTGTTTCTCCAAACCAGCGGTCTCCATCCCGAACTGGCCCTGCGAATTGCCCGCCTTCGGTTCTTTCTCGCCTGGCGAATGAACCTTGAGGGAGCCGGAGCGCTGAACGATACCATCGTGCACTGGCTTGACAGCCTGCAGGACTGCAGGGGATGGAGTGGTTCCGGCGGGCGCTCAGGGAGAGCCCTGCTGGACCAGTTGGATTCACTGACCATAGCGGTTTCCGGCTGTTTCGATTCCGGGGACGTTGGGCCGGTTGTCGAATTCTGCCGTCAGTGGGAAGAGGATGCGGGAAAGCGCGAACAGCAGAATGAGCGTTTACGTCAGCGGTTGCTGGAAACGGAGCAGGGTGCCGCCCGCCAAAGAAAGGCGGAACAGACGGCGAGGGCAGTGGTGGGCCGAGCCCTTCAGAATCGTCAACTGCCGCAGGCCGTGGTCCGGTTTATCTTTGACCACTGGTTTGCGCTGATCAAGCAGATCGTCTGGCAGGAAGGCACCGAGGGCGACAATTGGCGGCATGCGAGCAAACTGTTGGAATGGCTTGTCTGGATTGGCGATCCGGCACTTTCCGACAAGGACAGGAACCGCCTTTACACGGTGGGGGAACAGATTGGCGACCGGATCAGCGATGTCTGGAATCGCGTCAATGAAAAACCCCTGGATGACGTGGCACTGCAGGGCGTCCAGTCGGTTATGGTGGATCGTCTGAGAGGTGAAACACCCGAGCTGGTTTCCGCATTGCCGGAGGACGATCGTTTCTCATGGGATTCTTCCTGGTTGTCGCTTTCCGCACCGCCTGAAACCGAGTTTGAGCCCTTGCTGGGGAACTGGTTTGTGGAAGGCGAGGGCGCCGCGGAGCGACGTCGGTTTTTCTTCGCCCTGCTGCCGGATACCTGCGAGGTGCTTTGGACCAATGGTGCCGGGGTCAAATTGGGGCTGATGCCCTGGTCAAGGTTCTCCACGGCTCTCGATAGCGGCACCCTCCGACCATTGCCGCCTTTAACCCCCTTTGGGCAGGTACTGGCAGAAACCATTACCTCGTTATCTGTGGTGCTTGCACGTCAGACGTTGCTGCGGGAAGAAGCCGCCAAGGAGGCGAGAGCCCGGGCAGAATCCTTGCGTCGGGAAAAGGCGGAAGCGGAACAATTGCGCCAACAGGAGGAAGCCGCCAGGCAGGCCGAACTCGCGAGGCAGAAAAAAGAGGCGGACGATCGACGCACCGCCGACAAAGAAGCCGAGCAGCAGCGCTTGTTGCTAGAGCGGGAAACCGCTGCGAGGGAACTGGTAGAAGGCATCAAGCTGGGCGGTTGGATCGTCGAGGAAAGCACTGGTGAGGGCAAGGATGCCGTTCGCCTGAAGCTGGCTGTGCGGATCAATGCCTCCCGGAAGTTGGTGTTTGTGGACCGGCTGGGACTTAATCGTCGTGAATTCCTGGTGGATGAGCTCGTGGATCACGTGGTGATGGGCCGGGTACGTGTGCTGGGAAGCTCCGCAGATTTTGATGACGCCCTGTCACGAGTGGTCGGCCGAATCAGGGTTGGTCGAAACTGATCGGATGAAATAGTATCGGATGAATGATCATGAGCGATATTGATTACAGGTTTGGCGACTATGACGACGCTCCGGAAGCCGGGGATAATCGTTCTGAATACCGGCTGACGGCGAGTGCAAGTGTGACCCTGGAGCTTGAATCACCGATTCCGGAGGCCCAAGGTGGTCAGTCTGGACGGACGCTGGTATCACGCACCCGCGATGTCTCCGCCCGTGGAATTCGGTTGACGACCGCAGAACCGGTAATCCGAGGTGCGCTGCTTCCCGCTTGGGTCACCCTGGAGGATGATAATGAGCCGTTCGGTCTGATGGCGGAGGTTGTCTGGTGTCGAGCAAGCACTGAAACCAGTTGGTTGGTGGGGCTTCAGATACTGGAGTCGGATGACACGTCGTATCTGGAGTGGGTGGAAGCCGTCGCAAAGGCGATGTCTGAGGGGTGAATCGCCCCGGCAAGGCCCGCAAGCCCTGCCGGGAAAAAGCGGATAGGTTCAGTCTTCCAACTCGCCCATGCCGGTAATGTTGAAGCCGGCGTCAACGTACATGATTTCACCGGTAATGCCGCTGGCCATGTCGGAACACATGAAAGCAGCGGCGTTACCCACTTCGTCAGTGGTCACGTTGCGGCGAAGCGGTGCCCGCCTGGCGTTTTCGGCCAGCATACGGCGGAAACTCTTGATGCCAGAGGCCGCCAGGGTCCTGATGGGCCCCGCTGAGATGGCATTCACCCGAATACCATCACGCCCCAGGCTGCCGGCCATGTAGCGAACGTTCGCCTCAAGGGAAGCCTTGGCCAGTCCCATGACGTTGTAGTTCTGCAGTACTTTTTCCGCACCCAGGTAGCTAAGGGTCAGCAGGGAGCTGTTTTCATGCATCATCTTGCGACCAGCCTGGGCCAGGGCAACAAAGCTGTAGGAACTGATGTCGTGGGCGATGCGGAAGCCTTCCCGCGTGGTGACGTCCACGTAGTTGCCATCCAGCTCATTGGCCGGGGCGTAACCGACAGAGTGGACAATAATGTCAATGTCGTCCCAGTGCTTGCCGAGTTCGGTGAACACAGCTTCTATTTCGTCATCGCTGGCGACATCGCAGGGGAAAATCAGCGAACTGCCCCAGCCTTCGGCAAATTTCTCTACCCGGGACTTGAGCTTTTCATTCTGGTAGGTGAATGCTAACTCGGCGCCCTGCTTGGCAAAGGCTTCCGCGATGCCATAAGCGATGGAGTGTTTGCTTGCAACGCCGACAATCAGTGCTTTTTTGCCACTGAGTAATCCCATAACGATTCTCCCTGTGTTTCAGTTTAAGGCATTATCCATGAACCGCAGCGGTGCGGGTAACGCTCAATTGGTCGTAGTGATCGGGCGTGGGCCTGTCGCAGCCCTCTATTGGCTGTAGAACAGGGCCGCCCCTAGCAGTTCACGGGTGTAATCGTGCTTTGGTGTATTGAATATCTCGGCGGCATCGCCGTATTCCACGACCCGACCGTCCTTGAGTACCAGCAATTTATGGCTCAGCGCCCGGACCACGGCCAGATCGTGGCTGATAAACACATAGCTTAGACCATATTTGTCCTGTAGATCCCGTAGCAGGTTAATCACCTGCTTTTGCACGGTCCGGTCCAGAGCAGAGGTGGGTTCGTCCAGGATGATGAGCTCGGGCTGCAAAACCAGCGCCCGGGCAATGGCGATGCGTTGGCGCTGGCCACCCGAGAACTCATGGGGATAGCGGTGACGGGCCAGTGGGTCGAGGCCGACGTCTGTGAGCGCCTGTATGACTCTCCGGTCCTGTTCTTCGGGTGTCGCCGGTACGTGTATCTCCAGGCCTTCCCGCACGATCTCGGCGACTGACATCCGCGGGCTAAGGCTGCCGAAGGGATCTTGGAAAACGATCTGGATACGGCTGCGCCATGGCCGGAACTGTTTCTGGTCGAGCTGGCCGAGTTCTTCACCACTGAGCCGAATGCTGCCGCGACTGGAGGTAAGTTTCAGCAGGGCGTGGCCGATGGTGGTCTTGCCGCTTCCGCTTTCACCAACAATACCCAGGGTTTCGCCCTCGGTGAGCGAGAAGCTGACGTCGTCGACCGCCTGAAACCATGACTGAGGCCGACCAAACAGGCTTTTGCGGGTGACGAAGCGAACATCAAGATTGCTCACATCCAGCAGCGACCTGTTGTCGACCATGGTGCCCGACGGCGAGGCAGGAGGCTCTGCGTCCAGCAAGCTTCGGGTATAAGCATGCTGTGGGGCTTTAAACAGCTGCGCTGTCGGTGCCTCCTCGATCAGTTGGCCCTGTTCCATCACCACGACATGGTCTGCGTAGCGCCGCACGATGGACAAGTCGTGGGTAATCAGCAAGATCGCCATACCCAGTTTGTGTTGCAGGTCCTTCAACAACTCCAGTACCTGCTTCTGGACCGTGACGTCGAGTGCTGTTGTGGGCTCGTCTGCGATCAGCAAGTCCGGCTCATTGGCGAGGGCCATGGCAATCATCACCCGCTGCTTCTGACCGCCGGAGAGCTGATGAGGGTAGCTCGTCAATCGCTCCTCAGGCGAGGGGATACCGACCAACTCCAATAGCTCCACGCAACGGGCACGGGCCTGTGGGCCACGCATCCCCTTATGCAGGGCAAGGGTTTCACTGATCTGCTTTTCCACCGTGTGCAGTGGATTGAGCGAGGTCATTGGCTCCTGGAAAATCATGCTGACGTGACGTCCGCGGATCTGTCGAAGGCGCTTCTGACTGGCCTTCAACATGTCCTCTCCCTGGAACAGGATGGCGCCGGACGGATAGCTGGCGTGGCGTTCGTCGAGAAGCCGGAGAATCGACAGGGCGGACACGGACTTCCCGGAACCGCTTTCTCCCACCAGAGCGACAGTTTCACCATTGTCGATGCTCAGCGACAATTGATCCACAGCCTGAATGGTGTCATCAAAACGTATGGACAGATCCCGGATTTCCAGCAGTTGCGACATATCAGTTCTTTCTCGGATCGAAGGCATCACGGACGGCTTCACCGACAAATACCAGCAGCGTCAACATGATGGACAGGGACACAAACGCCGATATACCCAGCCACGGGGCATGAAGGTTGGATTTCCCCTGGGCGATCAGCTCGCCCAGGGAGGGTGACCCGGACGGCAGGCCAAAGCCCAGGAAGTCCAGCGACGTCAGCCCGGTGATCGCGCCGGTCAGGATGAATGGTAGAAAGGTGAGGGTGGCCACCATGGCGTTGGGGAGGATATGGCGGAACATGATCTTGCGGTTACCCAGCCCCAGGGCTCTCGCAGCCTTTACGTATTCGAAATTACGGGCGCGCAGGAATTCCGCGCGAACCACGTCCACCAGCCCCATCCAGCTGAACAACAGCATGATGCCAAGCAGCCACCAGAAATTGGGTTGCACGATGCTGGACAGGATAATCAGCAGGTAGAGCACTGGAAGCCCGGACCACACCTCGATAAACCGCTGCCCCAGCAAATCAACCTTGCCGCCGTAGTAGCCCTGGATAGCACCGACAACCACGCCCACGATGCAGCTGAGAATGGTCAGCACAAGCCCGAACAGGACGGAAATGCGGAAACCATAAATCACCCGCGCGGCCACATCTCGGCCCTGGTCATCGGTGCCGATCCAGTTTTCAGCGCTGGGTGGGGCCGGTGACGGCACCTCAAGGTTATAGTTCGTGGTGTTGTAACTAAAACGAATGGGTGGCCAGATCATCCAGCCGTTTGCCTCGATTTCATTGGCAATAAACGAATCGCGATAGTCGGCTTCGGTGGGCAGAAACCCGCCGAACGTTTCCTCGGGCACACTTTCCACGATCGGAAAGTAAACATCCCCTTTGTAATAAGCGACCAGTGGCACGTCATTCGCAATCACCTCGGCGATGAGCGAGAGCCCAAAAAGGGCCAGGAATAGCCACAGGGACCAGAAACCACGACGGTTGTTGCGGAAGTTGCGAAGCCGCCTTTGCTGGATAGGAGAGAGCGTTACCATGCCTACGACCCCTCTCGGCTTTCGAAATCAATGCGGGGGTCCACCAGAACGTATGTGATATCGCTGATCAGTTTCAGCACCAATCCCATGAGCGTAAAGATATAGAGGGTACCGAATATCACCGGATAATCCCGATTCAACGCCGCCTCAAAGCCCAGTAGTCCAAGGCCATCCAGGGAGAAAATCACTTCAATCAGCAACGCGCCGGTGAAGAATAACGACACAAGCACGCCGGGAAGGCTGGCAATGACAATCAGCATGGCGTTGCGGAACACATGCCCGTAAAGCACCTGTTTCTCTTCCAGACCCTTGGCTCTGGCGGTCACCACATACTGTTTGCTGATCTCATCAAGGAAGGAATTCTTGGTCAGCAGGGTGAGAGTGGCGAAGCCACCGATGACATTGGCCGTAACAGGCAACGCCAGGTGCCAGAAATAATCACCGATTTTCTGGTACCAGTTAAGTTCGTCGAAGTTGGACGACGTCAGCCCCCGTAGCGGAAACCAGTCCAGGTAACTGCCCCCTGCGAACAGGACAATCAACAGTATCGCAAACAGGAAGCCTGGAATGGCGTAGCCCACCACGATGGCAGAACTGCTCCAGACGTCGAATCGCGATCCGTCGGTGACGGCCTTGCGGATACCAAGGGGGATCGAGATCAGGTAGATAATCAGGGTGGACCACAATCCCAGGGAGATGGACACCGGCATTTTGTCCACAATCAGTTCGATCACCGAGCGGTCCCGAAAAAAGGACTCGCCAAAATCAAAGGTGGCATAATCGCCGAGCATTTTCAGGAATCGCTCATGAGCCGGCTTGTCAAAGCCGTACATAACCTCTATCTCTTTGAGAAGCTCGTCCGGCAGGCCTCGGGAACCGCGGCTGTCGCCACTTGATGAGGTCACCTCGCCACCGGTACCGCCACCGCTGGCCCTGGCGAGGGCTCCGCCACCGTGCCCTTCCGTTTCGGCAATCAACTGCTCAACGGGACCGCCGGGGGCGGCCTGAACAATCACGAAGTTGAGCAGCATGATCCCGAGTAGCGTGGGGATAATCAGCGCCAGGCGCCTGAGGATATAACTGCCCATTCAGCGGAACTCCGTCAAGGTTGTGTCAGAGATCTGCGTCATTGGTCAGTGCTTTCTACCCACCAGTTATTGACGTCCACACCGTTTTTGGGAACCGTCTCCGGCCGCTGCAGAAAGGACCAGTAGGCGATCCGATCCTTGGGCAGGTACCAGTTTGGCACCACGTAGTGCCCATGCAGTAGTACCCGGTCCAGCGCACGCGTGCGGTGAACAAGCTCCTCGCGGGTAGGCGCCTGGATGACCAGGTTCACCAAGTCATCCACCACCGGGCTGTCCACCCCCATATAGTTGCGCGAGCCCTTCACGTCGACATTGGAGGAATGCCAGTATTCCCGTTGCTCATTGCCGGGGGAGTCGGACTGACCGATACCCTGGACCGTCATGTCGTAGTCGAACTCACGAAGGCGCTGTATATACTGGTTGGTATCCACCAGGCGTACGGACACATCGATGCCCAGTCTTTCGAGGTTGTTCTTGAAGGGCAGCACCACCCGTTCAAAGGTTTTCTGAAAGATCAGGATCTCGAACGCCAGGGGATTACCGGTTTCCCGGTTCACCATGGTGCCATCCCTGACCTCGTAACCAGCCTCCCGTAATAACGTCAGTGCCGTACGGAGATTATCGCGGAGCCCACCTTTACCCTCTGTCGAAGGCGGCTGATACGCTTCATTGAAAACGTCGTCGGGCAATTGATCGCGATAGGGTTCGAGGATTTCCAGCTCGCGTCCTTCGGGCAGGCCGGACGACGCCAGTTCGCTGTTCTCGAAGTAGCTCGAGGTGCGGGTGTATTGCCCGAAGAAAAGGTTCTTGTTGGCCCATTCAAAGTCGAACGCGTAAGCCAACGCCTCCCGTACACCAGGGTCACTGAAAACCTGGCGGCGGGTGTTCATTGCGAAGGCCTGCATGCCGGCGGGACGGCCATGCTCGACGGCTTCGGTTTTCACCTTGCCGGAGTCGAACTGATTGCCGGTGTAGGCCGTGGCCCAGTTCTTGGCCGAGGACTCAACCCGAAAATCGAAGTTACCGGCACGGAAGGACTCCAGGGCGACGGTGTCATCTTTGTAGTAGTCATAGTGAATCTCATCGAAATTAAACCGTCCCTTGCGCACTCCGATGTTTCTGGCCCAGTAGTCCTCCACCCGTTTGAAGGTGATGGAGCGGCCCGCTTCGAAGTCGCCAATTCGATACGGACCGCTGCCAACGGGCGGTGTCAGACCGTTGTCGCCAAATTCACGATCTTTCCAGTAATGACTTGGAAGAACGGGCAGTTGGCCGAGAATCAGTGGCAGTTCACGGTTGTTGGTGTCACCAAACTCGAAGCGGATAGTCCGCTCATCTTCGATGATTACCTCGGACACGTCTGCATAATAGTTGCGATAGAAAGGATGGCCTTTGGTGGTCAGGACATCGAACGAAAACTTCACGTCCTTCGCGGTAATGGGTTCACCATCTTGGAACCGGGCTTCATCACGCAGATGAAAGGTCACGTAACTGCGGTCTTCCGGGGTTTCAATGGACTCGGCAATCAGGCCATAGGCGGAAAAAGGTTCGTCCGCTGACGGTTCCATCAGCGTATCGTATAGGTATGTGTTAATGCCCGCCGCGGCTACACCGCGAATAACGAAAGGGTTAAAGGTGTCGAATCCATTGGCCACCACGGCCATTCGAAGGACGCCGCCCTTGGGCGCCCCGGGGTTAACGTAGTCAAAGTGCGGGAAACCTTCGGCGTATTGGGTGTTGCCGTGCATGGCAATGCCGTGTCTCGCGTCGGGCTCGGCTGAGGCAGATTGCCATGGAAGTAGAGCCATGGCGGTAACGGTCAAAACACTGATGAGGGATGAGGCTTTCCGTGTTCTTGTCATAGATCTCGCACGTTTCGGTTCAGACTCAGGGGCTGTTTCTTATGTCGACATAGAGTACCAGACTTTGCCCGGGCTGAAGATAACGGGAGGTGTTGAGGTCGTTCCAGCTTGCGATGTCTCTCACATTGACTGCAAAGCGGCTGGCGATGGTTGACAGGGAATCCCCTTTGCGAACCTGATAGCCCACTTTGCGTACCATGCCTTTGCCACGATTGGTGCTGGCCAGCATGGCGGGTTGTTTCGACTTCGACCAGATAACCAGTTTCTTGCCGGGCATCAGTGGATCACCAGGTGCCATGCCATTCCAGGACGCCAGTTGGCGGACGGACACCCGATGCTCGCGGGCAATATCCCAGAAGGTGTCCCCGGAGCGAACTTTGTAGTCAACCCGAGTGCCGTTGGCGTTTTTGCCACTCCGTTCCTGCTTTCTGGCGAGTCGTTCATTGGCGCTCAGGGAATAGGTGCTCGCCTGTTCGGCTGCGGAGGGAATCATCAGCCGTTGGCCGATGCGGATGATGTGACTGTCGAGCTTGTTGACCTGTTGTATCACCGACGGCGTGGTGGAATAGCGTTTGGCAATGGTGCTCAGGGTATCGCCGGATTCCACCTTGTAGTTCCGCCAGGAAACGCGTTTCGCCGGATCCATACCCTTGAGGGCCGTGGCGAAGGTTTCAGCGTGCTCACGGGGGATCAGCAGCCGGTGGGGCCCGTCCGGTGACGTCGCCCAGCGATTGTAAGAGGGGTTGAGCAGGTAAATCTCGTCGATATCGACACCGGCCAGTTCCGCTGCCTGGGCCAGATCGAGCTGTGAACCGGTGTCCACGACTTCAAAGTAGGGCTCGTCGTCCAGCGGAGGCAACTCAATGCCGTAAGCTTGTGGATCATCGAAGATCTTCGCCAGAGCGATCAGTTTTGGGACGTAATGGCGCGTTTCCCGAGGCAGGTCGAGGGACCAGTAATCGGTAGGTTGATTGCGCTTGCGGTTGCGGCGCATGGCGCTGGAAACCGTGCCGCCACCGCTGTTATAGGCCGCAAGCGCCAGCATGTAGTCGCCGTCGAATCGTGTTGCCAGTCTATCAAGGTACGTCAGTGCGGCATCGGTCGCGGCAACGATATCGCGGCGATCGTCATGCCACCAGCTTTGGGTCAGGCCAAAATACTTGCCCGTTGAGGGAATGAATTGCCACAGGCCAGCTGCACGACCGTGGGAGTAGGCAAACGGATCAAAGGCACTCTCCACCACTGGTAGCAGAGCCAGTTCCGTGGGCAGTCCGCGTTTTTCGGCTTCGGACAGAATATAGTGCAGGTAGCGGCTGCCACGATCAACGACTCGATCAATGTAGCGTGGATGCTTTTTGTACCAGTTCAGTTGCGCCTGGACCCTGGGCTCGCTGGCGTCATGATCCAGCTCAAATCCTGCTCGCAGGCGGTGCCACAGGTCGGGCGTAGCATCATTCTCTTCCGCGATCTTCTGGTCGGGCTCGTCCAGCTTTTCCCGGGCGTCTTCCGCGGTTTTCTTGAGCGTTGGGTCGATGGCGTCGTCGAGCTTTGTTCGGGACGCGCGGCCCGTTGGTTCGTCATCAGGTGAGGACTCTATCGCCTCTTTTAACTCGTCGTCACCGGCCGCCACGGTCAGTTTTTCCGAGGCCAGTACGTCACTTGATGAAGACTCTGTAAAAGGATCAAGAGCGCTGCAGCCACTGGCAAGTGCGCCAAGGAGAAACAGGGTGGAGAATCGCGAGACCGTCATATGACTACTTCCGGTGGCTGGTCGAAGCCGGGATGAACTGTATGAAAACCCGGCATATTTAATGAGTTATGACTCAAAAGTTACACGGATTCTATTGGAACGCTTTTCAGGGGGTCAACAAGACTCGCGTTACGTCATTGATAGAAATTGTTACCTACCTTTAGCGCGCTTCCTTTAAAACGTATCCTTGCCGTGCCTTGTGGCTGCGAACACGTCGTTGTCCGATTCGACGGCCAGGCCCGTTTTCTGTGCGTATTGGTGCGCGGCGGCGACTACTGCCTCATCGTCCCAGCGCAGAAACGGGTTCAGTCGCTTCTCTTCGCCGAGGATGGATGGAACGGTGGGCATGCCATCGTCCCGACGTTTCTGGCAGCGGGCCTCGAATTCCCTGAGCGGCTCGTCGTCCGGTAGCCAGTGACGAGCGAATTTGAGGTTGGCGAGAGTGTATTCGTGAGCACAGTATACGGCTGCGTCGTCTGGCAGCCCTCGAAGGCTTTCCAGTGACCGTTTCATTTGCTCCGGAGATCCCTCGAACAAACGTCCGCAACCGCACACAAACAAAGTGTCGCCACAAAACAGGACCGGACGGTCGTTGACGCGCACGTCTGTATAATAGGCAATATGGTCGAGGGTATGCCCGGGAACGCCAAGCACGCTGAATGTGAGCTGTTGCCAGACCACCTCATCCCCGGGGTGCACTTCGCTGGTGGCGCCCTTGAAGGGAGAGTTCGCCGGGCCGATGATCCTGCAGTCGGAGACTGTTCCCGCGAGCTTGCCCACACCGCCCACGTGATCAGGGTGGTGGTGGGTCACCAGGATGGTGTCCAGTTGCAGCCCGTTCTCTGCCAGGAATTCGATGACCGGCTCTGCCTGCCCGGGGTCCACGATCAATGCCTTGCGATCTTCGCTGTTGGACAGGCACCAGATGTAGTTATCATTGAAGGCTGGAATAGCGTTTATGGTCAGCATAGGCTCCACATGTGCGATACGAGTGTGACTGTTATCATAATGTATTAATCCCGGTGTCCCAACACCGGAGAAACAAGCCAGGGGAACACAGCAATGAGCCCAGCAGGTGAAGTTGACTATTCCGCCCGACATGACAGCTTCGAGAGCTGGTTCCAGACGCCCCTGGGCCGTTCGCTATTGGCCGATCAGCGTGCATGCGTTGAACACCATGTTCGCGCCCTCTCTGGCGCGAGGCAGTTGCAGGTTGCCGTCAGTCATCGCCTGCCACTGGCCAGTGGGACGGATTTTGCCCAACGCGTTCTGACGACGCCGAACTGGCAGTCTTCCATTCCCGACGGCGTGGCAGTCTGCGATGCCGACGAGTTGCCTTTTCCCGGTGATTCCATGGATCTGGTGATTCTCCACCACACGGCGGATTTCTCACCGCATCCCCACCACGCACTGCGAGAGGCCTCCAGGGTGCTTAGAGGGGAGGGGATGATGGTTCTGATCGGATTCAATCCGTTTAGTCTCTGGGGCCTGCGGAAACTGGTTTCCAGGCACCATGAAGGCCCCTGGGGTGGTCGTTTTTTGATGAAGGGGCGCATGGAAGACTGGCTCCGACTGCTGGATTTTTCCGTGGAGTCATCGGGTTCGTCGTTTTTCCAGGTTCCGCTTCAACGGGCGGTTCTCGCGGAGCGCAGAGGCTTAATGGAAAGGTTGTGTGGCAACCGTTTCCTGCCGGTGGGGGCTTATTACTGTATCCTTGCCAAAAAGCGCGTTTATTCCAGATTACAACGTCGGCCAGCCTGGCAAGGACAGAAAGTCATCGCCCTGCCAGGAAGGGGTGCAGTGGGGGCATCGCGTGGATACCCGGTGCATCCCGACAAGGGTCGGTGCGCTATATTGAAACACAAGCATATCGAGGAGTATTGATGGCCGGCAAGGTTGTTCTCTATACCGACGGGGCCTGTAAGGGTAACCCTGGGCCAGGAGGCTGGGGCGTTGTTCTGCGGTACGGCGATGCCAACAAGATGTTGCACGGTGGCGAAGCAAATACCACCAACAATCGCATGGAGTTGATGGCCGCGATACAGGGTTTGAAAGCACTCAAGCGCGCCTGCGACGTAGAGCTCTATACCGATTCTCAGTATGTTCGCAAGGGCATCACCGAGTGGATGACGGGCTGGAAGCGAAACGGGTGGAAAACAGCCGCGAAAAAACCGGTCAAGAATGAAGATCTGTGGCGTGAGCTGGACGGCGAGGTGGCTCGCCACAAGGTCAATTGGCACTGGGTGAAGGGGCATTCGGGGAATCCCGACAACGAGTTGGCTGACGAGCTCGCCAATCGCGGTGTGGAAGAACTGGCTAACGCCGGATAACAACGGCGTGACCAATGGGGTAACCAATAGGGAAACCATGAGACAGATTGTACTGGATACGGAAACCACCGGTATCGACCCGACGGAAGGTCACCGGATTATCGAAATTGGCTGCGTTGAGCTGATGGAGCGCCAGATCACCGGTCGGCATTATCACGTCTACATTAACCCTGAGAGGGAAGTGGAGGCGGAAGCGATAACGGTTCACGGCATCACCAACGAGTTTCTGGTGGATAAACCAAAATTCGCCGAAATAGCCGACGAGTTCTTTGAGTTCATAAAAGGCGCCGAGCTGGTTATCCATAACGCGGCGTTCGATATCGGATTCATGGATTCCGAGTTCGCTCGCCTGAAGCCCGTTCGCAGGACGACGGAGCATTGCGGCGTAGTGGATTCCCTCGCCATCGCCCGCAAGAAGCATCCTGGCCAGAAGAACAATCTGGATGCGTTGTGCAAGCGTTACGGGATCGACAACAGCAACCGTGAACTGCACGGCGCATTGCTGGATGCGGAAATCCTTGCCGACGTCTATCTTTTGCTGACAGGCGGTCAAACTGCACTTTCCCTGGATGCCGGCGGTGACGAAGCCGGTGGTGAGGGCGGTATCCGTCGCCTGGCGGATGATCGCAACCCATTGCCGGTACCAAGGGCCAGCGACGACGAGCGTGCCGCCCACGACGAGTTCATGGCGTTGCTGGCAAAACAGGCTGGTGCAACCGTATGGGATAAGCTACCCGCTGAAGAATAAGCAGAGCAGAGCCGGATTTGTTTTGGCAGTGTGAACTGTGTGTCGCGTTGTACGTTTTGTTACATTCCTGCTTTCTTGAGCTACTTGAGTTTTGTGTTATAAGTAATGATAAGTTCGCGAGTTTTCGCGAACTTTTTATTTTAGCCGGGAAGGGTAAATCTGGCTCATAAAGTGATTCTTCAAACAACCGACAAGATCACATTCCAAGAACAGGGCGCGGTAGTTTCCGCATACATTACAGGAAGCGTTTATGGTTCAATCGTCTCTGGCGACGAAATCACAGTCATTTGATCTGGTCAAAAGTGAGATTGAGCAGACCATCAAACAGGCAGAGTCCAGCCTTGAACGCTTTCAGGAAAACCGTGAAAGCGGTGAGGATCTGCAGAACTGTGTGGATTTTCTGAACCAGCTCCGCGGTATTTTCATTCTTGTCGAACTGCGTGCTGGCACCCTCCTGTGCCAGGAAGCCGTCAGTATGGCCAATGATGTTCCCGTTGGCGCCAACGACGACAAGAATATCCTTCTGACGACCCTCAATAGCGCGCTGTTCATTCTGCGCCGTTACGTTGAATATTATCATCAGCAGCGAGCGGATCATCCGGAGTTGTTGCTACCAGTTATCAATGATCTGCGCGAAGCCCGTAAGGAAAAACCTTACCCGGAATCCTGTTTCTTCGATGTGGACGTCAAGGAGCGGCCGGATTTCTGCTCGGGGCTTTCCCTCCAGGCGTTTGATGGTAACGAGGCGGAGTACGAAATATTGGCCCGCCGTATGCGGCTGACGTTCCAGGTTGCACTGCTGGGTGTGCTTCGCGAAAAGAACGATGTGGTCAGCAAGAAACTTTTTGGCCGGGCAGCGCGTGGATTTGCTCGGCTTTGCCAGGGGCAGCCCATGGGGCAGATGTGGTGTCTGGTTGCCATTGTGGCGGATACCATGCTTGATCGTGTCATGGGACTCAGCAAGGCCCGAAAGCGCATGTTCATGCGCATCGAGAAATATTCCCGGGAAGTCGTGTACGTTGGCAAGGTGGCCACGGCCAAGGATGCGCCGGACTCTCTCATTCGTGATCTGGTGTATCTGCTCTATAGGAGTGGATCGGCAAATCCCGAGGTGACCTCTGTACTGTCAGCTTATCGACTGACGCCTGCGGAATTCCCGGACTCCATGCTTGATGCCCATGCCCGTCGACTTTATGGCCCGGGCACCGATGTTCTCAAGTCGTTGTCGACGGCATTGCAGGACGAACTGAATCAGCTCAAGGACAAGCTCGACATTGTTGAGCGTGGCATTGAGCCGGACCTGGCGGAGTTGTCATCCATTGCAGGCGCCCTGGAGCGCCTTGCCAACACGCTGATCATGCTGGACCTCAACCAGTTAGGAGCTATGGCCCGGGGTGAGGCCGCGAAGTTGCGCACCTGGGAGGAAGAGAATCGTCTGCCAGCGGACGATGAACTCTACAAGCTGGCGGATTCCGTATTGGGTATCGAGGATGCCGTGATGCAAATCGTGGTCCGTGGTATTACATCGGAAACCGATGCCCTTGCGGGTGGTCAGCGTACCCGTGAAGAATCCCTTTACCTCCATGAGGCCACCTATGTAGTGGCCGACGAAGCGAAAAGTGCACTGACCCTCGCAAAACGCGCCATAACGGCGTTTATCGAGTCCGACTACGACAAGCTCCACCTCGCCAATCTGCCTGCTACGTTGCACAGTATCTGGGGTGGGCTCCATATGCTGAACGATCCCGGAGCGGCCTCGGTGTTGGAGCGCGTGGCAGCATCCATTCAGGAGCGATTACTGGACGCCAGGGAGGCGCCTCAGGCTCAGGTGCTGGAAGCGCTGGCGGACGCGTTAACGTCCCTCGAGTATTACATCGAGAGCGTTGGCAGGCGGGAAGATCGCAATGCGGACTTGTTGAAACTGGCGGAATCCTCATTGGAGGACGTGGGGCTCTAGCCGTCGCGCGGTTCAAACCCCACAAAAAAACCCTGCCGTGTGTGCAGGGTTTTTTTGTGGGCAGGCAAAGGGCCATTCGCCCGAAGAGCGATCAGCCCATATTAAACAGCTCGCCCAGTTTGGTTGCGAGCATCATGTCGCCCTCAGCGCGCAGCTGACCGGCCATAAATGCCTGCATGCCATCGGTTTCGCCAGATACGATGCCCTGCAGGGTTTCGGAGTTCATGATCAGGGTGACGGAAGGGTCGTCATGGGCGCCTTCGGCCATCTTGCAGGTGCCATCCTTGATAACCAGGTGATAGGTCTTGTCGTCCTCAATGTCGAACTGGAATACCAGATCGAGGCCTTCAGCTGCGTCCGCGTTAAAATTCTGTTCGAGTTTTTCGAATATCTGAGCTACAGACATTATTTTACCCTTATTGATGGTTGTCTTGGCGTGTTGACGGCTTCTGGTTCCTGGCCTTTCGCCTGCATGGAAGCCCGGGTGAGCCGACGTAGCCATTCGACTTTAGGGTCAGACATTACCGGTGTCAAGCTCGATCGAACGCTTGTTTTAATTTGTTATCGGTTCTATGGCTTGTACCTCAGGGCACCTCGGTTACAATCGAGCGCTCAAGAGTAATCCTGGAGAAGCAACTTGGAATTTCTGACAGAGTTCGGTTTGTTTATTGCGAAAACGATCACCCTTGTGGTGGCGCTTCTGGTCATTGTTTCAGTGGTTTTATCCGCTGCCCACAAAGACAAGGACGATCAGGGGAGTGACGGAGAGCTGCGGGTCCGCAAACTCAACGAGAAATACCGTAAGCTGAGGGAGTCACTTCAGGCCAAACTGCGCAGCGATTCGGAACGCAAGGCTTTCGAAAAAGCCCGTAAAAAGGAAGACAAGGCCAAGCAGAAAGCCGAGAAGGCCAAGCGCAAATCCGGCGATGCTGAGGAAAAACCCCGTCCCAAGGTATACGTGTTGGACTTCGACGGCGATATCAAGGCCAGCGATACGGACTCTTTGCGCCGCTCAATCACAGCAGTGCTCAGCGTTGCGGAGCCTGAAACCGATGAAGTGGTGATACGCCTTGAAAGTGGTGGTGGCCTGGTTCACTCATACGGGCTTGCGGCTGCCCAGTTGGACCGTATTCGAGCCAAAGGTATCCGGCTTACGGCCTGCGTCGATAAGGTTGCTGCCAGTGGTGGTTACATGATGGCGTGCGTGGCTGACAGGATTGTCGCGTCGCCGTTTGCGATTCTGGGGTCCATTGGTGTTGTAGCCCAATTGCCCAACTTCCATCGTTTGCTCAAGAAGAACGACGTCGACTTCGAGATTCTGACGGCCGGTGAACACAAGCGCACCATGACCGTTTTCGGCGAAAACACCGATAAAGGAAGAACCAAATTCCTTGAAGACCTTGAGGATACCCACGTGTTGTTCAAGGAATACGTGGGTGAACGCCGCCCGGAACTGGATATTGCCGCCGTTGCAAATGGCGATATCTGGTTTGGCAGCCGCGCCCTGGAGGTCAAGCTGGTGGACGAGATCAAGACCTCCGACGAATATCTCATTGAAGCCTGTGACAAGGCCGACGTAATCTCTGTAGGTTTTCAGCGCAAACGCACGTTGCCGGAAAAGCTTGGCCTGGCCACCAGTGCAGCACTTGAGCACACCGTATGGCGGGTACTGGGCGCGTTCCGCAACCAGAAAATTCAGTAAAGCTACAGTAACGGGAACAGAGTCATGACAAACAACACTGAGTTCAAGGCATGGCGCGTTCAGGAGCAGGGCGGAGAGTTCGCGGGTTCTGAGCAAACGCTGCACGTATCCGATCTGCCCGAAAACGATGTCCTTATTAAAGTCAGTCATTCGTCCCTGAACTACAAGGATGCCTTGTCCGCCTCCGGCAACAAGGGCGTTACACGTAACTTCCCCCACACTCCAGGTATCGATGCTGCCGGGGAAGTGGTGGAAGCCTCGTCCGGCTCCTTTTCGGCCGGTGACCAGGTGCTGGTAACCGGCTATGACCTCGGTATGAACACCGACGGTGGCTTCGGCGAATACATCCGGGTACCGGCCGAGTGGTGTGTGGCAATGCCCAAGGGTTGGAGCGCCCGAACCGCCATGATATACGGCACAGCCGGCCTGACGGCGGGACTGTGCGTACAAAAGTTGTTGACCATGGGTGCCAGGCCCGAGCAGGGCAAAGTCGCTGTCAGTGGTGCCAGTGGCGCTGTCGGCAGCGTAGCGGTTGAGCTGCTTGCTAGCCTCGGCTTCGAAGTAGTGGCTATCAGTGGCAAACAAGACCACGCCGATGCACTCAAAAACCTTGGTGCCACGGAAGTGCTCGGACGCGAAGCTCTGGCAGCCGAAAAGAAGCCAATGCTGAAGCCCGCCTATGCCAATGCTGTAGATACCGTCGGCGGTGGCCCACTGGCGGAATTGCTGAAGCAGATCCACCCAGGCGGCTCCGTCTCTTGCTGCGGCCTGGTCGCCGGGCCACAATTGGAAACCACCGTTCTGCCGTTTATCCTGCGGGGCAACAACCTGCTGGGTGTGGATTCGGTTGAAATTCCGCTGTCGGACAAACAGTCAGTCTGGGACAAATTTGCCGGTGACTGGGCGTGCAAAAAGACAGAGGCTTCGGCGCGGGATATTGGGCGTGGAGAGCTGGATGGCGCTTTGAAGGCGTTCCTGAAAGGGGAGTCGTCCGGGAAGATTGTTCTAGATCATTCCAGGTAAAGAGGTCAGTGCGGGGTTGTCGGATTACGGCTTCGCCTAATCCGACCTACGTTTATCAGTCAGCGGGTGAGTGGCTGGTATAGAAGAGAGGAGGCTTGCTTGCCAAAACTGTGCGGAGCCATGGATGGCGGAGCCCAAGCGTCACATGGATGTGCCGCAAGGAGCGTGTTTTGGGCAATAAGCTTCTTCTCTTCGTACTCCTGAAGTCGGTACCTGGCTAGAGTCAGGAAGCCCGACGACGAAACAACGGCTCGTCCGTATCGGTCGCAGCCTGATACCCCTGGGTAAAGAAGTTCAGGCAACGAGCTGCCTTGTTGATATCCTTATCTGCACGCAGCACATAAGTATCAAAACCGCACCGCTTCATAAACTGCAACTGATCAAGAAGCACATCACCGACCGCACGAAGTTCGTTCCGGTAACTCAGGCGCTCACGAAGCAGCCGCGCGATACTGTAACCGCGGCCATCGCTGAACTTCGGAAAGTTCACCGCAATCACCGGCAGCTCATTCACCACGCCAGCCAGAATCTCCGGCTCGTCATGGCTGTCAAGCCACACACCAATATCATCACGACCTTCAAAGTGTTCTTTTCCCGCCAACCACAGATCGGCCGGAATCAGGGCAGGTTGCTCGGGAACATCCAGAGACTCCCCGTCTGCTGGCCTTGGCACAACAACCCAATCGTCCTGACGGATACTTCCGTCACTGGTGATCACATCAGGCATAAACCCGCTCCTTGAATGGCTCAATGCCGATACGGTGATAGGTATCCAGGAAAGGCTCTTCCGAGGTCCGGTTATCGACGTACACATTAATGATTTTCTGCATCACTTCCGGCATGTCTTCCCGGGCGAAAGAGGGGCCCAGGATCTTGCCAATCGCGGCATCGTGATGGGAGGAGCCGCCCAGGCTAATCTGGTAGAACTCCTGCCCCTTCTTGTCGACGCCAAGGACGCCGATATTGCCCACGTGGTGGTGACCGCAGGCGTTCATGCAGCCGGAAATGTTCAGATCAATGTTGCCGATGTCGTACAGGTAGTCCATATCATCGAACTGGCGCTGAATGGACTCCGCCACGGGAATAGACTTGGCATTCGCCAGGGCGCAGTAATCGCCACCCGGGCAGCAGATAACATCGGTCAGCGTATTCAGGTTCGCAGTGGCAAAGTCCATTGGTGTGATCGCTTGCCAGAGCTCGAACAGTTGATCTTTCCGGACATCCGCCAGAACCACGTTCTGCTGATGCGTCACCCGTACTTCGCCGAAGCTGTACCGGTCTGCCAGGTCGGCAATCTGCTCTAGCTGGCGATCACTGACATCGCCCGGCGGCGTGCCGGTTTTCTTCATGGTCAGCGTTACAATGGCGTAGCCTGGGTTCTTGTGGGTATCCACGTTGTGACTGATCCACTGATCAAACCCGCGGTTCTCGAATCGTTGGGTCGCCAAAGCGTCCTTCACATCCGGAACCCGCTGGTAGTCCGGCTCGGTGAAATACCCTTTGAACTGCTCAATGGCTTCCTGGGTGAGACGCGTAGGGGAGTCCTTGATGTGGGACCATTCCTCTTCCACCTTCGCCGCGAATCCTTCGGGCGTCAGCGCCTTCACCAGAATCTTGATACGGGCCTTGAACTTGTTGTCGCGGCGACCGTATCGGTTGTAGACGCGCAGTACGGCCTCTAGATACGTGAGTAGATCCAGTTCCGGCAGGAAGTCACGGATAACAGGGCCAACCATCGGCGTACGTCCAAGACCACCGCCCACGTGGACACGGAAACCGAGTTCCCCCTGATCATTACGCAACATCTGCAGGCCGATATCATGAACCTGGATAGCGGCACGATCGGACTGTTCAGACGCATTGACGGCCACCTTGAACTTGCGCGGCAAAAAGGCGAATTCCGGGTGGAAGGTGGACCACTGGCGGATGATCTCGCAGTAGGGGCGCGGGTCGGTAATCTCGTCCGCCTGCACACCGGAAAACTGATCCGTGGTGGTGTTGCGGATGCAGTTGCCGCTGGTCTGGTTGGCGTGCATTTCGACTTCCGCCAACTCGGCCAGGATATCCGGTACGTCTTCGATCTCCGGCCAGTTGAGCTGAACGTTCTGGCGGGTTGTAAAGTGCGCATAACCTTTGTCATAGTCACGGGTTATGCGTGCCAGGCGGCGAAGCTGGGCAGAACGGAGCATTCCGTACGGCACCGCGATGCGCAACATCGGGGCAAGACGCTGTACATACAATCCGTTCTGAAGTCGCAGTGGAAGAAACTCGTCTTCGCTCAGCTCGCCAGCCAGTGCTCTCTCGGTCTGGTCACGGAATTGTGCAACGCGCTCGGCAGCCATCTGCCGGTCGTGTTCGTCATAAACATACATAGTGGAACGTCCTGCTGAAACGCTGGAAATACGGCTTTAGTGCCTTTTCTTGCGTGGGAGAATATCACCGTGCCATTATTCTTAAAATGATTATTTCCAAATATGTTTATCGACTAAGGTGATATAGAAAACCAGATATTGCTGGACTGATTACAATTTCCCGCCTAGATTTAAAGAGGCGTGTGCGACAAAACAGACAATAACGACATAGCGAGGAAAGAGTATGAAGAAGACCGCGAGAACAGACAGTCAGGCCGACGCCGTTGCCGCCGTTTTGCTGGTAATGCTGGTTGTTGCCTTCGCCGTAGTCTGGGTATCCGGGCAGTAATCGCTACTGGCCGGCAAGCACCAGCTTGACGACCACCACGAGGGTAACAACGAAGCCGACCGTAAACAGGATTCCGGCGATGATGTACGGCCAGGGACTGTGGCTTGAGAAATCTTCCTCACGGCGCTTGTCGGACTGAACGCCGAGCGCGCCGGCAAGGATGCTCTGCATCACTTTGAAAACCCCCGGTCCTGTTTTTGCTGTCTTTGCCGATTTGGCAGGCTCAGCAGACTTGTCGGGTGAATGCTCGTTTTCGTTTTTATCCGTCATGCTTGGTTTCCGCTGGTGTGTGTAAGGCGGATCCCGGCGGTGGTTATTCCGCCGGGTCGTACGCAAGGCTGGGCGCCAGCCATCGCTCTGCTTCGGCCTTGGATATTCCCTTTCGTGTTGCGTAGTCTTCAACCTGATCCACGCCAATCTTACCCACTGCAAAATACTTTGATTCGGGATGGGAGAAATACCATCCGGAAACGGCCGCGGTCGGGAACATGGCAAAGTGCTCGGTCAGTTCCAGTCCAGCGTTTGCCGGTGCGTCGAGCAGGTCGAACAGAGTGGCCTTTTCCGTGTGATCCGGGCAGGCAGGATAGCCTGGCGCAGGTCGAATGCCCCGGTACCGTTCACGGATCAGGTCGTCATTTCTGAGTGCCTCGTCTTCGGCATAACCCCAGAATTCCTTCCGTACCCGTTCGTGCAGGTGCTCGGCAAAGGCTTCCGCAAGGCGGTCGGCCAGGGCCTTGACCATGATGGCGTTGTAATCGTCGTTGCCATCCTTGAATTCCAGCGAAAACTCCTCCGCGCCAATGCCGGTGGTCACAGCAAAGCCGCCCACGTAGTCTACGGGGCCGTCGCCTTCCGGTGCTACAAAATCCGACAGCGTCATCATCGGCTTGCCTGGTGCCTTGTCATCCTGCTGTCGCAGATGGTGCAGGGTGGTGAGTTCCTTTTCCCGCGTCTCGTCGGTATAGAGCACAATATCGTCGCCGCGGCGGTTGGCGGGCCAGAAGCCGATCGCCGCCTTGGCGGAAACGCGTTTCTCGTCGATCATCTGCTGAAGGATTTTTTGACCGTCATCAAACAGCGTCCTGGCCGCTTCACCCCGCTTTGGATCATCGAAAATGGCGGGGTACTTGCCGGACATGTCCCAGGAAATAAAGAAGGGCGTCCAGTCGATGTAGTCCACCAGTTCTTTCAGGTCATAGGTTTCGAAGGACCGTACACCGGTGAAGGCTGGCTTCGGCGGCTGGTAGTCGTCGAATCGGATTTCCGGGGCGCGTTCCCGGGCTTCCTTCAATGAGACCAGCTTGGTGCGTTCCCCCCGGTTTTTACGGCGCTCACGAATTTCGTCGTACTCCGTGCGCGCACCGTCCACCAATGCGGGTTTGGCGGTCTTGCTCAGTAACTGGGAGGCAACGTTCACGCAGCGCGAGGCGTCGGATACATACAGGGCGATGTCGTTCTTGTACTGGGGTTCGATCTTTACCGCAGTGTGAGCCTTGGAGGTGGTGGCGCCGCCAATCATCAGCGGGATGTTGAAGTCCAGTCGCTGCATTTCCTTGGCAACGTGGACCATTTCATCCAGCGACGGCGTGATCAGGCCACTGAGGCCGATGATGTCGACGTTTTCCTTCTTTGCGACGTCAAGGATCTTGTCGCAGGGCACCATCACGCCGAGGTCGAGAACCTCATAGTTATTGCACTGCAACACCACGCCCACGATGTTCTTGCCGATATCGTGTACGTCGCCTTTGACGGTTGCCATCAGGATCTTGCCCTTGGCTTTCTGGCCTTCGGATTTCTCGGCCTCGATATACGGAATCAGATGGGCCACCGCCTGCTTCATGACGCGGGCGCTCTTGACTACTTGGGGCAGGAACATCTTGCCGTCACCAAAGAGGTCGCCAACCACGCCCATCCCGTCCATCAGAGGGCCTTCAATGACTTCGATCGGGCGTTCGGCACGCTGCCAACAGGCTTCCGTGTCTTCAATGATGTAGTTGGTGATGCCCTTGACGAGGGCGTGCTCCACTCGCTTCTCAACCGGCCACTCGCGCCAGGCCAGATCTTCTTCCTGGGTCTTGCCGCCCTTACTGCGATAGCGCTCGGCAATTTCCAGCAAGCGGTCGGTGGCGTCGTCGCGGCGGTTGAGCACCACGTCTTCAACCAACTCCTTCAACTCCGGATCGATTTCGTCGTAGATCACGAGTTGGCTGGGGTTGACGATGCCCATATTCATGCCGGCCTTGATGGCGTGGTACAGGAATACGGAGTGGATGGCTTCGCGCACGGCATCGTTGCCGCGGAACGAGAACGACACGTTGCTCACGCCGCCGGAAATGGACGCGTGGGGCAGGTTGTCGCGAATCCAGCGGCTGGCGTTGATGAAATCCACCGCGTAGTTGTTGTGTTCCTCGATGCCTGTGGCAATGGCGAAGATGTTGGGGTCGAAAATGATATCGCCGGCAGTGAAGCCGATACCAACGAGGAGATCGTAGGAGCGCTTGCAGATCTCCGTCTTGCGTTCGAAGGTATCCGCCTGGCCGTCCTCATCGAAGGCCATGACCACAACAGCCGCACCGTAGCGCATGCAGTCACGGGCGCGCTTGAGGAACTCCTCCTCGCCTTCCTTCAGGCTGATGGAGTTCACCACCGCCTTGCCCTGTATGCAGCGCAGGCCGGCTTCGATTACCTCCCATTTGGAGGAATCGATCATGATCGGAACGCGGGAGATATCGGGTTCCGACGCTACCAGATTGAGGAACGTCACCATGACGTCCTTCGAATCCAGCATGCCCTCGTCCATGTTGATATCGATGATCTGGGCACCGTTTTCCACCTGATCGCGGGCGACACTGAGGGCCTCTTCGTACTGCTCTTCCTTGATCAACCGCAGGAACCGCTTGGACCCCGTCACGTTGGTGCGCTCACCCACGTTGATGAACAGAGTGTTTTCGTCTCCCGTAAATGGTTCAAGACCGGACAGCCGCAGAGCGGGTTTCTGATCTGGTATTTTTCTGGGCGGGTACTTGGAAACCGCATCCGCAATGGCTTCGATATGGTCGGGGCGTGAGCCACAGCAACCACCAATGATGTTCAGAAACCCGTCACGGGCAAAGCCTTCAATAATCTCCGCCATTTCTTCCGGCGTCTGGTCATACTCGCCGAATTCGTTCGGCAGCCCGGCATTGGGGTGGGCGCTGACGTAGGTCGTTGATTTATTAGCCAACTCTTCCACATAGGGGCGTAGGGCGTCAGCACCGAGGGCGCAGTTCAGACCGACCGAAACAGGCCTGGCGGAGGACACGGAGTTCCAGAACGCCTCGGTAGTCTGGCCCGAAAGGGTGCGGCCGGATGCATCGGTAATGGTGCCGGAAATCATGATTGGCAACTCGATGCCACTGTCGATGAAGTACTGTTGGGTGGCGTAGATCGCGGCTTTGGCGTTCAACGTATCGAAGATGGTTTCGATCAGGATCAGGTCGCTGCCGCCTTGAACGAGGCCTTCCACCGCTTCGTAATAGTTGTCCACCAGGGTCTGGAAATCGACATTGCGATACCCCGGATTGTTAACATCCGGTGAAATGGAGGCAGTGCGTGATGTCGGGCCAACCGCACCCGCCACGAAACGCGGCTTTTCCGGGTTGCGGGCGGTGAATTCGTCCGCAATCTGGCGCGCCAGTTTTGCGGCTTCAACATTCAATTCCTTCGCAATCGATTCGAGACCATAGTCGGCCTGCGACAGCTGGGTGGAATTGAAGGTGTTGGTTTCTATGATGTCAGCGCCGGCCTCAAGATAGTCCGCGTGTATATTGCGGAGCAGGGCGGGCTGGGTCAGGTTCAGCAGGTCATTATTGCCCTGAACCTCACGGTCATAATCGGCAAACCGGTCGCCACGGAACGCTGCCTCGTCCAGTTTCAGGTTCTGGATCATGGTGCCCATGCCACCATCGAGAATGATGATGCGTTCTTTCAGGGCGTTTCCAAGCTGTTCCAGGCGGTCCAGGCGAGAGTTGCGATCGGTCATATCAATTACTTCCGGAAGTCGTTTTTGTCTCAATGGCGCGCGATCATAGCAAAAATGGCGGTTGTCGTCCCACGGCTCGATGATGTTGATCAATGGACCACTTAAAGTCTGACTATTTTACTTGGTCTTTCATGTTGCAGCGATCTCACTTAAAATAAGGGAACACTTTCAAACGGGTTGCAACTATGGCATTGGTTACGGTGACAGATCCCGCTCGGGATTACCTTGCACAACTTATTGAGAAACAGGATGTGGAGGGCATGGGTGTCCGTATTTTTGTAACCCAGCCCGGCACCAAGAACGCCGAGACCTGTCTTGCCTACTGCCCGCCGAACGAAATCGTTCCGACGGACGAGCAGGTTGATCTGGGCAAGTTCACGCTGTTTCTCGATCATAATTCGGTGCCGTTCCTGGAAGAAGCCTTTGTGGACTACTCCAAGGACCAGATGGGCGGGCAGTTGACCATCAAAGCGCCTAACGCCAAGGTGCCCAGCGTTGATGAGAACGCGCCGTTGCCTGACCGCATCCAGTATATCCTGGCGTCGGAAATCAACCCCAACCTTGCGGCTCACGGTGGCGAAGTGTCCCTGGTTGAAGTGGCCGAGGAATCCATTGCCGTCCTGCGGTTTGGCGGGGGTTGCCAGGGCTGCAGCGCGGTGAGTCTCACACTGAAGCAGGGTGTTGAATCGACGCTGAAAGAGCGTGTTCCGGAGATAACGGCTGTCCGCGACGTTACCGATCATACCTACACGGAAAATGCTTATTATCAGTAAGATAAAGCAGATTCTAAAAGTATGACATGAAGCCGGCCAATGCCGGCTTTTTTGTTTTTGTTGCAGGTGTTTGTCAGTCCCTGTTTGTAAGCTCCTGTTTGTCAGTACTATTTGTCAGTACTATGCGTGCCGCGCTATCGTCGTTGCTGTGGCGGCACGGCCAATGTCGAGTAATTCGATTTACTTCATTATCAGTTCCATAATCTGAATCGAACGATGGGTAATATACCCGTCATACAACATTACGGCGCGTCCTCATCACCGTGCCCGCCAATCACACACTGGGGTTTGTCTTGGTTGATGTAGCACTGTTCTCTGTGCCACTCATGGCAGCTGTTGTCGGCTGGTTTACCAATTGGCTGGCGATTCAGATGTCATTCAATCCCATCCAGTTTGTGGGTATCGGCGTTATTGGCTGGCAGGGAGTGATTCCCCGCAAGGCCGAGAAGATGGCCCATATCTGTATTGACCGCACCCTGCAGCAGTTTGGTGATCTGAACGCCGTCTATCAGCAGCTGGAGCCACAACGAATCGTTGAGCAGGTGATTTCCCAGGTAAACCCCCGCATGGACGAATACATTGATGAAGTGATGTATGAAATCCAACCAGTGCTTTGGGACAACCTCCCTCTGTTCATGAAGAGCCGCATTTATCGGTGGGGTCGGGAACAACTACCGTCGAGAATAGAATCCCTGGTGGAGGACTTCGGGGATGATCTCAATGACCTCGTCGACCTGAAGGTATTGCTGAGCCGGGAGCTGAAAACGCATCCGGACCTGATGAACCGGATTTTCAGGGAAGCGGGCTCGGTGGAACTGCGGTCGGTTATCAATCGAGGTGCGATCATTGGCGGCCTGCTGGGCGCTTTACTGGCCCCTGCCTGGGTCCGTTATCCCGAGCCATGGCTGTTGCCGGTCGGTGGCTTTGCAGTGGGGTTCCTGACCAACTGGATTGCCATCAACCTCATTTTCCGCCCGCTCAAACCCCGGCGCTTCCTGTTCTGGCGGTTGCAGGGCCTGTTCCTGCAACGCCAGCCGGAGATCAGCGACGTGTGGGCCAGGTTGGTGGCGGAGGAGCTCATCACCGTTGAGAAAGTCGCTGACGCCATGATCAACGGCAACCGTGGGGACCGTACACGGGCGATTATCCAGAAGCATTTGAGGCCACTGCTGGACAACTCGATGGTCATGAAGCTCGGCGCCCAAGTTACTGTTGGTATGACGGGGTACACCGAACTTAAAAAAGCCATGAACCATAAGGCGGTGCTGGCCACCAGTGATGTCTTCGGGGACCCAGCGTTCAACCGCGAACGGGCACCGGTGGTGGCCGGGGTGCTGGCCGGGCAGATGAAGTCGCTGGCGCCGGCAGAGTTTCAGGATATCCTGCGGCCGGCATTTCGAGAGGAAGAGATTCAACTCATGCTGGTTGGGGGAATATTGGGTTCCCTGGCGGGGGCGCTTCAGTTTTTGATCATGAGCAACGTATTGAGCTAGGCGTCTGGGACACGGTTCCTTGCGCAATGAGCTGACAGGAGGGCAATATGGATTTTGGATGGGCAATCGCGATACAGGCCCTGGCAACAGGATGCGTTGTACTTTCGGTGCTGGCAGGCTTCTGGTTCGGTATTGTGCGACCACATCTTGATCGCAAGGTGGCAGAGCTGATTGATGCGTCGCGGGAGATAGAGCCCAGGGTCAGGCAGGGTGTACGGGAAGGTGTGGAAGAAACCCTTCGGGAATTGCCGGAGAGCACGGCGAAAGAGTCTACACGCCAGTTCCTTCGGTTCGGTTCAGGACTGTTCGAGAATGGCCTCAGTAGTTTTCTGGGTGAGGTGTCTGACCCCGGTAGAAAGCCCCGAAAGGATTCATAGACAGTTCGTCGGCCTTGGCAGGCCGGCTATGCGGCAGGCCGTTTTGGCCGGTGTGCCGGGAAATAGCTGCATCAGGTAAATGCTATTGCCTTTTTCCTCGTCAAACGCCTCCTTGACCGCTTTTACAAACAACCTGTTTGAAGGTGGTGATATTTCATGTTGTTTGTAAAATTTTCTCAGGAATTCGATGATTTCCCAGTGATTTTCGGTTAGTTCGATATTGTCGTCCGCCGCAATTTCACGGGCCACGTCAGGTGACCACTCCCAAGCGTCTTCCAGGAACCCTTCGTTGTTTCTCGTTGGAATCGTCATTACCAGCTGATCACTCTGGTTGCCTCGGTGGTCAGGGCCACCATTGTGTCAAAATCAATCGAGTGTACGTCAAGTCCATCGACGATGATGGCCCTGGCCTGCAGATCAGGGGCCAACGCATAAACGGTACCTTTTAGCGTTGCTTCACGATCCACGAGGGCAAGCACACCTGATTCCGTCAACAACAGGCCATCCTGGTCTGTGATGCTCGACAGGCACGCTCCAAACGCCGGGTGATCCGGCCGCTTGTTGACGATGTGCAGGGTATGGATGGTTGCCATCAATGCGCTCTCCGGGTGTGTGGTTTGGCTATTCAGCTTAGGTTGACCACGTGGGCGTAGTGTTCGAGCAACTCGGCACACAGATCTGTCGTGGTAATGCCCGGCATCATATTCTCTTCGTTGAGGCCATACCGTTCACAGGCCTTATGATCGACCATCAGGGCGGAAACGCCAAAAATGGGTGCAGCTGACAGGTTCTTCTCCACCGATTTCTGCTGCACGGCGTCCGCCTGCTGTGCCTTGCGAAGCCAGTTCACGCCTTCGCCGGTAAACAGCAACGTCACCGGCTGGTCAAACGCGGCAAGGGAAAAGGCCATGTCCAGCGACTCACGGCCGGTCCAGTCGCAATATGGCGCGTGGCTAATGATAACCAACGTCTCCATGTCTAGCTCAACCCCCACTGTGAAAATAGATAACGCGATCAGAATGCGCCACGCTGTCCACCCACTCGCCCAGACCGGCAATGGTGAATGCTGAGGCAAGGTTGTTGGCGGGCAGTTCGTAGCGCTGTTGTTCGCTCTGATCCACAATACCCCGCCGAAGCGCCGACGCAATACAGGCAAAGCCGGCAACATCGTGGCTTCCGAGGAAATCCTGCCACGCCTGCGACCAGTTCACTTCATCCGAGGGTGGGCTGGTCAGTGCCGATGCCAGATGAACGCCATCGCCATAGAGGAATACCCGGTCAATTCGATGGCCGTTTGCCAGCACTGCCCTGGCGAAGGCGAGCGCTGTCTGTGGCGCCTGGGAGGAGTAGGGCGCTCCGGTAATGACCAGGGTGAAGGAGCAGGGTGTGTGCGGGCTCATATGCGCCTGTTTGCCTGTTGGAGTTCAGAGGACAGTTTACCTCATGAATGAAAAAACCCCGACCGGGGCCGGGGTTTTCTGGCAATTACCTGTCACCAGAGTGATATCAGAGTGATATCAGTCGTCGCCACTGAACGCCATCATCAGGTGAAGCAGGCTGACGAACAGGTTGTAGATGGCCACATACAGGCCAACAGTGGCGATGATGTAGTTGCGCTCTCCGCCGTTGATGATCCGGCTGGTTTCAAACAGGATCATGATGGAAGCGAAGATGGTGAAGCCAGCAGACACCGCCAGGTGCAGGATGGAGCTCTGCATGAAGAACGCCAGCAGCATCGCGCCGATCAGCACGAAGGCGCCCGCTGTCAGGAAGCTGGACAGGAAGCTGAAGTCCTTCTTGGTGATAATGGCCGTTGCCGACAGACCCACAAACGCGGTCGCTGTCAGAGCCAGGGCATTCGCGACGATCTGGGAAGCGCCCGCTGCCACCATCTGGCCGATGATCGGGCCGAGGGTGAAGCCCATGAAGCCGGTAAGGGCGAACGTGGTTACGATACCCCAGGGGCTGTTCTTCAGCTTGTAGGTCGCGAACAGAAGGCCGATGTAGCCTACGATCGTGATCAGGAAGCCGGGATGCGTACCGTTCATGTTCAGGAACGCAGTCAGTGCGGAGAATGCCAGAGTCATTCCCAGCAGCATGTAGGTATTGCGCAGCACGTTCATGGCATCTGCGCTGATACCCGTCGCCCGACCTTTTTCTGTGGTCGAATAGGCTCCCTGGTTTTGCTGGACGCCAAATCGTCTGTCTTCCATTGTCTTCTCCGTCTGTGTGTCACAACCGTTTGAATCTAACACTCATCATAATGCCAGATACACAACTTTCAATCATTTACGACAGAAAACGGCCCCATGGATTCCATTAAATAGAATTAATGTAAGATCAAAAGCCAGACGATGTGGCCAGGGCGTTGACAGGAAACGGAATTCCGGTATCATGCTCCCCGCTGTCGCAATGACGGCTGTGGAGAAAACGGTGGGCTGGCAGAGCGGCTGAATGCAGCGGTCTTGAAAACCGCCGAAGGTTAGTAGCCTTCCCGGGGTTCGAATCCCTGGCCCACCGCCACTTTCTCTTCCTTCCCTGATATTTCCCGTATCCTTTCAAACTGTTTCGTTAGTGCTTCTAGTTCGTTGCCAATGCTTTGCGAATCGCCCGAATGCCACTCAGTGCTGCCTCATTGTCACCGTGTACGCACAGGCTGTCGGCCGGCAATGTCAGCCAGTTACCGGATGAACTGTAGACCCCACCGTTTTTAGCGAACGACACCGCCTGATTGACGATCTTGTCTGCAGACTGATGTACGGCCCCTGGAAGGCGACGGGACACCAACTGGCCCTCATCGTCGTAGGCGCGGTCGGCAAAGGCTTCCAGTAGGATGGGAAGGCCGACATAGTCTGCCAGTTTGCGGTGTTGTTCGTGTTTGACCGTTACCGGGAGCATCAGCGGCAAATCCTGCTGGTAGCTTCTAATCGCGGCCATAACGGCTTCCAGGGTGCTCATGTCCCGCATCATGTCGTTGTTCAGGGCACCGTGGGGTTTTACGTAAGACAGTGTCAGGCCCTCGGCCCGACATAGTCCCTGTAGCGCGCCAAGCTGATAGAGGATCAGGGCGTGAATTTCCTCGGGGCTGTGGCTGATGGAGCGGCGGCCAAACCCGGCGAGGTCGTGATAAGAGGGGTGGGCGCCGATCTCTACTCCGTGCTTCGCTGCCAGGGCCACGGTTTTCTGCATGACCGAAGGGTCCCCGGCGTGAAAGCCGCAGGCGACGTTGGCCATATCGATAAGGGGCATCACCTGATCGTCCTGGCCCATACGCCAGGCACCGTAGCTTTCCCCCAAGTCACAGTTCAGTTTCATCTCACAGCTCCCGGCCCGGGTACTGGGCCTGTCTCTGTTCCTCCGCGAGCCTGACCCTCTCTGCCAGTTCTTCGGGTTCATTGCGCGGCACCTGCCAGCCCTGCAGGTTTTCTTCAATCAGCTGCGTCAGGGCGTCGATATGTCCCGGTGTGGCATTGAGGGCCGAAATATAGCTGAAACCCTCGCCGCCGGCTTCCATGAAGTATTCACGGTTTTCCTCGTCAATCTCTTCGATGGTTTCGAGGCAGTCCGCTGAAAAACCGGGGCAGAACACATCTATAGATGTTACGCCTTTTTGGGGCAGTGCTTTAAGGGTTTCGTCGGTATAGGGCTGCAGCCACTCTTCCCGGCCAAAACGTGACTGGAAGGTGGTCAGGTATTCATCCTTTCCGAGGCCAAGCCGTTCTGCCAGCAGGCGGGAAGTCTTGTGGCACTCACAGTGGTACGGGTCGCCGCGCTCAAGGTACTTCAGGGGAACTCCGTGATAGGAGAGGATCAGTTTCTGGTGGCGCCCATGCTTGTCCCAGTGCGCCTGGATATGGCTTGCCATAGCCTCAATGTAAGGTGGGTAGTCCGGGTAGTGGGACACAAACCTCAGATCGGGAAGCCAGCGCCGACGGGTAAAATTATGGGCAATGGCATCGAACGTCGAGGCGGAGGTTGAGGCGGAATACTGGGGATATAGGGGCAATACCAGCAACCGGCGAACCCCCTGCGCCTGCATTTCATCAAGCACCTTGGGGATTCCCGGGTTGCCATATCGCATGGCAAATCCGACCAGAAGGTTGTTGCCGTGTTTCGCCTGCAGTTGTTTGCGAATCGCTTCGGCTTGCCTGGCTGTGTGGATCAACAACGGCGACCCTTCCGGTTGCCACACGCCAGCATAAGCTTTGGCTGACCGGCTGGGACGCAGTCGCAGGATAATGCCGTGGAGTATCAGCCACCAGAGCGGGCGCGACACTTCAACCACCCTGGGATCCCAGAGAAATTCCCCCAGATAGCGACGCAGGGCAGAGGTGGTCGGAGCATCCGGTGTTCCCAGATTGGTGATCAGTACACCGGTTTTTTCGGGATGGTCATGGCGAAAATCGGCAGTACCCTTGTACGGCATGGTTCTGGATCCTGGAAATGATGGGTGTCCGGTCGGAAAAAGTGGCTCAGGAACGTTTTCCTGCCTGCTGGGCCATCCGCGGCGCCAGCCCGCCAACATCGTAACCAGCGTTACGAGCCTTGTTGACGATGTCCCTGGCCGGCTCGGTGCGTGCCGAACTCAATGCCCAGAGCACAGTGCAGCGGGTTCCGGAGCGGCAGAAAGCAAGTACGGGCTTATCCGCCTGACGGATCATCGCATCAAAGCGGTCAACGTCGTTGTCAAAGATATTCCCGGACTCGACGGGCAGATACACCCACTCCATCCCGTTTGCGTGGGCTGCGGCCTCAATGTCGGCCATGCCCGGCTGGCCGGGCTCTTCGGCATCGGGGCGATTGGCGACGAGGGTTTTGAAGCCGAGTTTTGCAGCTTCGCCAACGTCCTCGACGGTTAGCTGGGGCGAGACTGAAATCGTGTCGTCGATACGTCTGATGTCCATAAGCGATCCTTTTGCCGGTCACATATAATGCCTCCGCATAATGCCACAGGACATAGCCGCTGTCAGAGCCCGGGCCATGGGAAATTTTAATTCAGGAGATAAAAAAGCCCGGCACTGGTGGCCGGGCAGAGGCGTGCGAGTAGTATCCATGAAAGACTTCCAGACAAACCGGCATCAGCGGGGACACCGGTACAGTGAAGTATTGACCATATTTTGAACACTTCAAGCCTGCGAGCGATTCGTTTGATCACATTTTTTCATATTGAAAGTGTGCTTATACTAAAGTCGCTCGCTGTGGGCCTTTCAGGCCATTTGGTATCAACCCCGACGTAGAGATATTGGCCTGTTGACTGAAATTCAGTGCCCGCTGTAATACAATAATGAGTCATTGAGAGTCCAACGCCTCCGAGGTTTTGCATGTCTGACGAAAATGAAAACACGCCGGAAAACGACGAGCAGCTGGCGGGTAAAATAAAAGGGTCTGCGCGGCAGATCTGGCTGGCCGGGCTCGGTGCCTACACCAAGGCCGAGGAGGACGCCGGTCGCTTCTTTGAGCGTCTGGTTCAGGAAGGTGAACAGTTGGAGAATAAGACCCGCGGCGTGGTTGAAAAGCACGTACGCTCTGTGGAAGACCGTGTGGACGATGTACGGGAAAAGGCCACTGGCACCTGGGACCGCCTCGAGAACATGTTTGATGAGCGCGTGTCCGGCGCGTTGCGTCGATTGGGTATTCATCGTCGGGACGAAATCGAAGCCATGGAACGCCGGATTCAGGCCCTGGAAGCGGAACTCCAACGCCTCAGGGAGCAGACCGAGGACCGCTCTGAAGAGGAATGATGCTCGCTTCTGGCCGCTGATGTCAGAGGTAGTCCCGGCTCATCAGGTAAATCTGTTCCTTTTCATCCGGGCCCAGGTAGGGCAATAGCAAGTGCATCATCTGGTAAACACCGCGACCCGGGTCCATGGAGTCGCGGTCATCCAGATGCGACAGGCTGTCGAAGCTGCTCCAATAGCAGGCGGTAAGCGTCAACTGGTCGCAGAGCGCATCCAGCTCCCCATCGGTAATCTCCATGACGCCCTGGCGTCGAAAGCTTTCGCAGATGACCCTGAAACCATGGGTTTTCTTCTTCAGTATGCGCCGGAAACGGGTTTGAAGCTGTTCGTATCGGGACAGGACGTTCACAAGGTCCTGATACAGGAATCGGTAGCGGGCGACGGTTTCGAACAGCAGATGGAGGAAAAAACTCTGCTGGTCCAGGCTGATGTCTGCATCTTCCGGTACCGCCAGCAGGTCGTGCATCTCACGCTCATAGCTGGTAAACAGCTCCCCGACAATATCGCCCTTGCTCTTGAAGTGGTAATAGAGATTGCCGGGGCTGATCTCCAATTCGTCCGAAATCAATAGTGTGGTTACATTGGGCTCGCCGATGCTGTTGAACAGCATCAGGCTGGCCTCAAGTATACGGTCGCGGGTTTTCATTTTTTTCATGTCGCGGCCCGGCGAGGTGGGTTCAAAGCGAGAAACGGGCCCACACCGGACAATGGTCCGAAGGCCGCTCCATGGCGCGAATATCGTAGCTGACTCCGGCTTCTTCCGCCCTGGGCAGAAGCGGGTCACTGGCCATGATCAGGTCGATCCTCAGGCCGCGGCGTGGGTCCCTGTCAAAGCCCTTGCTGCGGTAATCAAACCAGCTGAAGGTGTCAGATTCCTCGGGGTGAAGGTGTCGAAACACGTCAGTGAAACCACGGCTTTCGACCTGCCCCAGCCATTCACGCTCTTCCGGAAGAAAGCTGCACTTACCGGTTCTGATCCAGCGCTTGGCGTTGTCGGCACCGATGCCGATGTCCTGGTCCGTGGGGGAGATGTTCATATCGCCCATCACCACAATCTCACCGTTGGCGGCTTTCAGGTCGTCCAGGTAGCGCATCAGGTCCGCGTAGAATTTTTCCTTGGCGGGAAATTTTACCGGGTGGTCTCGGCTTTCGCCCTGGGGAAAATAACCGTTGATCACCGTAAGCTTTCGGCCATTCACCGTGAAATGACCGGTAATCAGCCTGCGCTGGGAATCCTCTCCGTCCCACGGGTAGCCTTTCTGGACGCTGTCCGGCGGCTGGCGGGAAAGAAGCGCAACGCCGTAATGAGTCTTCTGGCCGTGGAAGTGAACGTGGTAGCCGAGCTCCCGAATGGCATCCTCCGGGAACTCCTCGTCGGTCACCTTGGTTTCCTGCAGGCCGATAAAATCCGGTTTCAGGCTATCAATCACGGCCTCAAGCTGGTGCAGCCGCGTGCGGATACTGTTGACGTTGAATGAGACAAACATCATCGGCGGAAACCTTCTGTTTTGCTGTTTTGGCGATTGTCAGGGTGTGTCAGGAAACCGCAAGTCTACCACAACAGGTTGGTGTGTCCGCCTTGGCTGCAAGGACGGATTCAGCGGGTCAGTTCACAATCCGGAGCGGTGTCCACGGCATAGCGGATATGGGCGGTGTAGTTCGAGTCCTTGTCCTTGCGGATATTGGTCAACCCAAGGTAGTCCGTCAGCGCGCCGTTGTCGTTATAGCCCAGGAGGATCGGGTCGACCAGAAAGCTCAGGATTGTGCTGGAGGGCTCTATCAGCACCGTATGCGTGGCGTTGATGCGGTTGTCCTCCGCCGGCTCCAGTACAAAGCCATAGGCTTTGCCCCGTGTGGGCGCCAGAAAGTCGAATTCAATGCGGTCGCCGGATGTGACCTCGGGCCAGTGGTTGCGAACCAGATTGTCGAAGCCCGCATCTGCCACCAATTTCCGGGTGACCTCCACCGTCGAGTTTTCCGTGTCGCCTTCCGGAGTCTGCCACTCGATTTCCAGCGTCGCGTCATCCCGGTTGCGGATCTCCATGACTTCATTGAAACCCGGCTGTCGGAAGGTCATCGCTGGACGCAACGGCGATTGTTCGTAAGACAGTGTCTTTTCAGCAAATGGCTCACCGTTACTGCGAACGTAAGTCACGTTGTGGGAGGCGGGTCGGAAAAGCCCATTGGTGCACTTGCCCGTTACCACATGCCGCTCTTCATAGAGCAGGTTGTCGCCGTTCAACGGCGTCGCCTGGCCGGTAAACCGCATCTCGGCGGCCCCGGCCGACAGGGGCAGGGCGAAGGCGAGCAAAAGGGCACTGGTCCTCATCGTATCAGCTCCGGATAGAGGGCTTTGCGAAGATAGAGAAGGCTCGGGAACACAACCAGCCAGCCCAATGCCAGCGCAGCCAGGGAAAGCGTGAGATTCGGAAGTTGCACGGCGCCCAGCGCGCTGGCGGACCAGTAGGCAAAAGGCCCGGCGATGGGGGCGCACACAAAGGGCAGCCAGGGTTTGCTGCCAATCCATGACAGGGAATGGCTCAGGGTGGTCATGAATATGGCCCAGATGCCGACCAGCCAGACCGGTGTGAGCTGCACGCTGCCAGTGCCATCATCAAGGATGCCGGTCTGGAACCAGAGGCCGTCCAGCACACCGCCCAGAACCGTGCCGGCGCCGATAAACTGCAGTTCGGTGGAGCGGTGCTGGCTGACAAACAGCATATGGAAAACCAATAGCAGGACCACGAAACCGGCAGCCGGCAGGCCCGGATAGAGCACGCACACGAACCAGCCAGCCTGGAACAGGGCGAAGTTCAGGACATTGCGCAGGGTGTCGTTGCGGATCATACGCTCAGGATGTTCTCACGTTTGTTACCTGGCTTGGCGAACAGGATCTGGGAAACCCCAATGGCACGTTCACTGAACCCGGCTTCGCAATAGGCGAAGTAGAAATGCCACAGGCGGCGGAAGGCTTTGTCGTAGCCAAGGCTGTCGAGCGTATCCCGGTTCGCCATGAAGCGCTCGCACCAGTCCCGCAGTGTGCGGGCGTAATGGAAGCCGATATCTTCAGCGTGGGTCATTACCAGGTCGGAGCCCGTGCGAACGGAGTCCAGCATCGCGCCCAAAGAGGGAATGAAACTGCCTGGAAAAATAAATCGTTGAATGAAATCAACGTTCTTCAGGGCGCGTTTGTAGCGTTGCTCGGGCATATTGATGGCCTGCACCAGAGCCAGTCCATCTGGTTTCAACAACCGGCTGATTTGAGAAAAGTAGCTGTCCAGAAATTGCGGGCCGACAGCCTCAATCATTTCGATGGAAACCAGTTTGTCGAATTGGCCTTCCAGGTCGCGGTAGTCGTCAAACAGCAGGGTGACCTGTGCTTCCAGGCCCTCGTCGCTGACCTTTTTCCTCGCCAGTTCGAGCTGCTCGGCGGATATCGTTGTGGTCGTCACATGACAGCCATAATGTTTGGCCGCATGCACGGCGAAACCACCCCAACCGGTGCCGATTTCGATCACCTTGTCGCCCGGTTGCAGGTCCAGTTTGCGGCAGATGGTATCCAGTTTGTGAACCGCCGCTTGCTCCAACGTGGCTTCTGGGCCTGGATAGATGGCGGAGGAATACATCATAGTGGGGTCAAGGAAGGTTTCGAACAGGTCGTTACCGAGATCGTAGTGGGCGCTGATGTTCTTGCGGGAACCTTCCTTCGTATTGCGATTCAGCCAGTGCAGGCCCTTTAGCGCCGGCTTGGTGACCCAGCTGAATCGGTCCTCGAATGCGTTCATCCGATCAACGTTTCGAGTAAAGAACCGCAGCAGGGCCACCAGGTCCGGCGTTGACCAGTCACCTGCGACATAGGCTTCAGCAGCACCCACGCTGCCGCCCGTTAGCAGGTCCTTCCAGGTGCTGTGGTCGTGGATAACCAGCTCCGCCGGAGCGAATCGGCTGTCACTGTCTCCAAAGGTCAGGGTTTCCGCCCCGGCTTCACGAATCGTCAATGTTCCCGCTTCAAGAAGCGAAAGCTGCTGACACACAAGGGCTTTCGCCCACCGGCTGGTGAGCGGCGCCTGGCCAGTGCCAGTGGATTCAAGCGAGGTGTTCAGGTTCTCCATGAGCTTACCTTTCCGGTTGTCTTGTTCTGGGCTGTGGGTTCGGTGACATCCTGGCCTGAGTCTTCTGCGCCGCGCCGGTGCGCCGGGTCGTTTTCAGACAGCTTGTTTGGATGGGTAAAGAATGGCACCCCTTTGAGCTTGAGCTTCAGGGCGTGCCAATAAATACCGCCCACCACCTTCAGCGCTTCCAGTGGAAACTGCCTAAGGCTCCTGTGTAGTTCTTTACGATCCAGGGGGGTGCGTCGGACCACCAACGTGGCATCAAAATGCTTGCGTTCGTCCTGTCTCACACCCATGTGGATTCGAAGTTCAGGGCCGCGGAAACTGAAGGTCCACTGGTAATGCTGATCCATGGGGTTGAAGGGCGATACGTGAAAGCGTTTGCTGAAATCGAAGCGCTCAGTGCGCCAGCCGGCGTTGGTTGGTTTTGCGCCTGTGGTTTCGAGGCAGTACACATGGCGATCTTTCCAGGGTGTATTGGTGATCTGAGCGATGATGACCCGGGGCACGGCTCCATGATCCGGGCGGTCGCCGGCGTTGTAGCAGAAGTAGAAGCTGACTGGATTGAACACATAGCCGAAATAGCGGGGATGGGTAATCAGTTGCACCGCGCCGTCCGGGCGCCATCCCGTCGCCTGCTGTACCTGGTCGCTTACGGCCTGCAGGAGGTTGTCCGTCTCAGGTCGGAAGTAGTCGCGGCGGTACAGGGACAGCCAGTTGAAGCGTTCCAGGGAAAACAGGCGGCTGATATGGGTAACGGATGGCCACTCGCGCAGGTCCAGGGCCAGCATGCCGGTGCTGTAGCTGAATTCGTGGCGTACCGGTGCCTTGCGACGATGCCGAATTGTGCCCTCGAGCCATTGGCTGTGAAGCTGATTGGCGACGATGTTTTCCGGTAGGGCAGCGTTCATGGTTACAGCTCCACTCCCAGAGCCTGGGTAACGCGGAGCGCACTGTTCACACCATCCTCATGAAAGCCATTGAACCAGTAGGCGCCACAGAAGTGGCTGCGGTTGTGGCCACCGATTTCGTCATAGCGTTTCTGGGCAGCCACGGCCTCCAGGGTGAACACGGGGTGTGCGTAGTTGAAGCGTTTTATGATGCGCTCCGGATCAATGTCCTGGCTGCGGTTGAGGGTGACACAGAAGGTTTCCGGTGCCTCATTGAAGTTCTGCAGTATGTTCATGTTGTAGGTAACAGACACAGGCTCGGTGCTGTGTTGCGGTATGAAATAGTTCCACGCCGCCCACGCCCTGCGATTGGACGGCAACACCGAACTGTCGGTATGCAGCACCACATCGTTGCGTTGATAGGTAATGGCCCCAAGAATATCCAGTTCCTCGGCGGAAGGATCGGCGATCATGCCAAGGGCCTGGTCGCTGTGGCAGGCAAACACTACCTGGTCAAAGTGGTGGTGCTCGTTATTGACGGTGACCACCACATGGTCCGGCTCACGGACGACGGAACTGACCGGGCTGTTCAAATGTATGCGTTCGCCCAGGCGTTCCATCATCGCATCGACATAGCGCGCGGAGCCGCCGGAAATGACCCGCCAGGTCGGACGATCGTCTACCGACAACATGCCGTGATTATTGAAAAACTGGAGAAAGAATCGGATGGGGAACTGTTCCAGGACAATCTCCGGCGCCGACCAGATCGCAGCCCCCATGGGTACGATGTAGTATTGCCGGAAGTAACGCGAGTAGCCGTTGCGGTTCAGGTATTCGCCCAGGGTTTCGGTGTCTGCGATGCCGCCAGCGGCCAGGTCTGCCCGGGATTCTTTGTTGAAACGCAGGATCTCCTGGATCATACGAAGAAACGGCAGGTTCAGCAGGTTTCTGCGTTGGGCGAACAGGGTGTTCAGGCTGGTGCCGTTGTACTGCAGCCCGGAGGAGTGACCGTCAACACTGAAACTCATGTCGCTGACCTCCGACGCAACACCCAATCGGTCCATCAGCTTCATGAAATTGGGGTACGTCCAGTCATTGAAAACGATAAAACCGGTGTTGACCGGCCATTCCCGACCACCGGCGGTGACCATCTCTGTGTTGGTGTGGCCTCCGGCATAGTCGCCGGCTTCAAACAGCTCAACATCGTACTTTTCGGATAAGAGCCAGGCCGTGGTAAGGCCGGAGACCCCAGCGCCAATGACTGCAATACGTTGACGTTCGTTACTCATCCATTGGTTTCCTGTTCGTTCCTGCTTTTGTGGCTCATGCTGGCCGCCATGCGATCAATCAACCCCTGGGGCAGGGCGCCCAGGGCTTTCAGTGTCCAGGTGAATCGCTTCGGAAAAGCGATTTCGTTCCGGCCTTTACGCAGTCCGTTGACGATACGGCCCGCGGCGTCTTCCGCTGAGACCAGGAACGGCATAGGAAAATCGTTCCTATCGGTCAGCGGCGTTTTCACAAATCCTGGCGAAACCACCACCACGTCGATGCCTTCGGGCGCCAGATCCGCTCGTAGCGCGTGGGCAAAGTAGGTGAGCGCGGCCTTGGAGGCGCCGTACCCCTCGGCACGGCCGAAGGGAAACCACCACGCCGATGAGCTGACAATCACCAGCGTCGCCGGTTGGCCCTTCGCAACGGTGCGCCGCAGAGCCGGCAAAGCAATATCCAGGCAGCGTGCGGTGCCGACCACGTTGGTGCTGATGTTGTTTTCGATCACAGCGCTGTCGTAGTTGGCGATTTCCAGGTATTCACAGGTGCCGGCGTTGAGGATAGCCATGTTGAGATCGCCGTGGGTTTCCAGGGTAGAGGAAATACCCTGTAGGTCCGCTCGGCTCGTGGTGTCCGCCCGCGCTGCTACAACTCGCTCTGGCGCCAACGCGCTCAAGCCGTCTAACGCCTCCTGTCGCCGGCCGGTGATCACCAAACGGTGCCCCTGGTCTACCAGCGCGCGGGTAACGGCTTCGCCGATCCCTGAACTGGCCCCGGTAATCCAGATGTTGGATGCTGCTCCAAGCCGTTCACTCATCCCGCCTGATTCCTTATCCAACGGATCACGCCACCCATTAACGGAAGGTTCTCGTAGAGCAACTGGCCGATGTCGAAATAATCCCGATGGGAGAGAACGTGCCCCTCACGAATAACCAACTGACTAATGCCTTCCACCGCGACAGGGTTGCCCTTTCGAATACGCTTGTGCCGGAGGTGCATTACCCAGGGAATGCACACATCCTCGCCGTTGACCACGGGCTCGCCGAAGTCGAAGCCGCAGGAAATCACGTTGGCGTAGGCACCGGAAAAGTACTCTGTCAGTTCATCAATACCCCGCACGCTGGTGAACGGATCGGTAAACGTCACGTTTTCGCTGTACACGCTGGACAGATCCGCCATGTTTCCGGCACAGAGGTTATTGAAGAGTTGCGTGAAGCGCCCAAGGGTTTCATGGACGGATGAATTCTGGTTGCCCATTTCGATGATAGAGGCGGTACTCATGAGTGTTTCCTCCTCATGGAATCCAGTTGGCGGGTTTCTTCCTGAATGTGTTCTGGAATAGGGTTCATATCCCAGATGATGCCAAGGCGCGCAAGTAACCACAGTCCATACCAGGTCATATCCACCTCGTACCACCGGAATCCCTGGCGCACGGATTGCGGCCAGCGATGGTGGTTGTTGTGCCAGCCTTCGCCCATGGTGATGAGCGCAAGCCAGACGTTGTTCCTGCTGTCATCAGACGTTTCGAAACGGCGTTTTCCCCAGACATGGGACAGGGAATTGATGGATACCGTGGCGTGGAACAGCAACACCGTCGATATGAAGAAGCCCCAGGTCAGCAGCTGCAAACCATTGGTGCCCAGGCCGGGCGCCCACGCCGCCAGAGCTTCACCCAAGGCATAAATACCGACCGCGGCAGCCGCCGGCACCAGTGAGTCAAACCGATTAAGAAAACGGAGTTCCGGGAATTTCAGCCAATCCTTCACACGGCGCTCGTCCATGGCAAAGCCCGCGTCGCAGGTGAACCAGCCGACATGAGACCACCAGAAACCACCTTGATGCGGCGAATGCAGGTCCTTCTCATCGTCCGAATGCTGGTGATGGTGCCGGTGATGGGCGGCCCACCAAAGCGGGCCTCGCTGGGCCGCGCTGGCGCCAAGAACGCCAAAAAGAAACTGCGCAACACGGCTGGTCTTAAACGTTTTATGGGCAAAGTATCGGTGGTAGAAGCCAGTAATGGCGAACATGCGCACGGCGAAAAAGCCAATTGCAAAGATGACGGCAAAGGTACTGGTGCCCGTGACGATGACCAGCAGACAGGCCAGATGAAGTGCTATAAAGGGAACCACCCTGAGAAAATTGAAAGCCCGCGAATTTGTGTCGAGGTGATCCGAACCCGCAGCGGAGTCGAACCATCTCAGAATGTTTGTCAGCCAGTGTTGCACTCGGGTCATACCCTGATTGCCCTTTCGTTCGTGGTTTAACCTACAAAGCCTGGGCGTTGAAGAATCTCAACCAGACGCTTGACGGGTTCTACGTTCCAACAACCGAATTTGGATGCACGTTATACAATGTTTAACCAAACCGATCAGATGCCTGTTATACGCCGGATTGCCATTGTTGGTTCAGGCATGGCCGGCCTGAGTGCAGCACTTCTGCTTCAGGAGCAGAACCATGAAGTGACGATCTTCGAGAAAAGCCGTGGCCCGGGCGGTCGCATGGCCGCAAAGCGTGTTGCGGGTAGCTCCGTGGACATCGGGGCGCAATACTTTACGATCAGGAATCCTGCGTTCTCCGCCTTCCTGAACCGCTATGCCGAAGGCAGTTTCAGGCCGTGGCCCGGGCGGTTTGGTTACCAGGCCACCTCCGGGCAATGGGAGCCGTTCCCGCAAGAGACCCGCTACGTCGGCGTTCCCCGGATGACCGCCATCACCCGCGGGCTTTCCACCGCTGCAGACGTCCAGGCGCAAACGCGCATTGATAGCCTGGTTCGCCATGGTCAGCAGTGGCTGCTGAACGATACAGGCGGCGAGTCTTATGGTCCCTTTGACGCGGTTATCGTCACGGCACCTCCGGCTCAGGCCCGGGATCTGTTCAGCAACAGTACGCTCACAGCGCTCTCGGACCAGATGCAGCGCCACGTTAGCCATATCCAGCCGTGCTGGGCAACCGCTGTCTATTTTCGGCAGGCGCTGGAGCAGCCCTATGACGGGATGCGGTGCCAGAATCCGATACTCGACTGGATTGCGAATAACACCAGCAAACCGGGCAGAGACGATTCCGGCCAATGGTGGGTTCTCCATGCAACGCCGCAATGGTCCCGGGAGCACGAGAATACCTCGGCGGACAAGGTGTCGGTTGCCATGGTTGAGGCGTTTCAGAAGGTAACCGGTGTTACTGTCTGCCCTGAAGACTGGATTTCGCACCGGTGGCTTTATGCGAAATCCTCGCCGACGGAACAACCCGGCTTTCGCTGGTATGGCGACCAGCGCATCGGGCTGGCCGGGGACTGGCTGAGCGGCGGCCGCGTGGAGGGCGCGTTCAACAGTGCCAGTGGCCTGGTCGCGCATATGCTGGCGGACTAAACCCAACTTACGTGCCGGTCAGTACGGTTGGCCGAACGTAGAAGTGGGTGATGGTACCGTCGCTGAACTTGCTGAAGAAGGCGCTGATATCGGTAATCTTGCGCAGGGAACGGGCACGGTTGATCGGATCACGCACCAGTACCTTGATGCCGTTGAAATTGTCCTGGATGTTGGAGAACCGTGCCCGCATGGAGCAGGTCACAACCTCGCCCGGGTCCAGGTCCAGCTCCCGGGCCAGCCAACGGCTGTGATCCTCGATGCCGGCGGCGGTCAGATCTTCCCGGGTGTCCAGGTGGTTCAGTTTCGCCCGGTCAACAATGCAGCGCGAATAGCTGCCGGGGTTCTTCCGCGCCACTTTGCGGAAAGCCTCCCAGAAAAAGCTGTCTGTCAGTTCTGCGAAGTAGCGCATGTCACTCAGGCAGGTATCCACCCAATCGAATATTTCCGGGTCTTCAAGCACTTCGTTGATCGCTTCCCGCAACAGCCAGTCGAAACCCAGGGCCGTCTTGTGGGCGTAGACCTTGCGGTACATCTGGTGGCGGCTGTAGACGAAGTCCTCCAAGGCGCCAAGACCCTTCTGGGTGATGGCCAGGCCCAGCCAGGGCTCGCGCACGTCCCAGCCGAAGCGCAGGTTGCTCAGCAGGTGGTCAAGGTTGAAACCACCGATGGTGACTGAGGAGTGGAATCCGTCCCGAAGCATGTAGTCGGCCCGGTCGGCGTCGATTTCACCGGAGACTATGGACGACATCAGGTCCATGACCAGCCGGGGGGTGTCGGCCTCGCTTAGAACACCGGAGTCCGCGTCGTTCCCGGCGATGAAATTCCAGAACGTGCGCGCATGACGACAAAAGGCCTCGCTGGGCCGCACATCCGTGGTTTCCATGATGCCGATCACGTCTCTTGGATCGAGGCCGGAGGTCTCAAGGTCAATGGACGACAGCACCTCGTGGGCGACCCTCACGGAATAGTGCTCGTGTTCCAGTTCTTCCGGGCGTTCACTGTGATACACCGAATAGTCGACACCACTCCAAAGGTCATCAAACCGGTCGGGCCGCGACATCAGATCGTGAATTCGCCGCGCCTGGGTGAACTGGTGGGAGAAGCTGGAATGGCCGCTGTCGTGCAGCAGGCAGCCCAGGCGGATGGTCTTGGCCAGGTAGTCAATGGCATCAAGCTGGCTCAGGCTCAGGTCCGTCTGATCGCTAAGCTGGCGTTCCCGCAGGTAGGCGTCGATCATCGAGCGGAACATCCGCGTGCCCACGTGCATCACGCCAATACTGTGAAGGAAGCGTGAGTGGGTCGCCCCCGGGAAAACCAGGCTGAGGATGTCGTTCTGGCAAATGTTGCGCAGGCGCTGGAACAGGGGATGGTCGATAACCTTGATTTCATGCCGGTAAAGCGGAATTCCGCCATGGACTGGGTCCATGATCAGCTTGTCATAAGCCCCGAGCAGGTCATTGACGGCACTTCTCATAGATTACAACCTCCCAAAAACATCAAACATGTCTTGTTATATCACAGGGGCGTGCCAAAATAGGTATCAGAAACCCAATTTCCCGTTTACCGATGGTAGTTTAGGGCAATCACCATGACATCGCGCACCGAGCGCATTCTTATTATCGATTCGGATGAGCGTGCCCGTTCGGAACTGGGGCGGTACCTTGAGGCCAGGGGCTTCTACGTCACCGGTTATCCGGACCTGGCTTCCGCTCGTTCCCTGTTTGACGATAATATCCCGGACATCATTTTTGCCGACCTGTCACCGGACGCCATTGGTGAGCTCGCCGGTAGACTGGAAGACGCGGAAACCTTCACCCCCATCGTTGCCTGCTATTCCACCGCGGATGCGTCCGAAATCGTCAATGCACTGAGAGCGGGTGCAGCCGATATCGTGCTTAAACCCTGTTCCGATGATCGTGGCGCCCTCGACGACGTTATTGGCAAGCTGTTTGATCGGGTGCGTGTGAACCGGCTTAACCAGCTTTATCGTCAGGAACTGGAAGAGGCTAACCGGGACTTGCGGGACGGTATTGCTGAACTGCGCGCCGACCAACGCGCTGGCCGTAAGGTCCAGCTCAGAATGTTGCCGGACCAGGAACAGGCGCTTTCCGGCTTTTCCATCAATCACCTCATCAAGCCCTCCCTGTTTCTCAGCGGGGATTTCCTGGACTACTTCCGAATATCCGAAGACAAGGTGCTGGTTTATATCGCCGATGTGTCTGGCCATGGTGCCAGCTCTGCCTTCGTAACGGTGCTGCTGAAGAATCTGACCAACCGCCTTCAGCGTAATCTCAGGCGTGGCTCGAGTGATGACATCCTGTATCCCGATCGTTTCCTTGAGCGCATTAATTCCGAATTGCTCGATACCGGTTTGGGTAAGCATGTAACGGTGTTCGTCGGCATCATATCGACGTCCGACAAAAGCCTTCGTTATTCGGTGGGAGCTCATTTTCCCATGCCGATCCTTTCCCTGGAGGGCGGCAGAACAGAGTTCCTCGAGGGCAGTGGGTTGCCAGTGGGGCTGTTCGAGACACCGGAGTGGGAGGTTTATGAAGTTCCACTGGACAAGCCGTTCCACCTGATTCTTTTCTCAGACGGTATACTGGAGGTCATCAAGGCCAAAAGCCTTGATGAAAAGGAAAGGACACTACTTGAACTCGTCTCGGGAGGTAGTCACACTATTGCTTCCCTGGGCGAGGCTCTGAATCTCGACGAGATCACAGAGTTACCTGACGATATTGCCATCGTATCAGTAACGGATACCGATACTGATAGCAGTGGCCCGACGTCGAAATAGTGGCAGTGAACTCAATGGCTGGTTACAAGATCCTGCAAGCTGAAAAACAGGGTATTTATGTCCTGAAGTTTATTGGAGAAATCCGGCTGAACCTGTGTTCGACGCTGGACAATCTGGTTGAGTCCATTACCCAGGATCCAGACTTCAAGACGGTGGTTATTGATCTTACTGAAACCGAGATCATCGACAGCACCACCCTGGGGCTGCTTGCCAAGATTGCTATGGCTGCCCAGAAACGCAGCAATTTCCTGCCTACAATGATATCCACCAACCCCGATATAACCCGAATCATCACCTCCATGGGTTTCGACAAGATTTTCATCATTGTTCGTGAGCCTGCGTCCCGTATCGAAGAACTGGAAGAAATCCCCGTACTGCGCGCAAGTGAGCAACAGGTCAGGGATAAGGTGTTGGAGGCCCACCGTGTTCTGATGGGTCTGAACAGCCGTAATCGGGAAGAATTCAAGAACCTGGTGCGCGCCCTGGAATGCGAAGAGCCCGGCTGAACCGGGGTCATTGTCACAGTATTCTCCATTCCTGCCGGCCGTTTACCGGGCCTGAACCATAAAACGAAATGGAACGACTATGCCTGACAAAAATGACCGTGGGCCCACTGAAGCTTCCCGGACCGGCCATGATGTGGCGGTTCTCGGCGGTGGCAGTTTCGGTTCTGCCATGGCCAAAGTGCTCGGAGAGAATGGCCACACCGTTCATTTCTGGATGAGGGACGAAGCCCAGGCGGACGAAATCCGTGATACCGGCATCAACAGCCGCTATATGCCGGGTGTTGCCCTCACGGGTGACATACAGCCTACCACCAGCCTGCCAGAAGCCGTCGGTAACGCTGAAATTGTCTTTGTTGCCATTCCCAGCAAGGCCTTTCGCTCCGTTATTCGTGAAAACGGCTCTGAGTTCCGCGAAGGACAAATCGTTGTCAGCCTGACCAAGGGCATCGAAGAGCACGGCTTCAAGCTGATGAGCGAAATTCTTCAGGAAGAAATCCCGCGTTCCCGCATTGGTGTGCTCAGCGGCCCCAATCTGGCCGGAGAGATTGTCAGTCAGGACCTCACGGCAACCGTTATCGCGGCCAAGGACCCTGATGTGCGCCGCACGGTCCAGGAACTGCTCGGTTGTGAGTATTTGCGGGTATACGCCAATGTGGACGTTTACGGCGTAGAGCTCGCCGGTGCACTGAAGAATATCTACGCCATCGTTGCCGGGCTGGCATCAGCGCGGAACCTGGGCGAGAATGCCAAGGCGATGTTGATTACTCGCGGGCTGGCGGAAATGAGCCGGTTTGCGGTCAGCCTGGGTGCCAACCCCATGACGTTTATGGGGCTGGCAGGGGTAGGGGATCTTATTGTTACCTGTACCTCTCCGAAAAGTAGGAACTACCGTGTCGGTTACGCCGTGGGCAATGGGCAGGCGCTGGATGATGCGGTTGCAGAGTTGGGCCAGGTGGCAGAGGGCATCTACACCCTGAAACTGGTTAAGGAAAAATCCGAGGCGATTGGGATTTACATGCCCCTGGTTCGGGGCCTTTACGAGATTCTTTACGATGGTGCCTCCATCAGCGCAGTGATCAACAGCCTGATGATGTCGGTCCAGAATTCCGACGTGGAGTTCATTCTTCCGCGTACCATCAGCCAATAGAGTTTGAGTTCGCCGGAGGGAAGCCTGTGCACTTGATCGTCATGCGCCATGGTGAGGCCGGTTGGCACACCCTGGATCGGGAGCGTGAGCTGACAGAGTTTGGCCGCCATGGTGTGGCGGATGTCGCTGCTCAGATCGCAGAGTCGCCCTGGCGCCCTGAGTTTATTTGGTGCAGCCCGCTGGTCAGAGCCCGGCAGACCGCTGCCATCGCATCTGAGATTCTCAATTGCCCGGTGACGGAAAAGGATTATATTACGCCAGATGATGATCCCGGCCGCTGTCTTGACGAGTTGATCGAAACCGCTTCGTCTCCGTTATTGCTCGTTTCCCATATGCCCTTTGTTGGCAGTCTCTCGACACTCCTGGTAGATGGCCATCGTAAGGGTATTCCCTTTATGACCGCCCAGGCAGTGGTGCTTGAAATGCCTGTGGCGGGTCCAGGCTGCGCTGACTTGCGGGCACAGTTCCTACCCTGAAATCTCCCATAAGACCTTTAAAATCGTCGCGTCAGCGCCCATAGTTTCGGTAAATCCACACAGGAATAACCTTTATGAGCCAGCAGCCTGAGACAATTGCGCAACAAGTGGAAAGTGCACAGGCTCCCGGAAAAGGCCTGCCACCGCTCGAGACATGGAATCCGGACCTGTCCGGAGACATTGATATTGTAATCGCCCGTGACGGGCAGTGGGTGTACCAGGGTAAGCCCATAGGCCGGGACGCCATTGTTAAGCTGTTCTCGACGATTCTGCGACAGGAAAGTGACGGGTACCATTATCTGGTGACGCCGGTTGAAAAGTGGCGGATCACTGTCGAAGATACGGCCATTCTCGCTCATTCCCTGGAAGTCTCTGGTAGTGGAAAGGAACAGATTTTGTCCGTGACAACCAACACCGGCGAGACACTGGTAATCGGGGACGAGCATCCTTTGCGTGTTAGTGCTTACGAAGGAACCAACGAGCCACGCCCGGTCATCGGTTTACGCCACGGCGTCGAAGCAAGGCTGGTAACGGCTGCTTATTACGACCTGGCCGACCGGGTGACTGAAGAAAGTTCTGGAGAAGATACCGTTATAGGTGTCTGGAGTAGCGGAAATTTCTATAAAATTGCCGATAACGGTTGAATTACCAGTCGTCGTCCCAACTAACTCACGGTAGAAAACGCAGTCTGACACTTGTTAAACTGTCTTTTCGAACTTGTTACCGAGCCTGGCTCTCTAACGAGGCCCGGTGGTCGTAAGTCCCTCTGTGCAGTCTGGCTGTTCAAGATCACTTTCGATTGCCCAAATTTACATCAAACAGTCATTGCGACACGCAAGGAGATCACATGGCCCAACCTCGTGTTGTCACCATCCACTACACGCTCACCAACGACCAGGGAGAAGAGCTGGACTCCTCCCGTGTAGAAGGTCGCGAGCCTCTGTCGTATGTGGAAGGTGCTCAGAACATTATCGGCGGACTGGAAAATGCGCTGAACGAAAAGAACGCTGGCGATCAGGTGAAAGTATCTGTTGAGCCGGGTGAAGGTTACGGCGAAGTCAACGAAGAGCTGGTCCAGCCGGTCCCGCGTTCTGCGTTTGAAGGTGTCGACACCATCGAGCCGGGCATGCAGTTCCAGGCACAGACTCCGGGTGGCCCCCAGGTCGTTCGTGTCGTGGAAGTAGGCGACGAAACCGTCACCATCGATGCCAACCATCCGCTGGCAGGTGAGACCCTGCACTTCGACGTGGAAGTGGTTGAAGCACGCGAAGCAACTGACGAAGAGCAAGAGCACGGTCACGCTCACTGATTTCGTTATAGTTGTTCATAAAAAAACGGCCCCAACTGGGGCCGTTTTTTTTGGCTATCCGGAATTATTTACATGTTCGGATAGTTCGGACCACCACCACCTTCCGGCGTCACCCAGGTAATGTTCTGGGCCGGATCCTTGATGTCGCAGGTTTTGCAGTGAACGCAGTTTTGCGCGTTGATCTGGAACTTCTTGCCACTGCCGTCATCCGCCTCAACCACTTCGTACACGCCGGCAGGGCAGTAGCGCTGCGCGGGCTCATTGTACTTCGGCAGGTTCTCCTGGATGGGGATGTCCGGATTGGACAGCTTCAGGTGAACCGGCTGGTCTTCCTCGTGGTTGGTGTTGGAAATGAACACCGAGGACAGCTTGTCGAAGGTCAGCTTGTTATCCGGCCTCGGATAATCGATCTTTTTCGCCTGATCCGCTGATTTCAGCGTGGCATAGTCCGGAGTCGTGTCGTGGAACGTAAACGGCAGACTGCTCCGAAGAATGTTCTGCTCGAAGTAGGCAATCGCGCCGCCCACGAAGTTACCGAACTTGTGCATGCCCGGGCTAAAGTTGCGCTCGGCATACAGCTCTTTATAGAGCCAACTGTCCTTGAATCGCTCTTCGAAACTGGTGATTTCCTCACCGCTCTTGCCGTCCTTCAACGCCTCGAATACAGCCTCTGCGCCCAGCAGGCCGGACTTCATGGCAGTGTGGGAACCTTTGATCTTGGAGCTGTTCAGGGTACCGGCGTCACAGCCCAGCAACAGGCCGCCCGGGAAGCTCATCTTCGGCAGGGAGTTGAAGCCACCCTTGGTAATGGCACGGGCGCCATAGGCCACTCGCTTGCCGCCTTCCAGGTGTTTCTTGATCTCCGGATGCAGCTTCAGGCGCTGGAACTCGTCGAACGGGCTCATGTGCGGGTTGTTGTAAGACAGGTCAGAGATCAAGCCTACATAAACCTGACCGTTCTCAAGGTGATAAAGGAAGGAGCCACCCGTTGAGCCGGATTCGTTCAGCGGCCAGCCAGTCGTGTGGATGACCAGGCCTGGCTCATGCTTGGCCGGGTCGATGTCCCACAGCTCCTTGATACCGATGCCGTAGTGCTGAGGATCTTTGCCTTCGTCGAGTTTGAAATCGTTGATCAGGCGTTTGCCGAGGTGACCACGGCAGCCTTCGGTAAACAGGGTGTACTTGGCGCGCAGTTCCATGCCCGGCATGTAGCCGTCTTTTTCGGAACCGTCACGGGCCACACCCATGTCGCCGGTGATGATGCCTTTGACCTGGCCATCTTCAACGATGGTTTCGGAAGCGGCAAAACCAGGGTACACCTCAACGCCCAGGCCTTCAGCCTGCTCGGCCAGCCAGCGGCACAGGTTGCCCAGGCTGATGATATAGTTGCCGTGGTTGTGCATGTTCTTGGGCACAAAGGCATTGGGAATCTTGGTGGCGCCTTCCTGGTTCTTCAGCAGGAAAATGTCATCACGGGTGACCGGCGTGTTCAGCGGTGCGCCTTTCTCTTTCCAGTCCGGGAACAGCTCGTTGAGGGCTGTGGGCTCAAATACCGTACCTGCCATGATGTGGGCGCCGATCTCGGACCCTTTCTCAACGACGCAGACGGTCAGTTCCTGCTCGGCTTCCTGGGCCATTTGCATGATACGACAGGCTGCCGAGAGGCCAGCCGGCCCACCGCCGACGATCAGAACATCAAATTCCATCGATTCGCGTTCCACGTTGGTCTCCTCATCTGTTTTATAGTGATGCCAACAGGCAAATTCTTAGGGGCATCATCATACCGGTAAAAGCTCGTATAGACGACTCCCTCAAAGCGAAAGCACCTGTCTTATAAAGCAAAAGGATACCGCAATTGAATAATCAAACAAACGTTTGTTTGAAATTTGGGTCTACCTTTGGCATTGTTTGGTGGCGCTGGGCCAAAACGTGTGTTTTGAATCGTTTTCTAGTATCGTCTCACGCTCAGGTGGAGTCAACCGGTGTTCATTGGCCATTCATACGGCGATGCAACGTCTTGAGGGACTATTGACCCCGGTAGTCTTTGCCTGCAGTATTATGACGCCCTGACAGACAGCAGGTCCTGCAAGATATGTGCTGTTCTCAATTGTAAACTCATCGTAGAAGAACGAGGAATCTATGAAGGTTCTGGTCGCTGTAAAACGAGTAATCGACTACAACGTGAAGGTGCGCGTCAAGCCGGACAACACCGGCGTTGATCTCGCCAACGTCAAGATGGCAATGAACCCATTCTGCGAAATCGCTGTTGAAGAAGCGGTTCGTTTGAAGGAGAAGGGCGTTGCCAGTGAAATCGTGGTGGTATCCATCGGCCCGAAGGCCTGCCAGGAGCAAATTCGTACCGCTCTGGCACTGGGTGCTGACCGGGGTATCCACATCGAAACTGACGAAGAGGTTCAGTCTCTCGAAGCGGCCAAGCTGCTCAAGAGTGTGGTTGAGAAGGAAGAGCCCAAGCTCGTCATTCTCGGCAAACAGTCCATCGATTCCGACAACAACCAGACAGGCCAGATGCTGGCCGCGCTGACCGGTATGGGTCAGGGCACATTCGCGTCTGAAGTGGTTGTCGAAGGCGAGAAGGTCAACGTGACCCGCGAAGTCGACGGCGGCCTGATGACCGTGGCCCTGAACCTGCCGGCGGTTGTGACTACCGATCTTCGCTTGAACGAGCCGCGCTACGCGTCCCTGCCGAACATCATGAAGGCCAAGAAAAAGCCGCTGGATGCCATGAGCCCGGCCGATCTGGGTGTTGAGCTTGCTCCGCGTCTGTCCACCCTGAAGGTTGAGGCCCCGGCTTCCCGTCAGGCGGGTGTGAAGGTCGCTGACGTAGCTGAGCTGGTCGACAAACTGAAGAACGAAGCGAAGGTGATCTAAATGAGCATCCTTGTAATTGCTGAACATGACAACAGCAGCCTGAAGCAGGCTACCCTGAACGTAGTCGCAGCTGCCAAGGCTATTGGCGGCGACATCGACGTGCTGGTTGCCGGTGAGAACTGCGGCGCTGTAGGCGAAGCGGCTGCGAAGGCCGAAGGCGTTAACAAGGTACTGGTTGCCGACAACGCTGCATACGGTCATTTCCTGGGCGAGAACCTGGGTGAGCTGGTTGCCGAAGTGGGCAAGGGCTACAGCCATATCCTGGCCGCTGCCGGCACCACGGGTAAAGACTTCATGCCGCGCGTTGCTGCGCTGCTGGACGTTGCCCAGGTATCTGACATCATGCGTGTGGAGTCCGAAGACACCTTCGTTCGCCCGATTTACGCTGGTAACGCCATTGCCACGGTGAAATCCGCTGACAGCATCAAGGTTATCACCGTACGCCCGACCGCCTTTGATCCGGTGGCTGGTGAAGGTGGCTCCGCCGCCGTTGAGCAGCTGGACGTGGTTAAAGACGCTGGCCTGTCCACCTTTGTCGGCGAAGAGCTGGCCAAGTCTGACCGTCCGGACCTGGGAAGCGCGGGTATCGTGGTTTCCGGTGGCCGTGGCATGCAGAACGGCGACAACTTCAAGATGCTGGAGCAGGTTGCCGATCTGATGGGCGCCGCTGTTGGTGCGTCCCGTGCGGCTGTTGACGCAGGCTTCGTGCCCAACGACATGCAGGTCGGCCAGACCGGTAAGATCGTTGCACCGCAGCTGTACATCGCGGTTGGTATCTCCGGCGCCATCCAGCACCTGGCCGGTATGTCTGACTCCAAGGTGATCGTTGCGATCAACAAGGACGAAGAAGCGCCGATCTTCCAGGTGGCGGATTACGGCCTGGTCGCGGATCTGTTTGAAGCGGTTCCGCAGCTTGAAGAAGAGTTGAAGAAAGTCCTATAACTTTCTGACTCTACTAAAAAAGGCACCCTAGGGTGCCTTTTTTATTGCTCGTCTTTCGGCTTTTTTCGTGCCGTCAGCTGTTTTTCCTTCTTACCGAAAAACAGGGTGTCCGCCAGTATATGCAACGCCTTGTTGGTGGTGTGCACCGAGCGATAGATCTGGTCACTGGTCTGGTCGTGGGTTTCCCGCGCCCGACGGGCGTTTTCGCGGAACTCCTCATTGCTTGAAAAGCGGTCGATCAGGCTGAACGTTGTGGTGGTAATGGCCTTGTGAACCTTCTCTACCGCGCTGGTGCCATTCTTGACGGTTTCCTCCAGCAAGCGGGCCCGGTTTCGGGTTTCCATCAGGTCCATACGGGTTTTCTGGATATGGCTGTTGGCCGAAATCCGTTGGGAGTGAAGGATACGGAGAGTTCGGGTGTTGCGGCTGTGTTGTCGGAACGCAACCGCCATAAGCCCCGTTGAGGTCACAATGGCGCTTAAACTGAGCAGTGATACGATGTCCATGGCGCCTCCTATCGGTATTCGAGCTTCATTTCCACGTCGATTTCCCGTTCGGCCAGTTCCAGTTCGAGCTCTTTCATGACTTCCTGATACACCAGCCGTTTCACCATCACCGGAAGACGGTCTGCCAACATGCGGGCTGACTTCGATTCGCGTTTTGCCAGGGCAATCGGATCTTTTACTCGCAGCGTAAGTATCAGCTCCGGTTCCCGTGTATTATCAGGGCCATAGCTCTCAGCCATCGCCTTGCCAATGGATCTTTGCTGGAGACGTACCTGCCAGAACAGCCAGGCGCTGAGAGTGGCAAGTATGAGGCTCAGTACCAGAAGCAGGGTGTTCAATGGGTTAACCTCCGGGATTCGGGTTTATTGAGTCTGACAGAGTGTGCAGTATCGGTACGATGATTCGATTGGCCGATGCGACGTTTTGTTGCAACCTCCAGGGAAATAAACGAAAGGATAGTGACATGATCTGGTTAAAAGCATTTGTCAGTGGCCTTCTTGCCACCCTGATCTTTCATCAGGGGCTGTTTGCCGTGTTTTATTTCGTGGGAATGGTGCCATCCGCACCCTTTAACATGGCTGCGGTTCCGCCGCTGGGTATTCCCGCTGTTTTCTCGCTGGCTTTCTTTGGCGGGCTTTGGGGAATCGTGCTCTGGGCGATCCTTGGCCGCTTTGGCGGCTTTAAGTTCTGGTTGGGCAATGTAATAGTAGGCGCCATCGGGCCGACAGCCGTCGCCATGCTGGTGGTCTTCCCGCTGAAGGGCATCGCTGTCACCGCCCAGACCTGGGTTGGCGGGCTGATACTGAACGGCTTCTGGGGCCTGGGTGTAGCGCTGTTCCTGGTATTGATGGGTGCAAAAGCGTCGCGGTCGACCGCCACCAATTCATAATTGATCCAAATGGATTAAGGACAACGAATGAGCACAAAGACTGACACCACCTACGACATCGTGGTATTCGGTGCCACCAGCTTCGTGGGGCAGATCCTTACCGGTTACCTGTTGGAATCCTATGGTATCGGCAAAGACGTTCGCTGGGCCATCGCCGGACGCTCAGAAAGCAAGCTGGCCACCCTCAAACAGGGCCTGGGCCCGTCGGCGTCTGAGCTGCCCGTCATTGTGGCAGACGCCGCCGATGAAAGCGCCCTGAAAGCCATGTGTGACCAGACACGCGTGGTGATCTCAACCGTTGGTCCCTATGCTCTGTATGGCGAACCGCTGGTCAAGATTTGCGCCGAAACCGGTACGGATTATTGCGACCTCACCGGTGAAGTGCAGTGGATCCGCAAGATGGTGGACACCTACGAGGACAAAGCCAAGGCCTCCGGGGCCCGCATCGTCCATTGTTGTGGCTTTGACTCGATCCCGTCAGACATGGGTGTCTGGTTCCTGCAGGAAAAAGCCGCGGAAACCCTCGGTGCTCCGTGCCAGGATGTGCGGATGCGGGTCAAAATTGCCAAGGGCGAGTTCTCCGGCGGCACCGTGGCCAGCATGATGAACATCGCCAAGGAAGCGGCCGCCGACCCGAAACTGCGCAAGGAACTGGCTAATCCGTTCTCGATCTGCCCGCCGGAACACCGTTCCAAAACCCGGCAACCGAGCCAGAAAGGCGCAGAGTTCGATAACGACTTCGGTGTCTGGCTGGCACCGTTCGTCATGGGGGCCATCAACACCCGGATAGTCCATCGCTCCAACGCCTTGCAGAACGCTCGTTATGGCAAGGAATTCACCTACGATGAGGCCATGATGACTGGTCGTGGTGTGAAAGGTCGTCTCGCGGCTTACGGAATTACCGGCGCGCTTGGAGGTTTCTTCACCGCGTCTGCGTTCAAGCCAACTCGTTGGGTGGTGGAAAAGTTCGTGCCCAAGCCGGGCGAGGGCCCAAGCCCGGAAGCCCAGAAAAATGGCTTTTACGATCTGCGCTTTGTGGGCAAGACGACCGACGGCAAGATCATCAAGACCAAGGTCACGGGTGACCGCGACCCCGGTTACGGTTCAACCGGCAAGATGCTGGGCGAGGCAGGTATGAGCCTGGCGTTTGATGTACCGGCCGAAAAACAGGGTGGCTTCTGGACACCATCGTCGCTTCTCGATGGCAAGCTCTATGAGCGCCTGACCAGCAAGGCTGGCCTGACCTTCGAAGTACTGGAAACCAGCTGAGGCCGCTAGGCCAGCCGGATGGTACGGTCGGAGGCGGGTAAGGCCTCCGGCGCGTGCCCCAGTGACACCACCGTTTTTCCTGCCAACCACTGCCTCATACCCATCGCAATGTTGTTCCGGGTTTCGGCGTCCACTCCAGTGAACGGTTCGTCCAGAATCAATAGCGGCGCTTTGTTCAACAGAACCCGTGCCAGTGCAATACGCCGGGCTTCACCGCCAGATAACTGGCTACCCATGGAGCCCAGCCAGGTGTTCAGCTGCGCCGGTTCGTGGACAAACCGGTCTGCCATCGCCACCAGCTCCAAAACCCGCCAGAGGTCGGCATCCGTGGCGTCTGGGCGGCCGATCAGCAGGTTCGCTTTCAGGGTGTCATCGAACAGTACGGTTTTCTGTGTCAGATAGGCCAGCGGTAACGCGTGAACATGCCCGACTGCCGGCGTCTCAAGGCCTGCGATGATATCCGCCAGTGAGGATTTTCCCGCACCGGAGTGGCCAATGATTCCCACCCATTCGCCCTTAGCGACCGCCATATCGAAATGACTGAGCACCGGCGCATGGTCGCTGAAACGGATCGTCACACGCTCGAGTTCCAGGGCACAGTCACTGCGATGTGGCTGTTGTTCGTGCGCACCTTGGGAGGGTTCTGGAGCGCAGTCCCGGTTTAGTGCCGCAGCAGAAGCAAGCGTGCCCCCCAGGCGTGCGAATGCATCCGGCAGCATTGAATAGATCTCCTGTAAACCGAGGAGGGCGATTGGCAGCAGCACAACCATCGGGCCGGTAACCGTCCCCGCCTGGAACAGCTCCAGCCCCATCCACAGCGCGAGCACCACCGACAGGTTTACCATGACCTGGGATAGCCCCAGGTTCCAGCCGGTGCGTGTGTCGGAGCGGGCTTCGTTGCGGGTGATCTGTCCCGCCTGGCGCAGGCACAGGGCGGCATGTTTGCCAATGCGTCCTGCGGCGGTGAGCTCCCCGAAGCCTTCAATGTGCTCGATGACGTCCGTTCTTACCCGCTCGCGGGCCGCCGTCTGCTGGTAGACCAGATGCCGGGTGCGCAGGTAAACCAGCAGCGTTGCCACCAAAAATGCCGGTACCAGAACCAGTGCCAGGCCCACGGCCAATTCCCCGCGATACATCAACCACGCGGAGATCAGCAGTATCGCCGTTACCAGAGCAGCAAGGGCCGTAGGTGCGATCAGGCGCAGATACAGCGTGTCCAGGGCATCCACATCATTGGTCAGGCGGGATAGCCATTGCGGGCCGCGTAAACGGGTTCTCCGGTCCCGGCCGGCGGTGGATAAACGCTCGAACAGGGCCACTCGGATATCCGTTAGCAGGCGCAGTACGGTATCGTGGTTGTAGACCCGCTCGGCATACCGCGCCACCGTTCGCGCCACGGCAAAGAAGCGAATGCCACCGCCAGGTACATACAGGTTGATGGACGCTTGCACACCGGCTGCAAGCAGAATCCCGGTGAGCGCCGTGGCGGTAATAAACCAGCCCGACAACGCCAGAAGCCCCATACCTGCAAGCAGAGTGGCCAGTATGAGAAGGCCGCCGGTTACCAGGCGACCGGGGCGACGGAAAATCAATGCCAGCCAGGGGCCAAGCTCACGCATCCGCAACGCCTCCTTCCGTCACCAGCAGGGTACGGTTGGCCAGTGTCAGCAGTGCCTGGTGGTGAGTGGCGAAAACCAGGGTCTTACCGGCCAACGCCAGCTTGTGCAGTGCTTCCAGCACGTATATTTCGCTGTCGCTGTCCAGCCCCGCCGTGGGCTCATCCAGCAGTATCAGGTCGTAACTGGACACAAACACCCGTGCCAGGCTCAAGCGGCGTGCCTGCCCGCCAGAGAGCCCCTGGCCCTCTTCGGTGATAGCACTGTAGATTCCGCGTTCCCGGCCTTTTATCAGGCTTTCCAGGCCAACATGATGCAAGGCCGTTTCTATGGCAATGTCAGTCGCGTCCGGTGTGGTCAGGCGCAGGTTGTCGGCCCAGGTACCATGCACCAGGAAGGGGGACTGCCCCAGCCAGCCAAACGCCTCGTCGCCGGCACGGTCTCCAAACACTGAAATACGCCCCCGGTCTGGTCGCATAAAACCGGCCAGCAGATGCAAGAGCGAGGTTTTACCGCCACCAGAAGGCCCGGTGAGGGCGATGACATCGCCTTTGTTGATCACCAGAGACACGCCGTCCAGAACCGGCCTGGCGGCGGCATCGTAGGCAAGAGCAACATCACGAATGGCCACGATATCGGGAGATTCCGGCTGGTGACGGGGCTCTGCCTGCGGTTGTGGTTTATCAACACTCTGCAACCGATCGACGATTTCAGAACTGGCACCCATCGCCGCAGCGCGATCATGATAATGCTGGGACAATAATCGCAATGGCTGGAAGAACTCCGGGGCGAGCAGCAGGATCAACAGCCCGGAAAACAGTGTCAGGTCGCTGGACGGCCCAAAGGTGATGTACCCCAGCAACCCGAAGCCGATGTAAATGGCCACGACGGCAATGGCCACGGAGGAAAAGAACTCCAGTACCGCCGAAGACAGGAACGCGATCTTGAGGGTTTTCATGGTGATGCGGCGGTATTCATCCGAGCGCTTGCGCAGGGTTTCCGCAGCGGGAGCGGTTTGGCCAAACAACTGCAAAGTGGTCAGCCCCCGAACCTTATCCAGAAACTGGCCGGACAAACGGCCGATGGTCTGGAAATGCTGCTGGTTGAGCTTTTCGGCGCCCATCCCGACCAGTGCCATGAACAATGGTATCAATGGGGCGGACAGCAGGAGGAAGATCCCCGCGAGCCAGTCCAGTGAAAACACCACCACCAGGATCATCAGCGGTACCACCACCGCGAGCATCATCTGGGGCAGGAAACGGGCGAAATACCCATGCAAGGCATCCGTGTGGTCAAGCCATTCCCGCGCCAGGGTGCCGGCGGAGGTCTGGCTCATCGAAACCGGCCCGCTGGCCTGCCAACACCGGTTGATACTATGGCGAACCTCGCTACGCACCTCACGGCTGCAGCGGGCTGCGTAGCGGGCCTGTAACCCCTGAGCCACACCGCGGATCAATATGGCGACAATAGTACCGGTGAACAGCAGCGACAGCTCGGCCACCGGTACCTCATCCACAATACCCTGGTGAACAATGCCCGCCAGGAACGCCATTTGCGCGATGGTCGCGAGGGCCACCACAACGCCAGCCGATACCGTCGCCAGGATCAGCCGCCGGCTGTGGGCGGCAAGTGCCCCCAGCCAACGTTTTGACTCGGCTTGTTCAGCCACCTAGTGGTATCCCTCGCCAGCCCGTACCTTGCCCCGGAACACCCAGTAGGTCCAGGCGGTGTAGACCAGCACAATGGGAATCACGAACAACAGTCCCAGCAGCAGGAACAACTGGGAACCGTACGCCGAAGAGGCATCCCAGAGCGTGTATTCCGGCGGTACCACATAGGGCCAGCGGCTGACGATCAAGCCCAGGTAGGTAAAGATGAACAGCCCGACCGTGGCGACAAACGGCATGCCTTCAAACCGGTTCCGAACTGACCGGAAGATCTGAAAGGCACAGAGCAGGGCGAGCACGGGCAATATCCAGATAATGCTCAGGTTGGAGAACCAGCGGTTTTTCACCGCTTCATCCACAAACGGCGTCCAGACGCTGATCATCGCGAACACGACCAACACACCGATCAGCAGCGGAATGGTGATCCGATACGCCCAGTCCTGCAGGCGGCCCTCGGTTTTCATAATCAGCCAGGTGGAGCCCAGCAACGCGTAGCCGGCCATCAGGCCGAAACCGGTCAGCACCGTGAAGGGGGTCAGCCAATCCAGCGCACCGCCGGTATAGACCCGGTTGGTAATCTCAAAGCCCTGGATATAAGCGCCTACAACGGCGCCTTGCGCAAACGAGGCCACCGTGGAGCCACCGGCGAAGGCCCAGTTCCATAGGTAGCGCGAGGTTTTGGCCTTGAAGCGGAACTCAAACGCCACCCCGCGAAAGATCAGACCGGCCAGCAGCAGGAACACACCGATGTACAGTGCCGGCAGAATGGTGGAGTAGACCAGCGGAAACGCCGCCAACAGACCAGCCCCGCCAAGCACCAGCCAGGTTTCGTTGCCGTCCCAGACCGGTGCTACCGTATTCATCATGGTGTCCCGGTCTTCTTCTTTCGGTGCGAAGGGGAAGAGAATGCCAATACCCAGGTCAAACCCGTCCATTAGCACGTACATGATAATGCCAAAGCCGATAATGAACGCCCAGATCAGGGCCAGATCAAACAGTTCCATAATCAGTGACCTCCCGGGTTCAGTGGCTTGTCATGACCGTTGTCATCAATCTCGAATGGCACATGGGTGGCCGAGAAGGGGCGTTTCGGCCGTTCTGCTTCATAGCCTTCCTCTGCGTCGTTGTCTTCCATGCCCACATACAGCACCCGCATCAGGTAATAGACGCCAGAACTGAACACCAAAGCATAGACCACGATGTAGCCAATCAGTGAGAACAGCGCCATACCGCCGGTCAATGACGGCGTGACCGACTCGCTCTGGTTCATCAGCCCATACACCAGCCACGGTGCGCGGCCAATTTCCGTCACAAACCAGCCGGCCAGTACCGCCACAAAGGGTGTTAGGCTCATAAAGCGCAACCCTTGCAGGAACCATGGGGTTCGCCAGTATCGGCCACCGACCCGCAATACCAGGCCGGCCAGACCAAAGAGGATCATCAGCATGCCCAGGCCAACCATCACCCGGAATGACCAGAACACAATCGCGACCGGCGGCTGCTCGTCCACCGCGACTTCGTTCAGCCCGGGCACTTCGCCGTCCCACTCATGGGTGAGGATCAGACTGGCCAGGCTGGGAATGGCTACCTCGTACCGGTTGGTCTGGTTTTCCTGATCGGGAATCGCGAACAACAGCAGCGGCACATTGCGTGAGGTTTCCCAGTTGCCTTCCATGGCGGCCACCTTCATGGGCTGGTGTTCCAGTGTGTTCAGGCCATGGAAATCCCCGATAACCGCCTGGGTGGGGGCAAGAACCAGAATCAGCCACAGGCTCATGGACAGCGCGCGCCGGTTGGCCTTCACTTCGCGCTTGCGGAGCAGGTACCAGGCACTGACACCTGCCACCACGAAAGAGCCAGTCAGGAACGACGCCACTACCATGTGGGCAAAGCGGTAGGGGAAGGACGGATTGAATATCGCCTCGCTCCAGGAGGTGACAAAGAACACCCCATCCCGGAATTCCGTGCCGGCGGGGGTATGCATCCAACTATTGGCTGACAGGATCCAGAACGACGAAATAAAGGTGCCAGTAGCCACCATCACTGCCGCAAACAGGTGAACTCCGGCAGGCACCTTGTCGCGCCCGAACAGCAGCACACCCAGGAACGCTGCTTCGAGGAAAAAGGCGGTAACCACTTCATAACTCAGCATCGGCCCCAGGAAGTTGGCGGACGCCTGGGCAAAGTTGCTCCAGTTGGTGCCGAACTGGAAGGACATCACAATGCCCGACACCACGCCCATGCCAAACACCACCGCGAACACTTTGGTCCAGAAGGCAGAGAGTTTCACCCAGGAAGGATTGTTGGTTTTAAACGCCAGGCCCTCGAGCACTGCAATGTAGGACGCAAGCCCGATGGTAAACACCGGAAAGATAGCGTGGAAGGACACCACGAACGCAAACTGGATTCGCGACAGAAGGACGGGATCAAGTTCCATGCGGAACCTCCGGACACTACAGTGAACAGAATAAACGAGCTTGGCGCCCGCTTGGCCGCTGCCTTGGCTGGATTGTAGTGTTGTTTTACCGGCAGATAGTAGCCATGCTACCCGTAGCACAGGGAAAACCAAGGGACAGAATGTCGCACCCCTTGATTTAAAACAAGTATAGGAAGGCTCCATGGGTTTCTACGACGAGCGAATACTGCCGCACCTGATCGATTACTCCTGTTCAGTAGGGCAGGTGATGAAACTGCGCAGCCAGGTGGTGCCACAGGCACACGGCACCGTGCTGGAAGTGGGTATGGGCTCGGGCATTAATCTGGAGTTCTACAATCCGGATACCGTTAGCCTCGTCTACGGCCTGGAGCCGTCCGAAGGCATGCGCCGAAAGGCACGGGCAAATCTGGCCAGATCCAGCGTTGCGGTGGAGTGGCTAGACCTACCAGGCGAGCAAATTCCGCTACCAGACAACAGCGTCGACACGGTACTGCTTACTTTCACCCTGTGCACCATACCCGACTGGCGAGCCGCGCTGGATCAAATGATGCGGGTACTCAAGCCCGACGGCGAACTGCTGTTCCTGGAACACGGAGAATCGCCGGACCAGGGCGTGTGCAAATGGCAACACCGCATCACCCCAGGCTGGAAGAAAATCGCCGGCGGTTGCCACCTCAACCGACCGATCGCGGACCTGATTCGGGAAGGGGGGGTTGAGATCACCGAACTGGAAAACCTATACGTGCCCAAGGCCCCGAAATTCGCTGGTTATATCTACAAGGGCAGGGCGCGGAAGCCTTCGCAGCCAGCCTAAAAATACCACTTCCGCAATCCCAATTGCGTTACCGGGCAGGGCCTTATACAATCCTGCCCGTCAAAAGCTGCTTACAAGCCCCTCCGAATGCCCGGATGGTGGAATAGGTAGACACAAGAGACTTAAAATCTCTCGGCCGTAAGGCTGTGCCGGTTCGATTCCGGCTCCGGGCACCAATAAAATCAATGTATTACGGGCGTCGACGATTCCAGTTACCGTCTTGAGCTTTTCGATGTAGACATTATGTAGACACCTTGCACCAATGCTCAGCAAATTCGGACCCATTTAATGGGACAACTCCCTAGATCTTCACTATCATTCCAGCATCTAATTCAGCAAAACGAGCACTAAATACAGAGCGTGTACCGTTATGGCCAGTTCAGAGCACTTAAAAGCATTGGTTAAGTCGCATCTCGAGAATGATGACGAACGCTTTGTGTCCATAGCACTGCAAGTTGCTGCGCATGAAGCTCGTAGCGGCCATGGGAAATTGGCTCAGGAGCTCAGGGATATTGTTCAAAGAGCGAAAAAAAATTCTTTTCGAAAGGCGTCGGTTTCTATAGCTAAAAGTATTTCAGATGAATCAGGCCTTTTAGTTGCTTCTCACCCTAAAAACAGGCTTTCTGACCTGGTCGTTTCGGATAAAGTGAGGTATCAACTGGATCGGATTGTTCGAGAGCAAAGGTTTATGAGCCGACTAAAGGATCATGGACTGCACCCAAGAAGAAGAGTGCTTCTCGTTGGTCCGCCCGGAACGGGGAAGACCTATACGGCGTCTGCGCTTGCCGGTGAACTGGATTACCCGCTATTTCAGGTTAGGCTTGACTCACTTATAACAAAATTTATGGGTGAATCATCGGCAAAACTTCGCCAGGTGTTTGATGCAATATCAAATGTGCGAGGCGTATATTTTTTTGATGAGTTTGATGCTCTCGGTTCGCAGCGCCAAGGCGGGAATGACGTTGGGGAAGCCCGAAGAATATTGAATAGCTTTCTTCAAATGATCGAAGAAGACCACTCCAATAGCCTAATTGTATGCGCGACAAATCACATCGAGGTTCTTGATAGCGCACTTTTTCGGCGTTTCGATGATGTAATCAGGTATGCAATGCCTAGCAAAGATGAAATAGTAAGGTTGTTTAAGGCAAGATTAGCTGGTCATGTCTCGAAAGGTTTCCAGTGGTCGAAGCTCCCCGACCTTTGCGAGGGCCTTAGTAATGCTGAAATTGTTAGGGTGGCAGATGAGGCAGTGAAGGAAACGCTAATATACGGGCATGACAAAATAACTTCTAGCATGTTGAAAGATGCTATAACTGATCGTCGAGAGATGAGAAAATCTATATAAAGTTAGGAGTTGTAAATGCCCAGCATCAAGGATGGACGGCAACATATATTTCTCGGTAGTACTGGCAAACCTGAAAAATACACATATCCTAGGAAGGTAGTTACCGCCAAAAATGTTCCGCAACAAAATCGAAAGGAACAAGCCGCAAGCCTCTCCTCCCAGCTTAATCGTGTAAAAGACTCAAAGCCTGCAATAGAGCGAGAGGCGGAACAGTACGAGCTAGAGTCATCCATCGGCCTTCAAGTTACGTTTGATAGCTTCCCCGGGGTTGAGCTTGCATTCGAGAGTCTAGCTGACTCACGACAAAAACTTGAATTATTAAATGTGCGGTATCATGACGATAAAGTTACCGTTTCCGTTTTTGTTCCCATTGATAAGATCGGCTTTTTTGAGAAAAAGATTAAAGACTACCTAGAGGAACGTAAGGATCGTAAGGGCGGTCCTCGAGATAACAGAACGCTCATAGACGCGATCGAATCTATTAGAGAGTCAGCATTTAACGAACTTTGGAACGACGATGATTCGGTCCTACCAACAGACGGCCAACAGGAAATTTGGTGGGAGATATGGCTGCCTGTTCTAGATGACCGAATGGCTGTAGTCCACGACTTTAGAAAAGTTGCCTTTTCAATTGGGATCGAAGTTTCTGAAAGCACTCTGGAGTTTCCTGAACGAACAGTACTTTTGGTCTACTGCACCAGGTCAAAGTTATCCCAAAGCTCCCTATTAATGAGCAAGATTTCCGAGATTAGGCGAGCTAAAGAAACAGCAGAGTTCTTTGATGCAATGGGCAAAGAAGAGCAAGCGGAATGGGTAACCGAATTACTCGAAAGAACCAAATTTACAAACAATGGAAACAGTCCTTTCATTTGTGTTCTTGATAGCGGTATCAATTCCGGGCATCCATTAATCTCTCCTGTCCTTGATTCCAATGATCGACATGTTATTGATCCCTCATGGATCATTAATGATGAAGACGGCCATGGAACCGGAATGGGCGGCCTCTCTGTATGGGGTGACCTGACGACTGCGCTTGAATCCACAGCGGAGCTCGAGGTGAATTGGCGCCTGGAAGGGGTCAAGCTAATCAGATCGCCCGGGGATAATCAGGGCAGGCACCATGGAGCAATCACAGCGGAAGGCGTTTCACTGCCGGAAATTCAAGCGTTTGATCGAAATCGTATCTATACCATGGCATTGTCTGCTACCGATTCACGGGATAGAGGACGCCCATCGGCTTGGTCAAGCACGATCGATAGCCTTTGCTCTGACTATTTAGGAGAGAATCGGTTTCCCCGACTGATGCTGGTGTGTGCAGGAAACACCGGCGATGACTTAACCGAATTAATGGATTATCCCTCTCATAATGAGTTACAAGATATTCACGACCCAGGCCAAGCCTGGAATGCAATTACAGTGGGCGGCTACACAAGAAAGGTGGTTATTGATGATCCAGGGGCTGATCACTATAAGCCTGTAGCTCCAAATGGAGGCTTAAGCCCGTATAGCACGACATCACTCACCTGGGAAAACTCGATGCCGATAAAGCCTGAGGTTGTTTTCGAGGCTGGCAATGTGGGAAAAGATAAATATAGCTGCGCAGGCCTAAATAGCCTCAAGCTTCTCACTACGCATCACGATATTTCAGAAAGGCACTTCTCAACATTCGAAGCAACAAGCGCTGCAACCGCTTTGGCAGCAAACTTTTCTGCAAGGATTCTGCACGAATATCCAAATCTATGGCCTGAGACTGTAAGGGCGTTGATGATCCATTCTGCCGAATGGACCGATGCAATGAAGGAGCAGTTCACCGACCCAAGGAAGACCGACAAGCATAATGCAAAGCGTTTAGCCCGTTGTGTTGGTTTTGGCGCTCCAAGTGTAAATCGTGCACTTAGTAGCTTAAAGAATTCAGTTGTTATGGTTGTAGAAGATCATATCCAACCATTTGAGAAAAAGAAGGGAAAATCCCCATCAACCAAAGACATGCATTTGCATGAACTGCCGTGGCCGAAAGATCTTTTGACATCTTTGGGTGATACAGAGATTAAGATGACGGTTACGCTGTCGTATTTCGTGGAGCCCAATCCTTCCAGTCGCAATGTCTCAAGTAAATATCGTTATCCGAGCCATCAACTTCGCTTCGATGTGAAGCGCCCAACTGAGTCCACTGATGCATTCAAGGCTAGAATGTCACGCGCAGCTCAAAGTGCTGAACAGGGAAATACAACAGTTGGGAATGGTGATCCCAATTGGCTTCTTGGCGAATTCAGGCATCGTGGCTCAATACATAAAGATGTATGGCGCGGTAGTGCTGTCGAGCTATCAGAGAGAGGGGTAGTTGCGGTTTACCCTGCTATGGGATGGTGGAGAACTAGGACAAAGCTTGAGTCATTCAACAAGAGTAAGCGTTCATTCCACGACGTTCTGCCACCCCGGTGAATTTGTCCCTACAGTAACCTCACATTTTCCAACAATAGGTTACTCCCATGAGAAAGCACCGCACCCCGGAACAATGGCAAGCCCTGGTTGACCAGCAGCATGACAGTGGCCTGTCCGCTCCGCAGTTTTGTAAGCAGGAGAATATCGGCTACGCCAGTTTCTGCAACTGGCGCAAGCGCCTGTCCGATCAGGCGACCGGTGACTCAGCGGATTCCGGCGAAGCCGGTTTTCTGGACCTGTCCTCTCTGATGGGTGCAGCGCAGTCCGGCCCAGGCTGGAACATTGTGCTGAGCTTGGGCAACGGCGTCGAACTGCGGCTGAGCCAGAACGGATGATCGGGCTCGATAGCCAGGCCAGGATCTGGTTGTGCACCGAGCCTACCGACATGCGCAAATCGTTCCGGGGCCTCAGTGCTCTGGTCCGGAATCAGTTGAAGCACGATCCGCTCAGCGGCCAGTATTTTGTCTTCGTCAATCGTCGCAAGACCCAGATGAAGATGTTGTACTTTACCGCCACCGGGTATTGCCTGTGGGCCAAGCGCCTGGAGCAGGGACAGTTCCGGGTGCCATCATCCGCCTCTGGTCAGCGGGCTTTAACCTTGACGGATTTGCAGTTGCTGATTGATGGCATTGAGGTGCAAAAATACCGTCAATTCAAGCGTTTTCGAGGGGTATAAAACGCGGACTTCCGGTATAATATCGGCCATGAATTCAACGGCTTCCATCTCCCAGTCCAACGCACCTTCCTACTCGGCCCTGGCCGAGGAGAATGCGTTGCAGCGCGAGCAGTTGGATGCTCAGGCGGAAGCCATTCGGCAGTTGAAACACCAGTTGGACTGGTTTAAGAAACAGCTGTTCGGCCCCAAATCTGAAAAGCAGGTTTATGATATTCCAGAACAGGATAGCCTGTTCACCTCCGGTGAAGCACCGCTGCCGGAGAAGCCTGCCGAGGAAGAGAGGCGCACCATTAAGGCCTATCAGCGCGGCACCGGCAAGAAGCAGCGGGACGACGATTGTCTGAACGACACCGGCCTGCGCTTTACGGCGGATGTGTCGGTGGAAGTCATTGAGCAATTGCCACCGGAACTGACCGGGCCGGACGCCGACCAGTACGACATCATTGGTACTAAAACGACTTATCGCCTGGCGCAGCGCGCCTCCAGCTATGTGGTGCTCAAGTGTGAGCGCCCGGTGTTCCGGCGTAAAGGCAGTGATAAGCCCATCACCACACCGGCCCCGTTCAACGTGCTGGACAACAGCCTGGCCGATGTCAGCCTGCTGGCCGGGTTGCTGGTGGACAAATTCCAGTTCCACCTGCCGCTGTATCGCCAGCACCAGCGCATTCAACAAGCAGGTATTACCCTCAGCCGCAGCACCCTGACCAACCTGGTGAAGCGTGCCATCGACCTGCTCCGACCCATCGTAGATGCCCAGACCGATAACGTATTGCGCAGCCGGGTGCTGGCGATGGATGAAACGCCCATCAAAGCGGGTCACCAGGGCCGGGCAGGTCCGCAGAAAGGCAAGATGAAAACAGGCTGGTTCTGGCCCCTATACGGTGATGACGACGAAGTGGTGTTTACCTACTCGAACAGTCGGGGCCGACTGCACATCGAGCAGGTTCTGAACGACCAATTCAGTGGCACTCTGATCAGCGATGGTTATGCCGCTTATGCCCGCTATGCCGCGGCCCAGAAAGGTATTACCCATGCTCAATGCTGGGTGCATAGTCGCCGTTGCTTCGTTGAGGCCCAGAAGGACCATCCTGAGAAGGCCACCGAAGCCCTGCAACAGATCGCGAAGCTGTACCAGATTGAAGATACCATGAAGGAAAAGGAACTCACCGGCGAGAAGAAGCGTCAATACCGGCTGGACCATGCGAAGCCGGTCGTCAGCGGCTTCTTCCAATGGTGCCGGGATCAGTTGGCGCAAGGCGGCCTGTTGCCCAGTGAACCGCTAACCAAAGCCCTGAATTACGTGCTCGGTCGGGAAACGAGCCTGACGGTGTTCCTGGAAGATCCGGACGTACAACCCGATACCAACCACCTGGAACGGGCCCTGCGGCCCATTCCAATGGGCAAGAAAAACTGGATGTTTTGCTGGACCGAACTGGGCGCTGAACACCTGGGCATCATCCAGAGCCTGATCAGCACCTGCAAGCTGCACGATATTACCCCGTACATGTACCTGGTGGACGTATTGCAGCGCATCAGCCAGCACCCGGCCCGTGAAGTCAGCGACCTGACGCCCCGACTCTGGAAAACTCGGTTCGCCGAGAACCCGTTACGGGCGCTGATCGACCCACGCCATCCTGACCGACAGAGCAAACAGCCGGAGGCCACCGTCCGTGCGCATTGAGGACATGAGCATCGACCAGTTGCTGGAACTGAACCAGTATATCTGCCAGCGAATTGATGAGCTACAAGAGCAAGAAACCCTGCAAGCCTTGAGTCAATTGCGGGTTGGCCTGAAAGTGACCTTCGAGGGCCGGGAAGGACCGGTGTTGGGGATCGTCACCAAGATCAACCGCAAGAGTGTGATCGTGCTGGGTGAGGATGGCAGGAAGCAGTACAAGGTCTCGCCGGAGTTATTGAGGCCCCTCCGTGACGTGAAGTAGGTCAACTACGTCGTGGAATGAACGCTTACCAACAAGACTGCTAGATACGCTTTAATCATATCAGTCGAAGCACCGGAAGTTGACACCGATATCTATAATGAGATTCAGACCATAATCGATTCGACTGTTGAGACTGAAGTCCGTATTCATAACTGAGCACCTTGCATTGGCGTACAGTTATTGACAGAACTCCAAGGTGGCGGGTGAATCTCACTGCTCAGTTTCTCCCAGGTATAAGCGGTATCAGCAGGCAATGCGTCGATTTCAGCTTGTGTTACTTCCATAATCCGGGTGAGTCGCGAAAGCCGCTCTTGCCAGGCTTCGTTTGAGGTGTCGTGCAGCTCCTTGGTTCGCGTGGGGCGACCTCACGGGCGTCCGATCCGATCCCGGCTCAGGCGCCACATACTTATAGCCTTTACAAACCCGCCTTGGCAGCCCGCGCCGCATGCAACTTCTTATAGCTATCAACCAACCGCTGATGCTTCTCCAGACCTTCCAGCTTCATGCTTGTGGGTGTCAGGCCATGGAAGCGTACTTCGCCGCTGACTGAGCCAACCACGGCGGCCATGGTGTCTTCGCCGAACATGCGCTGCAGATTGGGCAGGTAGTCGGGCAGTTCAAGTTCGTCACTCAGGGTGATTTCCAGAACGGTGTTAACGGCACGGTAGAACAGGTTGCGCTCTACGGTGTTGTCGTTGAACTGCAGGAACATGTCGACAAATTCCTGGGCTTCTTCGTGCCATTGCAGGGCCAGGCAGATCAGCAGTTTCAGTTCCAGAATGGTGAGTTGGCCCCAAATTGTGTTCTCGTCGAACTCGATGCCAATCAGGCTGATGATGGTCATGTAGTTGTCGAGCTGGCTGGCTTCCAGGCGCTCGGCCAGGTCGGCTAGCTGACCATCGCTGAGGGCGTGGAGATTGAGGATATCTTCGCGGTAGTCCAGCGCCATGTTGGTGTTATCCCACACCAGATCCTCTACCGGGTAGACCTCGGAATAGCCGGGCACCAGGATGCGGCATACCGGCGCGCCCAGGTCTTCATGGGTCGCCACGTACACTTCTTTACCAAGGTCTTCCAGAATGCCGAACAGGGTGCTGGCCTCTTCTTCGTTGGTACCGGAGAAGTTCCATTCGCAGAACTCCAGGTCGGATTTGGCGCTGAAGAACCGCCAGGACACCACGCCCGTGGAATCGATAAAGTGCTCGACAAAGTTGTTGGGCTCCGTCACTGCCTGGGTGCTAAAGGTGGGCGCCGGTACGTCGTTGAGGTTTTCAAAGCTGCGGCCCTGCAGCAGTTCGGTCAGGCTGCGTTCCAGCGCCACCTCGAAACTCGGATGCGCGCCGAAAGAGGCGAACACGCCGCCGTTTCGCGGGTTCATCAGTGTCACGCACATAACCGGGAATTGGCCGCCCAGGGAGGCATCTTTCACCAGGATCGGGAAGCCCTGTGCTTCCAGAGCATTGATGCCCTCAACAATGTGCGGGTATTTATCCAGCACACTCTGCGGCACGTCCGGCAGCGCCATTTCCTCTTCAATGATCTGCTTCTTGACGGCGCGCTCGAAGATTTCAGACAGGCACTGTACCTGGGCTTCTGGCAGGGTGTTGCCCGCGCTCATGCCGTTGCTGAGGAACAGGTTCTCGATCAGGTTGGAGGGGAAATACACCGTTTCGCCGTCGGACTGGCGTACGAACGGTAACGACACGATGCCCCGTTCGGTCTTGCCAGAATTGGTGTCGATCAGGTTGGACCCGCAGAGTTCGCCTTCCGGGTTGTAGATGGCCAGACAGTGGTCATCTAGGATGCCGTCGGGCAGCTCGTCGTCCGGCCCTGGTTTGAACCATTTTTCGTTGGGGTAGTGGACGAAATCGCTGTTGGCGATGTCTTCGCCGAAGAACTGGTCGTTGTAGAAGAAATTGCAGCTCAGGCGTTCGATGAATTCACCCAATGCCGAGCATAGAGCGCTTTCCTTGGTAGCACCCTTGCCGTTGGTGAAGCACATCGGGGAGGCGGCATCGCGAATGTGCAGCGACCAAACGTGGGGCACGATGTTGCGCCAGGAGGCGATTTCGATCTTCATGCCCAAGTCCGCCAGTATACCGCTCATGTTGGCGATGGTCTGTTCCAGCGGGAGGTCCTTGCCCTCGATGTAGGTGCTGGTGTCACCTTCCGGGGCCATCAGCAGGGCCTGGGCGTCTTCGTCGAGGTTTTCGACGGTTTCAATCTGGAACTCGGGGCCGGTCTGCACCACTTTTTTCACGGTGCAGCGGTCAATCGAGCGCAGGATGCCCTGGCGGTCCTTGTCGGAAATGTTTTCCGGCAGTTCCACCTCAATTCTGAAAATCTGGTTGTAGCGGTTTTCCGGGTCGACAATGTTGTTCTGCGACAGGCGGATGTTTTCCGTGGGAATGTCCCGCGCCTTGCAGTAAACCCGCACAAAGTACGCCGCACAGAGCGCCGATGACGCCAGGAAATAATCGAACGGGCTGGGGGCCGAGCCGTCGCCTTTGTAGCGAATGGGCTGGTCCGTGACCACGGTGAAATCGTCAAACTTGGCTTCAAGCCTGAGGTTTTCGAGAAAATTAACTTTGATTTCCATGAACAGCGTACCGGGTTTGCAGAATTGAGCGGGCTTTCAAAAGCCGGAAGGCCATTATCCAGTTTTTGCCGCCTGGCGTCTTGGGTGGCTTACAAATCGGCGGGGAATGTCCGTACATCAACGGATGCGTCAGGCCGAACGGGTTTGCCGATACCGTTGTACCTCGATCCAGCCATGGACCATCAGTGCGGAGAAGACAATGGCGCCGCCGATCAGGCTCAGGGTGGTGGGAACCTCGCCGAGGAACAGCCACACCAGGAAAGAGCCCAGTATGGTTTCCAGTAACAGCATCAGGCTGACTTCTGCGGCCGGAATGTAACGCGGGCCAATCTGGATGAGCACGCAGGCCGCCGGCAGGAAGAACAGGCAGAGCAGGGCGATGAATACGGCATCCCTGGGAGAGAGCATCACTGCGCCGCCCGCCAGGGCTGCGACGCCGGCAACGAGCAGCGCGCCGAACATCAGTACAAGGCTCATATCGCTGTCCGGCTTTGAGCGTGCCACGTTGAGATTCAGCGCCAGAGCGGTCGCCGCAACGCCCGCCATAATCAGCCCTAACGGGTCACCACGGCCCCACTCGCCCAGGGCCATCAGGGTGGCGCCCGCCACGCAGACGAGGATGACCACCCAGGTCCGCCACGGCAGGGCTTCTTTCCAGACCAGCCAGGCGATGAGTGCGGCAATGACCGGTGAGGTGTTGAGGATGACCAGTACGTTGCCAGCGGCGGTGTTCTTCATGCCCATCACAAAACCCAGTTGGCTTAACCCGAAGGCGACTGCGCAGAACACCCCTTTCCAGCCGCATCGACGGATCTCCGTCCCCAGGCGGGCGCGATAGCGTACCGAACTGATCACCAGGAAGCTGAATGCAAGCAGCAGCCCGCGCCAGAACAGAAACACCACCGGCTCCACGGAGGTGATTTTCACCAGCAGGGCGTCCGGAACGATGAACAGCACACCCAGTGCGGCAATGGTCAGGCCTTTGAGTCGGGTTGTCTGCAAGCCGCTACTCCGCTGCGTTGTCGTTGGCGGCGCAGGCTTTCTCAAGCCGGGTGATGCAGTCGCTGAAGGTACGGCTGATGCGTGTCTGATCTCGAATCATGGCCATTCTCGGCCAGGTAGCCTGTTCTCCAAGCCGGATGAACATTTCCAGGTCTTCCTTGTTGGGGTTGGACAATATCTTGCGATACAGCAGCGGTTTGAACGGGAACTGTATGTTGATGTCCCCCAAATAGGTCTGCGTGGCCATGGCATGAGCCTGCTCCAGTAAAGGCCGCAGTACCGTTGATGACCAGTTGTTGCGGGTGAGCTGAAGCGTTGTCGCTACCTGGGCGTGCATCAGCGATGCGGCAGCCTGTTTGGCAGAGGCGCCCGGGCCGCGCTGGTGGTGATGGCTGATAAAGGGCAACACGTGGGGATTCGCCTGGCTGACAATGGTGCGATTAACGTTGTGCAGCCGCGCCATGCGCATCAGCGGCAGGTCGCCATGAACGCTGCCGTCGATCCAGCGCTCCGTGGGCATATAGGGCTTGCCCCCGTTGTCACCCCTATCCTTGTCCCTGGCCTGGAGCGTTACCGGCGGATAGATGCCAGGCACGGCACAGGACGCCAGGATGGCGGAATCCACCAGTACCTCCGGTGAGGCCAGGTTGTTCAACAGGCGGGGTTTCTGGCGAGTGCGGGTCGGCGATACGGAGATATTCAGGGTGCGGCCACTTCGTTCAGCCGCTTCCTGAAAGCTGGTACGGCCGATGTTGGTGCGAATGTGGTGGAGCAGCTGGAACTGGTCCATGGCATGACGCTTTCGCCAGATGCGTTTGGGTTCGAGCCAGCGAAAGGCATCCAGGTGGATCTCCCCGGGTTCGTTGAAAAAGCGTTCGAGCTCGCGATTGTTGCGGGTACAGATGGCGCCGGCGACAATCGCCCCCATGCTGGAGCCGGCAATCACGTCGGGAAGCAGGCCTTCCTGCCAAAGTGCGCGGGTGACACCAATATGATAGATACCGAAGGCGGCGCCACCACTCAACATAAGGGCCGGGCGGCCATACACTCGCTCGGCATCCCGGAACAGGCGCAGCTTTTGCTGGTCGGATACGCCCGGCATGGGGTTGTCGCAGAGGAAGTTCATGGAGCGTTCCACTTCATCAAGGAACTCACTGACCAGGACTTTGGTGCCGCTCCAGGCGATGGCGTAAAGGTCAGGGTTGCCAATCTCACCCAGGTGGCGATAAAGGCCTTCCTGCAGTACCCGCGTCAGCGCTCGGGTATCGCCTTTGTCGCGGCAGCGTTTCATGGCCGTGATGTGGTCGCGAATCAGGGCTTCGTGGAGCAGCTCGCAGCCATCCTCTTCCCGCCACGCCAGTGTTCCCTCCAGTTCATCCAGGTTTGTGGCGGTGGCGAGCCAGTGCTTGTAGGAGGAGGCTTCGGTGAGTTGCTTTTCCAGTTCCCGGCGTTGTTTCTTTGTATCTCTCATGGGATAAAGGATACATCAGGAAAACGAAGTAGGGGGCATGATGATCGAGCAAACCGAGGTGTTGGTAAAGAAATACTCCGAAAACGGAATCACCACACTGACGCTGAACCAGCCGGAGCGCCGAAACAGCCTGTCCATGGCCATGCTGGAAGCGCTTTCCGCCGAACTGGAATCTGTTGCGGATGACGTGGACACGCGGGTGGTGGTCATCGCGGCTGCAGGGCAGGTGTTCTGCGCCGGGCACGACCTGCGGGAAATCCGCGAGCAGCTCGACAGCCATGAGTTCCAACTGAAACTGTTCAACCAGTGCAGCAAGGTGATGCAGCAGATTGTGAACCTGCCAAAACCGGTGATTGCCCGTGTGGCTGGCGTGGCGACCGCTGCCGGTTGCCAGCTGGTGGCCAGTTGCGATCTGGCGGTGGCAGCGGATACCGCGCGTTTTGCCACGCCGGGCGTGAACATTGGCCTGTTTTGCTCCACGCCCATGGTGGCGTTGTCCCGCAACGTATCCCGCAAGCAGGCCATGGAAATGCTGTTGACCGGTGAGATGGTCGGTGCGCTGAAGGCGGAACAGATTGGGCTGGTCAACCGTGTGGTGGATGAGCAGGTTCTTGACGAAACCGTTTACCGCCTGGCCGCGACCATTGCCGGCAAATCCGGCCATACCCTGAAGATTGGCAAGGAGGCGTTCTATCAACAACTGGAGATGGGGCTGGCCGAGGCCTACGACTTTACGTCGGAAGTGATGGCAAAGAACCTGCAGGCTGCAGATGCCCACGAAGGCATCTGTGCGTTTCTGGACAAGCGCAAACCGGAATGGAAAGACGAGTAGGGCGGCTAACGGCAGTCTGATGCATTCAGGGAGAGCCGATCTCCCACGCCAATCCCCTGGCTTTCGAAATAGCCCAGGTTCATTTCCAGGGCCCGATAAAACGGGACGCCGGCCTCATAGGTTGGACAGTCCCGGCCCTGGTCCGATGGGCAGGGCACCATAGGGCGAATGGCACCGATGGTGCCGTCACGGTCCAGATAGGCAATATCCAGTGGAATCAGCGTTCGGTACATCCAGAAGCCGTGGTCGGCACGGCGCTGGTTGTTATAGACGAACAGCATGCCGGCGTTTGGGGCCAGTCTCTGCCTGTCCATTAGCCCGCGGCTGCGTTCGGCCGGCGTGCGTGCCACTTCAACGGTAATGGGCACCGCCTGCCCGGCGGAGATCAGGCATGCCTTCTCCACCGGCAGGTCGTCATTGTCCGGGAGTGCTGCCAGGCAACCGGAGAACAGCAGCGCCAGGCAAACCAGCAGGGCTCTCACGAACGCAGCCGGTAGCCGGTCTTGAAGATCCACCACACCGCGACCATGCACGCCGTCAGGAACAGCAGTGTCATACCCACACTGATGCCCACATGCACGTCAGACACGCCGTAGAACGCCCAGCGGAAGCCGCTGATCAGGTACACCACAGGGTTGAAGAGGCTGATGGTCTGCCAGATCTCCGGCAGCATTTCGATGGAGTAGAACGTGCCCCCGAGAAACACCAGTGGTGTCACGATCATCAGCGGAACAATCTGCAGTTTTTCAAACCCGTCCGCCCAGATGCCGATTATGAAACCGAACAGGCTGAAGGTGATGGAGGTAAGCACCAGGAAGGCGAACATCCAGAAAGGGTGGAGCACGTCGTAGTCCACAAACAGTTTGGCGGTAAGCAATATGATGACGCCAAGTATGACTGACTTGGTGGCGGCGGCACCGACGTAGCCGAGAACGACCTCCAGATAGGAGACCGGTGCCGACAGGAGCTCGTAAATCGTGCCGGAGAACTTCGGCATGTAGATGCCAAACGAGGCATTGGAAATGCTCTGCATCAGCAGCGACAGCATCACCAGGCCGGGAATGATGTAGGCACCGTAGCTGATGTTGTCGATGTCGCCCATGCGGCTGCCAATGGCGGAGCCAAACACCACGAAGTACAGAGAGGTGGAGATTACCGGCGAGGCGACACTCTGCATCAGGGTGCGGCGCATGCGGGCCATTTCAAAGTTGTAGATTGCTCGGACACCGTAAAGGTTCATTGCGTTACTCCCGCATACCGGTTGGTTTTATTCATGCACCAGGCCAACAAAAATCTCTTCCAGGGAGCTTTCCCTGGTCTGAAGATCCCGGTATTCGATGCCCAGGTCGCCCAGGGTTCGCAGCAGGCGCGCTACGCCAGCCTGCTCCTGTTGTGAGTCGAAGGTGTAGATCAGCTCGTAGCCATCATCGGAAAGGTCCACCGGCTCCAGCGTGAGTTCACCGGGGATTTTCTCCAGCGGGTTCTGCAGGTGCAGGCGAAGCTCTTTCTTGCCCAGTTTGCTCATCAGCCGGGACTTGTCTTCAACCAGGATGATCTCACCTTGGCGGATAACGCCGATGCGGTCGGCCATCTCCTCGGCTTCTTCGATGTAGTGGGTGGTGAGGATGATGGTGACGCCATTTTCCCGCAGCTTGCGCACCATTTCCCACATGTCCCGGCGCAGCTCCACGTCTACACCGGCGGTGGGCTCATCAAGGAAGAGGATGCGGGGTTCGTGGGACAACGCCTTGGCGATCATCACGCGACGCTTCATGCCGCCAGACAGGGACATGATGCGATTATTGCGTTTGTCCCACAGCGACAGATCTTTCAGGACTTTCTCAATATGGTCCGGTGCAGGCGCCTTGCCGAACAGGCCCCGGCTGAAGGAGACAGCGTCCCAAACGGTCTCGAAGGCGTCGGTGTTGAGCTCCTGGGGAACCAGGCCGATGCTCTCCCGGGCTTTGCGATAATCCTTCACGATGTCGTAGCCGGCGGCGTTCACTTCGCCATCGGAGAGGTTCACAATGCCACAGATAATGCTGATCAGTGTGGTCTTGCCGGCGCCGTTCGGGCCGAGCAGGGCGAAGATCTCTCCCCGTTCGATGTCGAGGTTGATGTCGTTGAGGGCCCTGAAACCATCCGCATAGACTTTGTTGAGGTGCTTGACGGAGATGTCCGGTTGCACTGGCTTGTCCTGTTGGTGGTGAATCAAAGCGCGGTATTTTCTCATGACCGGTGATGATTTAGAAAGCTTTGCCTTGTTAGCGATTATCCCCATAATGCCCGCTTAACCGTGGAGGAGTGGATGTGTTGAAAGCGCTTGTTGCTGTGCTTGCCATTGCTGGCGTCGTTGCGCTGGGCATTTTTGGCCCGCGTTGGTTGATGTCTGAAGATGTCGCCGAGGCCGATCAGGGCGCGGTTGAGTGCGATCTCCTCAATACTACGTGCCACTGGGCACATAAGGGCAAGAGCTGGCATGCGCGGTTGCAAAAAAGCGGTGTTCAGGCCCAGGGCACGGAATACCATTTAACGGTGAAGACCAACGGGAATCAGCCCCGGATGCTGGCTGTGCTGCGGGGCGAGTCCATGTACCTGGGGGAGTATCCGGTTCCCATGACCAAGGCGGGGATGTCGCCCGATGGTGAGGGCCAGCTCTGGGAAGCTCGGTTTACCGCACCTTTCTGCACCACCGACCCTAGCATGACCTGGCGGATCGACCTTCAGGCCGGGATGGATCATGCCTTCTCGATGCCCGTAAAACTGACGTTTGTTGCCAGGGGCCGTGTCTGACGATGGGATGACAGTGTGTCAGGATTGTGTAAAATCAGCGAACCACCATCCACCACACATCGTCCAGGGAAGCGTATATGGATTACGGTGATAGCGTACAGAAAGTTCTGCTAAGAAAGATCCAGAAAGCGGAACAGGATCTGCTTCAGCTCAAACTGGATTATTGCCGTTTCATCTTTGGGCTCAGCCATCGCACCAGGGTCATCAGCAATGGCACCAGCTACGTGGTACGTTCCGTGAATGTGGAGTCGATGGAGCGCCTGGACGACGGGTGCTTTTCCCGGCCAGAGGTGGCTGGCAGCCCTGCCGATAACCCGGATACCACAGACACCGTGAACCTCGGCGTTGACTGGACGCTGGAAGAGTCTGCTACCCGCCCCAAAGCCCGCGGTTGAGCGGGTCCTCCTGTAAACGTCAGATAAAGGCGTTCGACGTAACCGTTGAGTAGAGGCTGTGTTCCTGCGGAACATAGCGATGCCCGCTCCAGTGCTCTGCACCGCTTACACCACTTCTGAAAAAGGCCAACAAGGTCGAACTGCCGGTCATCGTCGACAGCGCCTGGACGGCTTCGGGTTGCCGTATGCCGATTTTTCGGCTGGCCAGCTTGCTGACCAGGTCAAGCAGCGCATCTGAATGCCGTTGCGGTTTTTCACACAGGGCGCAGGCAGCGCCATACAACCAGACGACGGCGTATTCCCGAACCGCCTGGGGCGCGGTTTCCAGAACCAGCCCATGTTCCCGGCAATCCCGGTCCTGAAGACTCAGCAGGATATGCAGTTGGGTGATCAATCCACAGGTGTCTGAAGGAGTTGCGCGGGTTGGTTGTGGAGCGGTAACGGGGCGTTTCTGTTGAGCCTCTGGTAGAGGAGGCTGGGCCGAATGATGGTCACCGGCCACCATTGTCACCACGGACGCCGGCACGAACGGATCGTTCAGGACCAGGGTAAGCATGCGAAAGACCAGTAAAAGCAGCAGCGCAATCAGCCCGACTTCGAACAGCATAATAAAGCTGCCAATCATAGGTGTTCCCTCTTGCTCAAACCCTGTTCAAACCCTGGCCGAGCGGTGTTCCGGTGGAGATTGTTACATTCGTTATCCGAAGTGTAACCAAATGCATCCTGAGCACGAAGGGAAGCAGGGCCAAAAGCGGCGGGAATCCGCGGAACTGTGACGCGGTAGGCAGCTAGGAGTCTGCGCGGCAGGAGCCACCTTCTGGCATAATACGTAAAAATTCTTCAGCACCGGAGAATCCGATGGGAACCACCTTCCGCCCGTATTCGCCTGATCAGGAACTGCTTCTTCCCCCGAGCCTGAACGAGTGGCTGCCCGAAGGGCATCTGGCCTATTTCATCAGCGACGTGGTCGAAGAACTGGATCTTAGTGTCTTCTACGCCCGGTATGAAGGGAGCGGTCGGCGCAACTCGCCGTTCGATCCACGGATGATGCTGAAGGTATTGATTTATGCGTACGCGACCGGCGTGTTTTCATCGCGCAAGATCGCCCGGAAGCTGGAAGAAGATGTTGCCCTTCGGGTCCTGGCGGCTGGCAATTTCCCCAGGCACCGCACGATCTGCGATTTTCGCAAGCAACACTTGGAAGCGTTCAAGGCGGTGTTTATTCAGGTGGTCCGGATCGCCCAGGAAGCGGAACTGGTCACGCTTGGTACGCTGGCGATTGATGGCACCAAGGTCCGGGCCTGCGCCAGTAAGCACAAGGCCATGAGCTATGACCGCATGCGGGAGGAAGAAGCACGTCTGTCAAAAGAGGTTGATGAGCTTTGTGGCCAGGCTCGCCGTGTGGATGAATCGGAAGATCAACAGTTTGGCCCGGATCAGCGGGGCGATGAGTTACCCGAAGAGCTGCAGCACCGTCAGGGGCGGCTGGACAAGATCCGGGCAGCGAAGGAGAAGCTGGAAGCGGATCAAAAAGCGCGAGATGAGGCCAAAGGCCGGCATCCTGACGATGATCGCCGCTCACCCAAGGGTGGCCGGAACTTCAAGAGAGATTATGGGGTTCCGGAGGACAAGGCTCAGAGTAACTTTACCGATCCCCAAAGCCGGATCATGAAAACGAATGATGGGTTCCAACAATGCTATAACGGCCAACTGGCCGTGGATGGCGAGTTCCAGATCATTGTGGCCAACTATCAGGGCAACAACCCCAGTGATAACGGCTGTCTGGTGCTCTTGCTGAACGAGGTAAAAGACACCCTGGGAAGCGAGCCGCAGCAGTGCCTGGCTGATGCCGGTTACCGAAAGGAAGCAGACCTTCAGGCCCTGGAGATGAAAGGAATCAACGGCTATGTCTCGCTACGCCGGGAAGGCAAAAAGAACGCAGACGTCGACGCTACGCGGTATCCGGCGACGGCCCGGATGGCGGAGAAGCTTGCCACAGCCGAGGGGCGAGCAGTTTACGCTCAGCGCAAACACCTGGTTGAGGCGGTGAATGGCTGGATCAAGAATATTCTGGGCTTCCGTCAGTTCAGCTTGCGAGGCCTTCAGGCGGTGCAGGGTGAATGGGATCTTGTCTGTCTGTCGCTCAATCTCAGGCGCATGAGTTCACTGATGAGACTGGCATAAGTCGCTGAGGCAGCCTTTGGCTCACGGTAGGTACAGCTGGGGCCCTGCGATGCCCCTTTTAACCGGTTAACTGGCTGGATCGAAAGCGATGATGGAGCCGATCCGATATCGCGAACACTCATTCCGGCCAGACAATGATCCGGTCTGGCGAAAACGAGGGCTCAAAACGTTTCTGCCGCGCAGACTCCTAGCAGGTGGGCATGGTCTGCAGGGCGAGTTTCCTGCGGATAAAGCGGCCCAGCACATCGACACCGATATTCAGCGATGCGGTGATCAGGATCAGCACCATCGCGCGATCAAACTGGATGTTCTGGATGGCGCTGTCGACATAGAAACCCAGGGTGTAGATGCCCAGTATGCCGAGGATGGCAGTCTCCCGCATGATGATCTCCCAGCGGTAGAACAGGAACGCCAGGAACGAACGATAGACCCTGGGCACCAGTTCATAGGTATATCGATTAAGACCATTCGGCGCATCCGGGCGTAACCGGATGGTGCTGGACTGCCGGCCAATCAGATGGCCGATGATGCCCCCATTGTGCAACGCCAACGCGACGACAGCAGGCAACATGGACGGTCCCCACAGTTGCAAAAGGATATACGCCAGGATGTATTCCGGCGTGGAACGCATGATCACCAGGAAGACATGCCCGGACGTGCGGCGCACTGGCCCTCCGAAGTGAGTGGAAATCAACGGGAAGGCCAGCAGTGCAATGATCCCGGTTGCAACCAGGGCCACCTGGGTCAGGATCACCGTGTTCCAGATGCCCGGCATGGCCTGATTGACAAACATGTCCCCCAGCCACGCGCCCATGCCGCCCCAGCCTTCTTCACCGCGCAGTGGCGACGGCACGATGTCCTGGGTGAAAAACCGACCGACGTTGCTCCAGACAATCGGGAGACCTTCGCCAAGAAAAAACGGAGCGCCAACGATATAAACGGGCAGCAGCTTCGGCTTTACCCAGAGCGGCATGGTGGCTATCAGCACATAGAAAAGGATCAGCATGGCGCCGGCGTCGGAATAGTGGCCTTGTGAAAAGGCCGATTCGAGGTAGAAGCCGAGGGTTGGCAAGCCGACAAAGCCAAGGATGGCACTGGAGCGCAAGCCGCATTCCAGCCGGTATGCGGTGTAGGTTCGCAGTTGCACCCAGCAATCCGGTATTTTGGTGTACAGGAAGGCCGAAACAACGCCCGTACGGGGCGGTAACAGGCGACCGGGCTCGGGGTCGGCTTCTTCCAGGATCTCCGAATAGACCTTGGCGAAAATACCGGCGTAGGGGATAGCGATCGCTAGAACGCCTGTCAGCGGATGGAAGCCGAAAAATTGCAGGAAAATAAGCGCCCAGAAAAGCTCGTGTATTGCCCGCACAAACGCGCACAGGATTCTGACGGGTAGCCAGCGATAAACAAGTGCCAGAAGAAAGCCGCTGATACTGCCGAGAGCGACGCCAACGAAGGCAAAGGCAACCGTCCGAAGCAGGGCGGTTGCCAGCCCTTCGGTACTGAAAAAATCCGGTGTTATCACGCCCAGGAAGAACCGGCCAAGATCTTTCCAGGGATTGGCTGCCGTGATAGCGATATCTGCAAACACCAGGCCTACCAGGGCGATGGCGATAAAGATCAGGCTGGTTTTGACGGTTGGCGAAGACAGCATAGGAGTGGAATCTGGGCCGGTTGAGTCAGTAGAGTGGCGCAATGTCGGCCGGTGTGAGCTTTTCGCTCGGCTCGTCCAGCGCGATCTGCCCGTCCTGGATGCCCACGATACGGGTGCAGTATTCCAGTGCGAGCTCGACATCATGGAGTGCGATAACGCTGGTCTTGAAGCGCTCTCTCAATAACGCCATAACCTGGTGGGCAAGCGGCCCATCCAGGGCAGAGACAGGCTCGTCCGCCAACAAAAGTCCTGACTGCCGGTAAAGGGCACGGGCGATGGCCACGCGCTGGCGCTGTCCGCCGGACAGCGATGCGGTGGGCATCCAGGCTTTCTCGGTCATCCCCAATTCCGACAATAGGCTTTTGACGTCACGGCTGTCCCGGGTAAATGGCCGCACCAGGGTAACCATGTTGTACCAGTTGCCGTGGGCATCGAGGCGGCCCATGTACACGTTGTGGAATACCGGTAACGCGTTGACCAGTCCCAGGTCCTGGGGGACCAATGCTGCCAGGCGCTCCACCTGCTCATAGACAAGACGGATCAGAGTGGATTTTCCGGCGCCGCTGCGGCCCACCAGGCCAACGCGCTCTCCTTCCCTGACACTGAGGGAGAGCGGGCCAATCACCCGCTCTCCACCAAAAGACGCCGTCAGGCCGGATAGATCGAATCCCGACATTAATCGATGATTCCGATCTGCTTTCCAACTACCCGGATCGGCTCGTAAGCGTCATTGGAGACTGGGATGAAACCACTACGGGGAAAGCTTTCAAGCAATTCAGGGTCGTCCATCGCAAGCAGGGCTTCCTGAAGCCGTTTCTGGAACCCTTCACCGAACTGCTCGTTGACATCGCCGCGAACACTCCACTGATAGTTCGGGTACGACGGCGTTGTCCAGATGACCTTCACCGCGTCGGTATCAATGTTGCCGTTTTCCATTTCCTTGTCCCACACTGAGAAGTTGATCGCGCCAACATCGTAGGTGCCCGCCTCTACGAGACGAAGGGTGCGGGTGTGATTGCCACTGAAGCCTACACGGCTGAAGACGTCCTCGGGGCTATCATCAAAGGATTCGCGAATATAGTACTCCGGAATCAGGCGACCGGAGGTTGACCCCTTGGAACCGAAGGTAAATGTCTTCCCCCGGAGTTCGTCGGACAGGGTTTCCATCTCGTCAAGTCCGGTACTTTTGTGGGCAATGAAATGAGTGTAGAACGCTTTGTCTTCCACGCCCTGGGCAATCGCTTCAGAGCCGGGAACCAATTCGCGGGCCTGCACGCCGGAAAGCCCGCCGAACCAGGCCAGCTGGACCTGGTTGTTGCGGAAGGCTGAAACCGCGGCGGCGTAGGATTTGACAGGAATATAGCGAACATCTACGTCCAACTCTCCTGCCAGGTAATCGGCGATACCCGTGAAGCGTTCCACCAGTTTGGTTTCGTCTTCATCGGGAATGGCCGTGAAGACGAGTGTCTGGGCTGAAACGGTTGCTGAAGAGAGTAAGGTCAGTAAGCTGGCGACAGCGAATTTCCGTATCAATTTCAAAGCCATTTGAATTTCCTTGTGTCTGGAGCTGAATTTAGCGGGGTCACATGTCCGGACCGGAAGCCCGAAGCTATCCAGAATACCGTGATTTACTGCAACTCTGAACAGCTATACGATTCTATGAGCCAATCAGGTTAGGGGTATCCGGCAAAAAATGAAAATCTTGATGGAAACCGACACTCATGAAAATCATCCTGAATACCCCGGCGCTACCGGGCTCCAGGGCTGGTAATCGGGCCACGGCGGACCGATGGTGCCGGTTGCTTGAGCAGGCCGGACACCGGGTTTTCGTTGTGACCGAATACAACAACGAGCCCTGCGACCTGTACATTGCCCTGCACGCCTGGAGGAGCCATGAGGCCGTTCTTCGCTTCCGTGACCGTAACCCGGAAACGCCGATAATCGTTGTGCTTACGGGCACGGATATTTACGACCACCAGTACCGCTACCCGGAGCAAACCCTCCATTCCATGGCCCTCGCGGATTGCCTTGTGGGGCTCCACCATCGTGTTGGCCGGGATATTCCCGGGCGTTTCGTGCCAAAGCTGGTGACGGTGCTGCAATCCGCCGACAGGCCCAGTGGCAATGCAGGCGTCGATACCAGGCATTTTGATATTTGTGTTATCGGACACCTGCGCAAGGAGAAAGACCCTCTGAGGGCCGCAATCGCGGCGAGGACACTGCCGCCAGGTTCGGCCATTCGGGTGCTGAATGCAGGCAAGGCTCACAGCCAAGAGTGGGCGCGGCAAGCCATAACCGAACAGGAAGCCAATCCGCGTTTTCAGTGGCTCGGGGAAATTGACAGACCGACCACCCACCAGCTTATGAACCGTTGCCGTGCCATGGTTATCAGCTCGGTGATGGAAGGAGGCGCTAATGTCGTATCCGAAGCCTGTCGTGCCGGGCTGCCGGTTATCGCGTCGGACATCTCCGGCAATATTGGCCTACTGGGTGAAGATTACCCGGGGTATTTCCGCGTAGGCGACGAGGCTGATCTTGCGAAGGTGTTACTGCGGGCGGAACAATCCCCAGAATATCTCAGGGAATTGACCAGCCGCGTCACCGAACTCGCCACTTGTTTTGTTCCTGAATCAGAGCAGGCGGCCCTGCTCACTGCGATTGAGAAGGCCAGGGCCAAAGGCGACCGCCTCAATCCCTGAGCGTGATGGGCTCGATGGGGCCGCTCTCATCCTGTGGCAGCACCCGCCCTATAATGGCGGTGTGGGGGTAGCCCATTGCTTTCAGCTCACTGATACAGGCATCCGCCTGGTCAGCGGGCACGCTGGCCAGCAGCCCACCGGCAGTCTGGGGGTCGAAGATCAGTGGGTAGTGAGGATGGCTGACCCACTTTTCCTGGTCACGAATACCACGCCGCAGACGAATATTGGCCGGCTGCAAGGAACTGAGGATGCCTGCTGCTGCCGTTTCCTCAGCGCCAGGCAAAATCGGTATTGCCGTGAGATCCAGCTCCGCATCAACGCCGGAGGGGCGCGTCATCTCAACCAGATGGCCAAGCAAACCAAAACCGGTTACGTCGGTGCAGGCTCTTGACCCATATCGGCGCAGGCACTGTGCCGCGTCTTTGTTGGACTGCATCATTGAGGCCAGGGCAGAATCAATCCAGCGGCCTTTCGCAGCAAGTTTGGCGTGGGCAGCGAACAGGGTGCCGGTACCGATGGGCTTGGTCAGCAGCAGAACGTCTCCGGCCCGAAGGCCGCCTTTGCTCATGACATCATCCGGATCAATCAACCCGTTGACCGCAAAGCCCAATGCCAGCTCGCGGCCTTCGCCCGTATGGCCACCCACCAACGCGCAGCCGGCTTCATTCAGCACTTCCACGGCGCCGGACATCATCTGGTAAACCACGTCTTCCACCTTGGACTCTATGCCATAGGGCACGGTCGCAACGGCGGTGGCACTCTGAGCTTCGGCGCCCATGGCAAACACGTCGCCCAGGGCGTGATTGGCGGCTACCCGGCCGAACACATAGGGGTCGTCAATAAAGGCGCGGAAGAAATCGACGGTGTGAACCACCGCCTTTCCGGGTGGGACGGTCAGTACGGCGGCGTCGTCTGGCGCGTGTAGCCCAATGAGGATGTCTTCGCGCTCTATTGGTCGCAACTCGCCTAGGGCCCGCGACAGTACGGTACTGCCCACCTTGGCACCGCAGCCACCGCAACGCATGGCCACCGCGGAGATGGCCTGGGATGCTTCCTCGGAGTTTTGTGCGGCGCCGGTGTCGGGCAGGGCGGCATTCTCTTCCATGGCGGGAAGATCATTGAATTTCGCCATGAAACGTTTATCAATGCTGTTTTTCCAGCGCCAGACCCAAGAGCCAGCCAACGACAGGTCGCCCCTGGAGGCCACTGCGAATTTGTCACCGGTACTGATCAGCGCGAGCCATTTTTTCTGCGGCCGGAATGGCTTCGCCGGCTTTCCGAGGGCATGGCGGCGGAGGTTGTCCGCCAGTGGGCGGCCCTGACGAACGGCAAATACGCCGGCTTTTTCCCGGGGGTGATTTACCACGTTGGCAATGTCACCGGCCGCGAAGATATCGTCGTCGGTCTCTGTCTGCAGGGTGTCCGTTACCCGGATAAAGCCACCGTCGTCCAGGGCCAGGCCGGTATCCCGCAGCCACTCGGGGCCGCCGGCACGGGTGACCCAGAGCACTTCATCAACTGCCAGGGTGTCACCGCATTCCGTGGTCAAACGATTGGCCTCTACCTCAGAGACTGCGGATCCCAGGTGAACCTTCACCCCCCGGTTTGCGAGCGTTTCTGCGAATACCGCACGCACCTTGGCGTTGTGGGTGGGCAGGATCTGTTGGTCGGCATCAAACAGATGAAAGTGCAACTGGTCCGGGTCGTGGCCGCGTTTTTCGAGTTCATTTCGTAGCCGGAACTGCATCGCCAGTGTGAGTTCAACTCCACCTGCACCTGCACCGACCACCGCAACGGTCATCGGGCCGTCATGGTTTTCCAGCCGCGACAGCAATGACAGCCAGCGATTATTGAATCCGTTGATAGGTTTGACGGGCACGGCATGTTCAGTTGCGCCGCTGACGTCACCTACCTTGGGAGCGGAGCCGATATTCACCGACAGAATATCGTAAGGCACGTCCGGCCGGGAGCGGCAGATTACCCGCTTTCGACCGCGGTCTATGCCAACAACTTCATCGCGGTAGAGGCGCGCGCCCGCGAATTCGGCCAGTTTGCTCAGGTCGATATGGACGTCGTCGTAGGAATAATGCCCAGCCACGTATCCGGGCAGCATGCCGGAGTAGGGTGTGTGGGTATCCCTGCAGATGAGGGTAAGGCGGACACCAGGCACAGGATTCATGGCAAAGCGCTTGAGAACGCCGACGTGGCTGTGTCCGCCGCCAATCAGGACAATGTCCCGTAAAACAGGCTGTTCGGATTGTTGCATTAAATAACTTTCTTGGCTTCGTCGCTGAAGGTGTTAAAGCCTTTCACGCTTGAAAATGCCTGAAGCTTTTCTTTGTCCGCATCTGACGGATTGGCGATCTGATCAACCGAGGTAATACCGGCGTCCTTCATTTTGCGGGCGGTGGCCGGCCCAATACCTTTAACCTGGGTCAGGTCGCTCTTGTCCTTCGGCTTCGGAGCGCGTTTTGCTGCAGCCGGCTTTGCCGCTGGCTTCTGCGCGGCCGTGGAGGCTTTCTTGGGAGCGGCTTTAGTGGCTGCTGCCGGACTTTTGGCGGCTGTGCTCGCCTTGGGTTTGGCGGCGTTCTTCGCAGTTGCCGTTTTTGGTGCGGCGGGCTTCTTGGCGGCCGGTTTTTTGGCCGCTGCCTTACTGGACGCGGATTTTTTAGGAGCTGACTTGCCTTTGGTGGCAGGCGTCGACTTCTTGGCGACCTGATCCGCGACCTTCTTCGCTTCATCGTTGGCTTCTTTGCTGGCCATGCCAAGACGATCCAGGATGTTGTTTTGCAGATCGTGGAATTCACCGAGGCGCCGTTCAAATTCTTCGTTAAAACGCTTCATTTCACGATCACGAAGTTCATCCACTTCCTTTAATAGCTTGCGGACGGGTTCCTGAATCTGGTTTTGCAGGCTGTCGAACTGCTTGAGGGCGTCGTTGATCAGCTTTTCGATCTGTGATGATGTTTTATCGAACTCTTTGTTCACTTTCTTGACGACTTTATCAACGTTTTGCTTGTTGGCTTTCTTCGCCATGAGGACTCTCTCCTTAAAGTGCGAGTTGATGTAGGGCGTGGGTGGATTCAGGCCAATTGCCGAATGCTGGAGGCGGGCCCCGAGGAACGTCTGGATTTCAGCGTCTGTTTCTTGATTACCACCTCCCGAATGCGCCTGAGCTTTTCGCTCAGGGCAGACGAGCGGTTGTCATTGAGTTCTATGAAATCAACGGAATAGAAGAAATTGCTACAGTGCTTTCTGCGCTCCGTCACAAGGCCGGTGATGCCATCCGCCCTGATGTCGTCAAACGGCATCTCCATCACGAGATCCAGGATAACCGTATCACCGGGGTTGAATATCTTGTCCGTCTTCATCACACATCCGAAGTGATCCAGCCCGAAAAGCGCGGCCTGCACACGCTCTCGGCGGAATAGACCACGCTTGACGTGAAAATGTGCGACAAGATCCGGCAGTGCTTCGTTCATCTAAAAATGATCTCTATAGGCGCCCCGAGGGCGTCCAGATGACACCCCGAGGGGGTATTCCTGAAAGTATATGGTTAAACAATAGCCACACTCTGCCAGTTTGGCAACGTGTTCAGTGTCATACGATAGAGCCCTCAGGCGGTTCATCAACTGTTTTTATCATTTTGGCCCGTTTGTAGCGTGTTGAGCTCGTAAATATCCGTGCGCCGGTCTTTCAGGTTGGTCACAGAGCCTTCATTGCGCACCAGCTTCAGCTTTTCCAGGTCCATATCGGAAAACATGATCATTTCCGTATTCGGCGTGGTTTCCGCCATTACCGCATCGTGGGGGAACGCAAAGTCCGACGGCGAGAATACGGAGGACTGGGCGTACTGCACATCCAGGTTCTCAACCTTCGGAAGGTTACCCACACTACCGGTGATCACCACGTAACACTCATTTTCAATCGCACGCGCCTGGGCACAGTGTCGGACCCGGAGGTAGCCGTTCTTGGTGTCCGTCCAGAACGGCACCAGAATAATATCCACCTCCTCAATGGCAGCCAGGCGCCCCAATTCAGGGAATTCGATGTCGTAACAGATCATGATGGCCACGCGGCCGGCGTCGGTGTCAAACACCTGGAATTTTTCACCGCCCTCGATGACCCAGTCACGGCGTTCGTGGGGCGTGATATGGATCTTGCGCTGCTCATCCACTCGACCGTCGCGGTGGCAAAGATACGACACGTTGTAGACCCGATCATTTTCGAGCAGCGGCATTGAGCCGGTAATGATGTTGATGTTGTAGCTGACTGCCATTTCCGACATCTGGTTTCGGAACTGTTCAGTAAAGCCTGCCAGAAAGCGAATGGCCCGGGTCTGGTCCAATTGGTCGGTCAGGCCCATCAGCGGAGCGTTAAAGAACTCTGGAAACAGCGCGAAATCGCTCTTGTAGTCCGAGAGTGCATCCACAAAGTACTCCACCTGCTCCAGCACTTCTTCCACAGACGTAAACTCACGCATCTGCCATTGAACCGCACCCAAACGCACCTGTGTTTTCTTGACACTGAGTACCGGCGAGGGCGGGGTATAGAGGATGTTCCGCCATTCCAGCAGCGTCGCGTATCCCAGGGATTTTTCGTCTTCCGGCAGGTATTTGTGCATCAGCCGGGTGACCTGGAAGTCGTTGGACAGCTGAAAGCTGAGAATCGGATCGTAAATATCCTTGCGATCCACTCGCTGGATGTATTCTTCCGGGGAATGCTGGTCTGAATACTTGTGATACCCCGGAATCCGCCCACCTGCGAGGATGGCGCGCAGGTTCATGGATCGGCAGAGTTCCTTTCGGGCCTCATACAACCGCCGACCGAGGCGGTAGCCGCGATAATCGGGGTGGATAAATACATCGAGACCGTAAAGCGAGTCGCCCTTGGCGTTGTGCCATATCTTTTCGTTGCGCAGGATCAGGTCGTCGTAGGTATGGGGGTTGCTGAACCGCTCATACTTGACGCAAACCGTGAGGGCCACGGCCACCAGGTCACCGGATTCCTCGATACAGATCTGTCCATCCGGAAACTGCTGCACCAGAGCTTCAATCGTGTCCTCTGGCCAGGCACCGCCAATATCGTCATAAACCCTGTCCATCAGTCGCTGGAGCTGTGGGTAATCGTTACTGGTCAGGTTACGAAGGTTGAGGTGCAGTTCTTCGTGGGCCATATACGGCAGCTCCCGTTAGGTGTGGAAATGACGGCAAGAATTGTTGATTGCCTGGGTATTTTATCAGAGAGCGCTAAAGACTTCTTATTAGATAGAGCTAAGGACTTTGCAGCAAACGCCGAAAACCAGTTTATGAATAATCGGCAGCCGATACGCTGTTTGAATCGGTTGGTCACACACTGAGCCAGAACGTATCACGATTCAGGGTTTGAGTAGGACGCTTATTTTGGCCCGGATAATTTCCGGATTCGCCGTTGGAGTTCGAGGAGGGTGCGGCTGCCAATGGCCTGGGATTCCTCAGTCAGGTAGGGATTCTCCAGGACAAGGACGTTCCGGCTATGCAGGTTCAGCTCATTGATGGTCTGGCCATAGTATTGGTCCAGGTATGCGCCGAAGCTGCCATCGAAAATGGCGCGTTCCATACCCAATTGAAGCCGGTGAGCCGTTTCATGGTCGTGGCGGTTGACGAAGAAGTATGAGGGCATTGGGTAAGCCAATAGCAGGTCGGGTTCGATGACGAAGTCCTGATTGTTTTCAAGCTTCAGATCGAACATGACCTCACTGACACCCCGAGCGAAGCAGTCAAAACGATGATTTTCCAGCATGCGGAAAAGGATTTCGTAACGCGAGTGAGTCACCACATTGACTCCGTTGACCTGCAGAATCGCGGAGTCCGGCCAGTGTGCGCCCTGGCCGATGCGGATGCCGGCTTCCTGCAGGCTGCCGAGACTGCGGATACCCTTGAACCTGGGCAATGATTCCTTAAGCACGACACACACGCGAAGCCCCAGAAGCCCGCCATCAATCGGTATTGGTATCGCCTGCAGGTTCTCTTCCCTCTGGCTCGATGTTGCAACATTTGCGAGGTCGACCAAACCTGATTGCTGTCGCTCAAGTTCACGGATCACCCGGCCCTGGGCCATCTCCGGGGTACGGGTGATTTGATAGGAACCGTATTCCGGAGTCTTGTTCAAGGCGAGGGCGACCAGGGCACGTATGGGCGGGCTGTCGTAATTGCGGTACCACAGACGATATTCCCTTGCCTGTGTTTCTCCAGATGGGTATTCCGAAGACACACCGGTTCCCGGGCAAACCAGAAACAATGCCAGGGCCGTTAGCCAGCCATGCGCACGCCTCACTTTCATTGAAGACATACTCCCGCGTCCATTCGAGTTTCTTGTGGTTGCCCGTTTTGATATCAAAGCAGTTTAGGTGAATTTCCATGTCGGGGAAGGATTTGCCGTAAAAAATCCCAAAAACAGTTGCGATACCTTTCAAACGGTTGCAATCATGGGTGTTAAATCACTAACAGGTAAAAAACATGGCGTTCATCGACAATCTGATAGGTGCAACCGGCCATTGGGTGTCTGAGTCGGACCCTGGGGCGCGAATCACCCATCCGCTGGCATGGCTCCGTAAAACCAGTGGTTACGCGGCCGTTAACCGGATTATTGGCCTATCGATCCCGTTTGCACCACGGAATCGATTCAGTGTTGAGGAGATTCGCCCGGGGTTCGTTAAGGCAAGAATACGCCTGAAAGGCAATAAGAACCACTTTGGCAGCCTCTACGCTGGTGCCTACTTCCTCGTGGCGGAAATTCCCGGTGGCGTGTTGACGTTGTTTGATCTGGGGCCGGCTTATACGCCCATTCTCAAGGAAATGACGCTTCAGTTCCTGCAGCCGGCAAACTCCGACGTGTTTGTGGAGTTCTCACTGGACGCCGCCACGGTGGAAGACATCAAGGCTGAGGCCGATGCAACGGGTAGGGCTGCGTTTGAGCTGCAGGGCACACTGTACGACAGTGAAGGTAACCATGTGGCCACCTCCATGGCCCAATATCGAGTTCGCAAGAAAGGCTTCCAGGCGCAATGAGCTGAGGTCCATTCAGGCGCCGTCCAACTCCCGTAGGGCGGCGAGGAAAGTCTCCCCATATTTTTCGAGCTTTGCCGCACCCACGCCGTTTATCTCAGCCATTTCGGCAAGGCTGTTCGGCTTCTTGTCCAGGATCTCAAACAGCGTGGCATCGTGGAAAATCACGTAGGGTGGCACGCCTTTCTCATCCGCCAGCGATTTGCGACAGGCGCGTAGCGCTTCCCAGCCGGGTTTGTCCGTGATCTGGTCCGCGATCCTGCGGCGGCCGGCCCCTGATGATCCACGGCCACTGGAGGCTTTCACCACGGGATCTTTGCGTAATTGGATGGCAACCTCTCCCTTAAGTAGCGGGCGGCATTGCTCCGTAAGCTGCAACGCTCCGTAGCCTTCCGGGTCAGCCCTGAGGTAACCGTTGGCCACCAACTGACGGAACACGGACTTCCAGTCATTAGCCGACAACTCGGTACCAATGCCGTAGGTGGAAACCGTTTGATGGCCGGACTGCAGGATACGTTCGTTCTCAGAGCCGCGTAACACATCAATTAAATATGTGACCCCGAAACGTTGCCCGGTCCTGAAGACGCAGGATAGCGCCTTCTGAACGGCAACCTTACCGTCCCAGGTTTCCGGTGGGGTCAGGCAGGTATCACAGTTCCCGCAGGGCTGTTCAAGGGTGTCGCCGAAATACCGCAGCAACACCTGTCGCCGACAGCTTGTCACTTCGCACAGGCCTAGCATGGCATCCAGTTTCTGGCGCTCAACCCGTTTGAAGTGGTCATTGCCCATGGAGCTCTCGAGCATCTGTCGCAGTTTGATTACGTCCTGCAGGCCATACACCATCCAGGCGGTCGAAGGCTTTCCGTCACGGCCGGCTCGGCCGGTTTCCTGATAATAGGCTTCCAGGCTTTTGGGCAGGTCCAGGTGGGCGACAAATCGCACGTCGGGCTTGTCGATGCCCATGCCAAAAGCAATGGTGGCCACGATGATCACGCCATCCTCGCGAAGGAAGCGCTCCTGATGCCGCGCACGATCACCCGCATTGAGGCCCGCATGATAGGGCAGAGCGGTGTAGCCTTTGTCACTGAGCAGCTTCGCGGTGCTGTCGACTTTATTGCGGGAGAGGCAATAAACGATGCCACAGTCGCCATCATGTTCCGCTTTAATAAAATCCAGTAATTGTTTGTTAGCGTTGGTTTTTGGGGCAACCCTGTACTGGATATTCGGGCGGTCAAAGCCACTGATAAAATGTCGGGCTTCGGTCAGAGAAAGCCGTTCGGCGATCTCCTTGCGGGTGCGCTCGTCAGCTGTGGCGGTGAGCGCAATGCGGGGTACGTCCGGGAATTCATGAGCCAGCCGGCTTAGCTCCAGGTAGTCGGAGCGGAAGTCGTGCCCCCACTGGGACACACAGTGAGCTTCATCGATGGCAAACAGGGAAATGGATGCGTGATGCAACAGGTCCAGTGTTCGAGGCTGTATGAGCCGTTCCGGAGCACAGTAAAGAAGGTCGAGTTCGCCCGTCATAAGGGCGTTTTCAGTATCCCGGGCCTGTTCGAAATCCATGGTGGAGTTCAGAAACGCGGCCCTAACGCCCAGTTCTTTCAACGCCGCCACCTGATCCTGCATCAGTGCGATCAGCGGTGATATGACGATGGCCGTTCCGGCGCGAACCAGGGCTGGCACCTGATAACAGAGGGATTTGCCGCCGCCGGTGGGCATCAATACCAACGCATCGCCACCATTAACAAGTTCGCGGATAATGTCGCCCTGTAAGGGCCGGAAAGTCTCGTAGCCGAAAACACGATGCAGGACTTCTTCCGGGTCCTGGTCGGAAACACGGGGGCGCTCTGTGCTGAGTTGTGCAAAATCCATGAGTTGGCCAGCGGTTTTGGTTGTCGGTAAACGTTAGGGCGTTAGCTCGGATGTCAGAAAGTGCCGTTCTGGCAGGCGAGCCATCATACCAGAAACCGGCCAGGGAATCGGCGGAGACAAACAAACCTTATAAACGCTACAATGCGCCTTTTTTCTGCACCCAACAAACAGGAACTCCATGCAGGAATTTGACGCCATCCGACCTTACTCGGACGAGGAAACCGGAACCGCCATCAACAATCTGGTACGGGATCCGGAATTTCTGGACATGATTGGCCGCTTCAAATCGCCCACACTGGCCAAATGGGCACCGGCGGTTCTCCGGGTATGGGTCAAGCGCTGGCTGGCCAACCACTTCGGCGGGGTTACTCGTATCGATGATCTCCAGGCGCGATTGTCTGGTTACGTTGGCGAACTGGTTGATCACACAACGACCCGGGTTACCCACAGTGGACTGGAAAATCTGGACAAGCAGACCGCTTACCTGTTCATCTCCAACCACCGCGACATTGTGTTTGACCCGATGGTAGTCAATTACCTGCTGTTTGCGAACGACTTCAACACCACGCGTATTGCCATCGGCGACAACCTGCTGGCGAACCGCGTGTTTGCCGAGATGATGCGGCTGAACAAGAGTTTTGTTGTCCGCCGCAGCATGACCAGTCCGCGTGAAATGCGAGACGCCTACATCATGCTTTCGGCGTTTATAAATCACAGTATTGATAACAACGAGAGCATCTGGATTGCTCAGCGTGAAGGGCGCGCCAAAGACGGGCTGGATTTCACCGATCCCGCCATCGTCAAAATGTTTTATATGAGCCAAAAGAAAAGCGGGTTGGATTTTGGCGAAGCCATGAACCGGCTGCACATCGTTCCAGTCTCTATTGCGTACGAGTATGACCCGTGCGATATGGATAAGGCCCGAGAGCTGGAAACCCGCTCCCGCACGGGGAAGTACATTAAGGCGGAAGGCGAGGATACCGACCAGATTATGCGCGGGCTTACGGGATTCAAGGGGCATGTGCACGTACATTTTGGCGCGCCCATCGCGAATGCCGAAAACACGCCAAAGGAACTGGCTGCCCGGATCGATCGGGAGATGCATGCCAACTATCACTTGCACACGTCCAATCTGGTGGCCTATCAGCAACGGGGCATACACCCTGATTCACACGCCACCAGAGACTCTGTGAGCGATGCGGTCGTGACGGCAGAAGCCTGGTCAGCGGCGGAAATTGAAGCTGCTGAAGCGGAGATGGAGCGTCGACTTGATGCCTGCGACCCGGCGATTCGGCCCTATCTGCTGGATATGTACGCCAACCCGGTGGTGACAGCACTTGAGGCCCACAATGGCAATGGCGCGACGAATACACCAACGGAACAATCCTGATACCCGAGGTATTTTGTGCAAGAACTTCAATATATTGAATTTGAAACCAATCCCCATCCTACTGCTGCCGTTATCTGGCTGCATGGCCTTGGAGCCAGTGGCCATGATTTCGAGCCGGTAGTGCCGGAGTTGGGGTTGCCCGACAATGCAGCTGTTCGGTTCATTTTTCCTCACGCCCCCAACATGCCGGTCACCATTAACGGTGGAATGACGATGCCAGCCTGGTACGACATCAAGGCAATGGATATTGATCGAGTGGTGGACACCGATCAGTTGATGGCCTCGTCAGACGCGGTTGCAAAACTGGTGGACCGGGAAATTGAGCGTGGCGTGAAGAGCGAGAACATTGTGATTGCCGGATTTTCCCAGGGGGGCGCCGTGGCCTACGAGCTTGGGTTGAGCTATCCGAAGCGCCTGGCGGGCATTATTGCCCTGTCAACATACTTTGCCACGGCGAAGACTGTGAAGTGCTCAGAGGCGAATCGTGATATCCCGATCCGGATCTATCATGGCACCTTTGACCCCATGGTACCGGAGGCCCTGGGCCGGCAAAGCGTGGAAAAGCTGCAGGACATGGGGTTTGAACCCACGTATGAGACCTATCCGATGGAACACAGCGTGTGCATGGAAGAGATCGTGGATATCGGTAAGTTCCTTCGCGATAACGTGCTGTAAAGCTCGCCTGCCGTTCGATTGGCGAAGCCTAAGCAGGGCAGGTTGCCTCGCTTAGCTTCGCCAGAACGCTGGTGAAAGCACAATCACCACGCTCAGTATTTCCAGACGCCCCATCAGCATACCCACCGATAGAATCCATTTGGCAAGCTCCGGGAGCGGTGCAAAAGTGCCCGCTGGCCCAATTGTGTCGCCGAGCGCCGGGCCGACGTTGGTCAGCACGGTGAGTGCTCCGGACAGGCTGGTGATAAAGTCCAACTGCAGAGCTGCCAGCGCGACCGTTATGATCAGCAGGCACAACAGAAAGATAAAGGTGTAGGCAATCATCGAAGCGATAATTTCGTCGCTGACCGCGCGGCCATTGTAGTTGCGGGTGAATATGGCCCTGGGATGCAGCAGCCGCATCAGCTGCTCCCTCAGTACGATCAATGAGAGCTGGAAGCGGAACACTTTCATGCCCCCGGCTGTTGAGCCGGAGCACCCGCCGATAAACATCAGAAAGAAAAACAGCACAAACGCAAGTGGGCCCCACGCAGAGTAATCTTCCGAGGCATAGCCTGTTGTTGTGACCACAGACGTGACATTGAAGAGTGTCGACACGTAGCCGTTAACGAGGTCGAACTCCACTGGTGAGACGTACCAGCGGTAAAGAGTCAGTAAGGCAGGTACCACCAGCAGGATGGTCACGAACAGCCGCACCTGCTGATCCCTGAACAGCACGCCGTGCTGGCCATGCATTTCCCGGACAAAAAGAAAGAACGGCATGCTGCCGATCATCATGAACAGGGTGGCTTCCAACAGAATCAGGTTGGAGTCGAACTTGCCCATGGACAAGTCGGATGTGGAGAAGCCACCGGTCGCAATACTCGTCAGGCCATGGTTGAACGCATCAAACAGGCTCATACCGGACAACCAATAGGTCGTTACCGCAAGCACCGAAAACACCACGTAAACCAACAGCAGGCCCCGACTGAGGGTTTTCATTCGCGGCAGGGCCTTGTCAGTCCATTCTGAAGATTCCGTTGCAAAAAGCCGCATGCCGCCCACGCGGAGGAAGGGCAATACGGCAACGAACATGCCGATGATCCCGATGCCACCAATCCATTGCAGTACAGAGCGCCAGAGCAGTAGGTCCTGATCCATGGTGTCCAGGCCGGTAAGCACCGTGGCTCCGGTGGTGGTGATGCCGGATGTGCCTTCGAAAAAGGCCTCGCCGAGGGTGAGCCCCAGATCACTGAGATAGAACGGGAGCGAGGAGAGCAGGGCGATAATAAACCAGCTGGAGACGGTCAGCACGAACATGTAGCGGGGCTTCAGGTCTCTTGGCTGGCGATAGGTCGTGAGGATGCCCAGTAGTCCCGAGCCAAAACATATAGCCGCAGACTCCGCAAACGCCATGGCATTCGGCGATTCAGAAGTTACGAGAAGAAGCACAGGTAAGGTCATGAAAATACTAAGAAGTATAAACATGACGCTCATGATAAAGATTACGGGGTTCAGGTTTCTCAAAGGACGCTCTAGCCGGCTGAACAGAGAGACGGCGTCAGAATACATGCGGCTTGGGGCTTTCGCAAGGTGGAACCCGAAGTGTGTCAGGGTCTTACAGGTACATTAAATCGCTGTAAATTCCGCGTAAATAAGGATCCTGCCGCTGGTGTTTGTCGTCAGCCTGATGCAACTTCGGATTGTGAGTCCGGTTTGGAATCAATAGGAGTATTCAAATGAAAAAGCCAATTGCACTGATGCTTGGTCTTTCCGCAGTACCTCTGATGGCGTTCTCCCAAAGCGCCTCCGCTGATGTCTACAAGTCTGGCGGCGGTAGCCTCTATGCCGGCCTGAACTACAGTTTTATCAATATCGAGAGCGGCGGCGACGACGTTGATGTTGGTACGCTGTCCGCGAAGGTTGGCGGCCTGGTGACGCCCTTTTTCGGGCTTGAAGCCCGCGGTGGTTTTGGTGTGGACGATGATCGTACTGGCGGCGTCGATTACTCGCTGGACAATTTTTTCGGCGGCTACGCCACCCTGAATCTGGCGAACGAATCGCCTGCAACACCCTACGTCATTTTCGGTGTTACCCGAGTTGAAGTGGAAGCGGAGTCGTTCCTGGGTACTACCACCGAGGATGAGTCGGACTTTTCCTATGGCGCTGGTGTGAATGTTGAGCTGTCACCGGAAGTGTCTGGCAACGTGGAATACATGCGTTACTATGACAAGGATGGCTCCACCGTTGACGGCCTGGGCCTGGGCGTTACCTTCAACTTCTGATCGGAGCGCTCTGCAGACAGCAACCTTGGCGGCGGAGGCCTGTTCGCCGCCGTTATTGGGAGTCAGCTTGAATCACCTTGCTCATCTCTTCCTTGCCCCGGATTCCCCCAAGGCTCGTGTGGGCAGCCTGCTGGGGGACTTTGCGCGAGGCATTGTGCCGGACGAACTGCCCCGGGAAGTGAGAGTGGGGCTGCGGCATCACAGGGCAGTGGATGCGTTTACCGACCAGCATTCACAAGTCATTGCCAGCAAGCGGTTATTCTCCCCTCAGCGCCGACGTTTCTCGGGTGTGGCGCTGGATATCCTCTACGATCACTACCTGTTAAGAAACTGGCAATGCTTTAGTCATGTGGATTCCGATACCTTTATCGATCAGGTCTATCGGGAACTCGATGAAAACGCGTCGTTAATGCCTGACAGAATGCAAAGGGTGACTCAGCAGATCGTTCTCCACGACTGGTTCCACTCATACCAGGATATTGACAACATTGGGTATGCTCTGGACCGGGTCGCCAATCGCATACGGTTCAGGAATGCGTTCAGCGGAATCATCGAGGAGATCAAAACCCACGACCAGGAACTCGAACGCAGGTTCCTGAGCTTTTTTCCTGAACTCAAACACTACGCCACAAAGGATTTTGAATGTTGACGGACTCCAAGAGATACGTTGTCGCTGCGCTTTTCGCGTTCCTGATCCCCTCCATCGCCATGGCTGAGAGCAGCAGTAATGAAAACGCTGTGCCAGAGCGACTTGGCTTTGTTGAATGGCTTGTACTCGAGGGCACGGGCCTGCGTATGAAGGCCCGGCTGGATACCGGGGCCAAAACCTCGTCACTGCATGCCGTCAATGTTGAACCGTTCATGAAAGGTGATGAAGAGTGGGTCAGTTTTCAGTTGCCGCTGGCTGATCACCAGGATGAGGACGACGCCGACGGCAAGAATCTGGAAGAGGTAATTCTGGAGTTCAGCCTGCCTGTTGAGCGTACGGTTAAAATCAAGCGCAAGGGCGCACCCTCGCAGCGTCGGTTTGTGGTGGTTATGGATTTCTGTATTGCGGGTACCAGTCACAAGACCGAGTTCTCGCTCACGGACCGTGGGAAATTTTCCTATCCGGCATTGTTGGGTCGACGGTTCATGCGTGACGACAACATCCTGATTGATTCGGCGGACGCCTTCATCGCGAAACAGGACTGCGAGTACAAAAGCCTGGCCGACGTGGCTGAAAAACACGCTGGGTGAATTGCCCGGAGATTCTACGCGTAGACAGTTAGTTTGTTGGAGTCTACAATGATACCATGTGTTCAGTGGGCAAAAGCCCGAAAACAGTGGTGTCTGTTATGAGTAACGCGCAGAAACTCGCAACCGTTGAAAAAAACAACGTCTCCGGCGTTGGCCTGAAGACTGTGTTTAATATTCTGGACCGCTGGGGTTGTTCTGCAGAGCAGGTACAGAAAATCCTCCAGATCTCCCGCCCAGCGTATTACAAGTATCGTAAAGCGCCGGAGCAGGCGAGCCTGACCCATGACCAGATTGAACGTCTCAGTTATCTGGTCAACATTCACGGCTGCCTGCGGATGATCTTCGAGAATCCGAAGAATGTTTACGGCTTTATGGCGCTGAAGAATGACAATCCATACTTCAACGGCAAAAGCCCACTTGAGATTATCAGCACGGGCCAGTTTGCTGCTTTGTATGAAACGTTCAGGCGTATCGATGTATTGCGCGGAGGGCTCTGGTGAGTCAGGAATTGCCGCCAACGATCACACCCGAGAGCATTACCGGGTTCCGCCTGATCAACTCGAGGTTTCCGCCCATCAGTCTGTTTGATGATGTGGCGGATGAAGATGAGTTTGATGCGCTCTACGAACTTCAAGCGCTCACCAACCCCCGTCTTCAAACCGAGTTGGGTAATCTAAACCTGATCCGCAAAGCGGAGATCCCTTTCGGAATTCCTGGCTGCTCCTACGCCACTGGCCCGTTTACCCATGTAAACCCGGAAGGCAGCCGCTTCAGCGATGGCCAGTACGGTGTTCTGTATATGGGGGAGAGCATCGATACAGCGATAGCGGAGGTGGCCTATCACCAGTCACGCTACTGGCAGGGCGTTCACGGTTTGGACTACGACCGGCTGGTGTTCCGGGGGCTTAAGTGCAAGGTAGGGACGATGACCCTGCACGACGCCACGACCCTCTCCTTTGGGAGCGCCATCTACGATGCTGACAGCTACGCGGCTTCACGGAGTTATGGTCGCAGGCTCTACAGGGCAGGGTCGGAAGGGCTTCGGTATCACTCTGTTCGAAAACCCGGCGATACCTGCTGGGGATTATTCACTCCCAGGCACGTCCGCAGTGTTATCCAGGCGGCGCATTTCGAGTTTATCTGGAACGGTGAGAAAATCAGCTCGGTGAATAAGTTCACCAAGGCGTGAAAATACCGTTACGGTTTCCATTCACTTACGATCAAATCGAACAGTGCCCGCAATTCTGAACGTTCATAGTTTCGCACGCCGCATATCAGATTGAGGTTGGTGATCATCTCAGGATCATCAAAAATACGCACCCCTCCTCGGCTCTGTGATTGTTCCGCGAACTCCCGCTCGACAAGCCCAAACCCCATGCCGGATTTGACCATAACCACCGTGGAATACTCGTCGTCGGAACTGGTGGCCGCTTCGGAGAGGCTTGCCTGAGGGCCAAGCAGGTCCTTCATGAAATCAAAAAAGGGGCAGTCCCGGTTGGGCCAGACCCAGGGCAGGCGCCGACGTGACTCGAAGTCGGCCGGTAGGGTGTCGAGCTCCGTATCCGCAGGGCCAACAACGGAAATACGCACTGGCGTGAGTGGCACCACCTTCAACCTCGGGTCCTCGCAGTTCCCATAGACATACCCCAGATCCAGCTCTTCCGAAAGCACTTGCTCGACAATCTGGGTTGACGACCGGGTTTTCATTTCCAGATTGAGATGAGGGAGAGCGTCCGTCTTCCGCCGGAGCACTTCGTCTACGCGAAGGTATTCAGGCGGTGAGTTGAGTCCAAGGCGGAGTGTTGCGTGAGGCATCGAGCGCAAGGAAAGCGCAGTGTTACGTACATCCTCTACGGCGGTAAACACCTGGCGAACGGGCATGAGCAATCGTTCGCCCGCCGCGGTCAGGGACATTCCCTGCTTACTCCGCTCGAACAACTGGACCTCGAACTCGTCTTCAAGCTGGCGCAGGTGTTCACTCACTGCCGATGGGGTTGAATGGCGGCGAGCGGCTGCGCGAGTCAGGTTGGACTCTTCAGCTACCAGGAGAAAGGACTTGAGCCTGTCCAGCTTTATGTTCATATTTTTCGAACACCAGGTTCATATATTGTCGATAGACGACCTAATAAAGCGGGTCGAGAATGGTTTCATTGTAGTCATCGTTCATATTTAAAGGAAGATGGAAATGAAAGCCACTCTCGTCAATCAACCACTCGGACAAGCACCATCGATTGCCTGTGTTCCCTCAAAGAGCACTATTCTGAGACGGGCCATTGCTGCCATCAAACGCTATGCGGGACGTTGGAGTCGCCGGTACCAATTGAGGAAGTCGCTGTATGAAATGGACACGCGACTGATCGAAAAGGACATAGGGCTACCCTATGGCGGCCTTTCAGAGGAAGCGCATAAGCCATTCTGGCGCGATTAGTCACCACACTGAGCCCCTGCACTAGGGCTCAGTGGCACGTCTTCCAGAACGGGCTGTGTGCCTCTCGCACCAGTTCAGCTCTGGTTGTTCCGATGTCCCATGCCAATCGGTCCAATTCTCTCATCGGCATTCCCCGCAGGCGTCTTCTCAGGCGCGTGCGGGTTTTTTGGTTCTCAATATAGCGTTTGAGCCTTCGAAACAGGACTGTGTCGATGTTCATATTCCACCTCCGGTGCTTAATAAAATTCTATTGCTCCGGTGTTGGCGAAACAGACACAGATGGGTGCTATTGGGGGAGTACAGATTTACAATACAGTTGACGCCAGCGAAACGGGTGCTAACCTTCCGTAGGTGCCGGGCTCCCGTATAATTTATTTATCAACATGACTATTCGTTTCGTGGCCAACTTGTGAGGGATCACCTGAAATATCTTGTTTCCCTAGTCCTCAGCCTGTGTCTCAGCCTGGCGTCTGCGCATGCTTCCATACGCTCGGAGTATGAAGTCAAAGCTGCGTTCCTCTATAACTTCACACGCTTTGTTACCTGGTCAAATGGGGCAACCGTTTCGGGGCCTCTTGACGTGTGCATCTATGGTGATGATCCCTTTGGTAATCTGCTTGACCCCTTGCGAGGTCGTAAATCCCAAGGCAGGGAGCTTAAGCTTCGATACCCTAACAAACTGGCCGATATAGTTGGATGCGACGTACTTTTTATAGGCCAGTCTCAGTCCAGAAATGTCGACGAACTGCTTAAAATGGCCCAGAGCCAAAAAGGCGTACTGACGGTTAGTGATCTGCCAGACTTCACACGCAAGGGCGGCATTGTCGGTTACGTGAAACAGGGCAATGTCATTCGCTTTGAAATCAGCCTGAATGCCGCGATGGAAGCAGGCCTGACCATTAACTCCAGGCTTCTGGAGCTAGCGGTGAGGGTCCTACGATGATTGGGCAGTGGCGATACTGGCGACTTAAAACCAAACTGCTTTTCCTCACGCTGTTCACCAGTGCGCTCGGCATTGCCCTGGTCTGTGCGAGCCTCATCTTTGTTGAAAATCAGAATTACCGGAAACAGCTCGAATCTGAGCTACACGTCATAGCCAGCATTCTGGCGGAGCAGTCCGCGGCCGCCCTGGTGTTTGAGGATAACCAACAACTGAGCAATATCATCGCCAGCCTGAAACGTATCGACACCATCCGGCAGGCCTGTGTTTACGACCAGCAGGGGAACGTGATGACTTCCCTGGCAGGGCGGCAGCAGATGCAATGCCCCAAGGCTGGCCCGCAGTTGGAAGTAGGGTTCGTCGGGGACGCGTATCGGTTAATGATGCCCGTCACACTGGACAACGAAGTGGTGGGGCAGCTTTTCCTCGCATCACACCTTGAAGTTTTGCGAGGCCATATCCGGACCTTCGTATTCGTTGCCTCTGGTATTGGTGCGGTAATCCTGATCGCGCTGGTGTTTTTAGCTCTCAGGTTACAGAGAATTGTGTCCGAACCCATTCTCAAGCTTTCAGAGACTGCCGAGCGCATTGCCCAGGACCACGACTATTCCATTCGTGCGCCGGTTTCCGGCACCGACGAACTCGGGCGTCTGGGTAACACCTTCAACGAGATGATCAGCACTATCCAGCAACAGAACCACCGCATCCTGGAGAGTCGCGACAGCCTCGAGCGCATTGTCGAGGCCAGGACCTCCGAGCTGAGCATGGCCAATCGCGAACTGGAGGCTTTCAGTTACTCGGTCTCTCACGACCTCAGGCAGCCCCTGAGAGCCGTTGAAGGGTTTGGGCAGGCCTTGGAGGAGGATTGCGGTGACCAGTTAAATGACATCGGTAAGGATTACCTGAAGCGAATCCGTGCGGCGAGTGTACGGATGGCGGGGCTCATCGATGGGCTACTCATTCTCTCCCGAGTCAGCCGACAATCCATGGAGAACCAGACGATAGACTTGAGTCAACTGCTGGAAGAAATTACGGAAGAACTGCAAGACATCAGTGATGAGGTGCCAACGGAAATTCTCATACAGCCAGGTATGTGGATTGTCGGCGATAGCCGGATGCTGCGTGTTGCGTTCCAGAACCTGCTTGCGAATGCATGGAAATACAGTGCCAAAGAAGAAAAACGGGTCGTCCAAGTGGTGTCTAGAAGGGAAGGGCGCTGGGTCTCTATTGAGGTTCGTGATAACGGTGTCGGCTTCGATATGAGGTACATCGACAAACTGTTCGTGGCATTCAATCGGCTTCATACGCCGTCGGAGTTCGGCGGCACGGGTATTGGTCTTGCGACCGTATATCGTGTGGTTCGCCGACATCATGGTGATATTTCCGCCACGTCGCAATTGGGTGAGGGTGCGAGTTTTGTTGTGAAGTTGCCTGTTGCCGAAGATCAGGGCTAGACTGTAGTCAGGTTTAACCCATTTATGCAATTCGTTGAAAGGGCAAATAAAAACATGGATGGCCACTCAATCCTTGTGGTTGAAGACAACCCGGATGATCAGGTTCTGGCAGTGCGTGCTCTCAAGAGTGCGAGCGAGAACAGCCCAGTTATTGTATTGGAAGACGGGCAGGAAGCCCTTGATTTCCTGTTTGGCGACGATGCCAGGCACCCGTGTAAAGATTTGGATTCGCTCGGTCTTGTTTTGCTTGATGTGAAGCTTCCGAAGGTCAGCGGCCTGGAAGTTCTAAAAGGAATTCGCTCCTCGCCACTCACCAACTGGTTGCCAGTCGTGATGGTTACGTCCTCTGATGAACCGGCAGACCTTTTGGATGCCTACCGTCTGGGAGCCAATAGCTTTATCACCAAGCCGATCAATTATCGGGAGTTTACGGAACAAATGAAGTTGCTTGCCCGCTATTGGCTCTTTGTTAATAAAGTACCCAAGGCGGGTGCGGTTCGCTCGTTTAAATAAGGTAAGGCCATTGACAGACACAGCCAGCCCCCTACGGATGTTGATCGTCGAAGATTCAGAAGACGATGCTCTGCTTCTACTGCGAGAGATGCGCAAAGGAGGCATAGCCCCCTATCATGAATTGGTGGACAGCGAAGACCGTCTATCCTATGCGCTTCGCCGGGGAAAGTGGGATATCGTCATTACCGACCACAACATGCCTGGCTTCTCTTCCTTTCGGGTGTTGGAGCTAACCAAGAAATACTGCAAAGACCTGCCAGTAATCATTGTATCCGGAACCATCGGCGAGGGCGTTGCCGTTACGGCAATGAAAGCCGGTGCGCAGGATTACATCATGAAAGATAACCTTTCCCGTTTGATTCCCGCCATTGACCGGGAAGTACGGGAAGGATTCATGCGCCAGGCCAAGCGTGTTGCGGAAACGGCTCTGGAGCATATGGCCTATCATGATAGCCTTACCGATCTTGTGAACCGTCGGGAGTTTGAACGGAGGCTGGTACAGGCGCTTGAAGACACCCACAAGACTGGCAGCCAGCATGTACTGCTCTATCTCGACCTTGACCAGTTCAAGATCATAAACGATACCTGCGGCCACGTAGCTGGCGATCACTTGCTTAAGCAGGTCGCCGGGCTGCTGTCACATCAAGTTCGCACTGACGACACCCTGGCTCGCCTCGGAGGCGACGAATTCGGAGTGCTGTTGCGAGGTTGTGACGCGGTTCATGCGCAGAAGGTGGCCGAAAAGTTGTGTGAAGAGGTTCACGAATTTAGGTTCGTGTGGCAAAACAAGCCGTTCTCGGTGTCGCTCAGTATCGGGATGGTTGTGATCAACGAACACTACAACAGCGCCGGGGAGCTTCTCAGCCATGCCGATCTGGCGTGCTACGCCGCCAAGGATCGGGGCCGCAACAATGTCCAGCTATACGAAACCAACGACATTGAGATGCAGCAACGCGAGCGGGACATGAACTGGACCAGCCGCATCCAGCAAGCTCTGCAAAACAACAGTTTCTGCCTCTGGCATCAGGAGATGGTTGCCCTTCAGCCAGACGCGTCTGACGGTTTTAGAACTGAATTCCTGGTCCGCTTGAAAGAGGGGGATGATATCGTGCTCCCCGGCGCCTTTATTCCCGCGGCAGAACGCTTCAACCTGATGACAAGGATCGACCGAAAAGTCATCGAACTGGCATTCGAGTACCTTAACCGCACGGGCCTTGGCCATGAGAGCACGGGAACCTTCTTTATCAATTTGTCTGGAAGTTCGTTCAACGAACCGGAACTGTTTCTGTACATCAGCCAATTAGCGGAGCGTTACAAGCTGATCCCGGAGCGTATCTGCTTTGAAATCACTGAAACTTCCGCAATTGCTAATCTAAATGCGACTCAGAGCTTCATCAATTCCGCCAAAAGCAGAGGGTTTAAATTCGCGCTTGATGATTTTGGCGCGGGCATGAGTTCGTTTTCCTATCTGAAAGCCCTGCCAGTGGACTACCTGAAAATTGATGGTGGTTTCGTCCGCAACTTGCTGGACGACCCTATTGATTTATCCATAGTCGACGCATGTAACCGTATCGGTCACTCTGCTGGACTCAAGACGGTTGCCGAGTTCGTAGAGAACGATGAGGTGAAAGCCCGCCTGATTGAACTGGGGCTCGATTACGCCCAAGGGTATGGGATTGCCAAACCTCGACCGCTGGAATAGTTAACCTTCCGTCTTCATTTACACTTCAATGGACGTAACCTCCAAAAGGATTATCAATGCTCGAAAATAGTGACTTGATACTGCGCTATCTGGAGCGTCTAGGTGTTGAATATGTGTTTGGCGTTCCTGGTGGGAGCATTGAGCCATTTTACGATGCGTTGGCAAGAAGTGAACGCCGGGGCGGCATTCGGACCATTACTGCTCGTCACGAATCTGGCGCTGCATTCATGGCAGAAGGTTATGCCCGTGAAACGGGAAAAATAGGCGTTTGTTGTTCCACTGCTGGTCCGGGCGCTACGAACCTTTTAACCGGCGTTGCATCAGCCTACGCGGACGGCATTCCCATTCTTGTCATAACAGCGCAAACAGCTCTGGACAAGTTTGGCCAGGGTTCATTGCAGGAAACGTCTTGCACGGGAATTCATACAGTCGAGATGTTTGCCAGATGTACCCGTTACAACACCCTGGTATCGCATCCCGCGCAACTTGAAACCAAACTTCTCCAGGCTATAAGCCATGCAATGAGCAATCAACCCGGGCCGGCACACCTTGCGATCCCCCTGGATGTGATGCGACATCGGATTCCGGATAACGTGATGGACGGAGAACTGAACGCGTTCACAAACCACAAAGTAGCACCAAATGAAGGGTCTATTCAGTCAGCGTTGACAGAGCTGGATTCAAACAAGAGAGTAACCCTGGTTCTGGGTGAGGGTGCAGCGGAAGCGACTGACGTTCTCGTCCGGATCGCGGAGTCCAGAAGTTGGTTGATGGTTACAACGCCACGCGGGAAGGGCCTGGTAGATAGCTGTCATCCGCTCTACCGGGGCGTATTTGGATTTGCCGGGCACGATAGTGCCTCTGAAGCCCTTAAGATCGACAATGCTGACCGCGTGGTCGCTATAGGTACAGCACTGGATGAGGTGTCTACCTGCGGATGGGATCCTACAACGATACTTTCTGACCGGCTGATTCATATTTCAAATAATCCAGCACACCTAAGCCGCTCTACCATGGCAAAGTTGGTGGTGCTGGGTTCGCCAGAGTTTCTTTTCGAATCGCTGGCAAAAACCTGGGGGGTCGGTTCAAAGAGACGAACCAGCAGCTCCGTATCCATTGATGATTGTCTACCATTTAACACCAGATTTGACGACCCGGATAAGTGTTTCGATTGGTCTGGACGCATAAAGTGTCAAGCACTGATGACCTATATGAGCCGAGTCTGTCCCCAGAGTGCACGGGTTTTAATGGACACCGGGAACAGTTTCCTATGGGGAATTCACTACTGGAATGTCAGGCGTTTCAACGAAATGCCGCCAAAAGTAAATCACTTCCATATTGGGCTTGGCTTTGCAGCCATGGGTTGGGCAATAGGCACCTCGGTTGGCATGGCCGCTGCAAATCGTCAGCATCCGGTGGTCTGTTTCACCGGGGACGGCAGTTACCTCATGTCTGGCCAAGAGCTGACCATAGCGCTCCAGGAAAACCTTAACGTTCTCATGTTCGTTCTCAATGACGCTTCATTGGGTATGGTTAGCCATGGACAGAAGTTAAGTGGGGGAGAGCAGGTAGCAACTCGTCTACCAAGTGTCGATTTTTCAATGATGGCCCGGGCATTGGGGGTCGAATCCTACCGCGCCGAATCGATGGAACAATTAGCGGACCTGGATATAGCAGAGATTTTGTCTCGACCGGGCCCGTGCCTCGTGGACGTCATCGTTGATGGTGACCAAGTACCACCTTTGGGTTCAAGAATGAAAGTATTAACTAGCTCAATACAAACTGACGAGTAGAGTAGGGGAACCGGCGTGTCATCAGATTATGTTTATCACTCAAATTTCTGGCTTGAAGAACCGGAAGAGTCCAATCCGTTCGCTGCGAAGGCCTGCTATTGCCACGGGTACGACGTGTATGGCCAAGTCATCGCGAAGGCAAGCTGGTTTGAATACCTTTTATTGATGTTCAAGGGTGATCGACCGCAGTCTGGCGAAGTCGCATTACTAGAAAAGCTCGCCCTGGTCCTTGCAAACCGGGGCCCCAAAGAGGCTAGTATTCGTGCTGCAATGAATGGCGGCGTTGCAGGAACCAACCACAGCTCGGCACTTATGTCGGCAATGGCGGTTGGGTCCGGTCTCTATGGTGGTTCGCAGGAACTTGAGATCTGTATGCGTTTATGGCGGGAGTGTGAACAGGACGTTGAGCGTTGGAAAGCCCGCCTTCAGGCTCCTCAGGAAGACGAAAGGGCCGATATATGGCCTGCTATCGAGCATCCACCGGGCTTTGATCCCAATGGCGATAACATACCGACGACACTCCTCCAATCGTTGGAGCTTTTGGTTGAGTTCGCTCCAGACGATGGAGCTTTGGCTTGGTTGCAGAACCACCGTGACACTCTGGAGGAGTTCTTCCATTGCCCCATTTCTATCACTTCGGTAGCGGCTGCGGCATTCGTTGATCTGGGGCTGGATAAAGATCAGGGCAGTATGCTTTACCTAATGCTTCGACTGCCAGGTGCGGCTGTTCATGCATTGGAACAACGGAAAATGGGATGGAAAAAGTTCCCATTCTACAGCTCTGCCATTGAACTGGACGACGATCCCGGCCCTTACAACGAGCGTGATCAGGAGGGCAACCAATGAATCATGAGCGACTTTATAAGACCGAAAGCCGTTTGGTAACCCGTATCGGAAAGGCCTTCTTGACAGAACGGGTGGTCATGCATGGGAAAGATCTCCATCATGAGCTTGACCATCTCGAGTGGTTGCATCTGTATATTTACGCCATCCTTGGAAGGGATCCCGGCAAAAACGTTGCGAACATGTTGAACTGTTACTGGGTAGGTAGTAGCTACCCGGATCCATCCATCTGGCCAAACCATGTTGCAGCTCTAGCGGGTTCCGTTCGGACAACGCCATCACTAGGCATGATGGCGGGGTTGAGTATTTCTGAAGCATTTATATATGGCCGTCGACCCGAAGTCCGGGCGCTTGATTTCTTTTACAGGGCAAGCAACTGGTGTGATGAGGATGGAAAACTGGAGGAGTTTGTTGACCATGAGAAAAACCTCGGGCGCATCCTTTTCGGCTACGGACGCCCACTGGCGACAACAGATGAACGTATTGTCTTCACGCTGGACAAGGCAAAAGAATACGGTTTCTCTGAGGGACGCCATTTAAAAATGGCGTTTGCTGTCTACGAACACGTTAACAAGAAGTACGGATATTCAATGAACGTTGCTGCCGTGCACGCAGCTCTGGCTGCGGACATGGGGTTTACTTGTGAGGAGTATCAGCTGATTTTGTCGCCTGGTTTTGTCACGGGAATGGCTCCATGCTTTAAGGATGCGCGAAGTCGGCCAGAGGGCAGCTTCTTCCCGATTCGTTGTGAGAGCATTGTCTACAACGGTGTAGATAAACGAGATTGGGAAGACTAAATTCGAACGACACATCAGAACGTGTAGTAGAGCTCGCCTACGAGTCGACGCCCCGGCATCGGGAAGTCGTTTGGAATGGGCGGTCGCGGATCAGCATAGGGGCTCGGATCTCTTACATCCTCATCGAAGATATTCTTTACGGATAAAGAAAGATCCAGCCCACGCCACAAACCTTTTGTTCGGAGGGTCATGTCCACTGTAGTGGAATCTGGTACAGGTTCGCGTAGGTCCGTTGCAGTCCTTTTTTGTTCACCCACCCAATTCACCTGTGAACTCAAAAACCACTGGGAAGACAAGGACCAATCAGCCCGACCGTATACTTGGTGGTTGGGCGCGTCACCCACGGACTGCCCGTTACGTTCATCTTTAGCGTTCTGATACGCGTAGTTGGCCTTTAGCGACAGATCGTCAGAAACTTGATAAGCCAGCTCGAATTCACCTCCATGTCCGGTCCTCTGGCCGGCATTGCGATATTCAGTCGCAATAAGCCCAGAGATCGGAACAGCGTTGATGAGGTCATCAATTTCATAATAGAAGAGATTCAGAGCATACAAGACGCGCGATGTAACCTGATGAGACATCCCAATCTCGTAGGTATCTATGGTTTCTGCGTCGAGTTTGTTATTTCCCATGAACACAGGGTTATTCGATACATATAGCTCGTTCAATGACGGAGCACGAAAGGCACGACCGTACAAAAGTTTGGTCGTGATCGTGTCGGTCGTGGCCCATATGAGGGCTGCCCGAGGATTAATTGTGCTGCCGAAATCCGAGTAGTCGTCAAATCGTATACCACTGACCAATTGCCAGTTCTGCGCCAGCTTCCACTCGTCTTGAACGAATATGTAATAATTTGTACGATCTTCCTCCGGCATCCAGATCTCACTGGGGTCGCCTGACACATCAACTACATTGCCCTTGGGGCTAAAATCCGGGTTAAAGTTCTTGCGTTCAGTAACCTCATAAAGGTCGGCCCAAAAGGTACCAAAGCCGGTATGTATGCGATGATTCTTGAGGCCTCGATAAACGGCACTCAGATCCAACCGAACCTGATTTTCCTTGTACCCAGGACTACCAATCAAACCATCAGGGAAGTTTCCATCGAATGCGCCTGGCGGGTAGAGCACTATGTCATTTTCAGGCTCTTGAGTAATATTTAAATACGATACCCTGGCCTCCAAATCGAGCCCGTCAGCGATATCGGACCAGCGGTGGCTATAATCGAGGTTTATCCGACGAGACGAGTATTGGCCTTTGGGATCCAATGCTTGAGCTAAGCCTGGGCCAGTGCCGAGATTACTTCTGTCTTGCAAGCCAGCACGCAACGTCCATTGTACATTGCCCATTTCAAAACGGGCATCGACCTGATCTCTCCCGGTATTCACGGGGCCAGGCGCAAGAGAAGCTGAAGTGCCAAAGGTTTCATCAAAGTTTGTTTGCGCATCGCGCTCAATGATGTCGTCCCAGCCATCTGTTGCTTGGTATTCGAGCACTAAGCTATAGCCCAAATCACCCATTTGATGGCCTGATTCTAGCCAACCACCACGCGTCTCGTTGCTACCTAGCCTGCCACCAACCGTTTGTCCCTCAATTGATTGAGGTCCCTTTGTTGTGATGTTGATAACGCCGGAGTACGCGTCTGCACCGTAAAGTGCTGAGCCTGGCCCCCTGATAACCTCAATCCGTTCGATCACCTTCACGGGCATGCCACCCCAGGTGTTGCCCCGGTTCCCGTACATCATAGTGGTGGTCGGAATGCCGTTGATCAGCAAAAGTGCTTGCGCGTTGTTACTTGAGGTTATACCTCGAAAAACATACTTCGGAGAAAATCCCTGATCAGAGTGGTTCACATGAAGCCCAGGCACGGTTTCGAGCACCTGGTCCAGGTCCGTGGTGCCCATAGCCGCGATGTCGTCTGCATTTATCACCGATGTGATCGCAGCAGCCTTATCCAGGGGGGTTTCGGTTCCGGAAGCAATCGAGACAACGCGAATTTGGCCGAGCTCTTCCAGGGAAATGTCCCAAAGAGATTCATCTACTGCAACAACATGGGGGGAAACTGAATAGCAAATAACGGCGGCAATCACCCTGGAAACCATCTTGGGGCGTAGGGTTCTGCTTAGGGGCGATAGACGTTGCTGCATGCGCAATCTCAGCACTTTACTCTTAATATTATTTGAAACGATTCAGTCAATGATTGCACTCCGGGACCTGCTACTGACAAACCCGACGGTTATCTGCCAGGGAAGGCACACTTTTTAGCCAAATGGCGACTAAAAATGCAAGCTGAATAGGAGTTTAGCTGCATTCATCGTATAAGCAAGTATAAGCGGCCCAAGAACTCACACCCGCATTACCTGGCAGGAGGAGGGGGAGCAGGGAACCACCGTTGACCATTTTATACTGCTATCAAATTTCGCACACATGACACGGTCATATTTCTCGCAACATTATGTAAACGACAATCGCAGTTCGGGTGTTTAATTTATCAAGCTACTGACGATTCACTTCGTTAAGCACACGTGCCAGATCTTCAGGCAAAGGCATCGGTGTAAACGCACTGACGTTCGCACGCCCGGTATTTTCAACCGGAACCCATTGCAGAAAAGAGAGAATCGGCCGGTGTGGGTGGGCGATGTGTTAAACCAACAACTTCTACATTTAACATAATATACATTATGCGCAGTATAGTATGCTTGGAAATAACATTATTACGGATTTTATTTGCGCTCCCCCCTTCTATGCCAACGCATTACCAGGAGCCTCCTTAAATGAGTAAAACTGGCCAGGCACGCGTGTTGACGCCCGAACAGTTCGGCCACCTCTTGAGCGTGATCCGGGAACATCGCTATCCTGAAAAGAATACGGCGTTGGTTCAGATCAGCTTCAAGCTCGGGCTGCGAGTCCAGGAAATCGCGCTTTTACAGATCAAAGACGTTGCCGAACTCGGCCCTGACACTTCTGGCCAGTGTTCGTTCAAGCTCAGAGAAATCCTGGCGTTGCCTGCGGCTTACACTAAAGGTGCCGATGCGCTGAGGCGATCCAAATCCACGTACCAGCGGCGTCGAATCAGTTTTAGTGTTCACGATTTTCACCAGCTTGTTCAGCGAATTGAAACCATGGCTAAGGCCGGCGCCGAGATCAAACCGGAGGATTTTTATCCTGAGGTGAACAAGCACCGTGGTAAATCGCGCGATCTTCCGATGAATGACGCAGCACTGAGAACTGCTATAGAAAATTACCTTGCGATCCGTCTGGCAGCAGATCCTTCGGTGAAAAAGACTGATCATCTATTCCTGACTCAAAAAGGAGGCCCTTACTCTCCCAACACTCTCCAGGAACACTTAGCTCTGATGCAGAGGCATTGGGCAGGTATTGAGCGAGCGAGCTCCCACAGTGGCCGGCGGACGTTAATGACAAATATCATTCATGACCAAAAGAAGTCAGTGAAAGTTGCGCAAAAAATCGCTGGCCATGTTTCACCTTCAACGACGCTCATTTATGAAGAACCTCCTGAGGAGTCCATTAAGGAAGCGTTGCAGGATGCCGGGTACAAATATGTTGGTTAGTCCAGCAACTGAATAAACTTTAAAGCGCAGTCGTTATTATTGTTCAAACGCCCCGAATGCCCCCTGGTTTGCGAACCTGACCGTTTAAAATTTTCAGCTCACTTGTCGTGAGTCTTGTGAATAGCGCCGGACACACTGATAGCTGCCCTGCCCCTCCAGATCGACTCATATGACGACTCTGGCGCACCAAACGTGGATTTCATGGCTATCGGGGATGCCTTGGTGACTGAAGAGCGAAGTTGGGTTTGGTCGCAAAGCGAACACGAGGTGATGTCCAATCACAGTCTAGGACTGCCTACTGTAACGGGGTATAAACCCTGCAAGCTGGATTATCGGTCGACCGGCCCAAGGATAATCAAGCCAGATCAATATTATTAACTTCTATCTCCGAATGTCACTACGGAGAAATCCAGGAAGCTGCGTAGTTTGGGAGTCATCCGACGGTCTGGGGTGTATAAAATGTGCAATGGCGACGCAGGCACAGAATATTGACCAAGTAGCCTCACAAGAGTCCCATTTCTCAGCGCCTCCCCGACTAATTCTAGTGGCTGCAGAATTACACCTAGCCCAGCTACGGCGGCCGCCAACAAAGGGTCACCCTGATTAATGGTCAATCGACTTGTAATTGGCACATCTATTCGTCCTTCAGGACCGTCAAAACTCCAGCTCGAACGACCATCAGAATAGCCGAAGCCGAGGCATTCATGTTGCTGGAGATCCCATGGTGTTTTGATGGGGGGCCACCTCTCCAGATAGGACGGGGCGGCACACAGAACCAGCTGATAGGGCACGAGCGGAATTGCCTTGAGGCCACTGTCTGGCAGCACACCGATTCTGAATACGGCATCGTAACCGTCATCAACCACGTCGACCAGTTCGTTCGACAGTGTCAGGTCCTGTGACACCTGGGGGTATTTGACCATGTACTCAAGAAGACGCGGGGACAGGGCATGAATGCCAAAGGTGACGGGGGCGTTGATCCGCAAGCGGCCACTGGGTACGCCACGGGCCTCAGCAGCTAAGCTCTCTGCAGCGTGCATATCTGCCAGGATCATCTTCGCGCGCTGGTAAAATGTCCGGCCGAAATCGGTGAGACTCTGCCTACGTGTCGTGCGATTCAGCAGAGAGACTCCCAGGTGCTGCTCAAGCATCTTCACCTGCTTGCCAACCAGTTGGGGGGACATTTTGAGGTCGTCAGCAGCGGCACTGAAAGATCCCAACTCCACGGCTTTGACAAACGTAGCCATCTGATAGAAGCGATCCATTATAAAACCCATGTTTCTAATCTTGAGCCAACATAGGGCTTTATCCATTGCCTGGCAACCTCTAAATTGTCACTTGCACTATGAGAGCGTACGGAACCAGTGACGAATATATGAGAAATATTCTCACCACACTGCCTGATGTACCCTCTTGCCTGGCCTTAACGACGAAAGAGGTAACCTCAATGGCACGAATTGTAAGAATCCATGAATACGGTGACGCTAGCGTCCTCAAGTTGGAAGAATTGGACGTACATGCACCGGCAGCAGACGAGATCCAAATTGGTGTTAAAGCCATTGGCTTGAACCGCGCCGAAGTCATGTTTCGTAATCACGCTTACCTGCAAGAGGCCGACTTTCCAAGTCGCCTTGGCTACGAGGCCGCAGGCCTTGTAACGGCTGTTGGTAGCGAGGTAACGGATATCAAGGTGGGAGATTCCGTCGCCTTGATTCCCCCATTGGATATTGCCCGCTGGGGTACATACGGAGAATTGGCCAATGTGCCGGCTCACCTTGTGGTCAAGAACCCAGCGCATTTGTCCTTCGAAGAGGCCGCTGCATCCTGGATGCAGTACGTTACGGCCTGGGGCGCCCTTATTGAGCAGGCGCAACTGCAGGAAGGCGACTTTGTTCTAGTCACTGCCGCTTCCAGCAGTGTCGGCTTGGCTGCCTTCCAGATGGCTCGCATGGTCGGCGCTACACCAATAGCGATTACCCGCACCCGTGCAAAGAAACAAGCGCTTCTGGATGCTGGAGCAGCTCATGTCATTGCCAGCGATGAAGAAAATATCGTTGAACAAGTCACGGCATTGACCAACGGGCACGGAGCCCGCGTAGTGTTCGATCCTGTTGGTGGCCCATCTTTCGAGCCGCTCACACAGAGCATGGCCCGAGGCGGCATTCTTCTGCAATATGGTGCGCTGAGCACCGAGCCAACCCCGTTCCCACTGTTTACCGTTTTGGGGAAGAGCCTGACTCTCAAGGGCTACCTTTATGCAGAAATCGTTGCTGACCCCAGCGCTCTCGCGAGAGCCAAAGCGTTTATTCTTGAGGGTTTGGAATCCGGAGCGCTCCGACCACTCATTGCAAAAACCTTTGCGTTGGACGAGATACAGGAAGCACATAGGTTTCTGGAAGCTAATCAGCAGATTGGAAAGATCGTAGTGACGGTTTGACCATTTAAAAGTGAGGCTGGCATCGGCTCCTCGCGAATGAAAGAAGCTTTCAAGGCGAGGGCTGTGTGACCAGCCTCAAATACCAAACAAGACGATGAACATGAAAAATGGCTGTAAGTGGGTGGCTCTGAAATGTTCGCTTTTGTTTAGATGGCGTCCCCTGCCAACAAGGCTTGTTGCTTGGATCCAATTCCTCGGTTCCTGCGAGCCTATTCCGAACTCGGGGTCGGACGACGATTTTAGCACTTTGTGTGGAAACCGAAATGAGCACCCTATTCTCGAATCTACCTTAAGTTTGTTTTGCACTTTGTGTGGATTTTGGTGGGTAAGATACTGATATTTCGTTGCAGAAGTTTAGTACTTTGTGTGGTCGTCTAATGGACGAGCACACAAAGTACTAAATTTCCAAGAAAACCGCTAAACCTGTCGGTCGCCTTGGTAAGGCGGATCAGTTGTCATCTGGCAATCTGAAATCGACCTCGCCCAGTGAGTCAGCCAGAAAATCCAGAAACGCTCTTACAGCCGGAAGCAGTCCCCGGCGCGATGGGAAAACAGCGTGGAAAATACCTCCGCGAGGTCGCCAGTCCGGTAAAATGCTGACGAGGTTGCCGTCAATCAGGTCCTGCCCACCGACGATTAGCGGCATTTTTACCACACCTAAACCACCCACAGCAGCCTTGAGCAACGTAAAGACGTCATCGGTAACCAGGCGTGGCTGGTGGTGAATTTTAACGGATGCACCAGCGGGTCCATCCAGGCACCAGACATGCTGCCCATCCCATTGTTCGAAATCGATACTGGGGAGTTTTGATAGATCATCGGGTGTGATTGTCTTCGGATACTGGGTAACCACCTCCGGCGCAGCCATCAGGCACTGGGGACTTTTGGACAATACTTTCATCGTTAAGTCACTGTCTTCGAGCGGTGGATACCTTACTCGCAAGGCAACATCGAATCCTTCCCTGACAACATCGATCCGCCGGCTTGTTGCTTCCATCTCGATTTTCACTTTCGGATACCGCTGCATAAACCGGACGATCAGCGGCGCCACCAGAAAATAGATGATTCCCGACGGGCAGCTCACCCGTATCGAGCCCACTGGCTCGGAGCGGGAATGATCGATGACTTCCTGTGCCGCATCGGCCTCGACCAGCATTGCCACGCAGTGGCGATAATACTCTTTCCCCAACTCTGTGACGGTGAAGACACGCGGTGAGCGATTGATCAGCCGGGTATCAAGTCGGCTCTCGAGCTCTGCGACGCGCCGGCTCAACTTGGATTTGGGTAACCCAAGTGCCCTGCCCGCCGGCGCAAATCCGCCGTGTTCTACCACCTTTACGAAGTAAAAAAGATCGTTCAGATCCTGCATATGCGATCGTCCTATATATAGGACTATAAGTATAAGAATTGGTGCCTACTAAGGCCACCCTGACTGAACTATCGTTAAATTTATTCCCTTTTCCAGTGCCAGTGGAAGAGGGCCAACGACGACGGTGCGTTGCGCCGTCTTAGCCCAGAAAGGAGAAAGTCATGAGTAAACCCTATGTTCGACTCGATAAAAACGATGCTGCGGTACTGATGGTAGATCATCAGACCGGCCTGCTCTCCTTGGTCCGCGATATTGACCCTGACAAGTTTAAGAACAATGTATTGGCGATGGGTGATCTGGCTCAATACTTTGGGCTTCCAACGATTCTGACAACCAGCTTTGAGACCGGCCCCAACGGTCCATTGGTTCCGGAACTGAAAGAACAGTTTCCCTCTGCCCCTTACATCGCCCGCCCGGGGCAGATTAATGCCTGGGACAATGAGGATTTTGTGAAGGCCGTTAAGGATACAGGCAAGAAGCAACTGATCATCGCCGGCGTCGTTACCGAAGTATGTGTTGCTTTCCCGGCACTCTCGGCGCTGGCCGAAGGCTATGAAGTATTCGTGGTGACGGACGCCTCCGGGACGTTCAACGAACTGACCCGGCACTCCGCCTGGGATCGGATGTCGCAGGCCGGTGCCCAACTGATGACCTGGTTCGGGCTGGCTTGTGAGCTGCACCGTGACTGGCGCAACGATATTGAGGGGCTCGGAGCCCTGTTCTCAAACCACATCCCTGACTACCGAAACCTGATTACCAGTTACAACACTCTGCCTGAGAAGCAATAGCGCAATGACGGGGTATTCGTGTTCTTCCTGCGAATACCTCCCCCAACCCATCGAATCTTGATACAGGGAATATCATCATGACTTCTCCCGAAAACTTTAACGGTCAGCGCCCGGTTATTGATCCAGACGACGCCGTCCTGCTTCTGATTGACCACCAAAGCGGTTTGTTTCAGACCATCGGTGACATGCCCATGACCGAACTTCGAGCTCGTGCCACCGCACTGGCTAAAATTGCCACACTGTCCAAACTGCCCGTAATCACTACGGCATCTGTCCCCCAGGGCCCCAACGGCCCACTGATACCGGAGATTCACGAAAACGCGCCCCATGCGCAATACGTGGCACGCAAAGGTGAAATCAATGCCTGGGATAACCCGGACTTTGTTGCGGCGGTTGAAGCAACCGGTCGCAAAACGCTGATTATTGCAGGGACAATCACTAGCGTGTGCATGGCCTTCCCTGCGATTAGCGCCGTTGCTGAAGGCTATAAAGTCTTCGCGGTCGTCGACGCTTCCGGCACCTACAGCAAGATGGCCCAAGAGATCACCATGGCTCGAGTTGTCCAGGCCGGTGTGGTCCCGATGGACACCGCTGCGGTCGCCTCGGAGCTGCAAAAAACCTGGCATCGTGATGATGCGCAGGCATGGGCGGAAGCCTATACCTATATCTTCCCTGCCTACCAATTGCTCATCGAAAGCTACGCCAGAGCGCAAGAGGTGGTCCAGAACAATGAGGCGCTGGACTCAAACCGATAATGATTGACTGATTCAGTCAAACGGCGCCGTCCGGTCTGGTTGTGTCGGGCGGCGAACGTTCTAGAAATAGAACACTGAGTGCGAATATTGCTATCTATTCAGGGCCCGTACGCTGTTTTATCGTCACATTGATGCTGTAAAAACGTTGGGTCGATGGACCCGTTAGGAGGTCAAAGTGAAAAAGATTCTGACAACGTACGGTCCCCCTCGTGGTCATTGGGTGGGTGATGGCTTTCCGGTTCGTTCGCTCTTCTCCTACGATCGGATGGGCGCCTCGAATATTTCACCGTTTCTGCTACTGGATTACGCCGGGCCATCGGAATTTCCTCCGGCTCAACGTCCTCGGGGGGTTGGTCAACACCCTCATCGAGGCTTTGAGACCGTGACAGTGGTGTACAGCGGTGAGCTGGAACACAGGGATACCTCGGGCGCAGGAGGGCTCATTGGTGAGGGAGACGTTCAGTGGATGACCGCTGGCGGGGGTATCGTTCACGAGGAGTTCCATTCACAACAATTCACTGAGCAAGGTGGTTTGCTGGATATGGTGCAGCTCTGGGTCAACTTACCTGCATCGGCAAAGGACACGCCGGCGGCTTACCAGACGTTGCTCAATAAGGATATCCCTCGCGTGTCCCTGGAAGATGATGGTGGAACGCTGCGAGTCATTGCTGGTGAGTATCTTGAGCATAAAGGACCTGCCAATACATTCACGCCAATCAATGTGTGGGATCTAAGGCTGGAGCCTGGTGCCCGTGTGAATTTGCCGATACCCGAAGGCCACACCACCTTGGTGGCGGTGCTGAACGGTTTAGTTCAAATCAATGACACCGATGTGTTGCGTGAAGCGGAGCTTGCGAACCTGGACAGAGAAGGGCAAGAGATTGTGTTGGAGTCCAATAATGACGCTCGGTTGCTCGTGTTGAGTGGCGAACCCATTGATGAGCCGGTCGTAGGCTATGGACCCTTTGTGATGAATACAGAGGGAGAAATTAAAAAGGCCATGCTCGACTTTCAATCAGGAAAATTCGGCGCTCTCTAGCAAGGGTAAAGAGCATGAACTGGAGGGTTGGCAGACAAACGTGAAAAATTCCCCAGAAACACCCCCAACCCATTGAATTGCCTAATTTTAGGGTAGATTTTTATTCAGCTTCATCCTCAACACTCGTCCGAGCTTTGGACGCTCCCTGAGAGGCAAGTTCAGCCAGTTTCAAATCAAATAGCTGCTGCCCCACCGGTCGCTTCAGATCCAGTGTGTAGTCCCCGAAACGATTGATATGGCGAGTTCGGTACGGCGATAACGCTTTCAAAACATCCTCTGTGATGGCAATTCCTTCTGCGGCCATGTCGCGCAATACCCGACTGAGGGCTTCGACGTTGTGCAGAATGAGCATATTCGCCACCAGGTGGTTGTACTTCACCACTTTTTGCTGCTCATGCCGGAGGTTGGCGGCAATGATGCCCGAGCCACCAAAGAAGCTCCATTTTGCAAACCCGTTAAACTGCTCGTTCTTGTTGGTTGCGGCGTGAATGGTCTGGCGCAGCTCCACATCGTCGATGTAATTGAGCAGGAAGCCGGTGCGCACGACCTTGCCCAGCTCCCGGAAGGCGAAATACAGTTTGTTCTTGCGACTGTAGGTTCCCAACCGTCTCAGTATGGTTGATGCCGTGATTTTACCCAACTTGATGGACACGGCCACTCGCAACATATCCGGCAGATGCCGCTCAATCCGTGCCCAGTCGATATGGCCGTTGAACAGTTCTTCGATATGCGCGTAGCGGAATCGCCGGTCAGGCCGGTAAAAGTTCAGATCCTTGAGGTTCCGGATACGCGGCATCAGCTTGATCCCTAGTAGATAGGACAGCCCAAAAACGGGATAGCTTTGCGCCTGCGTATCACCGTGCAAGGTATCCGGCTGGATATCGCTCCGGTTCTCAAGTAGCCCGTCGAGGATGTATACCGCCTCGTGAACGCCACAGGGGATGAAATGACTGAACAGCGCGATGTAGGTGTCCGAGACGTGGTAGTAACCGATGCCGCCGTAGCCGCCATAGCGGATGTGGTACTCGCTGAGCAGGTTTTGCTCGTAAAGATTCCATTTGGTGCCATCGGCGGCGGCTCGCCGCCCTGTCCCCCAGTATCCGGGCAATTCGTATTTCTTGTACGCGTTGATGACCTTGACGATAGCGCGGTCCAGCCTGTCTTCGGTCACGTGGTTAAGGTTGAGCCAGGCTATCTGGCGGCGGTTCAGCTGTTTGATAGAGTCGGCGGTCTGGGAGGGCCCCAGATTGCAGCCGTAGCAGAAAAGCGTCGCGATGAAGCGTAACCGGGGGTCTTCAACGCGCCCCTCATAGCCTGACAGTGGCCCGAATTCCCGGTGCAGCCCAAGCCAACGCTCCGCATCCACCAGAACGTCGACGATGCTGCGGGTGCCAAGCCGACGTGTGATGTCGTCATCAAGGGCCTGCCAGTTCGTCGGCAGCCCCTGCCTCTGATTCCGCTTGATGACAATGCGACCGTCTTCGATTGTGGCGTGTGTATTGTCCGGAAAGGCGGCGTCCACCGAGCGACTCACTTGGGTTAATTGTTCCTTGAGATGGCCGACCAGCGCCTTCGGTTCCATGGGAAGCTCTACTTCCAGCCCGTACTGGTCAACTTCCTGTTCGTAACCCGACCAGCTCACCAGCTGATCCCGATGGTCGTCGAACCGATCTCCGTGAACAACCGCCAGGTCCGCTGACTTCAGTTCCTGTTTCACCAGATTCAAAACGGCCAACTCAAAATATTTACGGTGAACCGTCAGGCTGTCCGGACGGATGAAAATCAGACGTCGCCACTTATCGAGCGTCCACTTGGTCTGCTGAACGTTTTCGATCAGATCCGGCGCATGGATTCGCAAATCCAGGGTCTCGGCTTTCAGCGAACGGTTTTTTCGGAGCAGCTCAATCAGTTGAATCGACAAGGTGTCGCTGGAGGTGCTTTGAAATGTCAGTATGTCCAGACAGTTGTACAGCAGGCTGCGTTTGGCGCGAAACGGTCGCAACATGAAAGGCAGGTAGTTGTTGCCCGCATAGGCCAGATGTTCCTCGCATTCATCCAGCCACTCCTGGCGCTTGTCGCCGACCACGGCCTGAAGTGATTGCCAGGGGTTGGGCCCGGCTTCCATGGCGGTCAGCACGTCTTTAAAGCAGGACACGAGTCGATCCGTGCGCTGGGTCTGCTCCATTTGATAGGTCAGCAGATTTTGCTGGGCGGTGGTTTCCAGCTGCCTCATCAGCTTGATCAGAAGCTCGGCGGTATCGTCCAGTGCCTGGGCATACTGTTGCCGGATTAGGACGACCGCCAGGGCATAGCGTTTGCGTGCAGGGATTCGGGCCATCTTGGCCACATCTAGTGCTCTTGCTTCATTGGCGAACTGCCTCCGTTTGGTCACGGGAATGGCATGGACACTCGGTAATCGCTCGACGATATCCCTGAGCCACTTGAGGTGTTGCAGGTAGGACCGGATCTCTTTATTGGTCGGCTTGCGAATTTCTCGCTTCAGACGCTGCCAACCGCTGATCTCGATCCCCGGTGGCGACACCAGCAAGTCATTGATCAGTGCCTTTGTATCGTCGGTCAGTTCGCTGACGATGGACCGGTAACAGCGGTCATTCACGGTGGCTCGGGCATCCTTGGCAAGCCGCAATAGCACCGTGAAGCCGGGAATCTCAAAGCGGTGATGCACCAATTCTTCAAGGAGAATGTTGATAATATCAGCCAGCACCTCGCGGGACTCGGCAGCGTTTATGGCTTGGTTTTCGAGCCACAGGCGATCTTTATCGCCCAGAATTCGGCTGCCGACGTAGGCCCGAATCCAATTGATGTGGCGATTACGGGCACTGGATTGGTCATACTGCCTCTGCTGGATCTTGGTCGGCCGTTTTTGAAGGCCAAGACATCTCGCTATGTAGCCACTCAAGTCGGGCGGCAAATCAACCGTCGCGCAGAAAAAACCCTGTTTCTGATAAGCCTTCAGGTGCACCAGCAAAAAGAAGCGTTGTTGAAGTTGTTTAGCACATCGACGCGCCCAGCGTTGCTCGTTCGGGGTGGGCGTGTAAACGGCATCGAGTTCGTGTTGTGGGATATCCGACCGAAACCGTGGATAGGCTGTATCCTGGATCGCACTCATGATCGACTCAATCCCATGTCTGCCCGGTGGCCGGGTCCGTGATCAGTGTCTCCACCCAGCAGGCTTTGTCGGACGCTATACGGTGTATCTCATCGATCAAGTCGTCCATCGTTTCGTCCAGATGCTCATCCGACGTTGCAGGCACCTCGATGCGGTAGTGTCCATCGGTCTGGTGTTCCACCTCGAACGGTTTCAGGCAATGGGCTTCGATCACCGTGCGGGCCTGGTAGTGTTTGCGGCTTCGCGGACGCTGCGGCTCCAGGGTAAGCTGGACGGTCAAGGCCCGTAAGCGCAGTTGGGATGCGCCCGCCAGGCGCGGCTGGCCGACCGAAGACGCCACTTCGGTTGGAATCTGCACCAGGGCCTGCTCGAACGGTGATTTGGCTTCAATGTAACGCAAGGCCGTTTGGGTATCCCGCCAACCGACGTATTCCATCAGCGCTTTGATTTCCCAGCCCGACGCGCTGGCCCAGGTGGCAAAACCGCGCCGTAGTGAATGGCTGCTAAACGCTTCCACGGCGTCAATACCCGCGTCAGACAGTAGCTGGCGTAGCAACGGCACGATGCTGTTCGGGTGCAATGACACGTCCGACAGGTTCCCCCAGCGATCAATCGCCCTGAACAGGGCGCCGCTGGGTTGATCCAGGAAGTCCAGCCAATCCTGACAGGCCTCGACCGGACAGCACTGCCTCAGAGCGGGCACTTTATACAGACGCCCTTCGGCCTGACGATCCCCCTTACTTCTTCGCAGGTACAGGGACATACCGGCACCGGGGGCCAGCGTGATGTCTTCAATGGTTAACCGACAGAGTTTATCGCTGCGAAAGGCGCGCCAGAACCCGAGCAGGACCATCGCCCGGTTACGCAACCAGACCCCGAGACGCCGTGCGTCGTGCTGACGGGCCTGCGCGATCTGCCCGGCCAGCCACTGATCCAATAGCTGGAGCTGGGTGATGGCCAGGGGCTTGGCCTGTTTTTGCCGGTACGGATGTTCTTCGCGAATGCCCTTCAGGACCGTGCGTACCAGCGGGGCTTTGGTCGGGTCTGGGAACCCCTGGTCCCGATGCCAGCGTGCCAGCGCCGCCAGGCGCTGCTTCAGGGTGGCGGCCGACAGCCGCTCGGCATGATCGGCCAGATAGCGAGCGATGCTATCGGCGGTTGCCGGTAAAAACCCGCCCCAGGTCACCTCAAAATGCTCGACTGCGGATCGGTAGCTGCGTCGGGTGTTGTCGCGGGTCGCCGCCCGAACGTACCGATCAATCGTCATTGGGCCCACCCGTCTCGTTCGATGTCGGCAATGCCGCTATTGCTTCTGTTAACCAGCGCTCGACCGACTCGCACACGGCATCGTTGTCCGCGTTTGAAACCATCTTTGTGAACGTCTTGGCCATGGCATCGCGCACCTGTTGATCGAATGGATCGTCGGGATTGGTGATCAGTGAGCCAGACAGCCTGTCCAGCGCAGACCCCGTGGCTGCTCTATCCTGACGGCCTTGAACCCAGCTTTGCGCCTCAGCCAATGAACCGAACTGCTTGTGCTCCACCCAGAAGAAACTGTTTGGAATCGCGATTGAGCGCCCGTCTTTGAGGTAGGCCCTGATCTCCGCGTCAACGTCCGGTAAATAGGCGTCTTCACTTTGCAGACATTCAAGGGCCGCACGAAAGCTTGGTAATGGGGCGGGAAACCGGTTGCGAAAATCAAACGCCCGGAAGGCAAACACCTGATCCAGTGGATCGGCTTGTGTGTGCATGTGTGATCTCCTGCTGCGTGGCCGTCGTCCGAGGCCATATCGTACCGGTCGTGAGTCAGTATAGCCGCTGAAACGGGTATCACAATGGATAACTCTGGATTATCACATGTCTGTACAGCAGTACTTTCCAAGTATCTTTCTGGTGTATATAGTACGTAATTACATAATACGTACAACAGTACGAAATAAACATGAGGACACGATCATGGCCCGAGGCGGCATCACCCAACCCCTGGTCGAGGACGCCCGTAAACGTCTTCTGGCTCGCAATGTTCACCCCTCCATCGACGCCATACGAGCCGAGCTGGGCAACACCGGCTCAAAGACCACCATCAGCAACCACCTGAGAGCGATTGGGGCACGTGAAAGCACCCGTCTGGACGACGAAGCGCTTCTGAGCAACCACGTAACCGACTTGGTAGGCCAACTGGCTCGGCAATTACGCCAGGACGCGCAGGAGACCATTGAGCAGGCCGAACAGCGACACCAGGCCGAGGTGGCCAGCCTGCAGGATGCCTTGACGGCACAGACCGCTGAAACCAGGCAACACCAGGCGCAAAATGCAGTGTTGGCTCAGGCGCGGGATGATTTACAGGCGGAGATCCATGGGCTGCGTGAGGCGCTCTCAAAACTCGAAAGCGATAACCGCGCACAGGCCCAACGCATTGAAAGTTTGACTGAGCAGGTTCAGGACAAGCAACGCCAGGTGAATTCACTCGAAGAAAAACACAACCATGCCCGGCAGGCGCTGGAGCACTATCGCGGCTCCGTGAAAGAGCAGCGCGATCAGGATCAGCGGCGGCATGAGCAGCAGGTCCAGCAAGTCCAGGAAGAGCAACGCCACCTGCAACAAGCCCTGGCCGTGAAACGTGACGAGCAGACCCAGGCCACCCGGGAGATCACCCGGCTGTTCACGGAGGTGACTGAAACTCGAAAGCAGTCGGATCAGTTGGCCCAGCAACTGGGCGAGCGGGAGCGCGAAAATCGTCGTCTGGCCGACAAAACGGTACGGCTAGAGCAGCAAGTCGTGGCGTTACGCCAGCGAAAGGCTGCCCTTGAAAAGCAGCAGCGCGTGAACGACCAACAGAAAGCGAAGTTGCAGCAGCTTGAAACCGAGCTGAGCGTGAAGAATGAGCTGTTGGATCGCTTGAGCGCTGGCAACGACTCCGACCAGGTGAACAGAGTTTCTTGAAATTCCTCCAGACTATGTTTTAAAGCCAACTGCAAGGCTATTGTCGCTCAAGTCTCAGGTGTTTTTCATTGGGGAGCCCGCGTGGTTTGGATGACGGGTTTAGGGCGACGTGTTGTCCGGTCTTTTGTCGTCCATCATGCTTAGCTGTAAAAATAAAAGTCGTTTTTTTTCCTCTGTTTCACGGCATACATGGCCATGTCTGCCCGCTCTACCAGCGTTTCCGCCCCCGCCCCGTCTTCAGGGTACATTGCAATCCCGATGCTGGTTCCGATAGAGACACGAAGGTCGGTGCCCTCAAACGGAAAAGGGGTTTCGAGCGAGTTCAGAAGTTTGCGTGCGACCGTTGCGGCGTCCTTTTTTTCGTCAAGCGAGGGCAACAGGACCGTAAATTCATCACCACCATAGCGGGCAAGGGTATCCCCCTCTCGCAGACAATGTGTCAGACCGGCGGCGACTTTTTGCAACAGCTGATCGCCAACCCCATGCCCGTAGGTATCGTTTACCGCTTTGAAATCGTTCAGGTCGATAAAAAGCACGGCAAGCTTCTGCCCATTACGGCTCGCCTGACTGACAGCCAAGGTAAGTCGGTCCATAAACAGGCTCCTATTCGGCAGCCCGGTCAGTGTATCGTGAGAAGCATGAAACTCCATCAATGCCAGTGTCCGTTTGTGCTCCGTGATGTCCCGCACAATGCCCAAAAAAAGAGGCTTTGCTGGAGGGGGCTTTGCATAAGTTAGCGCGGTGTCGTTCGCCTCGAGCGGAGAGGCAACTGTAATGTCACAATCCAGGTAACCGATCCCTCCATGGTAAGTTTTAAGTTTGATCTCTTGGGTTACTGACTCTCCCACCTCGTTCTTACCAAATAACAGTGGAAGCTTAGCGATGTCACCCTCATGAACGAGCCGAGAAAACGGTTGGCCAATCAGCTCCTCTGTCGGTAATCCCAAGAGACTCTCGGAGTGATGATTCAGATAGTTGATGCACTTGCGCTCATCCAGTGAAAAAACCAGATCCGGAAGATGATCAAGTGTGTGCTTAAAAAAATCGGCCGTTAGCGGGTTAGACCAGCCCGTAGCCGCCTGAGAGCGGGCCTGCCGTCGTTCTAAAACCGTGCCGCCGACAGCCCGAATTAATTCATCTACATCGTAGGGCTTTCTTAGATAATCGCAGGCACCCAGCTTGAATGCTTGCCTGACGATGCGATAGTCGGAATGCCCGCTGATAATGATGACCGGAGCGTCAACGCCCGTTTCTTTCAACCAGGCCATGATCTCTAAACCGCTCTTTCCAGGCATGCGGATATCCAACAAAACCAGATCATAGGCATTCTCTCGTAATCGCTGGCAGACGGCGTCGCCATCCTCGGCACCGTCAACCTCGAACCCCTTGTCACGCAATATCGAGCATAAACTGTTAAGCAACCGCGGCTCATCGTCACCAATGAGCAGCCGCCCCAAATACTCTGAAGTTTCGCCGGTGACGTGGGGAGTTATATCAACGTCATCACTGACGGAGTTTTCGCTGTAGTATTGCAAGATGGACACCAGTATGTCGGAGCAAGGGATTTGCTCCGATGATCAACCCGATAATAATAAACTGTACATTTTGACCTCACTAAAAAGCCTGAAGTCATCATCTCCCGCTTTTGGCCGCAGAGATGAAATGCGTTCATAAATTGCGTGTTAAGAAAGCCCCGATACAGCAACCACGCCCCTGATCTACAGCGGAAAGTCAGTTCGAAGAGACGCACTAAGCGCTTTGGTTCGTTCGCTCGGTAAACCAATGGCTTATTGATCGTCTGCTACAGATGGTTACTTCCGCCGTTGAAATCCCTTCATTTTTGAAAACGCGCTTTACAGCCGCGTGCACGGGCCCATGTCACCATAGGACATTGTTGGACGTGTATGGCTACCTCCTCCGTGGAAACTCTGTTTAACGTACTTGCGTGCTTCCGATAGCGCTTTCACATGCTAGCCGCAGCCATGTTGTGGTCATAGCCCGTCTCATTCTTTACCAGTGCCCAGGCGCAGGCCGGACAAACGTGCCAGTGGTGGCGCCATCAAGATCGGGACTCGCCGGCATGGGTGTGCCAGCGGTCAGATCAGCTGCCCTATCAGGGCGGATCAGTTATCGCCGCTGTCCGGCAGGTAGGCGCCGTCCTCGTCATGAACTTCCTGGCCGGTCACCGGCGGGTTGAAGGCGCAGATCAGGCGCATGTCCTCGGTACCACCGTACAGGGTGTGCTTGTCGTGGTTGTCCAGGGCGTAGAGGGTACCGTCGGTAATCTCGTGAACTTCACCCGTGGCGAGGTCCTTGATGCGCCCGTTACCGGCAACGCAGTAAACGGCTTCCAGGTGGTGCTTGTACCAGAAAGTGTGCTCGGAGCCTGCCTTGATGATGGTTTCGTGGAAGGAAAATCCCATTCCGTCCTTCTTGAGCAGCAGACGGCGGCTGGTCCACTGCTTGTCGCTGACTTCACGCTCGGTACCAATGATGTCCTGAACTTTAACGATTTTCATGGGCGTATCTCATGGTTGGTTGGTCAAAATCGGGTGAAACAACTTTATAGTATAAACATTAGGCATCTATATAGTTCAAGCGGCCCTTTCCTCCCGCCACTGGTTATACCCCTCTAGCGCTTCCCGGCTGTCATTGCCCGGTGTGTCCGCTCCGAACGCCGCGAGAGGCTTAGCGTGCGATATTTTCCGTTTCGTGAGGTGGCCCTATCTTCCGGTTCCGGCGGATACGTTTGTCCTGGCGCTGAGTCATCTCATGTTCGGCAAGCCTGTCCGCGAAGCTCAGATAAGACATCTCGTTGGCTTCTGCCTCAGCCAGCAGATTCGTTAATTCATCAGCGGCTGCGCTCAGACGCAGGCTGCGGTATCGGGCCACGGTTTGCTCAAGCTGGCTCATGGGTCACCCCCTGGCCACTGGAGTGGCCAAGACGGCGGTAAGCACTTAGGTCCAGTGTTTCCTTGGGTTCTGGCAGAGGTTCCGGCTGCCGTTCCCGGAGGACGGCGGCCTGGGCCGCTTCCAGGTAGCTTTGCAGTCGTGTGGCGGTCATGCCGGGGCGCTCTGCCAGCGTCGTGATCAACACGGGATCCACGGGTTCGTGGCGCTTGAGCAAGTCGCGGGCAGCCACCAACTGATCCTTGTAGATCTTGGGCTCGGAGCGTTTGAGCTGCTGGCACAACCGATGCCCGACATCACTGCCGATCCGGGCGCTGATGTCGGCTTCCAGCTTGCTCACGCGCTGGGCATGATCTCGGTAGTGATGGGTGTTCTTGATCACCTTGCCCTTGTCCGTACACAGGCCATGACTGGCGATGACGTCGCCTATGCTCAGGTCGCTGATGTGCAGTTGGCCGCCGGACTCCAGAACGCCCACCCGGGCCTGTTGCCAGGCCATGGGCACGGAGTATTTGTTGGCCTTCCAGGCGATCAGGCCGGTCTTGTCGGCTCTTCGTGTCTCCCGGGCCACAGACTGCACGCACGCCGGTGACAGATAGGCCGCCAGATGTTCTCGTTCATCCTGCTCGAACCGCTCCCGGGGTGGTTCTCCGGTGGTGCCGTGGATGCGGACATTGGCCACACTCTCAACCCAGTCCTGCACGTGCTGACACACGTGTTCCTGGTCCCGGAAGACCTCGCCGTAAAGGCAGTCCTGTTTGACGTATTTTACGCCGGCTTCCACCTTGCCCTTGCTCTCCGGGTCATAGCCTTCGCAGGCATGGATCCGGAACCCGGCGGTGGTGGCATACTCATGGAAACGTTGGTTGAGAGTCAGTTCCCGGTACTGCTCGTTGATCACCACCAGCTTGGTCTGATCGTAAACGCATTCCTCCGGCAGACCGCCAAAGTACCGCAAGGCTTCATCGTGGAGCTGGATAAAGGTCTGGGTGTCCAGAGGGCGGAAGGCCAAGCCCACGTACATCAGCCGCGAGTAGGACAGCACGAACACCACGAAGTGCAGCGTGCGCTCTTCGCCACCGATCAACACACCACGTAACTCGCCAGGGTCCACCTGACACTGAACACCCGGCACATCGTCCAGAATGGGTTCGTAGTAGCGCATCTGGGCCGAGGCCACTTCCTCCTTGAGTGCTCGCACATAACGGCGAATAGAGCGATCTGAGGCCGGTAAGTCGCCGACCTTTGCCTGAAGCTTACGGGCAATCTTGACGGCGCTGAGCTTGGGAAATTGCTTGAGCAAATGCACCAGGTAATCCCGGTGATCGTCGAGGCGCTTGCTCCGTGAGGGATCTGCAAACTGCTCTGTGATCGCATCCACCTCCATCCGCAAATACTTGCGTACCGTGTTCCGGGATAACCCCAGTTCCTGGCTGATGGCGCGGATCGACAGTCCTTTACCGTTATCGTGCAGTGCCTTGATCTTGTGTATCACAACCCACTCCTTCACTGACATGCCCCCGGCCATCGATAAAAGCGGGGGACAGTAGCTGGTTCTGTGGCCTGACGGCCACTCGGAGGTGGGTCAAAATTAATGGCCAGTAGTGGGTCACTTTAATTGGCCACTAACACCAGATCACGCCATTGAGAACAGCAGTTATAGGCTAGTGCTGCGCAATCCATCCGACGATCGGAGCGAGAGCATTTACGTTATGGATCGCGGCGGCAGCCAGCTTGCCCTGTTGATGTGCTCTGGCTAGGCTCTGGCTCCCCATCAACAGCTAGTTCCTTAGATTCTAGGCAAGAGAGACACCTCACCCTGAGCCCTATTCTCGAATTTCTTTGGAGGGTTCAGAACCCTACGTCAACCGGGGCTCCTGCCGCCGGATGATTATTGGTGTTGATCGACGTGAATAAGGGCCAGGACTTAGCCATCCTTCTTGTTCACGATCAGATCTGCCTCCTCCGGCAGATCCTCGATCACATTCACCGCATCAGTGCGAATTCTCGAATGTCGCTTGAAGGCCTCGGCGGCGGCAGCCTCCGCAGTGGCCGCATCGGCGCCATTCTCCAGCACGAGAAAAAGGCGGATAATGTCGCGATCATTTTCACGCGTCACTACGGCCTGCGCGGTCTTGACACCCGGCGTGGCAATGACGACTTCCTCAATGACGCGGGGATAGATGAATATCTCGCGCACCTTCACCGCCGCGCCAACCCGGCCTTGCAGCGTCGAGAGTCGTCGAACGCTTCCATCCGCGTTGTTTTCCAGTGCGAATGCGCTGTCGCCTGTGCCGAACCTGATCATGGACCAAGTCGCATCGCGCGCGGTCACGACAACCTCGCCCGGCTCTTGATGCGCCACCTGCTCACCGCTGACCGGGTCGCAGATCTGCACCACCCTGTCGGGATGAACCACATAGCCTTCGCCGCCATCCTCATAGGCCACCATGCCCAGATCGGCCGTGGCATAGGCGGCCCAGGTCGATACGCCGTAATCGGCTTCGATTCGGCGACGCTTGGCCATCCAGTCGCCCATCTCGCCACCTAGAAATGCCGTCTTCACCTTCCACGCTTCACGGCCATAGTTTTCGATCACCTTCTCCGCCAGCGTCAGGAAGAACGCGGTTGACGCACAGATCGCAGTCACGCCGGTTTCAACGATGACCTGCGCCTGAAGCTCAGTATTTCCGACGCCTCCGGGAATCACTGTCGCTCCGGCTGCCTGGGCCGCTTCGTCAAAAAGGAGACCGGCCGGTACTAGGTGATACATCCAAGTGTTCAGAATGATATCCCCAGCCCCGACACCCGCCGACTTGAACAACATATCCAGACCATGCCCCCCCGCACCAGGCAGAGCGGGTTCGAAAATCGGTCCGGGGGAGACGTAGATGCGCCCGACATCCTTCAGATCGGCGGCGAGAAACCCGCCAAATGGCGGATCATCGCGCTGAATCCTCAAAAGCTCTTCCTTTTTCATCACCGGCAGGCGCGACAGATCCGCCAGTGATGCCACGGCTGCCGGATCAAATCCGGCAGCCGCAAATCGCGACTTCAGTCCTGGAGCTTTCTCGGCCGCCGTAGAATAGGCTTTCGCTATATCCAGGTAGATGTTTTCAGCCATGACCATGCCTCCTTGACCATTCTTTTATTAAAGCGGGCAGTCCTTACGGAAGTTCGGCGCACGCTTTTCGCGGTGCGACAACACCCCTTCCTTAACGTCTTCGCTCATGAAGCCGAGCATTTCAAGTGCAGTCGAGGCATCGAAAATCGGTCCGGCCTGACGCAACCAGTTATTTAGAGAATATTTGGTCCAGCGGATAGCGCTCTGCGAACCGTTAGCTAGCTCAACCGCAGTGTCCAGCGCGATTTTCTGCAATTCGTCATCCTCGACGCACATCGACACCAGACCGATACGCTCGGCCTCTTCACCAGAAACCGGCTTGCAGGTCATCAGGTAATACTTCGCCTTGGCCATCGAGATTAGCAGCGGCCAGATGATTGCCGCTACGTCACCGGCCGCAACGCCCAGGCGCGGGTGGCCATCGACGATCTTTGCCTTTTTACCGGCGATGGAGATGTCCGCCAGGATGCCAACGACGAGACCCGCACCCGCGGCCGGGCCGTTGATGGCGGAAATAATGGGCTTATTGCAGTTGATAATATTGTAGACAAGACCCCTAGCCTCTTTCCACGTCTTCATGATCTCATGGGAATTCCCGATCATGTTTTCGATCAGGCTGAAGTCGCCGCCCGCTGAAAACGCTTTGCCCGCGCCGGTCACGATCACCGCATTAATGTCGGGGTCGCGGTCGATATCGATCCACATATCCGTCATCTGGGTGTGGGTTTCCGCATCGACGGAATTAAAAGACTCGGGCCGGTCAAAGGTGATGCGCAGGACGCGATCCGCCGGATAATCAAATGTGAGCTTGTTGTATTTTGCATAACGGTCCGACATAGTTCTGCTCCTTCGTTGGATGTTAGTTTGGGTTCAACCTGGCAAACCAAGGACGGCCTTGGAAAGAATATTGCGTTGGATCTCGTTCGACCCGCCGTAGATCGTTGTCGGTCGGGCCTTGTAGAAGCTCGCCAGAACGTCCACGCTGACGTTGCCGATCTGAAGCGGACTTATTGTGCCGCCATCGGGGCCGGCAGCCTCGATCATCAGTTCGGTAATGCGCTGAAAGCACTCAGTCACCCAGATCTTCAGCATCGAGACATCCGCACCCAGCGTTTCGCCACGCTTAAGCTGATCCGCGAAACGGGCATAAAGCGCGGCGTGGTCTTCAACGTCGAGCGCGGCTTGGGCAAAGCGGTCACAGAACACTGGATCGTCAAAGGCGCCGCGGCACCGAGCAAAGCTTTCAAGCTGCCCCAGGGCGTTCTGGGCAAGGCTTGGCGAACCTATGAAGATACGCTCGAAACTCAAAAGCGCCTTGGCCATCGTCCAGCCCTTGTTTAGCTCGCCAACGAGGTTCTCGCACGGAGTGCGGGCATTGTCGAAAAAGACCTCGCAAAACTCGTACTCCCCCGCAAGCGTCCGGATCGGACGCACATCGACGCCAGGCTGATCCATCGGGGCCAGGAGAAAGCTGATTCCCTGCTGCTTCTTTGGTGCGCCCGGATCGGTCCGCACCAGCATGAACATATGGGTGGCGTCATGCGCCATCGTGGTCCAGGTCTTCTGTCCGTTGATGACGAAGTCGTCGCCATCGATGCCTGCGCGCGTACGCAGACTGGCCAGATCGGACCCGGCTCCGGGCTCGGAATAGCCCTGACACCAGATGTCCTCGCAGCTGAGGATGCGCGGCAGCCAATAGTCTTTTTGTTGCTGGGTGCCGAACTTGATAATCAGCGGGCCGACCATCTGCACACCCATGTCGCGCCCGCGGTTCACCCCCCAACGCTGCTGCTCTTCGTAAAAGATCAGTAGCTTGGCGGCATTCAGCCCCATGCCGCCATACTCAGCAGGCCAGGCAGGAGCCACCCAACCCTTGGCGTGCAGCTTGCGGTGCCAATGCTCGATCTCCACGAATTTCGGACGGTGCGGCAGATGACGCAGCTCTTCGGGGTATTCCGTTTCAAAGAAATGACGCACTTCCTTGCGGAATTCTGTATCACTCATTGCGTTCCAGTCCGCCATCATGCAGCCCCCTCTTGTTCACGTGCCTTGAACCACATCCGCCTGTGATAGGTGTCGTCGCCCAACCAGGCCGACAGTACCAGCGCCCGGTTCAGATAAAGCCCGATATCGAACTCGTCGGTATAGCCAACTGCCCCGTGCAGCTGAACCGCATCCCGCGTGATCTTCTTTGCGGCCGTGACAGCCCGTGCCTTGGCGCGGCTGGCGAGACGCTTGCGGACCCCCGGATCTGTTTCGTACTGCATCCGGGCCAGAACTTCGCGCACACCCGCCTGTGCAACCTCACGCATGATATTCAGGTCCACGGCGCGATGCTGAAGGATCTGAAAGGAACCGATGGGCTTGTCGAACTGCTCACGGGTCTTGATGTAGTCCAGAGTGATTTCAAAAGCGCGATCACTCAGGCCGACGAGCTCGGCCGCGGCAAGCGCCGTTGTATCGCTGATTGCTTCGCTGAGCGCCTCTGTTACGGCGTTGCCCCGGGCAAGTTCCTCGGCCGGAGTCGCCGAAAACGAAAGCTCACCCATCGCACTACCGTCAGCCTGCAGGCGATTTTCGACGGAACATCCGTTTGTGGTGGCCTCGACCAGGACCAGGACAGGACCATCGTCCCCCCGGGCCACAACAAGGAAACCATGTGATCCGGCCGCGCCGACGACCCAGGCCTTGCTGCCGGTCAGCTTTCCATCTGCGTAGCGGCATGCCGCATCGCCAGGCGCCCCACCCGAGCCACGTTCCTGCCAGGCCACCGGCAGGACAGTGTCACCGCTGATCAGTTGCGCCACCTTCGGATGATCCGGGCAAAGCCGACGCAGAAGGCCAAGGCTCAGCCCGATCGTCATTACCACCGGTTCGGGGGCAATCACGCGGCCGACCTCCTCCGCGATAACACCCCCGGCGGCCAGCCCAATGCCTAGCCCGCCATTCACTTCGGGCACCGCCACACCGAGAACCCCGACCTCGGCCAGTTCGTGGACCATCTCCGGATCCCAGGTGCCACCGGCATCACGCAGTTTTCTGGCCCTCCCGCTTCCGCCAGCCCGTTCAAACAGGGTGCGGGCGCTCTCACGCAGCAATCGAAGGTCGTCCTGGTCGCTGGAAATCATATCAGTCTGTGTCATTTTGTTTTCGCTGGATCATCACGGAGGTGTCAGTTGAAAAAACGATCTCGCCCTTGGGGTTCTTGGCACTGAGCGTATAGTGCAAAACACCTCGGTCGGGCTTGCTTTTGGACGGTGTGACCGAGTTGACCTTCATGTCGATATCGAGGGGTTCATTCGGGCGGACAGGCCGCAGCCAGCGCAGATTGTCGAAACCGATCCCGCCGATATTAGCGACATTAACCATCATTTCCGTCATGACAGGCTTGAACACCTCAAGCATCGTCTGAAAGCCCGAGGCGATCAGGCTGCCATGTAGGGTGGTCGCATAGTCCTCGTCGGTGTGCAGCCGTTGCGGATCCCACTCTTCGGCGAACGCCTTTATAGCAACCTCGCTCATCGGGACGCTGCGAAAGCGAAAGACCTGCCCCGGGTTGAAATCATCAAGGTATTTCAAGAGCCCCCCTCCTCTGAAAAACCGGAATCGTACCCCTTCGAACCCTTGGAGATTCGAACGCGGTTGAACTCTTCCAGTTTCGGGTAGGTTTCCTTGAAGGCCGTCAGGAATTCTCCCATCGGCGCATCGAAATACAGCCCCCGGTCTTTCACATATTCCATGTGCCGGTGGTTCTCTTCATCGAACTCATGGAACAAGGCATCGTGATAGCCGTCGAAGACCAGCGGCTTGACCCCGAATCGTTCACATAGCTCCATATTGAACGCAGGCGTGACCTTGTAAGGCTCACCTTCCAGCCACAATTGAACGTAGCCGTGATAGATGAAGAGGTCGGTCCCCATCAGTTCCTGCAATTTTGGTGTATTCAGGTGGTTGCGCACATCCGCAAACCCCAGAGCGGCGGGGATACCAACGGCACGCAGGCAGGCCGCAAGTAGGATTGCCTTGGGAACGCAAAACGCCGCTTCTGCCCTGGCAACTCGGCTGGCGCGATAGGAGTCTTCATCCAGGGCGAAACAATAAGGATCATAACGGATATTATCGCGAACCGCCTCGAACAGGCGGATTGCCTTGTCGCGTCTGGATGCATCCGGCGGAAGATCACGCAACGCAGAGGACACGAAGTCCTGCACTTCACCGCTATCGCTTTCTATAAAATGCGATGGCATGACATAGCGCTCCGTCTCTGTCGGCAGGTTGTCTTTAGACTTTGCCATTTCCCTTCTCCACTTTCTAACAAATGTTAGAATAATAATTTATAGCCTTCCCGTCAACGAGATTTATTCTGTCTCCTGCACGCCCAAGTCATAATGGGCAGTACCTATCCAACAGCCTTATCCTGAATCACTGACCCTGCACCTCAATACACCCACCGGGGCATGATCTAAGCCAATTGTCGCCGTCGATGTCGAGTTCCGAAGCGAAGGTGGCTCGCGACCAGCCCAGCATCGCGGAAAGCATCTGACCGGTGGCGTTCATGTCGTTGTCGATCGCGCGTTTGACGGGCACAAGCACCTTGACTTATGGTTTCCAAAAGGAAAAGTCTGAATAACCGCCGATTTTCTCCAGCGTCCCCGCTGGAGCCAGCATAGATCGGAAAATTCAGGCGCAACCCTCTATTTGTTTATGTGTTTTTTGCCGTTTCCCGCCATTTTGGCGGAAAACAAGCACAATGGCCCTGCGTCAGCAGGAATCTTCCACCGATCAGCAAGTTACTGCAGGCGGTTTGAATTCTTGTCCAGGCCACGATAGCGGACCTTGTTCTAGCCGAACACCTGCTCGATGCACCGGAACGGATGCTCCGCTTTTGAGCGGATACTGGTTTTGATTTTGTCGGCTTTAACCTTCTCAGCATCCAGCGTTTTCCGTGTACCAAGGCGCTTGGCGATGAACCAGGAGAGATTCTTGCGATGCTTGTGATCGGATCGCCTTTGGATGTCAAGGTAGCCAGCATCACCAAAGACTCGTTGCTCTTCGCTGTGCATTAGAATGCCAGAGGGACGATGTCATGAACGTTGGCAGCGGTGGTGTCGATGCTGAGGATAAGACCCAGCGTGTCGTCGAAGCCGATGTGTATTTTCATCCCGAAGCGCCATTGGTTGCCCTTACGAGTCTGGCGCATTTCCGGATCTCGTTCGCCCTTTCGTTCTTGGAACTGGGCGCGGAATTGATCGTAGCATCAACAATGTAGCCTTCGCGCAACATGAGGCCGTTTTTCTCAAGGTGCTTGTTCACCCCTTGGAACAGGACCTTGCCAAGACCGTGTTGCTCAAGAAAATGACGGAACTTGAGGATCGTGGTTTCGTCCGGTAAGCGCTCTAGCCTCAGACCGGCGAACTGGCGCATGAATTCGATCTCGTAGAAGGCATCTTCCATGGCCGGGTCACTGAGGTTATAGAACAACTGCGTGCAGTCAACGCGCAGCATGGCAGGAAACGGATAAGGAGGTCGCCCGGTCTGGCCCTTGGGGTAATAACGAGCCACCTTAAGTTTTTCAAGTTCTTCGATTTGGATTCGACCGCTTTAGCGGTCTTTGAATTCGGGTTTTCGTTTTTCCGAAAACGCTTTCATCGCCTCGGGAAAGTCGTGCGCGCACAGCAGAACGCTTTGGGTATCGCGCTCGATGTCCAGCGCCTCCAGATAACGACACTCTGCTGAGGCGCGCATCACGCGCTTGGCTGTCTGTACGCCGAACATCGGATGGGGGGCAATCTCGCAAGCGATCTCAAACGCGCGCTCCTCGACCTGTTTTGCCGGAACGCACTCTTCCACGACACGCAGATCCTTAGCGGTGCGCCCGTCAATCTCACGACCTGTGAGAACAAGCATCCGCGCCACACCTGCGCCGGCGCGCTGCTGGAGCAACCAGCTCGACCCTGTGTCCGGACACCCACCGACACGGGCAAAGACCTCGCACAGCCGGGCATCTTCGGCGGCCACGACGATGTCCGCCGACAAGGCCAGGCTCAGACCGGCACCATAGGCGACACCGCAAACAGCCGAAATCAGCGGCTTGCGGAAGAGATAGGCGGCGCGACCCCCGTCGTGAACCTTGTCGACCATTTCGGATGTTGCCCTGGCCCCCTTGGCGATCTCGGCCTGGAAGCCGACAAGATCCCCCCCGCTGCTGAAGTGCTCGCCACCGGTCATGACCACAGCACGGATCGCATCGTCCCGTTCGGCGTCGCGCAGATACGCCACCAATTCCTCGACGAATGCGATGCTGTAAGGGTTGCGTTTCTTTGGCTGAATAAAGCGCAGGATGCCAACCGGGCCATCCCTGTCCAGGCGAATAAGGTCGGTCATTTCAATCTCCTTCAGGTTCCGGTCCAGACCGGTGCGCGCTTTTCGGCAAAAGCCTTTGGGCCTTCGATCGCGTCATTACTGGCATAAACGACCTCATGCAGGCGCTTGCCCTCTTCCAGACCGCCTGCGCAGCCCAGATCCATGGTGGCGCGAACGCTCCCTTTGGCCGCGACGACAGAGAGCGGTGCCGCCTCAGCAACGCGTTTCGCAAGATCGAACGCTCGTGCGCGCACTGCGTCCGGCGTGTCCTCTAGATAATTGGTGAATCCATACTTATGCAGCCGCTCGATGGGCATCAGGGCGCCGGTCAGAACGATTTCCATGAGGATAGGTTGTGGCAGCATCGATAGCGCCGGAGCCGCCCAAGGCGACCCACGCCCGATTTTGACCTCGGTAATGCCGACCTTGGTGCCCTTGAGGCCAACGCGAAGATCGCAGTTCAGGGTCAGCATCATGCCACCTGCCATCAAGGATCCGGTCATGGCGGCAACGATGGGCTTCTTGCAGGCGCGCATCGTTTCATGAAACGGGTCACGCATTTTCGTCAGAATATCGACACCCTCATCCCGCGAAATCTGCATGGCTTCCTTCAAATCCAGCCCGGCGCTGAAGACCCCGCAATCGGCAGAGGTCAATATTGCGACGCGGACACTGTCGTCGGCTTCAATTTTCTCCCAGGCATCGGTCAGCCCATTCGTTGCGGCCACCGACAGCGCGTTTTTACGCTCGGGTCGGTTGATACAGACCGTTGCAATACCGCTTTCAATCGTCACGTCGATAGGGTTCATTAGCCACGCCTCTTCCGCTCGGAAATTTATCGGCATTTATGCCGTCCAACTCCCCCGCGGCTGGAACGCCGCGGGGGAGTTGGACACTTATTCGACTATTTGACGGAGAACGTCGCCGAGTTTTCCTTGACCACATCCCACACCACATCGGTATACCCGGCGCTCCAGTCGGTCAGCGGAACCCAGGTTTCGCCATCCCACTGTTCAATGCGCGTCTTACTGCTGCCGCCATGATCCAGGGGTGTCACCGTTACCGGAGCCATCAGGCCATTGGCATCGAAGTTTTCGATCGACTCATAGCCCGCCTTCATGGCCTCCGGCGTCAGCGGCCATCCGTTCTCCTTGATCGCCAGACGCGCCGCCTCATGCGCCGTTGCCTGGATCGCAAGGCCCATGTTGTAATAAACGTCGCGAACATTAGCTTCGGGGCCACTTCCCTTGCCCTCGGCATAGTAGGTCTCCAGCATCGTCTGGATGATTGGGAAATCCTGCCCGCCGGCAACATTGCTCGCGCGCAGGATGCCCTTGGCCTCTTCCTCGCCGATATTGCGGATATCGACCTCGTTCATCCAGTGAACAGACAGGTAGCGGTCAATCGGGAAGCGGTTGCGGCGCATTTCCCTAGACGCAACCACATGCCCGCCCGCCAGAAGCCAGCTGATCACATAGTCCGGCTTGTCGCGGCGAATCCTGCTCCAGGCACCGGATTGGTCTGTTCCCGGCAGCGGTACCGGATAGAGCTCCAGTTCAAAGCCCTCTTTCTCTGAAAGGGTTTTCAGAATCTCGATCGGCTCCTGACCGAACGGATAATCCAGATAGATGAAGCCAATCTTGGCATTTTCCAGATCGCCGCCCAATTGCTCCTTGATGAAGGCAACGTCGTTGGCCGCCTGCTGCCAGTAGGTTGGACCGACCGGGAAAACCCATTCGAACACCTCACCATCCACCGCATCACCGCGACCCGTAAAGGCTTGCGCCAGGATATTGCCGTCTTTCATGGCACGCGGTAAAGCCGCGTTCGTGACCGGCGTGGACAGAAAGTAGAAGTGGAAAACACCTTCACGCTTGAGCTGCTCATAGCATTCCACGCCACGCTGCGGTTCGTTGCCGTGGTCGCGCACGATGATTTCAACGGGATGGCCCTCGATGCCGCCGTTGTCGTTGGTGTACATCGCGAGATCCCGTGCCGCCTGGGCGACCTGGGGCGAAATGAAGGAATAGGACTTGCTGAGGTCGAAGCAGAGGCCGAATTGGATCGACTCCTCGGCTTGGGCGAATGTAGCTGACGCGCCTGATGCGAGCACCATGGCGAGGGCCACTGCTTTGAGTTGCTTTTTGTATTTCATTTTTCTCTCCTTTTAGATTTAGTGCAGAGCGTTCTTTTCTTGTTCGGACGCTCTGCCCTGCGTGCCACTTTGCCTTCTGCTACCTGACTGTCATTGCCCGTATTTCGCTGAACTTTCCTTGACCACGTTCCACACCACATCGGTATACTCGGCGTTCCAGTCGGTCAACGGAACCCAGGTTTCGCCATCCCACTGTTCAATGCGCGTCTTAGCACCGCCGCCGTGGTCCTGGGGTGTCACGGTTACCGGAGCCATCAGGCCATTGGCATCGAAGTTTTCGATCGACTCATAGCCCGCCTTCATGGCCTCCGGCGTCAGCGGCCATCCGTTCTCCTTGATCGCCAGACGCGCCGCCTCATGCGCCGTTGCCTGGATCGCAAGGCCCATGTTGTAATAAACGTCGCGAACATTAGCTTCGGGGCCACTTCCCTTGCCCTTGGCATAGTAGGTCTCCAGCATCGTCTGGACGATCGGGGTATCCTGCCCGCCAACAACATTGGTCGCGCGCAGGATGCCCTTGGCCTCTTCCTCGCCGATATTGCGGATATCGACCTCGTTCATCCAGTGAACAGACAGGTAGCGGTCAATCGGGAAGCGGTTGCGGCGCATTTCCCTAGACGCAACCACATGCCCGCCCGCCAGAAGCCAGCTGATCACATAGTCCGGCTTGTCGCGGCGAATCCTGCTCCAGGCACCGGATTGGTCTGTTCCCGGCAGCGGTACCGGATAGAGCTCCAGTTCAAAGCCCTCTTTCTCTGAAAGGGTTTTCAGAATCTCGATCGGCTCCTGACCGAACGGATAATCCAGATAGATGAAGCCAATCTTGGCATTTTCCAGATCGCCGCCCAATTGCTCCTTGATGAAGGCAACGTCGTTGGCCGCCTGCTGCCAGTAGGTTGGACCGACCGGGAAAACCCATTCGAACACCTCACCATCCACCGCGTCACCGCGGCCGACAAAGGATTGCATCAGGATATTGCCGTCTTTCATGGCACGCGGTAAAGCCGCGTTCGTGACCGGCGTGGACATGAAGTTGAAAATAAAAACACCATCTCGCTTGAGCTGCTCATAGCATTCCACGCCACGCTGGGGTTCGTTGCCGTGGTCGCGCACGATGATTTCAACGGGATGGCCCTCGATGCCGCCGTTGTCGTTGGCGTACATCGCGAGATCCCGAGCCGCCTGGGCCAGCTGTGGCGTGATGAAGGAATAGGACTTGCTGAGGTCGAAGCAGAGGCCGAATTGGATCGGCTCCTCGGCTTGGGCGAATGTAGCTGCCGCGCCTGATGCGAGCACCATGGCGAGGGCCACTGCTTTGAGTTGCTTTTTGTATTTCATTTTTCTCTCCTTTTCGATTCAGTGCAGAGCGTTCTTTTCTTGTTCGGACGCTCTGCCCTGCGTCCCACCTTGCCTTCTGCTACCTGACTGTCATTGCCCGTATTTCGCGGAACTTTTCTTGACCGGGCCCCGCCCGATCGCGTCCCGGCAGCGGCACGGGGTAGAGCAGGAGCTCAAGCCCCCTTTCTCGGACGGTGTCTGGAGAATCTTGATCGGCTCCCTACCCCCAATAGGTTGGGCCGCCCAGATAGACCCATTCGAAAACAGTGCCGTCCACGGCATCGCCACGCCCTACCAGAGACTGCATGAGAATGCGTTCGTCTTCCATCACGCGCGGCAGGATCGCCAGAGATACCGGCGTCGAGCGCGTATCGAAGCCAAAGTCGCCCTCGCGGCTGAGCCTAGAATAGCACTCGATACCACGCTGCGGTTCGTTGCCGTGGTCACGGACAATAACCTCGACCAGTTCTCCACCAATCCCGCCCTTCATGTTGACAAGCTTCGCCAGATCCATGGCCACCTGCGAAATCTGCGGCAAGGCAAAAGTATAGGCCTTGCTGAGATCGTAGCAGACGCCAACTTTGAATGGCTTCGCCAAAGCCTGAGGGCCGAACATCACGCTGCCTCCGATCAAAAAAGCGGCTAACACCCTAGTAAGTCGTTGCATCTTATTCTCCCAGAGGATTTTCGTGAAAACTTCAGCTCAGCCAACGCTTACGCCGGCTGTAATGCTTGACATTGTGGAAATCGGTGCCTTCCCCGCCGCCAAGATAGAATTCCTGAATGTCGGAATTGGATTTGAGTTCTTCGGCCGTACCATGCATGACGACCCGGCCGTTTTCGATCAGATAGCCTTCCGAAACGATCTCCAGAGCGGCCAGGGCGTTCTGCTCCACAAGCAGGACCGACACGCCCTCCTCTTGGTTAATCTTTTGAAGGATGTCAAAGATCTCGCTCACCAGGAATGGCGCAAGTCCGAGACTCGGCTCATCAAGCATTAGAAGGCTAGGCTGGGTCACAAGCGCGCGGCCAATGGCAAGCATCTGCTGCTCACCGCCTGACAGATAGCCCGACTGCGAATTTCGGCGCTCGGCAAGCCGGGGGAAATAGTTGTATATCTTCTCTTTTTCCACATTTAGCACTGAACGGGACATCCCCAACGGCGCCGCTGCGGTAAGGTTCTCGTCCGGTGTCAAATGTTCAAAAACATGCCGCCCTTCGACGACGTGACAGATGCCCATTCCGACGCGCTTTTGTGCGAGAACTTCGGTAATATCCGTCCCATTAAACTTTATTTCCCCTCGACTGATACGTCCGCGTTCAGCTTTCAAAAGACCACTGATCGCTTTCAAGGTTGTGCTTTTTCCCGCTCCGTTCGAGCCCAGAAGCGCAATCATCTTGCCCTTTGGCACCTGAACCGAAACGCCTTTGATCGCCAGCATAACGTTATCGTACAGCACCTCGACACTGTTCATCGACAAGATGGACTGAGCTTCAACTTTTTCTTGCATCGGCATTTTTATTTACTTCCTTAGCTGATCGAAGGGCCAGACCATCAGATAATCCCTGACGTTGCCGTAGAGCTTTCCCAACCCCAACGGTTCGATCAGGAGAATTATGACGATCAGCGCACCGTAAATGGCATTCGGGATATGGGCGAGCGTTTCATCAGTGACCTGCATGCCTAACCCCCCGCTTGCCGCAACGACAAGACCGTTCACCAGGCCCGGTGCAAGCAGAATCAGGGCAACCCCGAAGTAAGAACCGATAATGCTCGACAGTCCGCCGACAATCACCATCGCAAGCACCTGGATCGACACGCCCACCGAAAACTGTTCCGGCGTGGCCAAGAAGAAGAATGTCGCAACCAGCAAGGCTCCACTGACCCCCGCAATAAACGACGATGTCGCGAAGGCCAGGATCTTGTAGTAGAAACTGTTCACACCCAGAATCGCGGCGGCAAAGTCTTTCTCCCGCACGGCGACCAGCGCACGCCCCAACCCGGTGCGTTTGAGGTTCAACATTAAGATCGTCACCAACACGCACCATCCGAAGCCGACATAGTAATAGCCAACATCAGAGGTTATCTCCTGCCCAAGGAGCGCGAACGTTGGAGACTGGAGCGACGCGTGTGAACCCCCCGAAATAGTTGGTGAATGGTTCAGCACCCAGTCCATTACGAACTGCATCGCGAGGGTAGTGAGCGCGAGATAGAGACCTTTCACCCGCAATGCGGCGAAAGCGAACAGGCTACCAATAACCGATGATGCCAGCCCACCAATGAGAAGGGCGAATTCCCAAGGTACCCCGAAGCGCACGGCGTGGACCGCTGAATACGCTCCGACGGCCATGACAGCCGCGTAGCCCAAATGAAGCTGGCCGGCCCACCCCGTCACCAGGTTCAGGCCCAGAGCGGCCGCCGTCCAGAGCAGCCAGGGCAGCATGTAACTGTTCAGGTAAAGCGACGGTATGATGAACGGTGCCGCCAATCCAAACAGAAGAAAGAATACAGCCAGGTTCCGATCTGCTGGAACCTTGAAGATACGGCTATCTGAAGCGAAACTGTCGTAGTGAACGCCGGAAAGTCGATAAAACATCCCTTACACCCTCTCGATATCGTGGCGGCCGAACAGTCCGTGCGGACGGATCATGACCGTAAGAATTAGGACAGCGGCAACGATGAGTTCACGGCTCCCGCCCCCGACAAACTGATCGAGAAATTCCGCGCCGACGTTTTCAATGATGCCGATAATTACACCCGCAATCACCGCACCCAGAATACTGTCCAGGCCACCAAGAACAGCGACTGTCAGACCTTTGAGAAGCAATATCGACAACGACTGATCGACCCCCTGAATTTCGCCCCAGATCACACCTGCCCCAACAGCCACAAGTGATGCAAGCGCCCAGGACAGTCCGACTCCACGCTCAACCGAAATCCCGACCGACCACGAAGCCATGTAATCATCCGCTATCGCCCGTAATTTGATCCCGGTCCGGGTCCTAAAGAACAGCATAAAGGCGGCGAATAGAGAGAGCGCAACTCCGGCGCCGAGGAGATGGATGCGACTGATGAAGATGTCGCCCATTAACAGTGGTTCATAGCTAATACCCAGGTTCATCGAACTTGACGTCCCACCCCAAATGGCAAGCGTTGTGCCGATGAGGAAAATGTCGATGCCAAGTGTCATCATCAGGATCATGACAACAGGGCGGCCCGCCAGGCGCCTGAGGGCAACGCGCTCAATACCGAAGCCCATGCCGAACATGATGACTGCAGCGAGCGGGATGGCCAGCCACAGCGGCATTCCCGCATCTCTCGACAGCGCAAGAACCACATATGCCCCAAGCATCGTCAGACCGCCCTGCGCCAGATTGGGCACCGAGGATGCCTTATAAATCAGCACAAGACCAATTGCGACAAGCGAATACAGAAGCCCCGTAAGGGCACCGTTAATCGCCAGCTCAGTTAAAAAAATCCAGTCCATTTAAACCTCCCGTACAGGAAGGGTTCTGTCGACCCCCCCGGTTTCGCCAGTTTCGTAAGTCACCTGCGCACTGAAATGGATCTCTTTTGAGCCATCATAGAGTGCAGCGATCACATCAGCGTAGCGTTCCTGCACAACCTTGCGACGCAGTTTCCTTGTCCGGGTAATTTCTCCGTCGTCCGGATCGAACTCCTTCGGCAGGCTGACGAAACGTTTCAGGTGCAGCGGCTCGGGGATAACCTTGTTTACTCGCTCGAAAGCCTCGTGCAGAAGCATGGCCACTTCGTCCCGCTGAGACAAATCGGAATACGACACGTAAGGCACTCCGTTCACCTCGGCCCAGTGTCCCACCGATTCGAAATCCATACAGACCATTGCCGTCAGTTCGTCCATACCGGCACCGACCACTGCGGCATCCTTTATATACGGGCTGAATTTCAGCCGGTTCTCGATATAGTTGGGCACATAGCGTTCACCGCTTGACGTGTGCATGACCTCGGAGACACGCCCCAGCACGACAAGGTGGCCGTTCTCCTCCAGATAGCCAGCGTCGCCGGTATGCAGCCACCCTCCCTCCAGGGCAGCGGCACTCGCATCGGGTTTGTCGAAATACCCCTCGAACACGCTATCCGAGCGCACCAGGATTTCTCCATCCTCCCCGATTTTCACCTCAACGCCCGGCACGGGCTTGCCAACAGTATGCAGGCGTACTTCACTTGGTGACTGAATTGCGTTAATTGCGCTGTTCTCGGTCTGACCGTAAAACTGGCGCAGCTTGATCCCCAGGGCGCGATAAAAGACAAAAGTGTCTTCGCCGATCGCCTCGCCGCCAGTGAACGCATTCTTCAAGCGGCTCATGCCGAACTGGTCCTTGATCGGACCGAAGATGATCGCCTCGCCCAACAGTCGGCCTAACGGCTCCAATGCGCCGCCACTCTTGCCGTTCAGTTTGCGTGTTTCGGCGGCAATGGCCCGATCCATGAAAAAGTGGTACAACCACTTCTTCAACGGCGTTGAATCCTCCATTCCAACCTGGATTGTTGTCAGCATCTGGTCCCAGCTTCGGGGTGCCGCCAGGTAGAAAGTCGGCGCAATTTCGCGCATGTCCCGAACGACCGTTTCCTGCCGCTCCGGCACACTAACGGTGAAGCGCAGAAGCAGCGCGGCCGCGACGGTGATGGCGTAATCGCCCACCCACGCTATCGGCAGATAAGCAAGAATTTCCTCGTTCTCGTCGAAGGCCCCGGCGGCATGACCATTGCGCGCCGCGGCCAGAACGTTCTTCTGGCTCAAAACGATGCCCTTTGGCTTGCCGGTTGTCCCCGACGAATGTAGAAAAATCGCCGGATCTTCGGGCTTGGTCCGATGCGTGAGTTCTTCGCGCCGATGTGGATCGTCGTTGAGGTCGTGCCGACCAACTTCGATCAGATGATCCCAGGACATGAGGCCATCGACCTCATAGAATCCAAGACCGCGCACTTCATCATAAATGATGTGGGCGATGCCTCCAGCGCCTGCTTCCTTCAGCTCAAGGATCTTGTCCACCTGCTCCTGATCTTCCGCAATAGCCGCGACGATCTCGACTTCGCCAAGAAAATGCTGAAGTTCGTCGATCGTCGCTCCCGGATAGGCAGGCATGGCAAAGCCCCCGAGCAGCGCGACCGCAAGCATACCGCAGTAAAGCCGGGCGCGGTTGTCACCCAGGATCAGCACGGCCTTGCCCGGCGCGACACCAAGTTTTTCAAGACCGGCCGCGCACTCAAGAACCTCTTCGGCATACTCAGCCCAAGTGGTTTCCTCCCAGATGCCGCGTTCCTTTTCGCGAAGCGCGATATCTCCTCCGTAGTTTGAAGCGTTCCAGGCCAGCAAAGCGCCGAGTGTGTTGCCTTCCGAAGACTGTATTTTTGCTCCCTCAACCATGAGCCCCTCCGATATATGTCTCGATGACCCGGGGGTCGTTTACAACGTCCCTCGGAAGGCCGCTAGCAATCATCTCACCGTAGTTCAGCGCAAGCATCCGGTCGCAAATGCCGATAATGACATCCATATGGTGCTCGATCAGCAAGACGCTGACGCCCCGTTCGGCCCGCGCGTCCAGAATGAAGCGCGCCATATACCCCTTTTCTTCCTGGTTCATGCCGGCCATCGGCTCGTCGAGAATCAGCATTTTCGGCTCCGCTACCAGAGCCCTCGCAAGCTCGACCCGCTTTTTTAGCCCTATTGGAAGCCCATCGACCAACTCGTGCCGGATGCTCTCAAGTTGCAGAAACTCGATCACCTCCTCGACGATCTCGCGATTCTCGATTTCTTCATGCTGCGCGGCCCACCAATAAAGCGCCGTACGCAAAACGCCTGGTTTCATGTAGATGTGCCGACCGAGCAGGATGTTGTCGAGAACACTCATCCCATTGAACAGAGCGAGGTTCTGGAACGTTCGGGCAATGCCAAGTTTTGCAACTTTGTGGGGTGCTGTGCCCGCGATATCTTTTCCGGCCAGCCGGACAGTTCCCTCGTTTGGCGGGTAAAACCCGGTGATCGCGTTCGTAAGTGTTGTCTTCCCACTTCCATTTGGACCAACGAGGCCAAAAATTTCACCCGGGCGAATAACGAAATCCACGCCTGTGACGGCGACAATGCCGCCGAACCGACGCTCGATCCCGCTGCACTCTAATAGCGCCCCGTCTCCGACATGGGTTGTGGTTTGATTATTTTTAGTCATCTAATCTCCAGTGCCGATTGTTGTTTTATTTGTCGTCATCTAGATATCACAATCAGTTTCGGCGCACATGTCACGCACTCGTCATGCAATCCGAAAGTAGTCCGGCCGACCTGTTGGCCAGGGATCCCCCCACATCTGCTGCCCACCGTCGATGTTAAGCACTTCACCAGTTATGAATTTTCCTGAATTGGCGGCCATATAGGCAACCGCTTCGGCGACATCCCATTCATCCCCTGCGTGCCGCATCGGATTAGAATCCTGAAAGGTTGCCGCGCCATCCTCAGGGTAGCGACTAAACCCGGAGCTCTCACAACAGCCTGGCGCCACGCAATTCACACGAATGTCATGGGGCGCCCACTCCACCGCGACCGATTTGGACAGAAAAATCACCCCTGCCCGAGCCGCGCACGTATGTGCGATGCCGGGCATGCCGCGCCAGATGTCGGCCACGATGTTAACGATCGAACCTGGTTGCTTGTGCTCAACCCAGTGGCGCGCAGTGGATTGCATAACCCACCAGGTACCGTTGAGGTTAGTATCTATGACCGCGCTCCAGCCCTTCGGGGAAAAGTCCAGCGCGGCCTGTGGAAACTGCCCCCCCGCGTTGTTCACCAGAACGTCAATCGAACCGAATTCTTGATTTACCTCACCGACAAACTCCGTGACCTGTTCGGGATCCCGGATGGTCATCGTCCTGGCAAAGACTTTGGCGCCCAAGCTTTCGAGAAATTCCTTGGCCGAAGCCAGCTTTTCCTCGTCGCGTCCATTGATCGCAAGGCTGGCACCCAACCTGGCGAAGAGGGCCGCAATCGCCAGCCCCAAACCACCGCCTGCGCCGCTTACAACAACGGTTTTGCCCGCAAATAAATCACCGGAATACACGGTCGAACGTGTAGCCAAACTCTCTCGTGAAGACCCGAACTGCGACTTACTCATGCTTCCTCCCTTGCCCATTCAGGGTAGCTCTTTTAATCTAACACGCGTTAGAAAATTGTCAAGACGACAATCCTCCCTGCTCCCGCCAATTACTTCTGGTCAGTAAGACTTTGGAAGCCCAAGCGCTTTTTCCGCGATGAAAGACAAAAGCATCTGTGGCGTCACAGGCACGATGCGGAACAGCAGTGCCTCCCTTACCAGACGCTCAACATGATATTCCTTGGCGTACCCGAAGCCGCCAAAGGTAATCTGCGCGGCTTCGGTTGCTTCGACAGCGGCATCTGCGGCCAGAAGCTTGGCTGCGTTCGACTCTACTCCGCACGCCTCTCCCGAATCGTAAAGGGCGGCGGCATGCATCACCATGAGATTGGCGGCTTCCACCCGTGCCCAGGCCTGAGCCAGCGGATGCTGAACGCCCTGATTCTGGCCGATCGGCCGCCCAAAGACCACACGCTCGTTGGCGTATTGCGCCGCACGCGCCAGAGCGTTGCGCGCGATGCCAATGCATTCGCCAGCCACGAGAATGCGCTCGGGGTTCAACCCGTGCAGGATCTGCCGGAAGCCCTTACCTTCTTCTCCGATCAGGTCCTGGGCCGGAATCGGCAGGCCGTCGATAAACACCTCATTCGAGTCGACTGCCTTGCGGCCCATCTTCTCGATTTCACGCACATCCACGAAATTGCGGTCGAGATCCGTATAGAACAAGCTCAGCCCCTCGGTCGGGTCGATCACATCCTCAAGCCGTGTGGTCCTTGCCAGAAGCAACATCTTGTCGGCCACCTGGGCGGTCGAAATCCAAACCTTCTGGCCATGCACGACATACCTGTCACCCTGTCGCACTGCCATGGTTTTCAGCTTCGTAGTATCCAGACCCGTGGTCGGCTCGGTCACGGCGAAACAGGCCTTTTCATCACCGGCAATCAAGGGGGGTAGCATTCGGGCGCGCTGCTCACCGGTTCCGAACTTCACTACCGGGTTGAGGCCAAATATATTCATGTGCACAGTCGAGGCCCCGCTGGCACCACCTCCCGACTCCGCGATCGCCTGCATCATTATGGTCGCCTCGGTAATCCCCAAACCGGCACCGCCGACCGCTTCCGGCATGGCGATTCCAAGCCACCCGCCGTCGGCCATCGCTCTGTGCAGTTCATGAGGAAAATCACCGGTGCGATCCCGCTGCAACCAGTAATCATCGTCAAACTGCGCACATATTCGAAGGATCTGGCTACGAATTTCTTCCTGCTCATTCGTCATCCGAAAAGTCACTACGTATCTCCTGGCCCACAAGCCCTGCCTCATGCAGAGCTGTGATGCGGGCATCGTCAAAACCAAGATCGCGCAGAATCTCGCGGGAATCTGCTCCCGGTGGCCGCCCCAGCCAGCGCAATTCGCCTGGCGTGGTGCTCAGATGCGGGACCGGACCGACGACCTGCGTCTGCTCGCCCGCGACCGACACGATGTCTCCGCGATGGCGTATCTGCTCATTCATCGTGATCTCCTCGACGCTCAGCACCCGTGAGGCAACCGCATCATGGCGGGCGAATTCCGCCTCAACCTCGGCAAGCGTGCGCTGCGTGACGAAATCATTGATGGCATCAAAGACCACGGCCATATGGCGGGACATCAGGCCAAGGGTCGCAAACCGCGGGTCTTCGGCCAGCGCATCTCCGCCCACCGCCCGCAGCAGTCGCTGGGCCGTCTCTGCGCTGCCTGCGGAAACGGTCAGCCACACCCCGTCAGATGTACGGAACATGCCGCCAGGTGCAAAATCCATCGGTTGGCGCAAGCCATTGCGCTGGGGTGAAAGGTTCGCGCCTGTCAGCGCGGGCACCGGATAGTCCATCAACCGAAGCAGCGACTCGAACACCGCAAGATCGACAACCTGGCCGCGTGCAACCCCTTTTTCCCGCGCAAACAAAGCAATCATAATGCCCAAAGCGCCCATCAATCCTGTTGTGCTGTCGGCCGCAGGAAATCCAGGATGCATCGGCGGCCCATCGGCAAAGCCGGTCAGGTGGGCGAGACCGCTCATAGCCTCTGCCGCGCGCCCAAAAGCGGGCACATCCCGCATCGGGCCCTCCTGTCCGTAACCCGACACGCGCAGTACAATCAGATCCGGGTTCCACTCATGTAAAGTGTCCGGCCCGACACCTGCCCGCTCAAGCACGCCGGGTCGGAAATTTTCGACAAGCACATCGGCACCTTCAACCAGCCTGCGCAGGATGTTCCGGCCTTCGTCCGACTTCCAGTCCAGACTCAGAATTTTCTTGTTGCGGCCAAGTGTCTTCCACCAGACGCCGACCCCGTCCTCTGCCTTGGGGCCGAGGTCGCGCATCATGTCCGTCCGGTCGGGCGCCTCGATCTTGATGACATCCGCACCGAAATCAGAGAGCAGAGCTGACGAAAGAGGCCCGGCGATAACGTGGCCAAGCTCGATGATTTTCAGTTGATGAAGTGGGCTGGTCATTCGCTCTCCATGGTATTATTCTAACGTTTGTTAGAATAATACCGGCGCAGAAGACAAACCTCAAGACATGGGGCGAATGGCGAGTGCCCGCCACCAATGAAGCCACTGCCCGGGACGCGAGGGCGCACTATACGCACGAAAGCGCGCAACCTGCAGGAATGTCCCCCGAACGCATGAGGACGACGTGCTGCGTTTTATTGAAGATCCCGCCGCCCCTTCACCAACAATCAGGGGGGGGGGGGAGCGCGACCTGCGGATGACCAAAGTGCAGCAGAAGATCTCAGGTTGTTTTCGCTCCTGGGAGGGCGCCGAGATCTTTTGCCGGATGCGCAGCTTCCTCTCGACCGCGGTCAAGCAGGACCGGTTGGCATACACATTGGAGCAGCTATTTGCTGGTGAATTGCCGGATTTCATGCAACAGAACGACCTGAATCAGGCTGCGTGACCTGAATAGTTGCCAATCATTAATCCTCTGTTTGGCAGATCGTTGATTTTAGGGGTATGGCTCACATACGTTTAGCGACCTCTTCGAGCATGACCTCGCTGGCACCGCCGCCGATGGCCTGAACGCGGGCATCGCGCGACATGCGTTCCACGGGTGTTTCGCGCATGTAGCCCATGCCGCCATGGAACTGAACACAGTCGTAGAGCACACTGTTCACCAGTTCACCACAATAGGCCTTGACCATCGAGACCTCCTTCACGCAATCGCGGCCCGCGGCATCCAGTGCCGCGGCGTGATAGGTAAGCTGCCGCCCCGCCTCGATCCGCGTCTGACAATCCGCCAGCCGCTGGCGCACCGCCTGCTTGTCCCACAGCACGCCGCCGAAGGCCTTGCGCTGCTTGACGTAGTCCACCGTCATGTCGAGCGCGGTCTGCGCCTCGGCGCAGGCCACCGCGCCCAGCACGATCCGCTCGTTCTGGAAGTTCTTCATAACCGAGTAGAAGCCTTTGTTCACCTCGCCCAGCACGTTCTCAGTCGGGATGCGCACATCCTCGAAGATCAGCTCGGCAGTGTCCGAGCACAGCCAGCCGGTCTTGTTCAGCGCCCGGCCAACCGAGAACCCCGGCGTGCCCTTTTCGACCGCAAACATGGTGATCCCGCGCGAGCCCTTGGCGTCGGGGTCGGTCTTAGCACCAACGAAGTAGAGGTCGCCATGCACGCCGTTGGTGATGAACATCTTGGTGCCGTTGAGCACCCAGTCCGAGCCGTCCTGCACGGCACGGCTGCGCATTCCCGCAACATCAGAACCGGCACCCGCTTCGGTTACGGCCACGGCGGCGATCTTTTCGCCCGAAGTGATCGACGGCATCCAGCGCGCCTTCTGCTCGGGCGTGCCGGCATTTTCAAGATGCGGCGAGGCCATATCGGTATGCACCAGAACCGTGGCCGAAAAGCCGCCGAAAGTGGAGCGGCCGACCTCTTCGGCCAACATGACGCTGGACATCACATCCAGTCCTGCGCCGCCAAATTGTGGATCATAGCGCATTCCCAGCACGCCAAGATCACCCATCCGGCGCAGCACGTCGCGCGGCACCATGCCATCCTCTTCCCAGGGCTCGCCGTTGGCCGTCACTTCCGTTTCGATGAACCGGCGCAACTGCGCCCGGATCATCTCAAGGTCTTCGTTGAACGGGCCTGCTGCCGCGCTGATGGGGTCTTGCCTGGTCATCGGGCTTCCTCCTGATCAAGTTTTATAAGTGGCGCCTGCCCGGCGACCGTATCACCCGGTGCGCAATAGATATCGGCAACGATGCCCGAAACTGGGGCGGTCAGGCTTTGCAGAAGTTTCATCGCCTCAAGCACCACCAGCGTGTCACCAGCCGCCACGCGGTCTCCGACGGCAACGCGCAGTTCGTCTACCGCTCCGGGCATCGGCGCAACGAGCGTGTCAGCCCCGCCGGTTTTTCCCGAGGCGGCTTGAAAATATCTGTCCTCCAGCGTTTCAAGGGCAAAACCGGCCAAGCCGTCGAGTGTGGAAAGGTGCACCTGCCAATGATTTTTCGCGCGGCACAGATGGGCAATGTACTCGCGGGGAATGCCGTCGATGCGCGCGGTCAGACGCCCTTCTCCCAGCTTGGCCGCTTCGGTGGCGAGACCAGCACCATCGGGCAATATTATCGATTGTCCATATCCGTTGCTTTCCACCCGGATCGGCTCGTCATCGCCCGAAGCCCAATAATATGCCGCCCCCGGCCGGCCCGCAGGCGCAATCAGACGCCACGCGCCAAGCGTTTGCCACGGGGTGTTGCCATCTTGGGGGGTCAAATGCAGATGCAAAGCCAGCGCCGCCAGCGCGCGGCTTTGCGCATCGGGTTCGGGCGGCCTCCATCCGCCCGGAAACAGCTCGGCCAGTCCCGCAGTATGATGCCGGAGCGCGGCAAAATCCGGATGTGTCAGCAAGGCGCGCTGAAACGCGAGGTTCAGCCCCACCCCGCCCGCGGCGAAGCGATCAATCGCGGCCACGGTTTCGCGGATCGCCTGTGCCCGGTCCGGGGCATGGACGACCAGCTTCGCCAGCATGGAATCGTAATGGTGGCTCACAACCGAGCCTTCGCCGACCCCGGTATCGAGCCGCACACCCGAGGGCGGCACCCAAAGCGTGATCGTGCCGGTTTCGGGCTGGAAATTCCGGGCAGGGTCCTCGGCGGCAATGCGAACTTCGATAGCGTGTCCGTCGAAGCGCAGATCGGATTGCCCAAAGCCCACCGCCTCGCCCCGCGCGATGCGCAATTGCCATTCGACGAGGTCGATTCCGGTGACTGCCTCGGTCACGGGATGCTCGACCTGGAGGCGGGTGTTCATTTCGAGGAAGTAATATTCGGCGCGCTCAGGATCATAGAGATATTCCACCGTTCCGGCAGAGCGGTATCCGATCGCCTGCGCAAGCCGCACGGCCGCGGTGCGCATGTCATCGCGCAGATCGTCGGGCAGGTCCGGGGCCGGGGCCTCTTCGATCAGCTTCTGGTGGTTGCGCTGAAGCGAACAGTCTCGGTCGCCCAGATGCACCACGGTCCCGTGGGTATCACCGAGTATCTGCACTTCGACATGGCGGGCTCGCGCGGCAAACCGTTCCAGGAACACCGCCGGATCGCCGAATGCACCCTGCGCTTCGGCCCGGGTGGAGGCGATCGCCTCGGGCGCGTCGGCCATGTCGGTGACAAGGCGCATTCCGCGCCCGCCGCCGCCGGCGCTGGCCTTGACCAGAAACGGCGTGCCAAGCGCCTTGGCTTCTTGCAGCAGGCGCGTATCAGACTGATCGACGCCGCGATAACCGGGCAGCACCGGCACCCCTGCGGCTTCGGCAGCGGCTTTGGCCTCGATCTTCGATCCCATGCGGGCAATGGCGCGGGCTTCAGGGCCGATGAATACCAACCCCGCCGCTTCGACCGCCGCCGCAAAATCGGCGTTTTCGGACAGAAAGCCATAACCGGGATGCACGGCATCCGCACCGGTGGCGCGTGCGGCCTCAAGGATTGCCGCGACGTTCAGATAGCTGGCAGATGGGGTGGCGGGGCCGATGGAGACGGCGTGATCCGCCTCGACCACAAAGGGCGCATCGCGGTCGGCTTCTGAAAAAACGGCCACCGATTCCAGGCCCAACTTGCGGCACCCGCGCTGGATGCGCCGGGCGATTTCGCCCCGGTTGGCAATCAGGACGCGGATGAAACTCATTTCACCCTCCACGAAGGCACGCTCTTGTTGAGGAAACTATTGATGCCTTCAACGCCTTCCTCGGTTTCCCAGGCATCGGCCAAACGGTCAGCGGTGTAGATCATATCGGTTTCAAGATCGTGGTCCGCGACATAGGCGATCAACGCCTTGGTATCCGCCACCGCACCGGGCGCGGCCTGAAGGTGATCGAGCACTACCCGTTCAACGGCGGCATCCAACGCTTCGGGGACGGCGACTTCGGTCAAAAGGCCAATCCGTTCGGCCCGTGCACTATCGAACAACGCCCCTGACAACATGGTTTCACGCGAATGTACCTTGCCAATGCGAGCGACCACATAGGGCGAGATATTCGCGGGCAACAGCCCCAGCGTGACCTCGGTCAGACCGAACCGCGCCCCTTCTGCGCCGATGGTATAGTCGCAGACCGAAATCATGCCGACCCCGCCACCATAGGCCGGCCCGTTGATCCGCCCGACCAGTGGCTTGGGAAGCGTATCGAGACGGCGCAAAAGCTGCGCAAGCGTTGCGCTTTGTTCGACCCGCTCCGCACGGGTCTTTTCGATATTCGAGGCGAACCAGTTGAAATCCCCCCCGGCGCAGAAGCTCTTGCCGGCACCGGTCAGGACCACGATGCGCACGCTGTCGTCGGAAGCCAGCCGCCCAGCCGCGTCGTAAAGTTCGGCGATCAGCCTGCCGTTCAGAGCATTGTGTTTCTCCGGCCGGTTCAGGGTTATGGTGGCGACGCCACGCACGTCGGTCTCGAGCTGGATGGTTTCATAAATTGTTGTCATGTCATCGGCCTCACATTCTGAATACTGGCGTGTAGCGCCCTGCTTCAGGCACCGAAGAGACAATGGCCAGGCACAGACCCAGTATATCGCGGGTCTGGCCCGGTTCTATCAGCCCGTCATCCCACAGCCGCGAGGTGGCATAGTAAGGGTCGGACTGCTCGGCGTATTGCGCGCGCACCTGTGCCTCGATTTCCGCCATGTCGGCATTCATCTTTTCAGGACCACCGCCCTTCTGGCGACGCAGTTCCAGCATCACGTTGGTTGCGATGTCGGCGGACATGGTGGCAAGTTCCGCCGTGGGCCAGGCAAAGAGGAAATTCGGCGCGAAGCCGCGACCGCACATACCGTAATTGCCCGCGCCATAAGACCCGCCCAGCAGGACCGACAGGCGCGGCACCTTGGCCACGGACATGGCATAGACCAGCTTGGCGCTGTTCTTGGCGATGCCGCCGCGTTCGGCCTCTGTCCCGACCATGAAGCCGGAGATGTTGTGCAAGAACAGAAGCGGGATATTGCGCTGATCGCACATCGAAACAAACTGCGCGCCCTTCAGCGAACTTTCTGACAACAACGCGCCGTTGTTGGCCAGGATCCCCACGCGATAGCCGTGTATGCGCGCGGTGCCACAAACCAGCGTCTCGCCCCAGGCGGGCTTGAATTCTCGGAACCCCCCCCCGTCGATCATACGCAACAGAACCTCGCGCATGTCATAGGGCTGTTTTCGGTCGGCACTGATGACCCCAAGCAGTTCCTCGGGGTCACGCGCTGGCGGTTCGGGGGCCGCGTCGGGATGCAACGGGCGCGTCTGGCCCAACTCGGCCACAATGTCGCGCATCAGCGCGAGCGCGTGATACTCGTCCCCGGCCAGGTGGTCGGACACGCCCGAGACGCGCGAGTGCATCTCGGCGCCCCCCAGCGTTTCGCCATCAACCTCCTCGTTGATCGCCACTTTTACGATCGAGGGGCCGCCCAGATGGATACGCGCATTGCCGCGCACCATGATGACCTCATCCGACAGAGCTGGGATATAGGCGCCACCCGCCGTGCAGCCGCCGAACACTGCCGAGATCTGCGGCAACCCGCTGGCCGACATGTTGGTCTGGCGATAAAAGGAATTGCCGAAATGGCGGGCATCGGGAAACACCCGGTCCTGCTCGGGCAGATATGCGCCGCCGCAATCCACCAGATAAAGGCAGGGCAGCCGGTTGTCCGCCGCGATTTCCTGTGCACGGATGTGTTTTTGCACCGTTTCGTGATAGAAGGAGCCGCCCTTCACCGTGGCGTCATTGGCGATCACCACACAAGGCAGGCCGTGGACGATCCCTATGCCGGTCACAATCCCCGCGCCGGGCACCTCGCCGCCATATTGCCCGTAGGCCGCCAGCGACGACAGCTCCAGAAACGCCGTGCCCGGATCCACCAGCAGGTCGATCCGTTCGCGGACCAAGAGCTTGCCGCGCTTGCGGTGACGCTCGGTCATGTCGGGGCGCCCGCCCGACGTGGCCTTGGCAATCCGCGCGCGTAATGTCTCGACGCGCTGGCTTTGTGCCGCGTAGTTTCGCGCGTAAACTTTTGATGCGGTCAGCACCGTTGTTTCAAGACGAGCCATGTATCAGGTATCCTATCTTTCAAGTATTCCGTTGAGGAACACATCGGCGTAGGTCCGTGATAGCGCCTCTGCGCTGCCGCGGTCCGGATCGAACCATTCAAGTGTGGCGTTCAATGCACCGATCAGCATCAGACGCAGGCGGCGGATATCCACGTCGCGTTGCAGCGCCCCGTTTTTCTGAAGCCGGGACAACAGGGCGTCCCACTCGGCCTCATAGGCACGGCGCGTGGGTAGATTGGCATCGCGGACGGATTGCGGTACCTGCCCGAAAATGCGCACATTGGCCGAAGAATAATCGCTGACCTCCAGGAGCGCGCGCAAATGCGCCCCGATCGCCGCCCTCAAGGCCGCCTCGGCGCCGGTATCCGTAGGCAAGACGGCAATGGCCTGACGCATGCTCTCGTGAACGGCCTCGATACCGGCGTCGAGAACGGCCGCGACGATCTCGTCCTTGGAGCCGAAATGGTAATAGATGCTGCTCGCCTTGATCCCTGCGGCCTCGGCGATTTTTCTGAGCGACACGGCCCCATAGCCTTGTTCGCGGAAAAGCCGCGCCGCAACATTGAGCACGCCATCACGCCCGACGGAGGTGCGCGGCGTATCGCTGACCTTGCTCACTGTGGTATCGGCCATGGAACCCCTTTTTGGTTGGTACATTTTGGTACATCACCTAACTAACGTATGTTAGGTAAATGGCCACCATAAGTCAATTGTCCCGGCCCCGCGGTATCATGCGCCCCAGAAGATCGGGGTTCACCCCAACCTTGATCTCCTTACCATTTCCGAAACTCCCCCGCATCTTCCAACCTTTTGATTAAAACGTCACGTCGCAAAAACTTGCCTTGATATATTTTCTAACATGTGTTTGATTTTAGTCAACACTGCAGATGACATTCTTTCGGGAGAATAAAATATGTCCAGACAGAACCGACCTGCTACGGCTGATCTGGAAGCCATCCGTGCAAACTATTCGCTGGCCAATGAGCAGCGCCAGGTCGCCGATCATGTGGACCGGGTGTCGCGCGAGGTGCTTCACCCACTTCAGCCGCACGAAGAGGGATGGTGCCCGGAAAATCTGTTCCGGCAGATGGGGGAGCTGGTTCGGGCCTTGGGCCTGACCGAGCCCGGCGAGGGGTCTGATACGCTCGACTCGATGCGGACCACGACGAAAAGGGATGGCGACGACTACATCCTGAACGGTACCAAGAGCGATATCACCAACGGACCGATTGCCGATCTGGTGCTAGTCTATGCCAAGACCTCGCCTGAAAAGGGCGCCAAGGGCATTGCCGCCCTCATCGTGAAAACCGACACGTCCGGTTTCAAGGTGGCGCAGAAGCTCAACAAAATGGGGTTTCGCGGCTCGCCTACCGGTGAACTGGTGTTCGAGGATTGCCGCGTGCCGGCCAAAAACATGGTCGGCACGCGCGATGGCGGCGTTGCGGTGACAATGTCGGAACTGGATCTGGAGCGCGCCATCGTCTGCTTCAATGCCATGGGCATCGCGCAATGGGCGCTGGATATTTCCGTTGACTACGCCAGGCGGCGCGCAGCCTGTCGCTGGAGGCGGCGGCCATGTGCGAGGGTCTGGACCAGGGCGAAGGTGGGCGTGGCGAAATTCACAAACTCACTGCGGCAGCGATCTTCAAGGCCGCCGGGGCGACGTCATTCGTGCTGGACAAGGCCATCCAGATCCACGGTGACTTGGGCTACATACGCGATACCGAAGTGAACCGGCTCTACCGGACCGGCCGCGTTCTCGAGGTCGGCGCGGGCACCCAGGAAGTGCGCAAGCCGATCACCTCCAACGAACTTCTGAAAGACTGAGGGGAAAGACATGAGCGAAGAAAAAGCACGGCGTTACGCACCGGATCTCATGGCGGGCCAGGTGGCTCTGGTAACCGGATCGGGCTCGGGGATGGGGCGGGCCACGGCGCTGGAGATGGCCTCTTGCGGAGCTAGGCTGGCCCTGTTTGCGCGCCGCGAAGAGCCGCTGAAGGAGACCGCCGAAATGATTCGCGCGGCGGGTGGTGAGGCTTTGGTCGTGCCCGGCGACACCCGTGACGAGGATAGCATCGAAACCGCGATGGGGCGCATCAAGGATCATTACGGGCAGCTTGACGTTCTGGTGAACAACGCAGGCGGCCAGTATATCGCCGCCGCCCGCGACATCACCAACAAGGGCTTCGAGGCCGTGATCCGCAACAACTTGATCGGATCTTGGCAGGTGACTCGCGCGGCAGCGGATCATTTCATGTATGACAACGGGGGATCGATCGTGTTCGTCACTGCCATTTCAGCGCGCACTGCGCTCACCGGATTTGCTCACACCGTCGCCGCCCGCGCCGGCGTGACCGGCATGATGAAAACGCTGGCTGCCGAATGGGGCGAGTATGGGATCCGCCTGAACTGCGTCGCGCCGGGAACAATCAAGACAGATGCGCTTGGCCGCTATCCAATTCCACCCGAACGGTGGAAAGAGCTGAACCGTTCGGTCCTGAACCGGATGGGCGCGGCCGAGGACATCGGCGGCACGATTATCTTCCTCGCGTCCAGATTGGGGAATTTCATTACCGGCGAAGACGTGTATGTAGACGGTGGGGAAACCCTGCACATGGGTCACGATGCCCGTGACATGATCAACCCCGAAATGTTCGATCAACGCGAACGAGGAGATGGAAAGAATGAGTAACCCCCCGTCCTTCTGAATATCCCCGACAGGATCGCCACGGTCAATGGGGGCGGCTGCGATCTGACGTTCTCGGGCTGCATAGTCGATGCCGCTGAAGCGCCGGAGTTTAACATGGCGCTGGAGGTCGCGGACCATGACTTGCTCATGGAACGGGCCCGCGAACGCGCCGCCGTCATCGCGCTCAAGTCGCCGCGTTTGTCGAAAAACGAAAACCCAACTACGAGACGCTAAAGGAAAGATCCCATGTCTGACATCACACAGAAGAAGATGGAGCAAATCGCGCAGATGTGGAATGCGCGCGGCAAGGGTCTGATTACTCATATGGGGCTCGAGATCGAAGAGGTATCGATCGAAGGCGTTCGGGTCCGGATGCCGTTCAACCCGGACTTTTGCGTCGACAGGGATCAGACCCTGCTTCATGGTGGTATCCTGACGGCCCTTCTGGACAGTGTCTTCGGACTTGCAAACTTTGTGGCCATTGAGGGCGTCAGCACCATGGCCACTCTTGACCTCAGAGTTGATTACCTGCGCCCAGCCCATTCGCGCGCGGATGTTATCGTCCGCGCGCATTGCTTTCGGCAAACCCGCCATATTGCCTTTGATTCAGGCAGCATCTGGTTCGATGGCCACGAGAATGAGGAAATCGCCCGTGGATCCGCCTCGTTTGCCTTAACGCGCGGTGACACCAGCCTGTTTGAAGCGATGACAAGAGGAAAAGCCTCGTGATGAACTTGCAAACCGTCAATGCCAACGTATCCCGGGTGCCGTTCTTCCGATTTCTTAACTTCGAAGTCCAAAGCCTGGACAGCCTCCATGTCGCCGCGGAGATGACCTTTGAATCACGCCATATCGGAAACCCGGTCATGGAGCATTACCACGGCGGCATAATCGCAAGCTTCATGGAAGCCACCGCCGCCATAGCGGTCCACCCCGATTTCGCGGAAGTCCCGGCCAAACCAATCAATCTTACCGTGGATTATCTCAGACCTGCCGTTAGGGGATCGCTGTATGCCCGCGCAAATGTTACCCGCAAAGGAAAGCGCATCGCGAGCGTCAGTGTGATCAGCTGGCAGACGGCCCCGGAGAAACCCATCGCGGAAGGGCTGTACCACTTCCTTTTAGTTTGACCGCAATGTTAGTTTGATCGCAATGGTTGCGATCATTCAACTGCTATTTGTTCGGCGTAAGCGGCGCTCTCCCTGTCGCAGATCCCTTCAAGAAGAAGCTTGATGAGCATGTCAGAAAAATCGGGCAGTGAAAGATACCCTTGTTTCTCCGCCTTGTTCGGATCAAACCACTCCACCGTCCAATTCAAGGCGCCCAACATCACCTGACGCAGGGGCACAATTTTGATATCCGACCTGATGGCACCGTCTTCCTGCGCTTCGCGGAGGATCCTGTCCCAGAGTCGTCCGTACAAATGACGAATTTTCCTGTGTCTCTCCTTGAGATGATTGGGCAGCATGCCGTAGCTTCTGATGTTCGCAGATGTGAATTCGCTTGCCTTGAAGAGAAAATTCAGATGCGTCCGGATTGCAGTCGCGATCCTGGCATGATGGTCATATGGCTCACGATATTCTTCGACCGCGGCGCCGACACCCGATAGCAAATCCCTCAATCCGGCATCCAGAACCTCATCCACGATCGCTTCTTTGGATTTGAAATGGTAATAAACGCTGCCCGCCTTCATATCCGCCTCTGCCATGATCTGCCTTAGCGTGGTCGCCTTGTAACCATTATCCCTGAGCGTGCGTGCTGCCGCCCTCAGGATTTTCGCGCGGGTATGCGCCGCCTTGCCGACCGGTTCAGGAGCCCTGGCAAACATAAAGGATCTGCTCGACTTCTGCCCCTCCGTGTCAGCCCTGTGGCGCACGCACATTCCGTCAAGTAACAGTTTGCTCATACGTTCCGCGAGGGTATGCACCGGATACCGGCCGACATCATACCATTCAACGGTCCAGTTCATTGCGCTCAATATGAACTGGCGGATCGCAGAAACGGAAACGTCACTTCTCAGGCGGCCAGCACGCCTCGCACCTTCCAGAAAACTGCTCCAGGCCTCCGCGTAAGCTGCACGCAACTCACGGTGCGGGGCACGTGCTTTATCCGACAGCATCGGATAGTTCCGGATATTGGCGGAGGTGAAGTCGCTGTCAGTCAATAAATAGGTCAGGTGTGTTTCGATGAGCAAAGCAAACGTCTTGCGAAAATCCTCAGAATTTCTCCTTGCCGAACGGGTAATTTCACGGACCTTCTCGTAAAGTTGCCGCACGCCAAGATCGAGCACCTCGTTCAGAATCTGATCCTTGGACTGAAAATGGTAATAGATGCTTCCCGCTTCTACTCCGGATTCCTGCGCAATGTCGCGCATCGTTGTCGCGTAGAAGCCTTCTTGCCGGAAAAGGCGGCCGGCCGCAGAGAGAACGCACTCGCGCGTTCTCTCTGCTTTGCTCAGCTCATCGTCGGCTTTCCTGATTGCATCAGGCTTTCGTACCAGTCGCTGTAGTCGCTTGGCTGCCACTTTTCAAAGGTGTCCTTTGCAAAAATTCTAAAGGTTGTTAGAATAACTTGTTGGGCACTTAAAATCAATTTCATTTTCAAGGTGTTAGCGGGACAGGAGAATTTCCATATGCGAGGACTGAGCGGAAAACGCGTGATCGTAACCGGCGGCGGCAGCGGCATAGGGCGCGCGGTTTGCGAACGTTTCGGCGAAGAAGGCGCCGAGGTTGCGGTTTTTGACCTGAACGAAGAGGGCGCGCAGGAAACGGCCCGTATCATCCAGGGCTCGGGAGGCAAGGCACAAGCATTCAAGGCGGACATCACCGATCGCGGCCAGGTCGACAAGGCGGTGGCTGAATTCGAGGCCGGAGGCCCGATCGACGTACTGGTTAATAACGCAGGATGGGATGAGATCAAGCCGTTCCTCGATACCGATTCCGGCCTCTGGGAAAAGGTCATCGACATCAACCTTTATGGCCCCTTGAACATGCATCATGCGGTGCTTCCGGGCATGGTCAAAAACGGGGGCGGCCGCGTGGTTAACATTGCCTCCGACGCTGGTCGCGTCGGTTCGTCCGGCGAAGCGGTTTATTCTGCCTGCAAAGGCGGCATCATCTCGTTTACCAAAACGGTAGCACGGGAACTAGCGCGCAAGGGCGTTCAGTTGAACGCTGTTGCGCCCGGGCCGACCGACACGCCGCTGTTCGCCCAGGTTGCTCAGGGCGACGCTGGTGAAAAGATCGCCGAGGGTCTCAAACGGGCCATTCCGATGAAGCGCCTGGCGCAGCCGACAGATTACCCCGGAATCATCTGCTTCCTGTCGTCGGACGACGCCGGCTTCATCACTGGTCAGGTGATTTCGGTCTCAGGTGGCTTGTCGATGCACGGTTGACCGCTGGTGGCAGTGTCTGTCACAAGACCCTGCCACTAAGCTGTGTCCAGAGTTACCCCCCAACTGGGCGCGCCAACGGTGCGACTTTCTCTACGTTGAAGAAAGGTGACAGATGTTTCAGCCAGACTCTGACATTCGGCGTTCAAGTACGCTTGCCGCTTTCCTGGATGACTGCGGCGCGGATAGTTACGAGGATCTAGCCCGACGTGCCAACGTCGAACCGGAGTGGTTCTGGGGCCGAATAATCGATTATGCCGGCATCTGTTTCAACCGGCCCTACACACAGCTTCGCGATATTTCCCAAGGGCCCGAATCGATCCATTGGGCCGTTGGCGGCGATCTGAACCTGACAGAGACATGCCTTGATGCGCGCATCTCGGAGGGGTTGGCGGACAAGACGGCGATCGACTGGGTCGGTGAGGATGGAAGCCGCCGCCGCTGGACCTATGCTGAACTCGCTGCCGAAGCTGCCCGCATCGCTTCGGCCCTTGCCACGCGCGGGGTGAAGCCTGGTCAGGCGATAGGCATCTACATGCCGATGATCCCCGAAATCGCGGCGGCGCTTCTGGGTATTGCCCGGCTGGGCGCCGTGGCGGTGCCGCTGTTCTCGGGCTTCGCGCCGACCGCCATCGTCAGCCGCCTCAAGGATGCCGGGGCGGTGGCCGTGCTGACGGCGGATGCTACGCCCCGGCGCGGCAAGCCCGTCTGGATGGAGGCCGCGATGGCCGAAGCCCTGAAAGATGTGCCTTCGATCCATACCGTGTTCAGCCTGCGGCGGTTTGGTGGTGCGGCGGCCGATCCGGCCCGCGATCTCGACTGGGAGGAGAGTGTCGACAATGCAGACCCGACGCAGCCCGCCCATCCGGTGAAAGCCGACGCGCCGTTGCTCATCGCCTATACCTCGGGCACGACCGGCCGGCCCAAGGGCGTGGTGCACACCCATATCGGTGTGCAGGCCAAGGCTGCGGCGGATTTCCTACTGTGCCTCGACATGAAACGCGATGATCGGCATATGTGGATGACCGACATGGGCTGGGTCATGGGGCCGCTCACGCTTCTGTCGGTACTGCTTTCGGGGGCGACGCTGGTGTTGGCCGAGGGCGCGCCTTCGATGCCCGACGACCCCTTCCGGCTGCTACGCCTCGCCTCGGAGATGGGCGTTACCCACCTTGGCGTTGCACCTACGCTGGTGCGACAGTTCATGACACAGGATCCCGCGCCTCTTTCCGGTTACGATCTTTCGCCCCTGCGCATCGTTGCCTCAACCGGTGAACCTTGGACCAACGACGCCTGGCTCTGGCAACTTGACCATATCTGCCGCCGACGCGCTGTGCCGCTGAACATATCCGGCGGGACCGAGCTGTTCGGGGCCATCCTAACCTCGACCGTTCTACACGAAATCAAGCCCGGCGGATTTTCCGCCCAGGCTCTGGGTGTGGGCGCGAAAGTGCTGCGCGAGGATGGAAGCGAAGCCGCGCCGGGCGAGGTGGGCGAACTAATTGTGAGCCAACTGCCCATGGGCCTGACCCCGGCCATCTGGGGCGACCGGCAGCGATATTTGGAAACCTACTGGTCCACCTTCCCGGGCGTTTGGCGGCACGGCGATTGGGTTCGCCGCGATCCAGACGGCACATGGTATATCCTCGGCCGTTCGGATGACACGTTGAACATTGCCGGCAAGCGTATCGGTCCGCCCGAGATCGAGGCAGCCCTGACCGGCACCGGAGAGGTAGTGGACGCTGCCGCCATCGCCGCGCCCGACGATATCAAGGGCGTGGCGGTGGTCTGCATCTGTGTAGCGGCGCCGGGTGTGACGCCCGATGCGGGCCTCGTCGAACGGCTCAAGGACCAGGTGGGAAAGGTCGTCTCCAAGCCATTCCGCCCGCGCGAGATCCATTTTGTTGAGGCACTGCCCAAGACCCGCAGCATGAAGACGATGCGCCGGATCATTCGCGCGGCTTATCTATGCGAAGATCCGGGCGACCTGTCCTCGATCAGCAATCCCGAAACGATGAAACCCATTGCAGACCTGCGAAAGGAAACGCCATGATAACCGTCTTCGGCGCAACCGGCACGACCGGCGCCCCCCTTGTCGACACCCTCCTGGCCAAGGGCGCGAAACTGCGCGCAGTCACCAGCGATCCGGCCAAAGTCGCCCCCCTCAAGGCCAAGGGATGTGAGACCGTCACCGCCGATTTCTCCGACCCCGCCGCACTGGCAAAGGCATGTGCCGGTGCCGAAAAGATCTATCTCGTGACGCCCGCCCATCTGGACATGCGCCGTTGGAAAGCGAATGTGATCGAAGCGGCAAAGGCCGCGGGCGTGCGCCATGTCGTTCTGGCCACCGGCTTGGGCGCGGCGCCCAAGGCCAAGGTGACCTTTGGAAAGTGGCATTCCGAAACGCAGGAACTGGTAAAGGAAAGCGGGCTTGACTGGACCTTCGTCCAGCCGACCTATTTCATGCAGAACCTACTGTGGCAGGCCGGTAACATTGCGAAGGACGGTGTTTATTACGACGGTCTGGGCGGACCAGTGGCCTGGGTCGACGCCCGCGACATCGCCGATGTCGCCGCAGAGGCGCTGACCGCACCGGGGCACGAAGGCAAGGTCTATGGCCTGACCGGCCCCGAGGCCCTGACAGGTGAGGATATCGCCACTGTTCTGTCCGAGGAGACCGGACGCTCCGTCAACTGCACGCCCCTGTCGGCGGAGGACTCAAAGGCGGCCATGATCGCCGACGAAATGCAGGAAGAGGTCGCCGCAGCCATGGTGGAACTCGCCTCCATTGCCCCAAAGGGCTATCTCGCGGGCATCGAGACCACCGTCAATGACGTACTTGGGCGCCCGGCCCGCCGCTTCCGCGATTTCGTCGCCGAGAATCGGGCTGCTTTCGTCCAGTGAACTGACGGCTGCGCCCGCTCTCCGGTGCGGGACGCCATGTGTTACGACCAACCGCGCAATTGCCACCTGCCTGAATTGGTTATCATTTGATGACGAAAGGAGAGAAGTCAGACCATGCCAAATTTCGAGCCGCGAAACTCTGACTTCGATACGCGCGTGCGCGAGAGTTTCAACCGCCAGAAGGTGATGCGCACGATGGGGATCACCATTGCCGAACTCGCGCCCGGGCGTATCGTTCTGGAGATGGCGCATGATGATGCGCTGACCCAGCAGCATGGGTTTCTGCACGCAGGGATCGTATCGACCGCGCTCGACAGTGCTTGCGGCTATGCGGGTTTTTCGCTGATGCCTCCCGAGGCCGCGGTGCTGACAGCGGAATTCAAGATCAACTTGCTCAATCCGGCGGATGGCGAGCGGTTTCGCTTTGTGGCCGAGGTTGTCAAACCCGGACGAACCCTCACGGTATGCGAGGCGCGCGCCTATGCTATGAAGGGCGAGGACGAAAAGCTCGTCGCCACGATGACCGCCACGCTGATGGCGATGGTGGGGCGGACAGGTGTTGCTGGGTGAGGGCGTGGAGATTCCTCTTCACCCTCTAGTGATTTCCATCGCCGATCGGATTTCCATGGAGATGGCATCACGAACCGCCTGCTGCACCTGCCTATCTCCGGGTTCGGCCTCCCGCCCCCGGTTCAGAGACTTTGCGCCAGACGCACCCCTTCATCGATGGCGCGCAGCGCATCAAGTTCAGCCGCCTCCTTCGCCCCGCCGATCATCGTGACGGTGACGCTGCGCGCAACAAGCTCGTCGACCAAGGCCTGCTCCGGTTCCTGACCGGTACAGAGCACGATCGTGTCAGCGGCGATGACCTTTGGCTCTCCGTTGTCCATGAGGATATGCAACCCCGCGTCGTCGATGCGTTCATAGACCACCCCGACCAAGGCCTCGACTCCGTGCTTGCGAAGGGCATTGCGCAGAATCCAGCCCGTCGAAACCCCAAGGCCCGCGCCCGGTTTCGAGTTCTTTCGCTGAAGCATGACCACCTTGCGGCGCGATGGTTTCAGTGCCAACGGATCGCCTACCAACGCGCCCGACACGGCAAATTTCGGGTCTACGCCCCATGTCTCGCAGAATGCGTCGGGGTTGTGGGCCTCGGCCGGTCCGGTCACGAGGAACTCGGCCACGTCATGGCCGATGCCCCCTGCCCCCATCACCAAGACAGTGTCACCCGCCGCGCGTTCGCCGGACAGGATTTCGGCGTAGGTCGCCACACTGGGATGGTCCGCGCCCGGCAGGTCGGGAATGCGCGGCGTAACACCTGTGGCGATTACCACATGATCGAAGCCGTTCAGATCGTCCAGGCCGGCCCTCTGCCCCAGACGCAACTTGACTCCGTGTTTATTTATCTGACCGGTATAATAGCGCAAGGTTTCGTCGAACTCGTCCTTGCCCGGTGCCGCGCGCGCCAGGTTCAGTTGTCCGCCCAGCTTGTCCTGCGCTTCGAACAGCGTAACGTCGTGGCCCAGCCGTGCCGCCTCGGCGGCCGTGGCCATACCGGCGGCACCGCCGCCGACAACGGCCAACTTGCTTGGTGATTCTGTCGGCGTGTCCCGAAATTCGGTTTCGCGACCCGCCCGTGGATTGACTAGACAGCTCACAGGTCGGCTGGAAAAGATGAAATCCAGACAGGCCTGGTTGCAGGCGATGCAGGTGTTGATCTCGTTTGCGCGGCCCTCGCGCGTTTTTTTCACGAAATGGGGGTCAGCCAAAAAGGGCCGGGCCATTGAGATCATGTCTGCGTCCCCGGAGGTCAGGATGTCCTCTGCAAGCTCCGGCGTGTTGATCCGGTTGGAGGCGACTACCGGGATCGAAACTGCAGCCTTGACGTTGGCCGCCGCCTTGCGCCAGGCGCCGCGCGGAACCGGGTAGGCTATCGTCGGCACGCGCGACTCGTGCCAGCCGATGCCGGTGTTCAGAATGTCGGCCCCCGCCGCCTCGATCTTGCGAGCGAGCGCGGCGATTTCATCGCTGTGCGCGCCGCCCTCGACCAGATCGGCAGCCGAAATGCGATAGATGATAAGGAAGCCAGGTCCGCAGCGTTCACGCACCGCGCGCACGATCTCGACCGGAAAGCGGTGCCGATTCTCGGCGTTTCCGCCCCAGCCGTCTTCACGCTTGTTGGTATGAGTGACGGTGAATTCGTTGATAAGATACCCCTCGGATCCCATAATTTCGACGCCATCGAATCCCGCCGCCTGAGCATTGGCGGCAGCGGAGGCAAAATCCGCAATGGTGCGGCGGATGTCGGCGTCGGTCATTTCACGCGGGACGAAACGGTTGATCGGGGATCGAATCGGTGACGGCGCGACGCAGCCTTCGATCTTTGCGTAGCGCCCGGCATGAAGAAGCTGGGCGCAGATCAGGCTGCCTTCGGCCTGAACCGCTTCGCATATTGGGCGCAAGTGCCGAGCCTGATCGGGGTCATCGATACGCGGACCTTTGGGATCGAATATCCCCTCGGCATTGGGTGAAAACCCGCCCGTGACCAGAATCGCCGCCTCCCCTCGCGCACGCTCCGCGTAGAATGCAATCTGCTTGGCGATACTGTCAGGCTCGGTTTCCAGCCGCGTGTGCATCGACCCCATGATGACCCGGTTTCGCAACGTGCGTCGGCCTGCGCGAATGGGCGAAAGCATGGTCCCGAAGGTTTCCCTCTGCTGCGTGTTTTCCATTGTTGGCATCCTCCATCAAAATCTTCGCTTGACCTGCATTCTAACAGTTGTTAGGTTTTTACCAAAGCATATTTCCGGTCATTGATGACAAGGAGCGCCGATGCAATTCCAGCCAACAGAAGATCAAAAGGCGTTTCGCGAAACCGCGAAGCAATTCGCCACAAAAAAACTGGCACCCGGCTACCAGGAGCGCGCACGCGGCCACGTCCTTGATCGTGCGCTGATAAAGGAAATGGGCGCGCTGGGTCTGATTGCGCCGGATCTGCCTGAGGAATTCGGCGGGCTTGGCGAAAGCTCGGTCACTGCAGGCCTCATTGTCGAAGAGATTGCCTATGCCGATTTCAACGCAAGCTATGTGCAGCTTCTAGGCTCTCTCATGGGAGGGATGGTGGCCAGGCACGCCTCCAGGGAAATCGCGTCAGAGTGGGTGCCCAAGGTTATTTCGGGTGATGCCGTCATCGGCCTGGGCCTGACGGAGCCGCGGGGCGGATCGGATGCGGCGAACCTGACTCTCAGGGCCAAAAAGTCCGGAAACGGCTGGCGGCTGAGCGGCGAAAAGACGTCAATGAGCTTTGCCAGCCAGGCCGACGCAGCCGTCGTTTTCGCGCGCACGGGCGATCCTGACGGGGGCTCCCGCGGCGTCAGTGCCTTTTTTGTCGATCTGAACCAGGACGGCATCAGCCGCACGCATTTTGACGACATCGGCACCAAGCCTGTCGGGCGCGGATCGGTGTTTTTCGACGACGTCTTCGTGCCGGCCGAAAACATGATGGCCGAACAGGATCGCGCCTTTGCCACAATCATGTCGGGATTCGACTATTCCCGCGCACTGATCGGCCTGGAATGTCTGGGCGCGGCGCAGGCCTCGGTGGACGAGACCTGGGCCTATGTCCGGGAACGCGAGGCTTTCGGCGCGCCCATCGTGCAATATCAGGGCGTCAGTTTCCCCCTGGCCGAGGCCGAAACCCAACTGACCATGATGCGCCAGCTTTGCTATTATACGCTGGATTTGCGCGACCGCGGCCTGCCCCACACCGCCGAGGCGGCGATGTGCAAATGGTACTTGCCGAAGACCGCCTGCGAGATTCTTCATCAGTGCCTGATCCTGCATGGGCACTACGGCTATACCACTGACCTGCCCCATCATCAACGTTACAACGACGTTCTCGGCCTGCAGATCGGCGATGGCACCGCGCAAATCCAGAAACTGGTGATTGCCCGCGAAAAGGTCGGGCGGATGGCGCTTCAGTACGACAAGAAGGCAAAGGGAGCGGCAAAATGAGTGGTGTGATCGACGCATTCAATGAGGGCAGCGTCGGCATCATCGAACTGGCACGCCCGGAGAAATTCAATTGCCTGTCACTGGAAGTGCATAATCGGATATCGGACGCGCGCACAAAATTCGAGTCCAATCGGGAAGTGCGGTCGATCCTCATTCGTGCACAGGGTAAGCACTTCTGCACCGGCGCCGATCTCACCGAAGTGAAGGGCAAATTAAACGATCCGGCCGCGCTGGATCATTTCATCGCCTCTGGCATGAAAAACCTCCGCGCGCTCGAGACGAGCACCCTCCCTGTCGTCGTCGCCGTGCAGGGGCTATGTCTGGCCGGCGGGATCGAGCTGATGCTGGCCTGCGACGTGTGCTTTGCCGCCGAGAGCGCGCAATTCGGCGATCAGCATGCGCAATTCGGTCTGATCCCCGGCTGGGGCGGTTCGCAGCGGCTGACACGGTTAATGGGCCAGCGCCGGGCGCTCGACCTGATGTACTCGGCGCGCTGGCTCAAGGCGGACGAGGCCAGGGAGGTCGGTCTGGTCAATTATATTGTTCCAGATGCGGATCTGCATGAGGCCACGTTGGACTATTGCCAGACCATCGGCACCCGCTCGCGCCCTGGTATTGCCGAGATGAAACGGCTGGCCCGCGAAGGTGCAGACATGACGATAGACCAACAGATGCGGCTTGAGCGCGACGCAGCGGTGCGCGCCCTACCCGGCAACGACGTTGCCGAAGGACTTGATGCTTTCGAGGACCGACGCAAGCCGGCTTTTAAGTGCTGAGGAAGAACCATGGATTTCATACTGAACGACGAACAACGCTTACTGGCTACGTCATGCGCGCAAGCATGAATTACCCAAGGACAATTGCGCGGGGGCTGGATTGAATGCGGTTCATGAGAACGCTCCCGACGACCGGCAGTAAGCGAGGCACCGTCCCCCTGCGCCCGCTGGAATTGACCGGAGCGAGCGGCTGGCGGCTGGCGGCCGAAGCCGCTGGCGAGAGCGGCTGGCCGCCCGTCCTCCTGCTCCACGGCGGCGGCCAAACCCGGCATGCCTGGGCCGGCACGGCTCGGCAGCTCGCCGGTGCCGGCTATTTCGCGATCGCCCTCGATGCCCGCGGTCACGGCGACAGCCAGTGGGCGCCGGACGGCGACTACAGTGCCGATGCACTTGTGGCCGATCTCGCGGCCGTTCGTGCCTCGCTGCGCGCGTCACCGGTGCTGGTCGGCGCGTCGATGGGCGGACTCACCTCGTTGCTGGCGGTCGGTGAGGGGCCGCCGGATTTCGCCCGCGCGCTGGTGCTGGTGGACGTCGCCACGCGCCTGGAGCCCGATGGCGTGGCGCGTGTGCTGGACTTCATGCGCGCACACACCGGCGGCTTTGCCAATCTTGAGGAAGCGGCGGAGGCGGTTAGCGCCTACAATCCGCACCGCAAGGCGCGCAACACCACCGGCTTGCGCAAGAACCTGCGCCAGCACAACGACGGGCGCTGGTACTGGCACTGGGATCCTCGCTTCCTCGATCACGCCACCCGTTCCCGCGCCGGCGAGGCACTGGTAAGACAGAAGCGCCGCGAGGCCGCCGCCAGGCGCATCCGCATCCCCACCCTGCTTGTGCGGGGTGGGTCCAGCGACGTACTCAGCCCGGAGGGTGCGCACGAGCTGCAGCAGTTGGTACCGCATGCCGAGCGGTTCGACGTCGAGGACGCCGGTCACATGGTCGCCGGCGACCGCAACGACGTCTTCAGCAACGCGGTCATCGAGTTCCTGCGCCGCAAGCTGCCCGCTGGCGGCTGACGCCTGTCAGCGCAGCGCCGATGCACGGAGCGCACCGGGTGACATTGTGCCCGGGCGAATGGACATCCGACCCGTCAGCGAGGCCGCGCCCGACAGCTGCCTGCGTTTGAACTGGCCATGCGGCAAGCACTGGTGCAGGCACGCCAGTCGGCGTCACTGAAACAATCAACCCGTTGATCAATATCAATAGAGGAACCAGACGATGCCGATTCAGGCCAGTGCGGAAGAGCTACAGTCATTCATGAGAGACCAATTTCCCCAGTCCACCATCGTGGTCGAAAAGGTGGATGAACAGGAAGCGTGGGCACGCCAGCCGGTGGGCGCATCCCACCTGCGTCCCGGCGGCACCGTGTCCGGCCCCACCATGATGGCCGTCGCCGACACCGCCGCCTACATAGTGGTCTTGTCCCATATTGGTATCGTACCGCTCGCGGTCACCAGCAACCTGAACATCAACTTCCTGCGCAAGCCGGAAGCCGGCAAGGCCCTGCTGGCCAAGGGCACTCCTCTCCACCTGGGCCGCCGCTCGGTATTAACCGAGGTGAATATCTATTCGGAAGGCCAGCTGGAAAAGCCGGTAGCCCATGCAGTCGTGACCTACGCCATTCCTTCATCGCGCAGGCGGTAAGGGCATCGCGTCATCGCGTGCCCCCAACGACTTCGCGGCCGACGGCTTCGCCGGAAAGGCAAGTGGAAGCTCAGCCAGAACCGCACTACAGGGCTCGCAATTCCTTTTTCAGGATCTTGCCCACCGGGTTGCGGGGGATGGCGTCGATCAAGCGGGCTCTTGATTATGTAAGAAGCTCAGCAGGCTCACGATCTGACCCAGCGACGGCGGATAATAGACTCATGACACACACTACCGCGTCACGAAACGGTTGGCGGAGCCGCCGGGACGGGGCCGGATACCCTCTCTCGCGGCTCGTTTGACCCGATCTGCGCCAGCAAGGCCGAATTGCGACTGCTTCGATCCAGGCCGTGACCGAGCTCGCTGACCCCGGCCTCCATCTCGGCGAAAGCCTCGGGGAGGGGTTGGCGGTGGTGGCGTGCCCTGGTCCTCCTGGGAAATCCTCCGAGAGAGCCTTCGCGAGAAGGTCAGGGAACAGGCATTATGCGACGAATAGCACAGAACTCGTGAGGATCCGTCAGTGTTCGGGTGGCGATGTTGTGAGAGACCCATTATCGGAGCATCAGGCTTTCTTTAAAACTGTCCGAACCATTGCAGGTCGCTGCGATAGCCTGTCGCCAATCAGCTGATTTTTCAGGCATAGTGTGCCCCAGCCTTCGACACGCTCATGCGGTGACATGACCCTTAACGATATTAACGTCGAGGAGGCCCTGGAGCGGGTCCGGCAGCAGCTCAAGAAAGACCTCATGGTCTCGCAGTCGCTGCGTGCGGCCATCGTTGTGCTGATGCTACGGGTCAAGCTCCGTGTCGATCGTCGGCAACTCCCCAAGGGACGCACTTGCCGCCCAGTCGGCGTCGAAACGCGCCAGGTGCAGGACATCGTGATCCAGGCCGTGGTCACCGAGTACCAGGCTGAGGTCCTCGAAGATGATCAGGGGCAACTCGACGTGGCGCCCTTTCCCGAGGGCGTGACTCGCCCCCTCCAGTATGGCCCGCACCTCAAGGCCCATGGGGTCTATCTTTCCCCGTATCCGCGAGTTGCTGACGTCTCAATGCGGCTTGGCGCTGAGCACCGGCACGCTGTTCGCCTTCAAACAGGAGGCCTACCCGCGGGCCGAGCCGTTTGCCGAGTGGGTTATCCCGGCGCTACGTGAAGCGCCGACCTGCATGCCGATGAGACCGGGATGCAGGTCGGTGGCAAACGCGACTGGCTGCACAGCGCCTCCAACGAGACCCTGACCTGGTTGGCTCCACACCCCAATCGTGGCCAGGAGGCGATGGACGCCATCGGCGTGTTGCCCTTTGAACCTTTTCTAATAGGTTGGGGCATCTCTCCGAAAAATAGGGTGAGGGAGGGGTTTCATGGGACTGGCGAGCCGGCCTATTGAAATAGGCTCTAAATAGGTCAGGTGTGTTTCGATGAGCAAAGCAAACGTCTTGCGAAAATCCTCAGAATTTCTCCTTGCCGAACGGGTAATTTCACGGACCTTCTCGTAAAGTTGCCGCACGCCAAGATCGAGCACCTCGTTCAGAATCTGATCCTTGGACTGAAAATGGTAATAGATGCTTCCCGCTTCTACTCCGGATTCCTGCGCAATGTCGCGCATCGTTGTCGCGTAGAAGCCTTCTTGCCGGAAAAGGCGGCCGGCCGCAGAGAGAACGCACTCGCGCGTTCTCTCTGCTTTGCTCAGCTCATCGTCGGCTTTCCTGATTGCATCAGGCTTTCGTACCAGTCGCTGTAGTCGCTTGGCTGCCACTTTTGAGAGCCGTTTGCGCAGTCTCTAACCCATTGAATTGCCGGCGGCTCCGGCATGGGCGGATTTCTCTTTACCCCACCGCCAGACGCAGGATCAATGACTTACCGGCGCCACCGGCGGGGAGGGCGGAAAATTCACCCCAGGGCGCTCAGGGGGGGGATAAGATGGCCACCAAGGGATCATTGTCGGAGCTGGCCGGGCGCTGCAAGGACTTCAGCGCCGATCCGGGACTCGACGGCACCGAGACCATCGTGCATACCGAAAAGGGCACCCTGCGCTGCGTCTGCCCGGTGACCCAGGAACAACGCGAGCTGGCACTGCGGCTACAACCGCCGCAGTGCCATGGAACGGATCAACAATCGCATCGATCGCCACTTCGGCTTCGAGCAGCACTTCATCCGCGGCCTCGCCAAGATGACCACCCGCGTCGACCTGGCCATCGCGGTGATGATGGCCATGGCGCTCGGTCACATACAACAGGGCCGCCCCAGGCAGATGCGCTCGCTGATCCAGCCGATCCCGGCGACCGGCTAGCACCAGCCTCGCTCACAACCGCGCCGTTTGATCGGGCCAAGCCCCCCCGAGAGCGGCGCTCCCCCCGTCAACGCGCTCGTGACAGCGAGCGCCGGGCTGCGGAAACTTGCTACAGCGCAAATGCCTCATCAAAAAATTCGCTTGACCTGCATTCTAACAGTTGTTAGATTTTTACCAAAGCATATTTCCGGTCATTGATGACAAGGAGCGCCGATGCAATTCCAGCCAACAGAAGATCAAAAGGCGTTTCGCGAAACCGCGAAGCAATTCGCCACAAAAAAACTGGCACCCGGCTACCAGGAGCGCGCACGCGGCCACGTCCTTGATCGTGCGCTGATAAAGGAAATGGGCGCGCTGGGTCTGATTGCGCCGGATCTGCCTGAGGAATTCGGCGGGCTTGGCGAAAGCTCGGTCACTGCAGGCCTCATTGTCGAAGAGATTGCCTATGCCGATTTCAACGCAAGCTATGTGCAGCTTCTAGGCTCTCTCATGGGAGGGATGGTGGCCAGGCACGCCTCCAGGGAAATCGCGTCAGAGTGGGTGCCCAAGGTTATTTCGGGTGATGCCGTCATCGGCCTGGGCCTGACGGAGCCGCGGGGCGGATCGGATGCGGCGAACCTGACTCTCAGGGCCAAAAAGTCCGGAAACGGCTGGCGGCTGAGCGGCGAAAAGACGTCAATGAGCTTTGCCAGCCAGGCCGACGCAGCCGTCGTTTTCGCGCGCACGGGCGATCCTGACGGGGGCTCCCGCGGCGTCAGTGCCTTTTTTGTCGATCTGAACCAGGACGGCATCAGCCGCACGCATTTTGACGACATCGGCACCAAGCCTGTCGGGCGCGGATCGGTGTTTTTCGACGACGTCTTCGTGCCGGCCGAAAACATGATGGCCGAACAGGATCGCGCCTTTGCCACAATCATGTCGGGATTCGACTATTCCCGCGCACTGATCGGCCTGGAATGTCTGGGCGCGGCGCAGGCCTCGGTGGACGAGACCTGGGCCTATGTCCGGGAACGCGAGGCTTTCGGCGCGCCCATCGTGCAATATCAGGGCGTCAGTTTCCCCCTGGCCGAGGCCGAAACCCAACTGACCATGATGCGCCAGCTTTGCTATTATACGCTGGATTTGCGCGACCGCGGCCTGCCCCACACCGCCGAGGCGGCGATGTGCAAATGGTACTTGCCGAAGACCGCCTGCGAGATTCTTCATCAGTGCCTGATCCTGCATGGGCACTACGGCTATACCACTGACCTGCCCCATCATCAACGTTACAACGACGTTCTCGGCCTGCAGATCGGCGATGGCACCGCGCAAATCCAGAAACTGGTGATTGCCCGCGAAAAGGTCGGGCGGATGGCGCTTCAGTACGACAAGAAGGCAAAGGGAGCGGCAAAATGAGTGGTGTGATCGACGCATTCAATGAGGGCAGCGTCGGCATCATCGAACTGGCACGCCCGGAGAAATTCAATTGCCTGTCACTGGAAGTGCATAATCGGATATCGGACGCGCGCACAAAATTCGAGTCCAATCGGGAAGTGCGGTCGATCCTCATTCGTGCACAGGGTAAGCACTTCTGCACCGGCGCCGATCTCACCGAAGTGAAGGGCAAATTAAACGATCCGGCCGCGCTGGATCATTTCATCGCCTCTGGCATGAAAAACCTCCGCGCGCTCGAGACGAGCACCCTCCCTGTCGTCGTCGCCGTGCAGGGGCTATGTCTGGCCGGCGGGATCGAGCTGATGCTGGCCTGCGACGTGTGCTTTGCCGCCGAGAGCGCGCAATTCGGCGATCAGCATGCGCAATTCGGTCTGATCCCCGGCTGGGGCGGTTCGCAGCGGCTGACACGGTTAATGGGCCAGCGCCGGGCGCTCGACCTGATGTACTCGGCGCGCTGGCTCAAGGCGGACGAGGCCAGGGAGGTCGGTCTGGTCAATTATATTGTTCCAGATGCGGATCTGCATGAGGCCACGTTGGACTATTGCCAGACCATCGGCACCCGCTCGCGCCCTGGTATTGCCGAGATGAAACGGCTGGCCCGCGAAGGTGCAGACATGACGATAGACCAACAGATGCGGCTTGAGCGCGACGCAGCGGTGCGCGCCCTACCCGGCAACGACGTTGCCGAAGGACTTGATGCTTTCGAGGACCGACGCAAGCCGGCTTTTAAGTGCTGAGGAAGAACCATGGATTTCATACTGAACGACGAACAACGCTTGATTTACGAATACGGCGGCCAGTTGGCGCAAAAATTTGACAACGCTTACTGGCTACGGCATGCGCGCAAGCATGAATTCCCCAAGGACATGTTCCAACAAATTGCCGATGATGGATTTCTCGGCATCATGGTGCCCGAAGAATATGGCGGCGCCGGGCTTGGCATGACCGAAATGGCCCTGTTCATGGAAGGCACTGCCAATCACGGCATACCGCTTTTGATGATGGTGGTCGGCCCGACCATGTCGCTAGCCCATATCGCCCATCACGGAACCGAGTTTCAAAAGAAAGAGCTTCTTCCGGCTGCCTGCCGTGGCGATATCCAGTTCTGTTTTGCGATCACCGAGCCGGGCGCCGGATCCAACACGATGAAAACCACGACACTCGCAAAGCGCCGGGGCAACCGGTTCAGCCTGTCGGGGGAAAAGACCTTCATTACTGGCGCCGAGGTGTCGGACTACTGTCTGGTGGTAGCTCGGACCAAACCGCACACAGAGGTCAGCCGCAAGACCGACGGATTCACCCTGTTTGCTGTGGACATGAAGAAAAAGGGCGTTGAAAAACAGCGGGTGAAGATCTCGATCCCTCTCCCTGAAGAACAGTGGACCTTGTTTTTCGATGAGGTGGATCTGGGCCCCGAGGATGTGGTCGGCGAGGTGGACGAAGGGTTCTCGATCCTGTTCGATAGCCTCAACCCCGAGCGCATCATTCTGGCCGCACTGTGCTGCGGAATCGGCCGTTTTGCGCTGAACAAGGGTGTGGCCTACGCGTCCGAGCGCAATGTCTTCGGCCAGCCCATCGGCGCGCATCAGGGCGTTCAGCACCCGATGGCTAAGGCGCACACAGCGGTCGAGATGGCCAGCCTGATGACCCATCGGGCGGCATGGGAGTTTGATAACAAACTGTCTGCTGGGGCCTCGTCGAACATGGCGAAATACGCAGCGGCCGAAGCGGGGATCGAGGCTGTGGACGCCGCGCTCCAGGCGCATGGCGGATCGGGCTTTACCGAGGATACGGGGCTTTACGAGATGTATCCGTTGGTGCGGCTACTGCGCACCGCGCCCGTCAACCGCGAGCTGTGCCTTAGTTTCATCGGCGAAAAGGTCATGGGCTTGCCACGATCTTATTGATATTGATCGCCGACTTAGCATGGAGGACAGTATATGCTATTTGGAATGCGCTTCCGGCGGCAAGATGCGGCCGCCAAGGTGAACGACCCCTTCTGGCACGAGATTGAGGGCACGCCTCTCGACGAAGTGCACCGCATTCAGGAGGAGCGGCTGCGCGAGCAGATGGACTATCTCAAGGCGAACTCGACGTTCTACCAGGATAAATTTGCTGCAGCAGGTGTGAGGTTCGAGGAAATCCGCACGATCGAAGATCTGCAGAAACTGCCCTTTACCCATAAGACCGAGATCCGCGAAAGCCTCGCTGCGGAACCACCCTTTGGCAAGCATCGGGCCGCGCCGGTGGCGGACATCATCCAAATGCAGGCCTCATCAGGCACGACGGGTAGCCCGTCCTATGTCGCGCTCACCGAACCCGACGCCGAAATGTGGCACGAGATGACAGCGCGCTGCTTTTTCGCCAACGGCGTGCGGCCGGGCGACATGGTGCTGCACGCATTTTCGCTGGCAAAGGGATTCGTCGGCGGCATCCCGGTGATGCAGGGGCTGCAATACATGGGCGGGATCGACGTGCCAGTCGGGGCAGATGGTGGCGCGGAACGGCTGCTCAGGGCCTGTGCCGACACTCGCCCGCGCTGCGTGGTCGGCGCACCCAACTTCGTTCTACATCTGGCCGAAAAGGCACCCGAAGTGCTTGGTTGCAAGGCCAGTGAACTGGGCATTGAGCGAGTGATTGTCGGTGGCGAACCGGGTGGTGGCATTCCGGCGATCCGCGCCAAGATCGAAGAGGCCTGGGGCGCAAAATGCGCCGAGATGATGGGTGGCACCGATCTGGGCGTGACCTACTGGGCCGAATGCGACGCACGGTCGGGGATGCATATGGTCAACATGGACTATATCATTACCGAGCTGCTCGACCCCGAAAGCGGCCGGATCATTCCCTGGGAGAAAGGCGCCGAGGGCGAGATGGTCTACACCGCGATCGGCCGGCAGGCGAGCCCGCTCGTGCGGTTCCAATCGGGCGATTATATCGAGGTCATCGACACCGAGTGCTCCTGCGGGCGCACCGGTCCCAAGATCCGTTGCACGGGGCGGACTGACGACATGCTGATCGTGCGCGGGGCCAATGTCTTCCCTTCCGCGATAAACAGCGTGATCACCGAAATGGTACCCGAAACAAATGGTGTCATGCGAATCGTGGCGGATTTCGAAGGCCACACCACGCAAGGCGCGTTGAAGGTGATCGTCGAACGCGGTCCTGGTCGCGATCCGGCGGATGATAACACCCTAAAGAAGAGGATCGAGCAGCGCTTACGCGACTCCCTAGTGTTCAAGGCCGATGTTCATCTGGTGGCCCCCGACACCTTCGAGAAACCCGGCGCCGCCAAGGTTGCCTTCGTCCTCAGAGAGTACCCCGACCTGCCATGACTAGAATGAAATCCCTACTCGACACCGGATCCGACGACTTCCGGGAAAACGACACATGTTACCGGGAAAAAGTCGGCGAACTGCATGCCCTTCGGCGACAGCAACGCCTCGGCGGCCCCGAGAGGGCGCGGAAACGCCACGAGAAGAATAACAAGATTCTTCCGCGCGAGCGGGTCGAGAGGCTAATCGATCCGGGCACACCATTCCTGGAGCTCGGCGAGCTTGCCGGGCTCAACAAATATGATAGCGTTCCGCCGGGTGCCGGCATCATCACCGGAATCGGTGTGATCGAGGGGCGCCAGTGCATGATCATCGCCAATGACGCCACGGTCAAAGGCGGCACCTATTTTGGCATGACCTGCCGCAAGCACGTTCGGGCGCAGAAAGTCGCCTGGAAGAACAGGCTGCCGGTGATAACCCTAGTCGATTCCGGGGGCGCTTTTTTGCCGGATCAGGAGAATATCTTCCCGGACGAAGGTCAGTTCGGCTCGATCTTCCACCACCAGGTCGGCATGTCCGGCGATGGCGTGCCGCAGATCGCCGTGGTCATGGGCCCCTGCACTGCAGGTGGTGCCTATATTCCCGCGCTCTGCGACGAGGTGGTAATCGTGCGCGGTCAGGGCTTCATGTATCTGGGCGGGCCGGAACTGACCTTCGCGGCGACCGGCGAAAAAGTCGATGCCGAGACGCTGGGCGGCGGCAAGATGCACTCCTCGGTTTCGGGTGTGACCGACCACCTCGCCGAGGATGACGCGCACGCGCTGGCCATCACCCGCGAAATCGTCAGACACCTGGGCGAAAAGCCTCTGCCTCGCAAGACGCCGAAGCCACCACTCCCCCCGGCCTACCCGGTGGAAGAGATCTACGGCATCGTCAGCCGTGACCCCAAGGTGCCGACTGACAACCGCGAGATCGTCGCACGTCTGCTGGACGACAGCGATTTTCACGAGTTCAAGCCGCTTTACGGCGACACCATGATGACCGGCTGGGGCCGCATCCATGGCCATGAAGTTGGCATTCTCGCCAATACCGGCGTGCTCTTCGTCGAGGCCGCGCTGAAGGCCACGCATTTCATCAATCTCTGCGTCCAGCGCGATATCCCGCTGCTGTTCCTGGCGGATGTGAACGGTTTCATGGTCGGCCGGGAGGTCGAGCAGATGGGCATCGCCAAGGCCGGCGCGAAAATGATCACCGCCATGTCCTCGGCACGAGTGCCGAAGTTCACGATCATCACCGGCGGCTCCTACGGCGCGGGGTACCTGGCCATGCTCGGTCGTCCGTTCCAACCGGACGCAATGTTCGCCTGGCCTACGGGGCGATCGGCAATCATGGGACCCGAACAGGCCGCCAGCGTGCTGGCCCAGGTCCGTGCCCAGATCAATGAACGCGACGGCAAAAGCTGGACGCCCGAGGAGGAGGAAGCCTTCAAGGCCCCCATCCGTAAGGAATACGAGAATTTCCAGGGCGCCTACAATTTCGCCTCGAACCTTTGGATCGATAGTGTGATCGAACCATGCGAAACCCGCGATGTCATGGCGCTCCTGCTGGACGTGACTTCACGCAGGCCCAGAGACAAAACCCATTTCGGCGTGTTCAGGATGTGAGGGGCCAGCCATGAAAATAAAAACACTTCTCATCGCCAATCGCGGCGAAATCGCCTGCCGGATTGCGCGCACCGCGCGGGCCTGCGGCATCACACCCATCGGGGTCCATTCCGATGCCGACAGCAACGCCTTTCATGTCCGGGAGATCGGCCAATCTATCCGCCTGGGTGCTGGTCCCGCATCCGAGAGTTACCTGAAGGTCGATGCCGTCATCGCTGCCGCCAGATCCGTCGGCGCCGATGCGATCCATCCTGGCTACGGCTTTCTGGCCGAAAACCCCAATTTTGCCCGTGCGGTCGAGGCTTCCGGGATGATCTTCATGGGGCCGACGCCCGAAACGCTGGAGCGCTTCGGCGACAAGGCCAGCGCTAAGGCGGCAGCGGTTACCGCCAGCGTTCCAGTGATCCCGGGCACGGAAGGTGCGCAGTCCGACCCTCAGAAAATTGCCGCCGCAGTACGCGAAATGGGTCTGCCGGTGCTGCTCAAGGCGGTCGGTGGCGGCGGCGGGCGCGGGCAGCGGCTTGTGACAGAGGCGGCCACGCTGGAGGAGGACATCGAAGGTGCGCTGCGCGAGGCGAAATCCACCTTCGGCTCGGAGGGCCTTCTGCTGGAACGTTTCCTGCCAGAGGCGCGCCATGTCGAAGTGCAGATCGCGGGCGACGGCAAGGGGCATGTGGTACACTTGTTCGAACGCGACTGTACGCTCCAGCGCCGGCACCAAAAGGTCATCGAAGAGGCCCCTGCCTGGGGTCTGCCGCGTGCGCTTCTGGACAAAATCGGGCAAGACGCGGTGCGACTGGGCGAGACGCTCGACTATCGCGGCCTGGGCACGGTGGAGTTCCTGGTTGCGGGGGACGAGTATTACTTTCTCGAGGTTAACCCCCGGATCCAGGTGGAACACCCCGTCACCGAGGCGATCACCGGCCTGGACCTAGTCTCGCTTCACCTGCGCATTGCCGAAGGTGCGGGCCTTGGTTTCACGCAGGGGAATCTGAAGATCACCGGTCACGCGGTCGAGGCACGGCTTTACGCCGAAGACCCGGCGATGCAATTCGCCCCCTCGACGGGCACGCTGACCACACTGAGCCTGCCCGATGGGTTACGCATCGACAGCGGCGTTAAAGAAGGCGACACGGTCACGCCCTATTACGATCCCATGATCGCCAAGCTGGTCGTTCACGCGCCCGACCGCGAAACAGCATTGGCACGGCTGGCGACGGCTCTGGACCATGTTGCGGTGGAGGGCGTGCAAACCAACCGTGCCTTCCTGTCGGCGCTGGCGCGGAACCCGGAATTCGCGCAGATGCAGGTTCATACGCGCTGGATCGACGGTCGTATCGACGTGTTGACACAGCCACGCACCCTGTCCCGTCCCGAGCTCTGGAAGGCGGCCGCCGCCATTCTCTTCGTGGCAACGCCACGCCGCGATACAGATGCCGACCCCTGGACCAATCGCAACACCTTCACTGGCTGGCGCCTCGGTCTCGGGGACGACGTGCTCGAAGCGGGACAACGCGTGTCGCTCACGGACTCTGCAGGCATATCCGAGGAATTATGCGTCGGCCCCGTCAAACCCGGAGACCGGTACACCGTCCTGTCGGAAAACTACGATGCAATGACACTGGCGGCGCGTGAAATCACGGCGGGCCGCTGGTGCCTGAGCGAGGGCGATACTGTCCTTTTGATCGACGCACGGCGACACGCCGGGGTGATCGAGATGGATACACCCGAGGGCCGCCTGATCTTCCATCCGGCCGCTCCGCTGGATTTCGTCGGCGGCGATGCTGCGGCGGATCGCGCTGTGGCCTCTCCGCTGACCGGGGTGATCGTCGAGATCAACGTGACTGAGGGTCAGTCCGTGGCCGAAGGCGACGTGGTCGCGGTCATGGAATCCATGAAACTTGAAATCTCGATCCGCACTGCCGCAGCCGGTATCGCCAGCAATATATCCGTCTCGAAAGGGGACATGGTCGATCGCGGCCAGGTCATAGCCGAGATCCTGCAATACGAGGAGTGATGAAATGAGCGACTTTCCAAAATTCGTCGAATTTCGTGAGGAAGGCCCGCGCGAGGGTTTTCAGATCGAAAAGAAGATTTATCCTATCGAACAGCGAGTCGAACTGATCGACATGCTCAGCGAGACCGGGTTGAAACGCATTCAGGTCGGCAGCTTTGTCAGCCCGAAATACGTGCCTCAGATGGCCGACACCGGGGAGCTGTTCCAGCGTATCAACCGTAAACCCGGCGTCAAATACACCTCGCTCTGGCTGAACGACAAGGGCTTCCGAAAAGCGATGGCCGCGCATGAGGTCGATATCGACCCGCGTCTGCTGTTCTACCCTTCCGAGGCTTTTGCCCGATCAAATAACAACTGTTCATCCGCCGAAATGCGCGAGAGACAGCGCGACTGGGTCCGGCTTTACAAGGAAGAAGGCTACACGGTTGACGCCGCCTATGTGATGACGGCTTTTGGCTGTAACCTGGACGGCCCCATTCCGCAAGAACGCATCCTCGACGATTTCCGCTTTATCCTGCAACTTTGCGAGGAAGAGCAGATTCCTGTTCCCGTCCTCGTGATGGCCGACACAATGGGCTGGGGCAATCCTGAAGCGGTCAAACGCATGATCGGCGCCCTGCGCGAAATGGCCCCCGACGCGCGGATCGGCATGCACATTCATGACACGCGCGGGCTTGGCGTCGCTAATCTGTATGCCGCGCTGTCGATGGGAGTGGATATGTTCGAGGGCTCTGTCGCCGGGCTTGGCGGCTGTCCGTTCGCGGGTCACGGCCATGCCCGCGCCGCCGGCAATGTCTGCACCGAAGACGCGGTTTTTCTGTGCCACGAGCTTGGCATCGATACCGGGATTGACCTGGACAAGCTGATCGAAGCGGCGCTAAAGGCCGAAGAGATCATCGGCGCACCGCTTATGGGACGGGTCATGCATACCGGCGGTCTCGACAAATTCCGCAAGACAAAATGAGGCGCATTAATAACGCGGGGCAGCGTCTCCTGCCAGACGGGCGGGGCGGCAGGACTGGCCACCAGCGTCCTGTCGCCACCCTCGTCCTGTCTGTCGATAGGTAAGCAATGGCCGGCTTGTCGGGGTCCGGTTATTTGTCGAAACCCCATTCAGCTCGTTCGAGGATGGTTCTAGCCATTGCAATGACCGGGGCATCGACCATCTGGCCATCTACCTTGAACGCCCCGCCACCAGATCGGGCGACCTCCATGACCTTGCGGGCCCATTCAACCTGATCGGGGTCCGGCGAAAATCCGGCTTGCACCGGAGCAATCTGCTGGGGGTGGATGCACAGCATGCCGCCAAACCCCATATTACGGGCCCGGCGCGCACGGGAGAGCACTGCTTCCTCGTCATCGAAAACCGGGAAAACAGTGTCAATGGGTGCCAGCAATCCAGCTGCGCGGGAACTGACCAGCAGCTGATAACGGCACTGATCCATAACCATCTCTGCGGCGCCGGTATTAACTTCGAGGCCGAGGTCATCGCTGAGGTCCAGACCACCGTAGCTCAGTCGCTCAACCTCTGGCACCGCGGCGATTTCGTTGAGGGCAACCAGACCACGTGCTGATTCGATCAGAGGGATGATGCTCTTCCCGGCCCCAGCGACAACCCGGACATCCTCCGCTGATTCGGCCTTTGGCAACATAATGCCGACGACATTGGCGTGGCGTGCACACAGTGCCAGATCCGCCTCGAAGCCCGCAGTGCCCCGGGCATTGATACGCACGAAGATCAGTGCCCCATCGTGGCCACGAAGGAACGCATCCAGAGAGTCGCGCGCGGAGTCCTTGGCAGCCGCAGGAACCGCGTCCTCCAGGTCCACAATGACCGCACCGGCATCGCTTGCGATCGCCTTGGGGATGCGCTCCGGTCGGGAGGCCGGCACGAAGAGCATGGTTTTCAAATCTCTGCCTATCATGGTCAGGTTCCTGTTTTCAGTGTTGCGTTGGCGTCAGATCACGCCATCACGTTCAAATTGGTCGATTCGGTCGGGAGAGTAGCCAAGCTGCTGGAGAATGGCGGCCTTGTGCTCGCCGACGGCTGGCACGCCGGAGACCGCTTCCGGAAAATAGAGTCCAGGGGCCTTCAGTGCAGGTATCGACCCCACCGGAGTTGCCACATCGAGCCAACGATCTCGGGCCGTCAGCTGCGGATGGTGCCAGACATGGGCCATGTCGTTGACTACAGCATTGGCAATACCCGCCTTATCCAGACGGCAGATCACCTCCTCCAGCGTCATTCCCGCAAAGACTTCGGCGATACGTGCGGCAAGCTCCTCCCGGTTTTCCGACCGTCGGGGGTTATCGCGGTAACGCGGGTCCTGCGCCAGCTCCGGGTATTTCAGCACCTGTTCACAGAACGCCCGCCACTCGCGGTCGTTCTGCAACCCCAACATCACCGTTTTGCCATCCCCGACTGGAAACGAGCCGTAGGGGTAAATGGTGGCATGGGAAGCACCCGCTCTCGCCGGGGGTTGTGCCCCATCATAACTGTAATACAGGGGGTAGCCCATCCACTCCACCAGACTCTCCAGCATGGAAACGTCAATGTGAGCTCCTTCTTCCGTCCGCGCGCGCAGTAACAACGCCGACAGAATGGCGTTGCTGGCATACATCCCGGCAGCAATGTCCGCCACCGAGCAACCCGCTTTCACCATGCCACCGGCATCCGGCGTTCCGGTTACTGAGAGGAAGCCGCTCTCGCTCTGGATCAGCAAGTCATAGGCCTTCTTGTCCTGATAGGGGCCACCCTCACCATAACCGGAAATGTCGCAGACAATCAGCTGGGGGTATTGTTGGTGCAGCTGTTCAAATGACAGCCCCATACGAGCAGTGGCGCCGGGCGCGAGGTTTTGCACCAGGATGTCGGCTTCAGCCAGCAACCGGTGAAGAATTTCCTGAGCCGCTGCGCTTTTCAGGTTCAGTGTCAGGCTTTCCTTGGAGCGGTTCACCCACACAAAATGGGAGGACAGTCCGTTGACCCGGTCATCGTAAGCCCGGGCGAAATCACCAGTGCCAGGACGCTCAACCTTGATCACCCGCGCACCCTGCTCCGCCAACTGGCGGGTACACAAAGGCGCGGCAATAGCCTGCTCCAGCGCAATGACCGTTACCCCTTTCAACGGAAGGGGTTTATCATTTTTTTCTGTCACAGCAAGGTTCCCAGAGCTGTCAGATGTCAGAACGACCGGGGCAGCTCCAGCAGATGCTCGGCCACGTAGGACAGGATCAGGTTAGTGGAAATGGGCGCCACCTGGTACAGACGAGTTTCCCGGAACTTCCGCTCCACATCGTATTCATTGGCGAAACCAAACCCGCCATGAGTCTGCAAACACACGTTAGCAGCTTCCCAAGATGCCTCCGCCGCGAGATACTTGGCCATATTGGCGCTGGCACCGGCGTTGCGGCCACTGTCGTATTCCTCACAGGCACGCCAGCGCATCAAATCGGCCGCCTCGACATTGATGTGGGCCTTGGCGATGGGGAACTGAATGCCCTGATTCTTGCCGATTGGTCGGCCGAACACCTCCCGTTCACTGGCGTACTTGCGCGCCTTGTCAATGAACCAGCGACCGTCACCGATGCACTCGGCGGCAATCAGTGCACGTTCGGCATTGAGGCCATCCAGAATATAACGAAAGCCTTTACCTTCCTCTCCAATCAGGTTCTCGGCAGGGATTTCCAGGTTATCGAAGAACAGCTCATTGGTTTCGTGGTTCACCATGTTGGCAATCGGCTGAACCGTCAGCCCATTACCGATAGCATCATGCAGATCCACAATAAAGATCGACATGCCATCGGCCTTACGCTGAACCTCTGCCAGCGGTGTGGTGCGGGCCAGCAGGATCATCAGGTCAGAATGCTGGATGCGGGAGATCCAGACTTTCTGGCCATTCACCACGTACTTGTCGCCCTGACGCACTGCTGTAGTCTTTATTTTGGTGGTATCAGTACCGGTGGTCGGCTCTGTTACCCCCATGGACTGCAGACGCAATTCGCCCGCCGCAATTCTTGGCAGATACTCCTGCTTTTGTGCCTCGCTACCGTGACGCAGCAGCGTAAACATGTTGTACATCTGACCATGGACTGTACCGGAGTTGCCGCCAGCCAGATTGATCTCTTCCAGAATGACTGAAGCCTCAGACACACCAAGACCGGACCCTCCATATTCCTCGGGAATCATCGCGGCCAACCAGCCTGCCCGAGTCATTGCCTCAACAAACTCCTCAGGAAAGGCTTTGCGCTCATCCACGCCACGCCAATAGGCCGCATCGAACTCGGCACACAGGCCACGGACACCCTCACGAATATCCTCATACTTCTGCAGGGATGGACTATTCATCTACCTCTTCTCCTCGAATTCAAGTTCTGCTTCGTGACCCGGGCCGTCTTCGTTAGCGGCCCAGAGTAGTGCCTTGCCTTCATCGGCCAGTCGCCCTTCAACCCGGAACGATTTGTTAACGGTTAAGGGCCGCAACCCTCTATATGAGAGGCGCACTGGCCGCAGATCCGGATTAGAATCGACAAAGGCCTGTACCATTAGCGTCGCAATTAGTGGGCCATGGACAACCAGGTCCAGATAGCCCTCTTCCCTGGTGGTATAGGGGTGATCGTAATGGATCCGGTGGCCATTGAAGGTGACTGCGGAATAGCGGAACAACAACAACGGAGATGGCTTTACCGGCTGACTCCACTGGGCTTCAGCAACCGGCTTGTCCAGCGACAGCCTAGGCGCTGCCGGCGCCTTATAGACAATATCCTGCTCCTCGCTCAAGCACAGCTCACCATTCTGGCGGTACTCATGCTCCACCGTGACGAACAGCAACTTGCCGGAGCGACCATTTTTTTCATTGACCGCCTTGATGCGGGACTCGCGCTGCGCCGGCTGACCGATGATCAGTGGCTGATGGAACTGAACGCGGCCACCGGCCCACATCCGGGTATTACCCTCAGATTTCGGCAGAAAGCCGCCCGGAGCAATATGACCATCCGGCCCTGTCTCGGAAGGTGGTACCGGAATCTGGAAAAACGCCCAGTGCCATAATGGCTCAAGGACATCACCTTCCTGAGACAAAGGGCGGTCCAACATCGCCGCAATACGACCCGCATGCGAGGGATCAAGGCGATCCCGGCAGGACTCCTTCTTGCCAATCCAGTCTTCGGGAGAGCGCGACATCATGGATCCTCTATCAATCTTTATTCTGGTTTTTGAACAATAGTAAGAATGCCGGTATATAAGACTGAAGAGAATTCGTTTTTCCACAAGGGTGCGTTTGGTTTCCATGAACACCCCCATGGTTTAGACTGAGCGTCTCTTTGTTAGCCTGCTGTATCCAAACCATGCACTTTGACATTCCTGATCTTCGCCTGTTTATTCATGTTGCCGAAGCCAATAGCCTGACCGGTGGTGCTCGTCGAGTAAGCCTTTCCACCGCGGCGGCCAGCATGCGAATCAAATCTTTGGAAGGACAGCTTGGCAGCCGACTGTTCTACCGGGACAGTCAGGGCGTTGAACTGACCCCTGCCGGCCATGATCTGCTGGTCCATGCCCGCGCCATCATGCGCCAGGTGGATTACATCAGGGATGAGTTTTCCCGGTATGCGGAAGGGAAATCAGGCCATTTACGCATCTTCGCCAACACCACGGCGGTGAGTGACTTCATGCCGGACGTGCTGGCCCGTTTTCTGGTCAACCGCCCGGGTGTGACCATTGACCTGCAGGAACGGCTGACCCACGACATCATTCGCGGGGTGGTGGACGGCTCAACCGACCTCGGCGTTGTCGCCGGCCCGGTGAACGCGAACAAAAAGCTCGAGATCATTCCATTCAGCGTTGACCGACTGGTGGTGGTCGCCCCGAAAGGCCACGAGCTGGCTACACGCCAGACCCTCTCCTTCCGGGAAACCCTGGAATACCCCCATATCGGTTTGCGAGAAGGCAGCACCCTGTTCGATTTCCTCAAGGACCAGGCCAGCGAAACCGGCTCGACCCTGCAGATGCGGATCCAGGTGTTCGGCTTCGAGTCGGCCTGCCGGATGGTCAGCCGCGGTGTCGGAATCGGCATCCTGCCCCGCTCCATCGCCCGCCGCTATACCGATTTTCTCGACATCGTAACCATCTACCTGGAAGACGACTGGGCGGAACGGGAGCGCAGCCTGATCGTCCGCGAACTGGATGCCTTGCCCAGATGTGGTAAGGAGCTGGTGGAGGAAATACGTTCGCAGATCAGCCTGACGACCCCAGACTGATCATCAGGGAAGTACACCGTCTACACCGTAGCAATCAAGTCTTCAACCGAAACCTGTCTTAGTGCCTTGCCAAATGCTCCCACACCGGTGCGCACCGGAGTAACAATAGCTGCTCGTCGTTGTTGCATGATGGCACCTCTAGAGTTCTGTTCGTCAGGTAAAGAGTCCGCGCTTCAGCCTCACTCAGTGCGCTTGGATTCAGATTATCTGCTCTGCAACTCTTGGCGAATAAGAAATACATTTCCGGCATACTTTTAATAGAAAATATGCTTTTCCCACGCAGTTCTTAAATTGTTATCGTCACTGTAATAACGACTTCAAGAGCACCCCGGAGAACTTTATGGTCATAACCAAACCCAGTGTGCCTGTGATCGATGCCATCACCTCTCGGCGCTCAGTCAGAGGTTATCTGCCCGATCCGGTACCTGCCGGGACGCTTGAACAGGTATTTGAAATAGCCCAGCAGGCACCTTCAAACTGCAACACTCAGCCGTGGAAGGTGTATGTTGCCTCCGGCGAGGTGAAAGACCGGCTGCGGGACCAGTTCCTGGAACGGCTGGACCAGGGCGTGGCAGGCCAACCGGATTTTTCCTACGTATCTACCTTCGAGGGAGAATACCGCCAACGTCAGGTGGATTGTGCGGTCGCGCTTTATAACGAGATGGGGGTTGCCCGGAATGACAAACCCGGCAGACTCCGGGCCGTCCGCCGCAATTTCGAGCTGTTCGATGCCCCGCACATCGCCTTCCTGGGCATGGATCGCAACTTCGGTGCAACCATCTCGCTGGACGTGGGCATCTATGCCCAGACCCTCATGCTGACCATGCATGCCTTTGGCATCAGCAGCTGCGCCATGGGCAGCATGCGAACCTATCCGGATCTGGTGCGGGAAGCGTTCGGGCTCGACGACAGCACCGGCATTCTGCTGGGTATCAGTTTTGGTTATGAAGACCCCGACGTGGATGCCAATCGTACGCGGACCGTGCGCGAGCCGCTGGCCAACTCGGTCGTTTTCCGGGGCTGACAAGCTGCTGCATAGCCCGCCACTGCAGGGCCCGGCCCCCGCCGGGCTATTTCTGGGAAAACCAACAAGCAGGCTGTTTTGGGACCGTGCTCCGGGCATCACCAATTCTTCAGGACCGGGAAAACTGCCCCGGACGCCGCTCTCTGACCGCCGCCAGGCCCTCTCTGTGGTCAGCCGTTTCAGCCAACCACGCCTGTTCGGCGAATTCGTGCTCAAGCCTGGCCTGCAACTCTTCCGCCAGACCCTGACGCAGCGTCGCCCGGGTCGACTCCACCGCCAGGGGCGCACACCGGGCAATTTCGGTGGCTAGCGCTATCGCCTCGTCACGAACCCTGTCCGACGGGACCAGCTTGTCACCAAGGCCATACTCCAGAGCTTCCTCGCCTTTGATCCGCCGACCGGTGAGCAGCATTAACTGCGCCTTCTGCTGGCCGATAAGCCGCGGAAGGGCCAGGCTGATTCCAAACCCCGGATGGATACCAAGCTGGACAAAGTTGGCGGCAAAGCGTGTTTCGGGGCAGACGATCCGGAAATCCGGTACCAGTGACAACCCCAGGCCTCCACCGATGGCTGCACCTTGAATAGCACCCACCACCGGTTTTCGACAATGGAACAATCTCGCAGCGGCCCTATACAGAGTGATCGCGCTGTTATCGCTTTCAGGCTTGAACAGGTCACCCCCGCTGGAAGAAAAATCCGCACCCGCACAGAAAGCCTTACCTCTCGCAGCCAACACAATGGCACGGCAATGATCCTTTTGGTCCAGAGTCTCAAAAGTCTCAGCGAGATGCTCAATCAGCGTTACATTAAAAAAGTTCAGCGGCGGACGGCAAATCTCCACAAGCGCTACATGCTCATGCCACTCAACAATCACATCCTCAAAGGTTTTCATGGTCTCTCCCGATCATGTTATTGGGACACAAGATCCCAGGTACCGCCATCGCCGTGGTTGCTGCCATGGGAGCTGATCCCGGAGGCAACCGCCATTCCCAGACGCCCGGACCAGTAAAATTCCGGGCCAAACTCCTCTCGCCAGCTCCAGACTCTCCGGCTGTATTGCTGCAGCGGGTATTCAAAGCTGAACCCCATGGCACCATGCGCCTGATGCGCATTCCGGGTTACCCTGCCTGCCGCCTCGGAAGCCACTATCTTGGCAGTTGCCAACGGCAGCAGCATATCGGAATCCCCGCTGAACGGAACAGGGTGAGCGGATAGTTTCCGCACAGCCTGCTCCACCGCCGCACCGGTCAGGGCACTCTCCCCGACAATATCGGCTATCTTGTGCTGAATAGCCTGAAACTTGCCCAGGGGGCGGCCAAACTGGTGACGCTCCCTGACATAGCCCACCGTCAAATCCGTAATCTTTTCCAGTGCCCCGGCAATCTGGCAGGCACGGACCAAAGCACAGAACTGCTTCAGACCATCCACCGTCATGCCATCAACAGGTGCGGACAACTGGCCCGGAATTGCCGAATCGAAAATAATCCGGGATCTCGCCTCACCGGCGAGGCTTTCATGATGCTCCATGTCGATCGCAGAAGGGGCAAAGGTGGCGATCCTGACCACTTCCTTTTCCAGTACCGGCACTACAACCACCGTGGCTCCCGGGGCACCGGAGGCTGCCTCCACCACCCCGCTGACTTCCCCCTGTAACAAAGACGGCACCTCATGCCCATCGAAAGCCATTGCTGCCCAGCAGCCGGCGCTGACCGAAAGCCCGCTTTTTGCCAGCAACAGGTTGGCTACCAGGGTATCAGCCAGTGGCACCGGCAAGGCAAAGCTGGCGGCCTGGCGGATCAGGTTGAAGCCAAGAGCCAACGAACCACCAACACCACCGGCGGCCTCTGGTACCCAGGCCAGGGTCAGACCTGACTCAAAAATGGCCTGCCACAGCCGATCGGGTGTTTCGCAATTTTCCGCGCGATTAACAGTCTCTGCGTCGCACTGATCCGCAAACAGGCGATGGGCGGTATCAAGAATAAGCTGATCTGTCTGTTCCATATCGCCTCCGGTGATGACTCCCTTTGGGCCACGCAATCAGTTCAGTCCCACACCTCGGGCGATGATGCCCCGGAGTACCTCGTTGGTGCCCCCCCGCAGGGTAAAGGAGGGCTGGCGCAGCAGGCTATCCGACATCAGGGACTGGAACTCGTCACCATAGCCCTGTTTCATCTGTATCGGCCAAAACTCCCGAAGGCGCTCGATAATGTCCTGCTCCAGCCGGGTGCCCAGGTCCTTGACCAGTGCCGCCTCTATTTCCGGGGAATGTCCCTGGTCGAGTAGTGCCGCGACACCGAGGGACATAGCGCGCAATGCACGGATGCGGGCGAGAATGCTGCCGAAAACTGCAGCCTGGTGTCCGTTCATTCCGGCAGCGCTATGCTGCATCGCCTTTTCCAGTACAATAAAGGTGCTCAGAAAACGCTCCGGTCCCGAACGCTCCAGCGCAAGTTCGCTCGTGACCTGCTTCCAGCCTTCGCCAACCGCGCCCAGTACGGCATCGTCCGGGACGAAGGCACTTTCGAAGTGAGTCTCGTTGAAATGCTCGACCCCGCTCATGTCACGAATTCCCCGCACCGTCACCCCCGGCGAATCCAGCGGGACGAGAAACTGCGTCAGGCCTGCATGGCGCTTGTCCGGGTCGCGCTCACCGGTGCGAGCCAGTACCGTCATGTATTGACAGTGCCGGGCCCCCGATGACCACAATTTGGTGCCCGTGATTTCCCATCCACCCTCTACTCTGGCGGCACGGGTACGCACGGACGCAAGGTCGGAGCCGGATTCCGGTTCACTGAGGCCAAGCGCTACAAAACATTTTCCGGCAGCAATCTGCGGTAAAATGTTTCGTTTCATGTCTTCTGTACCTTTCGCCAGAATAAGCGGCCCGCTCTGGCGATCTGCAATCCAGTGAGCGTGTACGGGAGCGCCTGCCACTAACAGCTCTTCGGTGATCGCATAGCGATGGAGAGCGCTCAGGTCACGCCCGCCATACTGCCGGGGCCACGTAACTCCGATCCAGCCCTTCTGGCCCAGCTTCCGACTGAAGTCCGGGTCTACACCGGCACACCAGCAGTCTGTGACCGGAACAAAGCCACCGCTGCGAACTTCCTCCTTCAGAAAAGCGCGCACTTCCTTACGAAGCTCATCGACACTTTCATCGATTTCAGGAGCAGGAAAACTGAACCGGACACTTTCCACAATGAGCCCCCTTTTAAATGGTTAGCCTGATTATCATTTGTTTGAACTGGCCACGATTTTCTCATCGAAAAGCCGGGCTATCTCGCCTGAAGACAGGCCGAGAGTGTCTGCCAGGATTTCCTCGGTGTGTTCACCAAGTTCTGGCGCGGGCCGTACCGAATCCCGGTCCACGGAGGTAAAGCGCAATGGATGGCCAGGCATCAGGTATTCCCCGATTCCGGGCTGCCCGACCATCTGGAACAATGGGTTATCCACGGAGCAGTCGATATCCTTCTCAACAACTTCCCGGACAGTCTGATACTTACCCCAGCAGGCACCGGCATTGTCCAGTTCCGTGGCCACCTGCTCGAACCGGCGAGCGGCAAACCAGGGGCGGAATATGTCAGTGATACCATCCCGGCCTTTGTAACGGTCGCCCTCTTTTCGGAAGTCGAGGCTCAGGCGCTGCTCCAAGGCCGCAATCTCTGGCCCGGTACCTGTCACGTCTACCAGCGCCCGCCACTGGTTCGGACTCACACCGACAACCATCACGCGCTCACCATCCTGGCACTCAAAGTCATGACCGTAGGTGCCGAAGATGTTATTGCCGATCGCTTCCCTCTCCTCGTCATTGATCATCACCTCGGCGATATAACCGAGGTTACCGAGAGTGGCCAGTGCAACATCCGCCAGCGCTATCCGCACCAGTTGCCCTTGCCCGGTCCGGCTACGATGACGCTCAGCCGCCAGCAGCCCCAGGGCGATCTGTTGCCCCGTAATCACATCCCAGGCGGGCAACGGATTGTTCAGCGGAGGAATCTTCCCACTCTTACCGTTGCCGGTCAGTGACGGGAAACCCACCTTACAGTTAACCGTATAATCAAGTGCCCCGCGACCGTGACGGTCCCCCACAAGATTCAGATAAATCAGGTCTTCCCGGTACTCCTTCAAGCGTTCGTAAGCCATCCACCCCCTGGCCGGGAAATTGGTCAGGAACAGTCCGGCCTCGTCCCCCGGCTGGGTAATCAGCCGTGTCAGCAGTTCCTGGCCTTCAGGCCGCCGGAAGTCCACAGCAATGGAGCGTTTGCCCTTGTTAAGGCTGTGCCAGTACAGGCTCTTGTTATCCGCGGTCACCGGCCAGCGCCGGTAATCGATGCCGCCACCGATGGGGTCAAAACGAATAACGTCCGCACCCAGTTGTGCCAGCGTCATCCCACCGGAGGGCGCGGCCACAAAAGCACTTCCCTCAACGACTCGAAGGCCTGAAAGAATATTCTGCATGAAGCTTGAATCCTGGCTGTAGAAAAATTGCAGTCACCGGGCCACTTTCCTGGCGACCGGACAAATCATCAGCTGACCTCAGCGTAACCGTTATTGACCACCACCAGGTCGCGCCCGGTCACCCGGCAACGGAATGCCACTTCATTACCATTACGCCAGATTTCCGTGCGAATGGTCTCACCCGGATATACAGGCGCGGAGAACCGCAAACGAATCCGCTGTAAGCGGGCCGGATCGTAATCACATTGTGTTTTCAGAATGGCGTGCGTGGCCACACCGAAAGTGCACAGCCCGTGCAGAATCGGAGCTTTGAACCCGGCGGCTCGCGCCACTGCCGGGGAGGCGTGCAGCGGGTTATAGTCGCCGGAAAGTCGGTAGATCAGTGCCGACATGGGCAAGGTCGGGAGGTCGCAGACCAGATCCGGCTCACGCTCCGGAATGGGGTCCGGCTTCGGAGACGCAACTGAAGGGCCACCAAAGCCCCCGTCGCCCCGGGCCATGGTGGTGGTGATCAGGGTACAGAGGTCTTCACCCGTTGCAGTGTCCCTGACGGTACGCTCAGACAGAATCAGCGCCCCTTTGCCCTCACCCTTGTCAATGATTTCGTTGATTTTAGTGGTAGCTTCAACCGTGCCGGATACGGGCAGCGGTTTGTGCATGATCATTTCCTGGCCGGCATGCAGAATCTTCACCCAGTCGATCCCGGTATCCGGCTCCTTCGCCCAGAAACCGGGATAGGCCAGTACGTTGGCCATGCTGGGCATCGCCTTCAGGCCATCTTCGTAGACGAATTTCAGGCAGTCTTCATCGAGGGGATCGATACCCATGCCCACACCAAGCGCGTAAAGGATGGTGTCCTTTTCGGTGTAGGTGTGTTCGAGACGCTCGAACTTGCGATTCATCAGCTTATCGTAATCGATGGCCACCGGGGCGCTCCTTTATTGTGACTGTCCGGGCGGTACAGGTGTCCGGCCCTGCAGGGCCGGATCAATTCTGCAGTGTCAGAGCGGGATCAGAACGGGTCCCAGCTGAATACGTCTGCAGAGCGGCTCAGCGGATAGAAGTCCGCTTCGAAGGCCGGCAGTACGCGGCTCAGTACCGTCTCCGGAGTCCAGCCCTCGGATGTGTGGGCAGAACGGAACGGACGCGGCTGGCTGAACAGGAAGATTTCGTTGTTACGCACGCCGAAGATCTGCCCGCTAACGTTCTTTGCCTGGTCGCTGCACAGGGACACCGCCAGGGTGGCTATTTTGTCCGGGGTCATCTTCTGGATCTTTGCAACCCGGGCTTTCTGTTCCTCACTGTCAGTAGGAATGCTGCCGATCAGCCGGCTCCAGGCGAATGGTGCGATGCAGTTGGAGGTTACTCCGAAGCGCTGCATATCCAGGGCCATGGACTTGGACAGACCAACGATACCCATCTTTGCCGCCGCGTAGTTGGCCTGGCCGAAGTTACCAATCAGGCCGGAAGTGGAGGTCATGTTGACAAAGGTGCCGCTGCCCTGCTCCCGGAAGATGGGAGCTGCAGCACGGCTGACATTGAAAGTACCTTTCAGGTGCACTGCCAGTACTGCGTCAAAATCTTCCTCGGTCATTTTGTGGAAGATCACATCACGCAGATTACCCGCGTTGTTGATGACACCATCGATGCGGCCGAAATGATCAATGGCAGACTGCACGATCTTCTGACCGCCTTCCCAGGAAGTCACGCTGTCAAAGCTGGCGACCGCATCGCCCCCAGCCGCCTTGATCTCATCGACCACTTCCTGTGCGGGGGTGGCATCAGTGCCAGAGCCGTCTGCGCTGCCACCAATGTCGTTAACCACAACCCTGGCGCCACTTTCTGCCAGCATCAGTGCGGTGGCACGGCCGATACCACGACCGGCACCGGTAACTATGATGACCTTGCCTTCCAGCAGTTTTTTATCGCTCATGACACCCTCCTACAGGTCTCTTGTTGTCCGCTCTCTGTCTGGCTTATGGCAGTTCAGAACTGCCGTTCATTCGATTCTGGCGTGACCACCGTTCAGGCATTGGCCACCAGGTTTCTTGCAATCACTTTGAGTGCCAGGGTTTCCTCGGCACCTTCGAAAATCGACAGCACACGGGCATCGACGAAATAACGACTCACTGCAGTTTCTTCGGCATACCCCATACCGCCATGAATCTGCATGGCTTCGCGGGTTACCCACTCCGCTGCGCGACAACTGAACAGCTTGACCAGGCTCGCTTCCATCTGGCCGGCACCCTCGTCCATCATCCGTGCAACGGCATAGCTGAACTGTCGGGATGCGGTCAGCGTGGCCATGATGCGGCCAAGCTTCACCTGGGTAAGCTGGTAGTCACCGACCGGGTTGCCAAAGACTTTGCGCTCACGGGAGTAGCTCAACGCCTTCTCGAAGGCCGCCTGCATGACACCCGTGGCCCGGGCCGCAGTCTGGATACGACCACCCGCAAAACCTGCCATGGTGAAATAGAAACCCTTGCCACGGCCGTTCTCCTCTCCAATCAGGCAATCGGCGGGCACAAAGTAGTCCTCGAAAAACACGTCATAGGAATGCATGCCACGGTAGCCCAGGGTGGCAATTGCCTTGCCCTGAATCACCCCGCCCTCGGGTTGCTGATGACGGAACTCATGACCCGTGGCAGCCGGTTTCTCGACCAGAAACAGACTCAGCCCTTTATGTCCCAGTGCAGGGTCCTTTTCGGTACGGGCCATTGCCAACAGCAGGCTGGCCTTGCCAGCGAACGTGCACCACGTCTTGCTGCCGTTAAGCACCCAGCCGCCTTCGACTGGAGTCGCTTTCAACCCCAGTGATGCCACGTCCGACCCGAAGTTCGGTTCGGTAATTGCAATGGCGCACAACTTCTCGCCGGAGGCGATCTGCGGCAGCCAGGTTTCCTGCTGGGCAACAGTGCCCCCCTGCAACAACGCCTTGGCCGCGATTTCCGGACGGGTAATCAATGAACCTGCGGCGCCCAATGACGCCTTGGAGAGTTCTTCGGTCACCACGATCATGCCCAGGCTGTCGTCTCGATCATCCGGTTGAAGGCCACCAAAGCGCTCCGGAATACTGATTCCGAAACATCCCAGCTCCGCCGCCTGCTTTAGGATTTCATCCGGGATATCCAGATCGTGGCGGTGTATCTTCTCCGCAAGCGGGTCGACAACATCGGCACCGAAGCGAGCAAACATGTCGCGAACCATTTCCTTGTCGTCACTGAGCAGGGTAGGCAGGCGACTGCTACCACGGTCGGCTACAGCCGAGCCGATGCCAGCCAGAAACTCCGCGCTGCCGTACTGGGCACGCAGGACGCTGATGGCACTGTCGTCAAACAGGGCAGACAGTTCCACAACATCCAGACCCAGATCTGTGGCACGGGCCAGCAAACGCTGGAGTGCCGAGGTGACGGCTTCTGAGCTAAAGCCAAGTGCAGCGTCCGTGGCAAGGCTATCGTCATCGCCGACTTTTCGGGCGTAAACGCAGACCTCCCTTGCCGCGGCCAGTTCAGCTGTGCAGAAGGCCAATTCGTAACAACTCAATTGATGCTTATCCAGCAAGTCGCCATCAAGCTTGCCATCGACGATACTGAAGGTTTTGAGATTCTTCAGTCCACGACGGACAAACTGATCAACTGTGTTGATACTGCTGTCTGCAAGTCCCAGGGCTACGGCCTGTTCACCGACACTCATGCGAAACCTTCCTGACTCAATGTATTAGGGCAAACTACCCGGGACAGCCAACTCTGGACTGTCCCGGCTGAACCACCTTACTCGTAGCGACCGATGATCGAGATACTGCAAATATTCTGGTGCGGGAAACCGCCCAGGTTGTGGTTCAGTGCCAACCTCGGATCCTTCAGCTGACGGTCCCCGGCGCGGCCATGGAACTGCAGATAGTTCTCGTAGATCATCCGGAGACCTGAAGCGCCAATTGGGTGGCCAAAGCACTTCAGGCCGCCATCGATCTGGCAGGGAATGCGGCCATCGGCGTCGAAATCACCATTAAGCACATCCCACACCGCTTGACCTTCGTCCGAAAGCTGCAGGTCTTCCATGGTGACCAGCTCGGTGATCGAGAAGCAGTCATGCACTTCGGTCATACTGACTTCGTCCCGGGGCTTGGTGATACCCGCCTCGTCGTAGGCCCGCTGAGCCGCGATGCGGGTGGTCTTCAGGTACGATCCATCCCACTTGCTGAAGCCGGCTTCTTCACCGTTGGAGGCCGCAAGCTGCAGCGCTTTGACAGATACCAGGTCTGCCTTTCCAAGGGCACGGGCAATTTCTGGAGTGCAGACAATCGCACAAGCTGCGCCGTCACTCACACCACAACAGTCAAACAGCCCGATCGGCTCAGCAATGTAAGGAGCATTCATGGCCTGCTCTTCGGTGATCTCGCGCTGCAGGTGGGCCTTGGGGTTCTTGGCCCCATTCGCATGACTCTTCACGGAGACATGGGCCATGGCGCGTTTCAGGTCTCCCTGGTCGACACCGTGCTTGGCACGGTAACCACTGGCGAGCTGCGCGAAAGCGCCTGGCGCAGAAAGGTTGGGCCAGTACATGTCATTCTCCACGCCCCGGGTACGCTGCGGCAGACCGCCGTACCCCACGTCCTTGAGCTTCTCCACACCCAGTGCCAGGGCAATATCACAAGCACCAGAGGCAACGGCGTAAACCGCGCCCCGGAAGGCTTCGGTACCGGTGGCACACATATTCTCAACCTTGGTCACTGGAATATTGGGCAGTCGCAGCGCGATGGACAGCGGCATGGCGCTGGCGCCTACGTTGAAGGCATCGATACCAGCACCGAACCAGGCCATCTCGATCTGGTTCTTGTCGATACCCGCATCCGCCAGACTCTCCTCAAACGCTTCGGACATCAGGTCCGCAGGACTGGCATCCCAGCGCTCACCAAACTTGCTGCAGCCCATTCCAAGGATCACTGCTTTATCTTTGATTCCACTAGCCATTGTTAGTCACCTGTAGTCACTGCGTGAGTTATTGCTGAGCCGGAGTGGCCTTCCAGAAGTACTTCCGGAAGCCACGCTGGTTATCGAACTGCCGGATACGGAAGTGCACGGAAACCTCAACACCGGTATCCATGGTGCCCGACTCAACTTCCGTGAAGTCCATCATCAGGCGACCACCACCCTCAAACTCCACCAGGCCAAAGTACGCCGGCGGATTCCAGTCAAAGGTCAGGCGGTCGGCAGTCCAGGTCATCACGCGACCCTTGACGGCAGACATCGGGTGATCGTCCTGGCTATCTAGGGCACCACACTCAGGGTTAACGCAATATTTTTCCTTGGGAATCTGCACGGTGCCGCAGCTGCGGCACTTGCCACCGATGAATCCGGTGAGCAGGTCCTTGCGACGGTACATGGCCGCCAGATAACTCTGCTTGTCCAGCTCGCCACGCTTGCCGACCTCACGGTCCACGAGATTGTTGAAGTTCAGGAACTTGTTATAATTGGCATCCTCGCGGCGACGAGCCAGAGCACCAGTGAAGCCCGTTTCCGGACGCTTGCCGGCGAGCGCATCAGTTGCACGCAGCAGCACGGCGTCAGCACCCTGCCCGAAACCAGTCAACAGGATCAGGTCACCCGTTTTGGCTTTCTCCAGTGCTTCCGTGAGCAACAGGATCGGATGAGCAACGCCGGTGACGCCCAGATCCTCAATGTGGTTGTCGATCACCGCGTCAGCGGAAATGCCAATCTTTCTGGCGACGGCGCCAGGAGTACGGGCCTGATCGCAGGCCAGAACAAAGTGGGCAATGTCGGATGGCTTCACACCAGCCTTATCCAGGAGCCGTGATACCACCAGCGGAACACTCTTCATGTAACCTTCCTCGCGAATCCAACGCTCTTCCCACTCGTAGTCAATGGTGGAATCTTCACCACGGTAATGGTCTACAAAGTCAGTAACGTAAGTTTCACTACCCAAGTGGTCCGCAATCACACCCTCATTTCCCACCGAAACAGCCGCACCTCCATCGCCCCAAAGCATTTCCGCCCGAGAGCCACACTTGCTGCGACGGTGCTCGGAGGCCACCAGCAGGGCATTTCCCGGGGTCAATCCGGACTCAAGCATGGCGATCAGAGCCGATGTGCCGGCGCGCTGGGAAGCCGCGACATCCATCGTGCGAAGATCGTCGCCCAAATTAAGTGCCTGGCTTACGACCACCGAGTTCTGACGATCCAGAAATGGCAGAGTGGTTGACGCCAGATACAGAGTATTCACGGAACCAGCATCGAGAACGGACAAACAGTCCTGGCCAGCTTCCACAGCCATGGTGAGAGTGTCTTCATCCCAGTTGCAGACACTACGCTCGCCCTTGGCCAGGCCACGCAGGCTGGCATCAAACCAGTCGTTGGCATCAGCAATAGCAGACTTCTGCAGGCGAGTCCGGGGAATGTAGGCACCGTAAGCGGTAATACCAGACATGTGAATTCCTTCCTTATCTTGTTGTGCGACCCCGGCCGCCGAAGGCAGCCGGATTGCCAGATGAATAGTCGAATTACAGGGAGCGGGCGATAACCAGCTTCATGACTTCAGAGGCGCCACCGTAGATACGGCGAACCCGAGCATCGACGAACATGCGTGAGATCGGATACTCACACATGTAACCGTAACCACCAAACAGCTGCAGACACTTGTCGACCACCACACCTTCGTTCTCGGTAGTCCACAGCTTGGCCATGGCGCCCTCTTCCGGGGTCAGCGTGCCGTCAGAACACTTCTTGATGCACTGATCGAGGAAGGCCCAACCCACGTCCAGGTTTGTCTTGATTTCTGCGAGGGTGAACTGCGTATTCTGGAAATCGGCCAAGGCCTGGCCGAACATCTTGCGTTCTTTAACATACTCATTGGTCAGATCAAAGGCGCGCTGCGCTTCCGCCTGAGCACGACAGGCAATAGTGATCCGCTCGCGGGGCAGCTCGCGCATCATCATGGCAAACCCCTCACCTTCCTGGCCAACCAGGTTGGTAACCGGGACACGCACATCCTGGAAGAACATTTCCGAGGTGTCTGCCGCCTTCTGGCCGATCTTGTCCAGGTTACGACCACGCTCAAAACCAGGGCGGTCCGTCTCGACAATAATCATGCTAATTCCTCGAGCGCCCTTGCCAGGATCAGTAACACATGCAAGAAGCACAAAATCAGAATTCTGACCGTTAGTAATGTAGGTCTTCTGGCCATTGATAACGTACTCGTCGCCATCACGAACGGCGGAGGTGCGGATGGCCTTAAGATCACTGCCAGCACCCGGCTCGGTCATTCCAATAGAGGCAATCGTTTCACCAGTAACCATGTTCGGAAGCCACTGCCGCTTCTGATCTTCAGTACCAGCGTTCATGAGGTAGTAAGCAACGATATCGGCACTTACAGAGAACCCCACGCTGGCGCCACCGATGGCATAACCAGTCTCCTCAGAGAGCACCATGTTGTAGAGGAAATCCGCACCCGGTCCGCCATACTCCTCAGGCACACCACAACACAAAAAACCGTTCTCACCCGCTTTGCGCCAAAACGACTTTGGGACAATGCCATCTTTCTCCCACCGCTCGATATTAGGTTCGAGTTCCGTTCGAAAAAAGCGGCGGGCATTTTCACGGAACAGCTCGTGCTCACTGCTAAAGATAGAACGGTTTTGCATAGTTTTCACCCTCCTTATGATTTTTGCCAGAGGTGATCCCGAAGCTTTATCGCCTCTTTCAAGGTTCGGCAAAGCCGCACTTTGCGGAAAACCAGATGCAATCAACTGTATCAGTGAGGAAAAACCACAACAATTATATACTTTTTATATGAATTATCGTTTTTGGGCATACCAAAAGAATGTATTACCAACCAGGCAGCCTCTGATTAACTCCGGATCACCTCTGGCTTGCAGAGCGGTTTACAATCAAGGCCCGACCTTGCAGGAAGGCTGGTTGCCTTTCAAAAGTCGCAACGCAGAGTGTTGATCGCTCTGCAAGCCCCGAAGGGCGATCCCTGAGAGCTGCACCTGCTGCGTTGCCGCTCTTGCCAAGGGCTACGGCCATTGGCTGCGAACCGTGCCTTGCACCTGCAGCTCTCAGGGCTCGCAGAAGCGATTCGGAGTTAATTAGAGTCTCTTTAGGTTTCGCTTGCACAGATGGTATAGAGTAGAGCAAACCAATAATTAATTGTTATAGAAGAGGCCTCCCTCCATGCCCTTCAACCTGAACATAGATTTGCGTCAGCTAAACACCTTTCTGACGGTAGCCGACACCGGCAGCTTCAGCCGCGCATCGGAAAAGCTGTTCGTAGCGCAGCCAGCACTCAGTCGTCAGATTCGCATGCTTGAGGAAGCTCTGAACGTGGAGGTCTTTGTACGCCACGGTAGAGGAGTCGTACTCACCGCCGCGGGAGAACTGCTGTATGAAAGGGCCCGAATCCTGTTGCAAAGCCTTGAGCGAACCCAGGCAGATGTCACGGCAGTTGCCGGTGAAGTGACGGGCCAGGTAATACTCGGCTTGCTCCCAACAGTCACCCATCGTTTTTCTGGCACAATTATTGAGCAGTACCGAAAACGATTTCCTCAGGTGCACCTGGCTGTCAAATCTGCCATGAGTGGCACCTTGCAGCAGATGGTAATGCAGCACCGACTGAACCTAGCAATCAGCTACAACCACAGCAACCATAAGAATCTCCGTTACCGGCCTCTGATTGAAGAACAGCTCTATCTGATCTCGCCAACCGATACACGTATCTCAAAACGCTCGGAGATTACGCTGGATGAAGTGGTTGAATTACCACTGGTAATACCTGAAGAAAAGCATGGGCTCCGAATCTCTATGGAAAAGGAAGCTGCCGAACGCAACAAAACACTTAATCTGGCCATGGAGGTAAGTGCCTGGCCCATGCTGACCGACATGGTTCGTCGGGGTCTGGGCTATACCATTCTCTCCTCAGCTGCGGTTCATGACATGGTTCAGAGAAACGAGGTGGTCGCCATTCCTATTACGTCACCGGAAATAAAGCGAACGCTCTCTATCGTAACCCCAACGGACCTTCCCGCCTCCGTTGCCACCATGAAACTGGCAGAAATCATCATGCAGCAAGTGGCAGAACAGGTCGAAGCCGGTAAATGGAAAGGCAAGTTGTTGTTTAACCCGAAAAAAATCAGCCAGGCGGCTCGCAAAGACGGCGAGATCACAGGAATAAACGAGTAACTTTCGAGCGATCTTCCAAATCGATTTCAGAAGGAAAACATGCCAAAACGGGATATTTATTTTTATTAGTGCACCAGGCATGGCGCGTAGCGCCTTGACGGGCGTTGTTCCGGTTCAGATGGTGCTGGCCGGAGTGCAGTCTTCTTTGGGGCCCGCAAGGGTGTCCATCGCGAGGTGGAATCTGAAGGAAGCTGCAGGCAAAGCACTGGCCCGACGAACAGGAACCGCATGAGGCGGTAACACCGGGCAAGGGGCCATTATTGTAAAACCCAGTATTTGAACGGAAGGTGTGGACGTAGATGCAGCTGGTATAAGTGTGAAGGTCACGCACCTTACGCTGGGAAGTCTGGTTCTCTGCCACTGTGCTACCGGCCCCGAGAGGGTTGGGAATGGAGGGTCAGAACCTGATGCGGGCGTGCATTGACCGGGCCCACAAGGTGTGCTGATGGACCTGCCGGCCTGTCGCATCACCGATCGCCAGGACAGATGGTATCTACCTGCAAGCCGAATGATCGCAGGTGGGCTGGTCAGCCCGAAACGGGAAGGCACGCCGCAAGGTGGACCCATGTCACCCTTGCTCTCCGACGTGCTCTTGACCGAACTGGATCGGAACACTAGAGCGCCGGGGATGCCGGTTCTGCCGCTACGCGGACCATGGTGTGCCACGAAGGAGCCTAGCCGAGCACAAGCTTGCTGCGTATCCATGCTGCATACGAGATGAGGGAGGGGCCTCGGAACCACTGTACAGGCGGAGGCTCCAAACCGCCCACTACTGCTGCCTTTAAGAGAGGTGGTGGGAAGCGAGCTGGGGATAAGGCAGCCCCCCCGGGGCGACTCGACGCAACCTCTATGTCCGAAGCGAACGAGCCGGCCATCGGGTTATGACCAGCATTACCCCCTTCCTGGAAGCTCATCTGCGCCTGACGGTGAACACGGCGAAAAGCGCCGTGGATCTTCCTTGGCGACGGGCCTTCATGGCCAAGCTGAGTCCTCTGCTCAAGCGATCTCACGAGCAATCGCTAACGACGACCATCCGGAAGCTGAACCCGGTACTCAGGAGCTGGGTGAAGTACTATCGTATGACGGCGTCGAAGCGACCGTTTGAAGCACGGAATGGCTGGCTACGGCGGCGACTCCGGTTGATCCTTTGGCTACACTGGAAACGAGCCCGCACACGGCGGCCCCGCGACCTGATGCGGTTAAACCTGACCGAGCCGAGGGCCTGGATGAGTGCCACGAATGGTCGTGGACCCTGGTGGAACAGTGGCGCACCCCACATGAACTTAGCACTGCCAAAGAAGGTGTTCAACGGCCTGTCTTTGGTAAGCTTGCTAATGTAGTTGGCCGCATAACCGGAGTCGTTGGGTAAAGCTGACATACTGCTCGCGGAGACCGGGTATTTCAGTGCCACAAATGTCGCCGCTAGCGAAAAGGCCTGCATGGATCCATTCATTGCCATCAAACGGGAAAAATGCCAACAGCCGCCGTTGGAGCGATTCGCCGAACTGATGCCTATAGCCAAGGAAAGCACGTCAGTCGAGCGCATTATGATGGGGTAGGTCAATCCAGCATGTCTAGTCTGATGGCCAGCCTAGCAAGTGCATATGAAGATGAAACACCACTTGGCCACCGTCCCTGCCGCAGTTGATCGTGGTGCGAAAATTTCCCGACACCCCTTCCCTCTCAGCGACCTTACGCGCCGCCAGAGATAGGTCCCCCATCAACCGGACATCTTCTGGCTCCAGATCGTTCATAGTCGGAATATGTTGCTTTGGAATGATCAAAACATGGGTGGGCGCTTGCGGATTACTGTCGTGAAAAGCTAAAACGCTGTCCGTTTCGAGTACGATATCAGGCTTAATCTCGCCGTCGATCATCTTACAGAAGATACAGTCGCTCATAAGTTTCTTTCCTCCTAAAAGCTGCCTATAAGTACACCACAGAGGGGGAATCGGTTGACTCCGGCTCCAGAGACAAGGATAGCATAAACGTGGAAACTACGTTCCCTATCGCACAATCGCCATCGTAAACAGGATTATAGCGAACAGAAAAACATCTGCCTGGGAATGGACTATGGCGCTAATGGTTGTGATCCTGTATTCAATGACCCATGGTCAGCCCAACGTCCAGCCAATCACGTGAGATCTTGAACGCTGCAAACGATAGAGCTTCAGCCCGTGAGCCCGCCAAATCCGGCGGACCGTGTCCGGACTTGTGTTTGTCATTGCTCTGCCATCGAACGGGTGCTCCAATGCATCACATTGACCGGACAGGATTGTGCCGTCAAACGCACAATCTCCTCGGTAGCAACTCGTACTTTGCGATCGCCACGAGGACGGTCCTGGCGCAGCGGGTAGCTGCGGTTATAGTCCTCGTTCCATTCCGCTAACTTCGCCATTACAGTGGTTGCATCACGAAGATCGATCAGGTAAGGATGGTCCCATTTGAATCTCTCATGAAAGTCTCAGCCATGCCGTTGTCCGTCAGCCATTCCAGCGGTTGCGGAACACGCTTAGACTGGCCGAAGCAATATTCCAGACTTTTCAAAAGTAAGTCCCGAACCTTCTCGACGGTGATGCAAATGGTCATCGCCACGTATCGCCTCAGTTCCCGATTACAGCAGTCCAGGCTGAACGCGGCAAGAAGGGTTACGTTCTCGGCCACGCTCTGACGAAACAAGGTCAGGTGCATAAAAGCAACTACCAGTGAAACGCTGGTATAAAGTTCGCGACGTAGCACCTGCAAAGTCCGGTTACTTGGGATATCCTTGATGGTACCGCTAAAAAAGCTGGTGGTTATGTGCGTGCCATCACCGCCATGTTGTCATAGCCCAGTTTGGGCGCGACATTGCAGCCAATAATCATAAACGCCCCCTGACCTATGGCATCCAAAACAAGAAATAACTGGTGCAGATGCCGCACGAAGAGAGCAATCACGATGGTGACCGGGCCACGGTAATGGTCAGATAGATATTGCGAGGGCGCTGGGTCCAGGTGACCGGGAAGTTACCCAGAAGAAGGTGCCGGACAGTTCCGCCACCAAGGGCCTGGCTGCAATGGCCGGGGAGATTGTGCTGTGCTGATTCGGTTCGGCAGCCTGCAGGAAACAGACGGCTCCGCTGATTCTGGAAGGCATTGGCCACGTGCCATGGGTCGAGTGTCCGACGCTACTTGCCGAGTTATTGCTCAAACATCCGGGCTGACTAAAAGGGGCCAATGCCTATATTGGCCCCTGCACAAAAGATCAGAAGAACGCCTGAAGCCCGGTCTGGGCTCGACCAAGAATCAGGGCGTGCACGTCGTGGGTGCCTTCATAGGTGTTCACCACTTCCAGATTCACCAGGTGTCGCGCCACCCCGAATTCATCACTTATGCCGTTACCCCCGAGCATATCCCTGGCCAGGCGGGCAACATCCAGAGCCTTGCCACAGGAATTGCGCTTCATGATGGAAGTGATCTCGACAGTCGCCGTGCCCTCATCCTTCATCCGACCAAGACGCAGGCAGCCTTGCAGGGCCAGGGTGATGTCGGTCTGCATATCTGCCAGCTTTTTCTGGATCAGTTGATTGGCGGCCAGAGGTCGATTGAACTGTTTTCGATCAAGCACGTATTTACGTGCGGTGTGCCAGCAGTCTTCGGCAGCGCCGAGGGCACCCCAGGAAATACCGTAACGGGCGGAGTTCAGGCAGGTGAACGGCCCCTTCAGCCCCCGCACGTCCGGGAAGGCGTTTTCTTCCGGCACAAAGACGCCGTCCATCACGATTTCACCGGTGATCGAGGCCCGCAACCCTACCTTGCCGTGAATCGCCGGGGCAGTCAGGCCCTCCCAGCCCTTCTCCAGCACAAAGCCGCGAATCGCGCCGTCGTCGTCCTTGGCCCAGACCACGAACACATCAGCGATCGGGCTGTTAGTGATCCACATCTTGGTGCCGGTCAGGCGGTAACCGCCGTCCACCTTGCGGGCGCGGGTCGCCATGTTGCCGGGATCGGAGCCATGGTCTGGTTCGGTCAACCCGAAACACCCAATCCATTCTCCGGAAGCGAGTTTGGGCAGATACTTCTGGCGGGTTTCCTCATTACCGAATTCGTAGATGGGCACCATCACCAGGGATGACTGCACACTCATCATGGACCGGTAACCGGAGTCCACCCGCTCCACCTCCCGAGCGATCAGGCCATAACACACGTAGTTCAGGCCGCTACCGCCGTATTGCTCGGGAATGGTAGATCCCAGCAGGCCGGTCTCGCCCATTTCCCGGAATATCTCCGGATCGGTCTGTTCGTTGCGGAAGGCTTCCAGCACCCGGGGCCGGAGCTTACTTTCGGCAAACTGGCGAGCACTTTCGCGCACCATACGCTCGTCTTCGGTCAGTTGCTGGTCCAGCAGCAGCGGGTCTTCCCAGTTGAAACTTGCTTGGTTGGCCATGTCGGTTGTCTCCGATTGTTGATCTTGTCTTGATGGCGGGTGGTCAAGCCACCTGCTGTGACGCCTGCCGGGGTATCTCCAGCAGGGCCGAATACTGTCCGAGGTGGAAGTCGTCATCCCCGAACTGATGAGTCAGCATCACCATGCGCTTGGCGTGGTGGGCCAATGAATATTCCCAGGTCATACCAATACCGCCGTGCAACTGGACAGACTGCTCGGCAATCAGCTGTGACGCCCGGGCCACGGTGAACTTGGCGGCCGCAAGCCGTCGGCTGCGACTTTCCGAATCCGGGTCGTCTGCCACACAGGCCGCAAGAATGGTCATGGAGCGCGCCAGCTCGAGCTCGCCACGCATTTCAGCCATCCGGTGCTGGAGCGCCTGGAACCGGCCGATTGCGGCACCGAACTGCTGGCGCGTTTTCAGATAGTCCAGAGTCAGCCGGAAGGCCTCCTCCATACTGCCCACCGCCTCGGCGCACTGCGCGGCAACCGCACGGCCACGCTGATAGGCCAGCGCAGGCGCGGCCTTACCCGCCGGCCCGAGCAGGCTGTCCGCCTCAACATAGACATCAGCCAATGCAAGATCACAGGCCCTTGGGCCGTCTATGCAGGGGTAGCCGGTGCGCGAAACACCCTCAGCCGCCGGGTCCAGCAGAAACAGGCTTACGCCTTCACCATCACTCATCCGGGCAGTGACCAGGATGGTGTGGGCAAGCTCGCCGCCGATCACTACCCGCTTGCGGCCGCTCAGACGCCAGCCCCGTTCACAGGGCACCGCCTGGCATTCAATCGCCTCCGGATGGTAGTGGCTACCTGCTTCCTCGTCGGCCACCGTCAACAGACGCTCGCCTGCCGCCACCGCTGGCAGAATCGACTGCCGCTGTTCGGCGGAACCCAGTTGCTCAACCAGGCCGGCAGCATAAATCTGGGAATGCAGGTACGGCTCAAGACACAATCCCCGGCCGAGCTCCTTCATCACCAGCATGGTTTCCACGCCTGTGCCGCCAAAGCCTTCGTACTCGGCAGCAATGGGCACCGAGGTAATGCCCAGTTCCGACAACTGGCGCCAGAACTCCGGACTGTAACCGCGGGGGCTCTGATAAAAAACCTCCCGCTGCTCAAAACTGTAGGTGTTGCGGACCAGACGCTCGACCGTATCCGCCAGTATCTGTTGCTCTTCGTTCAGTTCAAAATTCATGATCCCCTCCTACAGTTCCAGAACCAGCTTGGCGATGATGTTCTTCTGAATTTCGTTGGACCCGCCGTAGATAGACAGCTTGCGCAGATTAAAGTACTGGCTGGCCGGCGACGCGCTGTAATCCTGATACAACGGCTCGCCATGGAAGTCCGGTTCCAGCTCCGGTTCCAGGAACGGCAGCGCGTTCGGCCCGAGTGCCTTGCGCATCAGGTCTGTAATCGCCTGACGGATCTCCGAACCCTGGATCTTCAGCAACGAGCTCTCCGCCTCCGGCACCCCACCATCGCGGGTGGCGGCCAGAATGCGAAGGGTGCTCATCTCCACCGCCATCAGGCGCATTTCCAACTCGGCGATCCGGGCGCGAAAAAGGGGATCGTCAATCCGTGGTTGGCCGGCCACCGTCTCGGCACTGGCAATCTGCTTGAGGTGTGCCAGCGCCGCTTTTGACTGGCCAATACCGGCCTGGCCAGTGCGCTCGTGAGTGAGCAGATACTTGGCACAAGTCCAGCCCTTGTTCTCCTCGCCCACCAGGTTGTCCACCGGCACCCGAACGTTGTCGAAGAACACCTCATTGACCTCATGTTCACCATCGAGGGTGATGATCGGGCGCACGGTAATGCCTGGCGTATCCATGTCGATCAGCAGGAAGGAGATGCCCTCCTGCTTCTTGGCGGAAGGATCGGTGCGAACCAGGCAGAAAATTCGGTTGGCATGTTGGCCCAAGGTGGTCCAGGTCTTTTGACCGTTGACTAGGTAATGATCGCCATCCCTCTCGGCCCGGGCTTTCAGGCTGGCCAGGTCGGAGCCGGCGCCGGGCTCGGAATAGCCCTGGCACCACCAGTCCTCGCTGCGCAGAATCCGCGGCAGGTAAAAATCCTTCTGGGCCTGGGTGCCGAACTTGATGATTACCGGCGCCACCATGTTGACGCCGAACGCCACCAATCTGGGCGCTCCAGCGGCGGCGCACTCCTCGTCAAAAATGTGCTTCTGCACCACAGACCAGCCGGTACCGCCATACTCTTCCGGCCAGTTCACCGCATACCAACCCTTCTGGTTGAGAATCCTCTGCCAGCGCTGATGATCCTCTTTGGCAAGCCGACGGCCCAAACGGACCTTCTCTGCAATGTCGGTCGGAAGGTTCTGTTCCAGAAACGCCCGCACCTCACTGCGGAAAGCCAGCTCTTGGGGGGTGAAATGAATATCCATAGTCGCTCCTGAGCTTTTAAAGGTTACCGGTGCTTCCACTGGGGCTGACGTTTCTCGAGAAAAGCAGTCATACCCTCGTTGCGATCCTCGCTGGAAAAACTGGACCACAGCAGCCGGCGTTCGTATTCAACGCCCGCTCTCAAAGGGGGCTCGAACGCCTGGTTCACAACATCCTTGTTGATCATGGTGGCCATCTGAGAGTAACCGGCGATTTCCGCTGCCACCGCGAGGGCTGTTTCTATCAATTCCCCGGCTGGCACGCCCCGGCTGACCAGGCCGCTGCGTTCAGCTTCCTGCGCATCCATCATCCGACCGGTTAGGCACAGGTCCATGGTCTTGGCCTTGCCAATGGCCCTGGCCAGGCGCTGGGTTCCTCCAGCTCCGGGCAGGGTGCCAATCTTCACTTCCGGCTGGCCGAAACGGGCGTTATCGGCGGCTATCAAGAGGTCACACATCATCGCCAGTTCACAGCCACCGCCGAGTGCCAGCCCCGCCACCGCGGCAATCACCGGCTTTCGGCATCGGGTCACGGTTTCCCAATTGGCGGAGATGAAGCGCTCACGGTAGGCCCGGGAAAAGTCCAGGGCATCGACTTCCGCAATATCCGCGCCGGCGGCAAAGGCCTTCTCGTTGCCGGTAATGACAATGGCGCGGATGGCCTCATCCGCCTCCAGGACTTCCAGAGCAGAGGTCAGCTCGTTCATCAGCGCGTTGTTCAACGCGTTGTAGACCTTTGGTCGGTTGAGTCTGACCAGGGCCACAGCCTCGTGCTTTTCAAGCAATATGTTGCTGTACTCCATAACCATCTCCACTAACAGCATTTTTCTTATTACTTCCTAATGAAAGCTATGGAAGCTTATTTTTCCGATTTCTAGAGGCTACACCCGAATATTTTTTAAGGCAACATGTTGACATATTATTTTGAGAAGGCGTATGTTGTAACTGACAAGGCAACGACCTGCTTATGCGGGCTACCCCCAACAAAAACAAACCGGACACAACAGGTGAATCAGATGGATACAGGCATCACTCTCAATCCGGAACGCCGTACCGCCATGCTGGAAAGCGGCGCCTGGAACGACAAACTCATTACCGACTACCTGGATCAGGCAGTCGCCAGCACCCCGGACCGGGAAGCCATCGTCGGCTACCAGGTCACCAGCGACACCCGCACCGCCCTCACTTATCGGGAACTCAATGACAAAGTCACCCGCATGGCAGCGGGCCTGGTGGCCCTGGGCATCGGGAAAGGTGAGGTGGTGGCCTGCCAGCTACCGAACTGGTGGCAGACCACCGCCCTGCATCTGGCCTGCGTCCGAGTCGGTGCCATTCTCAACCCGCTGATGCCCATCTTCCGGGCGCGAGAACTGCGCTTCATGCTCAAGCATGGCGAGACCAAACTGCTGGTAATTCCAAAGGTCTTTCGTGGCTTTGATTACGAGGCCATGATTGACGGCATTCGCGGGGAGCTGCCGGATCTCGAAACCCTGCTGGTCATCGGCGGAGAGGGCGAGCGCAGCTTTGAACAACGTTTGCTGGAGACGCCATGGGAGGAACAATTCGATACCAAAGCCCTGTTTGCCGAATACCAACCCACCGCCGATGACCCCACCCAACTCCTTTACACTTCTGGCACCACTGGCGAGCCCAAGGGGGTGATGCACACCTCCAATACACTGTTATCCAACGTACGACCCTATTCTGATCGGCTGCATCTGACTTCCGATGACAAGGTTCTGATGGCCTCTCCGGTCGCGCACCAGACCGGCTTCATGTACGGCATCATGATGCCGGTTTACCTGGGGACCACCGCTATCCTTCAGGACATCTGGGACGCCGAGTACGTCTGCAAGGTGATTGCCGCCGAGAAACCGGCCTTCACCATGGCCGCCACGCCGTTCCTGGCAGATCTGGTGAAAACCGCACCCAAGCACGAGGGCGAACTGGACTCTCTGAGGATCTTCGTCTCCGCCGGCGCGCCGATCCCCAGTGCCGTGGTTGAACAAGCTGGCAAGGTGCTGAAGGCAAAGATTGTCTCAGCCTGGGGCATGACCGAAAACGGCGCAGTCACCACGACCTGTCCGGAAGATCCCCCTGAGCGAGCCAGCCAATCCGACGGTAAGCCCCTACCCTACACGGAAGTAAAAGTAACCGACTTTCAGGACAACGAACTGCCGACCGGAGAAGAAGGTAATCTGCTCTTTCGAGGCTGCAGCCTGTTTGTCGGCTATCTCAAGCGACCGGAACTCTATGGCGTGGACGATGAGGGCTGGTTCAGCACCGGCGACCTCGCACGCATCGACAAGGACGGCTACATCCGCATCACCGGTCGCACCAAGGACGTGGTGATTCGCGGTGGCGAGAACATCCCAGTAGTGGAAGTGGAGAACCTGCTCTACAAGTACCCGGGCATTGCTGATGCGGCACTGGTGGGTTGTCCGGACGAACGCCTGGGCGAGCGTCTGTGTGCCTACGTCACCCTCGACGGGAACGCCACCGATCTGACCCTGGACCAGGTCAAGGCCTATCTGACCGAGCAGCAACTGTCCAAAAACTACCTGCCTGAATACCTGGAAGTGATCGAGGCCATGCCTCGCACCGCATCCGGCAAGATCCAGAAATTCAAACTGCGCGAGCAGGCCAGAGATGTTCGCCTGGAGCCGGCCAAGCGCGGTTAATCCCATTGATCTAACAGCTACAGGAGCAAGTCATCATGAGAGGCCTTAACGGAAAAACAGTCATCGTGACCGGCGGCGGGGGCGGCATTGGCCGCGCCGTGTGTCAGCGCTTTGCTGAAGAAGGCAGCCTGGTGGCCGTATTGGACCGTGATGAAAGCGCAGCTCAGGTCACGGCAAGCCTGATTACCGAAGCCGGGGGCAAGGCCCGCGCCTACGCCGCCGACATCACCGACTACTCAGCGATTACTGACACCGTGGCGACCATCGAGAGCGATCTGGGCGTGCCCACGGTGCTGGTAAACAATGCCGGTTTCGACCGCTTCATGCCGTTCCTGAAAACCGAGCCCAAACTCTGGGACCAGCTGATCGCAGTGAACCTCACCGGCGCTCTCAACATGCACCACGTTGTGTTGCCCAAAATGATTGCCGCCGGTGGCGGCAAGGTCATCAACATTGCCTCCGACGCGGCACGGGTCGGCTCCTCCGGCGAGTCCGTCTACGCCGCCTGCAAGGCTGGCCTGGTGGGGTTCAGCAAGACCGTGGCCCGGGAACTGGCCACCAAGAACGTGTGCCTGAACGTGGTCTGCCCCGGCCCCACCGACACCGCACTGCTCAAGGGCGTGGCGGAAACCGCCCCAAATCCGGAGAAGCTACTGGAAGCCTTCCGCAACGCGGTGCCCATGAAGCGCCTGGCCCAACCCGAAGACTACCCCGGCGTCATCGCCCTGCTCGCCAGTGAGGATGCCAATTTCATCACCGGCCAAGTGATCAGTGTATCCGGCGGCCTGACCATGGCCGGCTAAGCCACGAGTTACACGATCAAGGAGAACACACCATGAATTACGAAGACATCCTGTACGACGAAAACAATGGCGTCGCCACCATCACCATTAACCGGCCGGACCGTTACAACGCTTTCCGCGGCCTGACCTGCATGGAGCTGCTGGACGCTTTCAACCGCGCCGGCTGGAACAAGGACATCGGCGTCATCGTGTTCACCGGCGCCGGTGAAAAAGCCTTCTGCACCGGCGGTGACCAGGGCGCCCACGAAGGCCAGTACGACGGCCGCGGTCTGATTGGCCTGCCGGTGGAAGAGCTGCAACGCACCATCCGCGAAGTACCCAAGCCGGTGATCGCCCGGGTCAACGGTTTCGCCATCGGCGGCGGCCAGGTGCTGCACGTGATCTGTGATCTGAGCATTGCCTCGGAAACCGCCGTCTTTGGTCAGGTCGGCCCGAAAGTCGGCTCGGTGGATCCCGGCTTCGGCACCGCTTACCTGGCGCGGGTTGTCGGTGAGAAGCGCGCCCGGGAAATCTGGTACCTGTGCCGCAAGTACAGTGCACAGCAGGCACTGGATTGGGGCCTGGTCAACGCCGTGGTGCCACCGGAGCAGCTGGACCAGGAAGTACAGAAGTGGTGTGAGGAAATCCTGGAGAAGAGCCCCACCGCTCTCACCATCGCCAAGCGCTCGTTCAACGCCGACAGCGACAACATTGCCGGCATCGGCGCCCTCGGCATGCAGGCCCTGAGCCTTTACTACGACACCGAGGAATCCAAAGAAGGCGTGAAGGCCTTCAAGGAAAAGCGTAAGCCAGAATTTCGCAAGTACTACAAGTAACGGCCAGATCGCCCGGAGATCACCATGAATTTCGCATTTAATGAAGAACAGAACGCGATACGCGACGTTGTGGCCCGCTTCAGCGCCGAGGTGCTGGCTCCGGGTTATCGCAAGCGCGACCAGGAAGGGGTTATCGAAAAGGATGTCATCCGCCAGCTCGGCGAGATGGGCCTGCTCGGCGGCGAGCTGCCCGAGGAATTCGGTGGCAGCGGCATGGACTGCGTTACCAGTGGCCTGATCATCGAGGAAATCTCCAAAGGGGATTTCAATGTCGGTTATATCCCGCTGCTGACTTCCCTGAACGGTCAGATCATTGCCAGCCACGCTGCACGGGACCTGGCGAAGGAGTGGCTGCACGGCATGACCAGCGGCCAGAAAGTGGCCTGCATCGCCCTGACCGAACCCCACGGTGGCTCCGACGCCGCCAACCTGCGCCTCAAAGCAGAGAAGAAGGGCGACGTTTACGTGCTCAACGGCGAAAAAACCTCCATCTCCATGGCCGACCAGGCCGACGTAGCGGTGGTGTTTGCTAGAACCGGAACGGTGGAACAACGCGCCTCCGGCATCAGCGCGTTCCTGGTGCCCATGGACACGCCGGGCATCACCACGACCCGTTTTGAGGACAACGGCCAGCGTGCTATCGGTCGCGGCTCGATTTTCTTCGATAACGTGGAAGTGCCCGCCGTCAACATGATGGGCGACGAGGGTAAAGGCTTCAAACAGGTCATGCAGGGCTTTGATTATAGCCGCGCCCTGATTGGCCTGCAGTGCCTGGCCGTCGCGCAACAATCCCTGGAGGAAGCCTGGCAATGGCTGACCGAGCGAACCGCCTTCGGCCAGAACCTGTCCGCGTTCCAGGGTCTGACTCATCCGCTGGCTGAATACCAGACCTATGTTCATGCTGCGCGCATGCAGTGCTACCACGCACTATGGCTCAAGGACAACAACCAGCCCCATAACGCCGAAGCCGCCATGAATAAATGGTGGGGGCCAAAATTGGCCTTTGATGTGGTGAAACAGTGCCTGCTGGCCCACGGTCATACCGGCTGGGGTGAGGACCTGCCGTTTGCCCAAAGGTTACGGGACGTCCTTGGCCTGCAGATTGGTGACGGTACTGCGCAGATCATGAAAAATATCATTGTGCGCGAATACCTTCCCAGGTGATGCGCCCCATGTCCTCCGCGATTCGGGGTGCCGGAGATAGTCTGCCCTGGCCGGAAAACCAGGACAGCTCTAAAGGAGCACAAATGATCGTCAACGAATCCGGAGGCATACCCAACCGGCTGTTTTTTCGCCTGTTCCAGACTGGAAACATTTTGCAGCGCAAGGTTCAGAATGAGATGGGCATCAGTGCTGTGCAATGGGCGGTACTGGGTGCATTGTCTCGAGAAGGATTCGAAGACGGTACCTCATTCCATCAACTGAAAGAGTACCTTTACGTCAGTCGCCAAAGCCTCGATGGCGTCCTCAAACGAATGGAAAGGGATGGGCATGTCACTCGGATACCGGACCCCCAAGACCGCCGGGCTCGACTGGTAGTACTGACCGAATCTGGTCGGACTTTCTGGTACCGACTGCAAGATACTATTGCGGAGTTTTACCGACAGGCCATGCGAGGGATGAGTTTTGACGACGGCGCCAGCCTGCTTCACCTTCTGAAAAAACTTCAGCACGAACTTATTGACGTTTCGCTGGAATCGACCGTCCCAGAACATAATGATACTGAGAATCTCGAAGCCGAATAACGCCCCACTCAGCCCGCTTGACCAAATCATCTTGTTCTCCAAGGCCTCGACCAGTCGCGGTATGAACTTCCTGGCCGCGTCGAAATTCGTATCAGGGAGCAACACCGCAAATTCATCGCCATCGATGTGTGCCGGGAAGTCGCCGCTACGAAGGCCGGACCTGAGAGTACCCCCACGACTTTGAGCACTTTGCCCCCTCTGCGTGGCCGTAGTCATCGTTAATCGGCTTGAAATTTTCCAGATCAATACTGATTAGCGTGAAATGCTGATCGTATCGAGAAAGACGTTTGATGGAGCGTTCAAGCCCTGCCCGAAAGCTCTGGATGTTAGCAATGGACGTGAGAGGATCTGTCCGGGCGGGCAATCACTCCTGATCCAGTGCGTTCCGTAGCCCGACCACAAGGTATCGCTGCTCAGACAATTCCTGATAAATCGCCAGAGTGTAACTTCCGCAGGCCAACCTAATCTGCCGCAGGATAATAACGATGGCGGAAATCTGGCTCCGGATTCCTCTTATAACCGGGATAGGGGGGGCCATGAGGCTACCCCCTTCCCACATCGCCCGGCAAGCGGGTCCGCACCCAACGGTTCGAGGAGTTGAGGTGTCATGAGAGACGCAGCACACTCAACCGGTTGAAATAGGCAATCGTTAGCACACTATGGATCGCAGACGGGCTATTATGCCACCAGCGGCGACTCAAGGCCGCCACCAATTCCGCAAACCCAGGGGCTTGCGCTTACGCAAAAGCTCCCGGTAGGTGGTCTCGACCGAACACGCAGGGTAACTGTGCTTTTAGAGTCGTTGATCTTCAGGCGCAGTTTTCCGTAACAATGTCGCAACAGCCACATCAAACGCTCACCGGCTTTCGGACTGCGAACGTAAACGTTGCGTCGAGTCTCCCTGGGTTACTCCCCCCCCCCCGAGGCGCTCACAGAACCGTATGTGAACCTCTCAGCTGATACGGCTCCTCTTATCCAACCCTATCCATACAACAGCGGCCAGTGCGCAAACAGCCGAGGGTTCTGCCGGGCAATTAGGTCCAGCCAATGGCTGGCCCGCCGGCGATGCCCCCTGAGTCGCTTGAATTTTCGGGTCGCCACTTTTCACGAGACGTCGGTTTATTTGCCGCGGCATCGGATACAGGGCCGACTTGTAAAAGACAGCGTAGTACCTGACCCAACCCCTGATTCGCGCATTGAACATATTCGGAAGTGTCTCTCCAACCTCGGCTCCAGGGCCTGCTTGACCGCCATCTGGGCGATACGATCCGACACTGCTGGGATACCCAGAGGCAGGGTCTTGCCATCGCTCTTCGGGATAACGACCCGCTTGACTGGTGGCGGTAGGTAGCTGTCCGACGCCAAACGATTCCAGAGCTTGTAGAGGTTGTTGATCAGACCCTTTCAAAGTCCTCGATCGACTGACCGTCAACACCTGCCCCGCCTTTGTAGGCCTTGGCTCGCTTGTATGCTTCCCACACCTGACGCTTGGTGATGGGAAAGGGTTTGGCCTGGTTCATGAGCGTCCTCCCCCGCAGGGTTGCGCCCACGTCACAGGCGGGATAAGTCAACCCCTTCGCTCCCGTCCCATTACAGGACGTTCTTCACTACCGCTCGCCCTGCTCGGCAGCGCCAAATATCCGATTCTTGTTCATCGGCTCACGGTTTACGATCTACGCTTCCTCCCCACGGTCGGTCACCCTTCCGCAGTTGCGCTTCATTTCGCTCGCTGTGGCCTGCTCACGGGAGGACTTGCACTCCCAGGAGTGCGCCCATGCCGGGCGCACCAAAAAGCCCCCCCCCCCAAGGAGGGGCACAAAACTAGGCTTTCGCCCATCACCCAACAATGAGGCTTTACAATGCTCGCTGCAGTTCAGGAATCGCTTCGAATAGATCTGCGACTAAGCCATAGTCGGCCACTTGGAAGATCGGAGCTTCCTCGTCCTTGTTGATCGCAACGATCACCTTGGAATCCGACATGCCGGCCAGGTGCTGGATGGCACCGGAGATACCAACGGCGATGTACAGCTGTGGCGCAACGATCTTGCCGGTCTGGCCGACCTGCATGTCGTTGGGTACGAAGCCGGCGTCGACCGCGGCGCGGGACGCACCAACAGCGGCACCTATCAGATCAGCTACCTGCTCCAGCATCTTGAAGTTTTCGCCGTTCTGCATGCCACGGCCACCGGAAACCACGATACCGGCACTTGCCAGGTCAGGACGGTCAGACTTGGCCAGTTCTTCATTAACGAACTGGGACAGGCCTGCGTCTTTTACAACGTCCAGGGCTTCAACCGTGGCGGAGCCACCTTCACCGGCAACCGGATCAAAGGCAGTCGGGCGGACTGTGATCACCTTGATGCTGTCCGTGGATTTGACAGTGGCAATGGCGTTGCCGGCGTAGATCGGGCGAACGAAGGTGTCTTCGGACTCCACACGCATGATGTCGGATACCTGGGCAACGTCCAGCAGCGCAGCAACCCGCGGCATGAAATCCTTGCCAACGGTGCCGGCGGCGGCCAGGATATGACTGTAGCTCTTACCTACCTCGGCAACCAGCTCCCCCAGGTTTTCACCCAGAAAGTGGCCATACACGGCGTTGTCAGCAACCATTACCTTGCTAACGCCATCGGCCTTCGCTGCCGCCTGTCCTACTGCACCGCAGTTCTCGCCGGCAACCAGTACGTCGATATCGCCACCGATGGCCCTGGCAGCAGCCACAACGTTCAGCGTCGCCTGCTTCAGCTCGCTGTTGTCATGTTCAGCAATTACAAGGATGCTCATTCAGATCACCTTCGCTTCGTTCTTCAGTTTGTCCACCAGCTCAGCCACGTCAGCAACCTTCACGCCTGCCTGGCGAGCGGCCGGAGCCTCTACCTTCAGGGTAGAAAGACGCGGAGCAAGCTCAACACCCAGGTCAGCCGGGCTCATGGAGTCCAGCGGCTTCTTCTTGGCCTTCATGATGTTCGGCAGGGAAGCATAACGCGGCTCGTTCAGGCGCAGATCGGTGGTCACCACCGCAGGCAGATTCAGGGCAACGGTCATCAGGCCGCCGTCTACCTCACGGGTAACGTTTACCTTGTCGCCTTCAACAACCACTTCCGAGGCAAAGGTGCCCTGCCCCATACCGGTCAGCGCAGCGAGCATCTGGCCGGTCTGGTTGTTGTCGGAATCGATGGACTGTTTGCCGAGAATGACCAGCTTGGGCTCTTCTTTCTCAACCACGCTCTTGAGCAGCTTGGCCGCTTCGAGAGACTGAACCTCTTCGTCTGTTTCGATGTGGATACCACGGTCGGCACCCAGAGCCAGAGCGGTACGGATTTGCTCCTGGCAGGCCTTCGGGCCGATGGATACCACCACGATTTCGCTGGCAACACCCTTCTCTTTCAGGCGAACCGCTTCTTCAACAGCGATTTCGCAGAATGGGTTCATTGCCATTTTGACGTTGGCGAGATCAACGCCGGTGTTGTCCGGCTTGACGCGCACCTTTACGTTGTAGTCGATAACTCGTTTTACAGCGACCAGAACCTTCATCTCTCACCCTTTTATTTTCTTCAAACACTTTCAATCAGAAGCAATATCCTGACCCACACCCACACACTATTGTGCACAGGGCATATCCTCCGCTGCGCTGCAGCTGGTGAGCGGCAGTCATCAGCAGGCGGGCGCCCGACATGCCTAACGGGTGGCCGAGGGCAATGGCGCCTCCGTTCAGGTTACTCCGGGGGCGTCATCGGCGATCCCTAGCTCACGCAAAATCGCCAGGCCTTGAGCGGCAAAGGCTTCGTTTAGCTCGATCACGTCGATGTCGGCGATGGTGATATTCTGTTTCTCCATCAGTTTTTGTACTGCAGGCACAGGCCCAATAGCCATAGTGCGAGGATCCACACCAGCGGCTGCCATGCCGAGGATCCTCTCCATGGGCTCGAGTCTGTGTTTGCTTTACAGCTGCCTTACTTACGACTAGCATCGCCGCTGCGTCGTCGTTGACGCCGGAGGCCTTGCCGGCGGTCACACAACCGTTTTCTCGAAATGGTGTGGACAGCGAAGCGAGCTTCTCCAGCATGGTGCTGCGGGGATACTCGTCGGTATCAAAGACCAGCGGGTCCTGCTTTCGGCGCGGGATGGACCCCGGTACGATTTCTTGGGCGAACACACCTTGTTGTTGCTCTCGAGTAGCCTTCTGCTGGGAGCGGAAGATGAACAGATTCTGGTCTTCTCGGGAAATGTTGAATTGTTCGGCAACGCTCTCGGCCGTTTCCGGCATAGAATCGATGCCGTACTGTTCCTTCATCTGGGGGTTTACGAAGCGCCAACCGATGTTGGGGTCTTCGATTTTTTGATCCCGAGAGAAGCCTGAGTCCGCCTTGCCTAGGACATAGGGGGCTCGATACATAGATTCCACGCCGCCTGCTAAAACCAGGTCCAACTCACGAGCGCGGACGGCGCGGAAAGCAGTGCCCACAGCGTCCATGCCGGAACCGCATAGCCAGTTGAGGGTGGTACCGGGTACGGAAATGGGCAAAACAGCAAGCAACGCGGACATGCGGGCCACGTTGCGGTTGTCTTCGCCAGTCTGGTTGACGCTGCCCATCATGACTTCGTCGATGGCTACCCAATCCAACTCCGGCGCTTCCTGAAGCACGGCCCTAAGAATATGGGCGGCTAAGTCGTCCGGGCGCACACCGGCAAGAGTGCTGCTGAGGCGGCCGATAGCCGAACGGCGCGGATGGCAAAGAAAGACATTCATTACTTTAAAACCTCATTTAAGCCTGAAATCAGCAGAGCGCGTGTTTTAGAATAAAATGAAGAATAGAAAATAGCAGGGGAGGGAATAACCCTGCAATTAGATAATTTCGATAAAATCTATGCCTTTATTGCATAGATTGGTTGGCAATCGGAAAGTGGCCACTATTTGTCGGAGTCAAACAGAACCTTGTCGAGACTGATCGAGTTTCGCTTGAAAATTCCTGTATCCGGCGGTGCAACCAAAAAAATTGTTCATCGGCCAATGGAGAGTACCGTAAGTGCCTGTTCTTTTTATTGATCATAGGTGATTGCGAGGTCAAGCTTTTACTGAGAAACCATCTGCTAGAGCGTGCCACTCACTGGCTGACCTTACCGCGTGAGGTTACATGTGGGTAGAGTCAACTTCTCCGACGTGCACGCCGCCTTTCTCCCGCTGGCCTTGGCCCCGCCGATCCTGATCGGGCTTGCCTGGGCGCTGCTCAAGAAGCAGGAGCGTTAGCCCTGCATCTTGCCAACGTTGGTTATCTTGGTGTCAAGGAGTTCCGCAGCCTGCTGCGCGACCCGATCATGCTGCTGATTGTCTACGCCTTTACTGTATCGTCTACACCGCGGCCACAGCCATGCCGGAGACTCTCAACAAGGCACCGATCGCAGTCGTGAACGAGGATCGTTCGCCGCTGTCCTGGCGCATCGTCAGCGCCTTATTTCATGCCTGTCAACGGACATCATCAATCAGGCTGAGATGGACACCCGCATGGATGCCGGGCTCGACACCTTTGCCCTGGATATCCCGCCGGAATTCCAGCGCGACCTGCTGATAGGGAAGCGGCCCACGATTCAGCTCAACGTCGATGAGTCAGGCGTTCGCCCGCAGCGGCTATATCCAGACCATCGTGAACGATGAGGTGCGCACCTTCGTTCATCGCTACCGCGAGGTTCCGGAGCTGCCGGTGGACCTGGCGCTGCGGGCGCGCTTCAATCCCCAGCTCAATAAATCCTGGTTCGGTGCTGTCATGCAGGTCACGCCGTTCGAGATCATGAGCAGCAAGGTGTGCGCCATGGCCCTGGTGGTCCTTGCCTCCACCGCCTTCGCACTGACCGCGGTGGTGCAGGGTTGGCTGTCCGTACCGATCCAGGGCTCGCTTTCGCTTTTCCTGGTCGGGGCGGCGTTGCATCTTTTCGCCACCACATCCATGGGGATATTCCTGGGCACCGTCGCCCGCTCCATGCCCCAGTTCGCATTGCTACTCATGCTGGTGCTACTGCCGCTGCAGATGTTTTCGGGCGGTTCGACACCGCGGGAGAGCATGCCGGATGCCGTCCAGTACATCATGCTGGCCACGCCCAACACGCATTTCGTGATGTTGGCCCAGGCGATTCTCTACCGTGGCGCGGGCCTCACAACCGTCTGGCCGCAGTTCCTGGCCATCGCTGTTATCGGGGCCACCCTTTTTGGCTTTGCTCTGACCCGCTTTCGGAGGACGCTTAGCACAATGGGCTGAAGCACGTAACAAAAGCCAGTGTTGACTCGCTGGCGCCACCAGGCTCGTTTTCAAGGAGGTGGTTTCGCCTTCAAGGGGAAACAGGGCCAGTGTCACCGGACATAGGAAACTGACCCTTTACGGTCAAAATTACTGACCCACCTTTGTTTTAATAAGGGCCGACTCGACAGGAGGGCGGCCCATGCTGACAAAGGAAGCCATTATGGAAATCAAGATTTTATCCCGGCAGGGTATGAGTATTCGAGCCATTAGCCGGAAGCTGGGGGGGGGCACGGAATACCGCGCGCAAATACTTGCGGGGAGAGGCTCTGAAGCCCCCGGATCGAAAAGGTCCGGAGCGGCCATTCAAAGCGCCCTGGAGGGGTATGACCAGTGGCGGGAGAAAAGGGCCGCTTGAAATATATAGATGCCTAAGGAGACTCTCAATAAGTCTCAAAATCAGCGATAATATGGCCATCGCCAACTGCAGAGGATTCGTTGCCACCATGGATCAGATCACCTTCTCCGAAGCCGAGTACCAGAACAAAAAGCGCAAGACCCGTCGCGAGATCTTTCTGGAACGGATGGACAAGCTGATTCCCTGGAAGCAGTTGGAAAAGAAGGTAGCCCGTTATTACCCCAAGGGCCAGAACGGTCGGTCTCCGTATCCGCTGCCTGCCATGCTTCGAGTTCACTGCACGCAACTGTTCTATAACCTGAGCGATCCGGCGATGGAAGACGCTCTTTACGAGATCGAATCCATGCGTCACTTCGCTGGCCTGAAGCTGGATCGCTTGCCGGACGAGACGACCATTCTCAACTTCCGGCATTTCCTGGAGCAGCATGGTCTTGGCAAGGCGCTGTTTAACGAGGTGAACAAACACCTGGAGAAAAACGGCCTGATGCTGCGTGAAGGTAGCATTGTAGATGCCACCATTATCTCTGCTCCCAGCTCCACCAAAAACAGCACCGGCAAGCGCGACCCGGAGATGCACCAGACCAGAAAGGGCAACGAATGGCACTTCGGTATGAAGATGCACATTGGTGTCGATGACACACTGGGCCTGATTCATAGCATCGATTCCACTGCTGCCAACGTTCACGACATTGTGCCCACCGACAAGCTGCTGCACGGTGAAGAGCAACGAGTCTTCGGCGATGCCGGGTACCTTGGCATTCAAAAGGGGGATGAGCATAAGCACCGCGAGAACGTCTCCTGGTTCATTGCCAAACGGCCAGGCACCCGGAAGAAGCTGGATGCCGACAAACTGAAAGCCGAAAAAATCAAAGCCAGTGTTCGTGCCAAAGTGGAGCATCCCTTCCGCTACATCAAGCAGATCTTCGGCTACAGCAAAGTCCGCTATCGGGGCCTTGCCAAGCACAACAACCGGCTTCATTTGCTGGCTGCGTTCAGCAACCTGCTGATCGGTGAAAAATACAAGCTGGCGGAAGGCGAGTGCACCTGTTTTCCGTCAAAATGGCGGGAAACAGGCAAGAAACATACAAATAACGGGGAAAAAACGTCTGCAATTCCCGATTTTTGCTGTTTTGAAACAACATCGGCAAAAATCACCGGTTATTCAGACCTTCCCTAATGTTTATACTATAAAGCTGTTTCACCCGATTCTGACCAACCAACCATGAGATACGCCCATGAAAATCGTTAAAGTTCAGGACATCATTGGTACCGAGCGTGAAGTCAGCGACAAGCAGTGGACCAGCCGCCGTCTGCTGCTCAAGAAGGACGGAATGGGATTTTCCTTCCACGAAACCATCATCAAGGCAGGCTCCGAGCACACTTTCTGGTACAAGCACCACCTGGAAGCCGTTTACTGCGTTGCCGGTAACGGGCGCATCAAGGACCTCGCCACGGGTGAAGTTCACGAGATTACCGACGGTACCCTCTACGCCCTGGACAACCACGACAAGCACACCCTGTACGGTGGTACCGAGGACATGCGCCTGATCTGCGCCTTCAACCCGCCGGTGACCGGCCAGGAAGTTCATGACGAGGACGGCGCCTACCTGCCGGACAGCAGCGATAACTGATCCGCCCTGATAGGGCGGCTGATCTGACCGCTGGCACACCCATGCCGGCGAGTCCCGATCTTGGTGGCGCCACCACTGGCACGTTTGTCCGGCCTGCGCCTGGGCACTGGTACATAATGAGACGGGCTATGACCACAACATGGCTGCGGCTAGCATGTGAAGGCGCTATCGGAAGCACACAAGTACGTTACACAGAGTTTCCACAGAGGTAGCCACCACCGCAATTGCATGGCTTTTTGATTGATGGTGCACAACTGGCCGTTCGCAGGCGGTCCAGTCGATTCTCTTGCCCATCTGCACCAGTTCCTGCCGGGGGTTAAGGATGTCTTCGAGGTAGGTTTCCAGCAGATCTCTCTGTCGGCCGGGGCTTAAATTGATGGCTTTGCGCAGCACAGGAAACGGAATTCATGACCTCATTGCAACAGAGTGATCCTGAATCGACAAGTTCCAAAAAGGGCTTTTTCCGGAAATTGCCGAAAAGGCATTTGGACACTTGGCTTAGTCTTGATGTTTATGGACATCTCATCCGAGCTTGTTTACAGCCTCTTGCCGAGATTCATGACTACGCTCGGTGCATCCATGGTCAACATAGGGATCATTGAAGGCTTTGCCGAGACCCAGCAATCGAACAAGACTGGTCTGGGACTGCCCTCGGTATGACCAAGAGCAGTCAAGCATTTGATCTACCTGTGTCATGAGGCTTGCGCCGTATTTTACAGAGAGTCAAGAGGCCTCTGCGCCGGGACTGTGCCAGACCTAATCCTTCTTATGATCCCGGTACCCGGCCATCATTTTCATCATCCAGCCCGGATATTCCTCCGGTATACGGCTCACCTCGTCGAGAGCATTAAGTTCTTCGCCAGACAACCGGATCTGCGCTGCCTGGATATTGGCTTTCAGCTGCTCCGGCCGCTTGGCGCCAACAATGATGCTGGTCACGGGTTTTTGGTGTAACAGCCACGCCAGGGCGATTTGGGCCACGGTAACCGGCTCGCCGTCGATCTGCTTTCCGTCGGCAATCTCCCGCATCACCTTGATGACTTCGCTGCCCCGCTCGCGGTCGACAGGCGGAAAGTCAAACTTGGCACGCCGGTTTTCCTCGGACACGTCCGGCCCCTCATATTTACCGGACAGGTAACCCCCGGCCAGTGGGCTCCACACCATCAGACCGACGTTCTCAGATTCCAGCATCGGAATAATATCTCGCTCCAGGTCGCGACCCACGAGGGTATAGTGGGCCTGCAGGGATATGATCGGGCACAGGTTGCGGGCCTGGCTGATGCCGATGGCTTTCATCACCTGCCAGGCGGCCCAGTTGGACAGACCCACATAGCGCACATGGCCCTGTTGCACCAGGGTGTTCAGTGCCTCCAGGGTCTCCTCGATCGGGGTGGCCGGGTCAAAACCGTGGATCTGGTACAGGTCGATATAGTCCGTTTGCAGCCGCGCCAGGCTCGCCTTGCATTCGCTCATGATGTGGCCCCGGGAAGCACCGCGGGCATTGGGGCCCTCGCCCATCGGACCGAGCACCTTGGTGGCCAACACGACCTCTTCCCGGCGAACGCCGAGGTTCTTCAGGGACTGGCCGACGATGCGCTCGCTGGCGCCGAAACCATAGATGTTGGCGGTATCGATAAAGTTGATCCCCGCCTCCAGGGCGATCTTCACGAGTTCGTCGGCCTGTTCCTGCTGCAACTGGCCGATCAGGCCCCAGATGTCCTCATCGCCGCCGAAGGTCATGGTGCCCAGGCACAGTTCGGATACGAACAGCCCCGAGTTGCCCAGCGACTTATAGTCTGGACGATTGTCTCCATCGAACAGTGGTAAACTCTCAGTTGCCATGTTGCACCTCATCATGCTTTTCGGTTGGTGTTCCAGAATTCACTGTAAATACTGCCGGTTTCGGTTTGTTTGCACTCGCTTGTGTTACTGGGTGAAGATGGCCTTATAGAAACGCATAGCGCCCTCCCAGGAGCGGGCGGCAGCCTCTTCGTCGTAACCAACCGGCATACCAAACTTTTCGGCGATCCTGTCGGCGCCCGGGTTGGTGAATGAGTGCAGCACTCCGGGGAAGCTCACCAGTGTCAGATCGACTTCGGCATCCTGCATCTCTTTGACCAGGCTCGCCACCTGATCCGAGGGGACCAGCTTGTCGGCACCGCCGGTATACACCTGGACCCTGGCTTTTACGGACCCGGGTTCAGCCTGGAGGGGGCTGCCGAGCGCACCGTGGAAGCTGACAACGCCGTCCAGATCGACACCCATGCGCGCCATGTTGAGAACAACGGCACCGCCAAAGCAGTAACCTTGTGCTGCAATTCGGGACCCATCAACACTTTCGTGGTTCTTCAGGATGTCCATCGCCTTCATGAAGCGCGCCTTGACCTGGTCCATGTCCCTGGTGGCTTCCTGCATGAATTTCTGGGCAGTATCGGGATGGTCGGCTTGTTTGCCAGAGCCATACATATCCAGCGCAAACGCTGTATAGCCGGCGGAAGCAAGCCGTTCCGCCTGATTCCGGGCGAATTCATTGTGCCCCCACCATTCATGGACCACCAGAACCCCCGGGCGCTTTTGCCCGAATTCATCATCCCAGGCCATGTAGCCGGTAAAGGTCTCGTCGCCGACTTGATACTCAATGGTTCTGGTTTGCGTTTCTGCCAGTACCTGCGTACTGGCAACAGTGAGTGACAGCGTGGCTGCTGCCAGTGCTGTTTTCAGGGTGCTCATCATCTGTTTGCTCCTTTTCGCTCGTTATGAGTCAATTTGCGTAGCGATTATGTACGGGTAGACATCGACCAAAGCTCACAGGAAATGTCGCCACGTGAGCGAACACGAATTTAATCGCTCGCTCAAAGCGCGATTCCTGTCCCGTCGTTACTGGCAGCGGGCGCGCAGCAGTCGCGTTGCGGCATCAAACACGGCGAGGTCTTCTTCGGTGCGCGCGGCAAGGTGGGCTCCTTCCAGCATCGCCAGGGTCGCCTGCGCTTCATCGGCGGGACCCAGGATGGCCGAGACGGATCCATCCCTGTGCCCCAGCTCAAACGTTGCTGTAATCCACTGCAAGACCATTGCGCGAATGGCGCCGACTCTGGCAATGACAGTGTCGGACAGGCTTTCGCGGCAGGTCGAAAAAGCAATGCACAGGCAGACCGTTTGTCCATCATGTAAGGCCCCGCGGTACAGGGCAATGAGTGCCTTGAGGCGCGCGCCGGCGCTGGCATGGGCTGCATCTATCTCGGTCAGACCCTGCTGCAGACTGGTCTGATAGCGCTCGATCAAGGCTTCGGAGAGCTTCGCCTTGGTGGGGAAATGATAATGGATCGAGGCCTTTCGAATGCCGATGGCCTCAGCCAGATCCGCATAGCTGAACCCGTCAAAGCCCCGTGACCGAACGGTGTGCTCGGCAAGGTCCATCAGGGCTGTTCTGGTATCACGGTTCATGGTTATTCACCTGTTTGCCTTTGCAATCCCGCTATTGCCGGGCCTTATACCCTCGGTGCCCCGGCAAATCGCAGGTGCCCCGTTTTCATCCAGATCTTGGCGCCGCCGTCCCCGGCCGCCACGGACAACCTGTGTCCTTCAGGGAGGCGCAGCCAGTCATGCCTGGCCAGCATCTCGCCATCCCTGGTGACCGAACCTTCGATCACCAGCAGCTCGATTCCGCCGGGCGCCTCAGAGGTCAGTGTCGCCCCCGCATCGAGCTGGCTGTAGGTCACGATCTCACGATCGTCCTCATGCAGCTTTGTGGTGGCAACGCCGCCCACTGGGGCGCCCAGCCCGGCCTCCATATTCTTGCTGAACTGGGTGCGGTCGGCCAGGTCGAACTGCCACAGTTTCACAAATATCGTGCAGCCCGTTTCAGAGCCCGGAATATGTGACGTGGTTGGGGGGTTGCGCACATAGCTGCCCGCTGGGAAGTCACCGTGCTCATCCTGGAACACGCCATCGAGTACGATGAATTCTTCTCCACCGGTGTGGGTATGTGCCGAGAAATGACTCCCCGGCGCATAACGAACGATGGTCGTGGCGCGGGCAACTTCCTCCCCGATCCGGTCCAGCATGCGCCGCTCCACGCCTTTCATGGGCGAGGGCTGCCATTCAATCTGGTCGGAATGCATAACCACCGGTTTGGAGAAATCTGCATTAATCTCCATGATATTCCTCCCTTTTTGGCCTTCATGTTTTCCGCGCTTGCATGAAACCCGAGGGTATCGGATCACCCGGCAATTGAAGGACGGGCTGCGACTTTTGCGCGCCAGGCCTGGAGATTGGTCAGGGACTCGGGAATGTCAACCTTCGCGAAATCCGCAAACCCCAGGCCGGCAAAGGCGGTGATGTCTGCGACCGAGAAGCTGTCGCCTGCGAGAAACTCATTGTCCGCCAGAACGCTGTCAAGGTAGGCCATGGTTGCGCTGGCAATTTCTTTCTGTTTATTACCCCATTCAGCACACTGCCAGGTTTCCAGATCCGGACCAAGCCCCGGGGTCGCGTGATGGAAATAGGCACCCACGGCATTCATCAGACCGTTTTCTGCCCGCAGATTCATCATTGCGATACGGGCACGCTCCGCTGGGGTTGTACCCATAAGGGACGGACCATCAAAGACACCGTCGATATATTCAGTGATGGCATTGCACTGGGCGATGCAGGTGCCGTCGTCAAGTTCCAGCATGGGCACGGTGGCATCCGGGTTTTTCGTCTTGAACGCATCGGAACGGTGCTCCCCACCCATGACATCGACCGGGACGAATTCCACCTTATTCGTTGCGCCTTTTTCTGCCAGGGCGATGCGAACCCGTAGCGGGTTGGGAAAGCCTTCAGTGTCGTAAATTTTCATTGATTACCTCTGTTGGTCATTAAGCATACGACACGTAATTTACCTATCAGTAGGTAGGTGTGCAAGAGACAAATTGACGAGCCTGCTTTGTTTAGAACCGTTGACAAGGCATTCCAAACGGTGAGAACGGTCCAGGCCCTCCTTTCAGTAACACCGACGGGGGTTGCTCTGACATAGCCAGCGTTTCATTCAGGCCCGGATGAAACCCGAGCCTACTCCTTTGAGTTTATTATGTTTTATGGTCTAGGATTTCAGATTTCAGCTGCTTCAGAAGGTCTCTGGAGCTCTCATAATACAGGGTGTAGAACTGATCCAGATCAGCCAGCTTGGCAAGCGTTTGTTCATTGGTAATGGTTGCCTTGGCTTCGGCAATCACCTCCTTTCTGGCCTCGAGCCGTTTTATCTGCCCTTCCACCAAGGCAGCGTAAGGATGGGGACGAATCGCGAAAAAATCCTGGCGTTCACCCGGCATTGTTCGACGTTCAACAATGCCGAGTCTTTCAAGAAAGCACGTATTCGTACTGACGCTCGCCTTACTGACGCGCAACGTATCCACAAGCTGCGATGAGCTGACGGGACCATCCGACACGATAAGTGTCGCCCAAAGTTGGCCAGCGATGCGGGAAAAGCCTTCAGATTGAGCCTGAAGACCGAGGCGCTCAATAAAACGCCTGTCTGAATCAGTCAGTGTTTGCATAATCAGAAGATTGTAACGAACTCTGCCAACCCCCGCCCAGAGCTCGATACAAATTAACCGTTGACTGCAATTGATCACGCCGCGTTTCCACGAGATCAAGTTCGGTTGTAAACAGGCTTCGTTCAGCGTCCAGCACCTCCAGGTAACTGGACGCGCCCCCCTCAAAGCGCAATCGCGCAAGTTTAGTTGTGCTTCGCAGTGCTGCTACCTGCCGGGCCTGCGCTTCCAAGCGATCTTCGGTACCACGCACCCCGGCCATAGCGTCGAGCACCTCCCGAAACGCCACTTGAATGGCCTGACGATACGCAATCAGGGCCTGGCGTTGACGCGCCTCCGCCTGATTGACCAGTGCCTCGGAACGCCCAAAGTCCAGCAACGGGCCGACTAACGAGCCGCCCAACTGCCAAGTGGATGCGGAGCCCTGGAACAAGTCGCCACCGGAGGCACTTCGCAGGCCCAGCAGGCCCTCAAACGAAATCCTGGGCAGGAACGCCGCCCGGGCAACACCGATTTCGGCGTTGGCCGCTATCAACTCCTGTTCGGCTGCCGCAATGTCAGGTCGGCGGACCATCAGATCCGCCGGCCGGCCGGCAGGGACGCTGCCCGGAACATTCATCTCACCAATGGTATCCGCTACGGAAATATCACTCCGTACAATCTGTTGTGGATCTCGCCCCAGAAGCACTGCCAAGGCGTTTCGCTGAAGGGCGTGCTGCTGGCGAAGCCTCGGAAGTTCGGATTCAGCGGCTGCAAGCTCGGCTTCAGCCTGCCGCAGGACCAACTCGTTAACCTCGCCTCCTTCGGACCGGGCCCGTTGCAGGGCGACCGATTCGCGGCGGGATGACACGGTGCGTTCGGTGATGTCGATCTGACGATCAAGCGCACGCAAATTGAAGTAACCATTGGCTACCTCACCAATCACGGCTAGTCGCACGGCCTCGCGATTCGCTGCACTGGCCAGGAGACGCGCCCGGGCTGCTTCGCTGGCATTCGCAAGCCGCCCCCAAAGATCCAGCTCGTACGATAGCACCCCACCGACCTGGATATCGTTGAAGGGTTGACCACCACCAGCGCTGTTGACCACCTCCTCACTCGGCCCCTGGCGCACCGCAGAGCCCTCTACCTCCAGAAGCGGATATTGTTCCGCCTGCTGCCCGGTAAGGCGCGCCCGTGCTTCGGCGACCCTGGCAGCAGCAAGTTGCAGGTCGCTGTTGGCACCAAGCGCCTCTTCAACAAGGGTGACAAGCGCCGGATCGCCAAAGCCACGCCACCAATCCAGGGGGAGTTTCTCGTTCGCCGAAAGTCGTGCGGAAGACCAGTTTTCCGGCACCGACGGCTCGGGCTTCTCAACAATCGGCGCGAGTGAGCAGCCACCAAGTGACAACGCCATCACAGTGGCCAGCAATACCTTAACGGTCATCAGCCACACCTCCGTCTGCACGTCCGGGAGCGGCCGCAGCCGAGTCATCCTGGTCTCTGGAGCCACTCAGAAAATCCGTGATACGGCGGACCACCACATAGAACAGTGGAATAAAGAACGTCGCCAGTATCGTTGCCGAAATCATGCCGCCGAGAACCGCCGTTCCTATCGCAATACGCGTGGTTGCCCCGGCTCCACTGGCGAAAGCAAGCGGCAACACACCCATGCCGAAAGCAACCGATGTCATCAGAATCGGCCTCAAGCGCACTCGCGCCGCTTCCTTGGTTGCCTCAATCAGCTTCATTCCCTGCTCCTCGAGTGTTCGGGCGAACTCCACCAGAAGTATAGCGTTGCGCGCAGTCACACCAACGGTGGTCAGAATGCCAACCTGGAAGAAGACGTCGTTAGGAAGCCCGCGAACCATCGCTGCAAGTACCGCCCCGAGTACGCCCAAGGGCACCGCCAGCATCACGGAAATGGGTATGGTCCAACTTTCGTAGAGCGCGGCGAGCGCCAGAAACACCACCAGTGCCGACAGCGCGTAAAGCAGGGATGCCTGGGCACCAGCCTGGCGCTCCTGATAGGACAGGCCGCTCCAGGCGCCGGCCACACCGTCCGGGAGTTGAGCGATCAAACGTTCGACCTCCGCCATGGCCTCACCGGTACTGTACCCCGGTGCCGGCTCACCCTGAATCTGGCGGGACGGAACACCGTTGAAACGCTCAAGGCGCGGTGAGCCATACTCCCAGCGTCCGTTCGTCACTTCGCTCAACGGGGTCATCTCTCCATCAGCGGCTCGCAGATACCACGCCTCAAAATCCTCAGGCAGCATCCGGAAAGGGGCATCACCCTGAACATAGACTCGCTTGACCCGCCCCTCATGGAGAAAATCGTTAACGTATTGCGAGCCCCAGGTCACCGACAGAAGTCGACTGATCTCGGACAACTCTATGCCAAGGGCCTGTGCCTTTTCGTGATCAATGTCCACTTTGTAGCGGGGATTGTCCGCCAAACCGTTGGGACGCACACTCGTCAGCACGGGGCTTTCGGCCGCCAACTGCAGCAATTGACCTTGCGCTGCCATGAGTGCTTCATGCCCGATGGCACCCCGATCCTGTAAACGCAATTCAAAGCCCAGGGCCTGCCCCAATTCCGGTATCGGTGGCAAATTGAAAGCAAAAGCCCGCCCATCACGCACCAGCCCGGCAAGCGCCCGGTTCGCCCGCTGAATGATCGCGTCGGCGCTTTGCGTCTCGGGATCGCGCTCACTCCATGGCTTGAGATTGACGAACGCCAGTCCCGCGTTCTGCGCCCGGCCAGCGAAGCTGAAACCAGCGATTGTGAAGAGGCCCTGCACCTCATCCTGCTCCATGAAGTAATCTTCGATAACCTCAATGGTATCGATTGTGCGCTGCTGGGTCGCACCGGCGGGCAACTGATACTGCACCACGGCGAACCCCTGGTCTTCCGCGGGCAGGAACCCGCCGGGCAACCGCACAAAGAGAACGGCCACCAGGACGACGATGCCCAGGAACGCCAATGTGTAGAGCCAGGCGTGGCGCGCCGTATGGCCAACCAGCCGGACATAGCCCCGGGTCAGTCGCCCCAGGCCTGCCTCAAACCAGCCGAACAGTTTTTGCAGCAAGGTTCTTTCGTGCGTGGGCTTGAGGATCCGACCACACAGCATGGGGCTCAGAATCAGAGCCACCAGCACCGAAAGCACCATGGCACCAGCAATACTCAGGGAAAACTGCCGATAGATTGCCCCGGTGGAGCCCGGAAAGAAGGCCATCGGGATAAACACCGCAGACAACACCACGCCGATGCCAATCAGCGCGCTGGCTATCTGCCCCATGGACTTGCGCGTCGCCTCCATCGGGCTCAGGCCGTCCTCATGCATCACGCGCTCGACGTTCTCCACCACCACGATGGCGTCATCCACCAGAAGGCCGATTGCCAATACGAGACCGAAGAGAGTGAGCATGTTGATGGAAAAGCCGAAGGCCGCCATGATCGCAAAGGTGCCCAGCAGCACCACCGGGATTGCGATCGCTGGTATCAGGGTAGCCCGCCAACTCTGGAGAAATACGAGCATGACCAGGACCACCAGGGCGATTGCCTCGATGATGGTTGTGACCACCGCGTCGATGGAGGCCTCCACGAAAGGGGCCGTCTGGTAGGGGTACCGAATCTCCACCCCTTCGGGAAAATAGGGCTCGAGCTCCTGGAGCCGCGCTTTAACAGCCTCTGTGACCGCAAGCGAGTTGGCACCCGGCGCCAGATTGATGCCAAGGCCGGCAGCCGGCTCGCCATCGTAGAAAGTGTCAATCTGGACTGCACCGCCGCCCAGCTCAACGCGGGCAACATCCCCCAGGCGCACCCGGGACCCGTCGGGCATACTCTTGAGCAGGATGTTGCGGAACTCTTCGGTTGAGGTGAGCAAGGTCTGGGCGGTGACCGTGGCATTGAGCTGCTGGCCCTCGACTGCGGGCAGCCCGCCGAGCTGACCGGCGGTGACCTGGGCGTTTTGCGCCTCGATGGCGGCGCTCACGTCGGCGACGGTCAGGCCGTAATTGGTCAACGCCGAAGGGTCCAGCCAAACCCGCATCGCATATTCAGAGCCGAAAACCTGCACGCTGCCGATACCGGTTACCCGTCCAATGGGTTCGGCTAACTCGGAGCTGATAAAATCGGCGATATCCAGCTTGCTGAGGCGACCGTCGGTAGAGACGAATGCCATTACCATCAGAAAGCTGGTGCTGGATTTCTCGACGCTGATCCCCTGCTGGCGCACCACTTCCGGGAGTCGGGGTTCCGCCAGTTTGAGCTTGTTCTGTACCTGGACCTGGGCAATGTCCGGATCGGTGCCCGCCGCAAAGGTGAGAGTAACCGTAGCGTGGCCTGAGGAATCCGCTGTCGACCCCATATAGAGCAGATTGTCGAGGCCGGTCATGTCTTGTTCGATGACCTGAACCACCGTATTGGACACGGTGTCCGCCGAGGCGCCAGGATAATCGGCCTGAATTTCCACCGCCGGCGGCGCCACCGACGGGTATCGCTGGACCGGCAAAACAAAGATCGCCATGATACCCGCCAGCATGGCGACAATGGCCAGAACCCAGGAAAAAACGGGCCTGGAAATAAAGAAATTAATCATTGCGCGGGGCCCTCCTCTTTGGAGGCGTTCTTCTTCGGATTATTCGTGCCACTGGCTTGCTGGTTTTGGGTGGGATGTAATGGAATATCTGCGGCAACCGGCTTCACCTTGGCTCCTGGCCGAACCTTCTGCAGACCGGAGACGATGAGACGATCTCCCGGTTCCAACCCCTTCTCCACCAGCCAGAATGCACCAATGGCCCGCTCTGCCTCTAACTGGCGGGCGACAACTTCACCCTCCGGGTTGACCAGCAACGCGGTGGCCTCTCCTTGCGGATTACGGCTCACGCCCTGCTGCGGCGCCAGAATGGCGTTCTCCCGAACTCCCTCACTCAGACGAACGCGCACGTACATTCCAGGCAGAAGGTCTTCGTCCGGATTGGGGAAGACGGCTCTCACCGTGACAGAACTGGTGCTTTGGTTGACGGTTACATCCGTAACGTCAACGCGTCCCTTATGCGGATAGGGGGTGCCGTCTTCGCGCAACAAAACAGTCTCGGCTTCATTTGGGCCGGCCTTAGAAGCCGCGCCCTCCTTCAGAGACGACCGAATTCGAGCCAGTTTTTCGACCGGTAGCTGAATATCGACATACATGGGATCAAGCTGCACAACGCGCGCCAGGATCTGGGGTTGATTGGCGGTCACCAGCGCACCCTCCGTGTACAGTGTCGGGCCAATGCGCCCTGCGATGGGAGCCTTGACCTCGGTATACGCCAGCTCGATACCCGCCGTTTCGAGCATCGCCTCAGATCGGGAGACATCCGCCCGGGCTGCCTCCAAGGCCGATAGCGCTTCATCACGTTGACGCTTGCTGACCGCATTCTTCTCAAACAAGTCTGACGTACGTGCCCACTCCCGCTGCGCCTGTCGCAATTCGGCCTGTGCGCGCTCCAGTTCTGCTTGGGCCCGTTGATGGGCAGCACGGTATCGGTTGGAGTCGATCTGGTAGAGGACCTCACCTGCTTTTACCTGGGCGCCTTGTTCAAACAAGCGCTCCTGCAAAATGCCCGTGACTTGCGGCCTCACCTCCGAGATACGGTAAGCAGCGGTTCTGCCCGGCAGTTCCATTGAAAGATTCACACGCTGCGGCTGCACCTCAACAACGCCGACTTCTGGAGGCGGCGGCGCAGACCGTTCAGCCTTTGTCTGACCGGAGGAGTTGTCACAACCAGCCAGCAAAAGAACCGCCAACCACATGGGCAGCATGCGGGCCCCAAATAGACGCACCATCAAACTCTTCTCTGTTTCCATATAACTAACCTCTGAATGGGCCAAAGACTCAAAAACCGTTCGATCCATGCCTTCGTTTATAACCAGGTAGACAGAACGATCGATCCAAACTGATCGACGCCGTCCTTTTCCTCAAATTCTTCGCTTCGCCACAGGTAGGTGTAAGCGATCTGCCAGCGATCCCAGGTCAATGCCGCACCCACCTGGGCGTCGCCAACCCATTCGCGACTATCAACGGAGTGGCTGTCCTCGAAACTGTTGCCGTCGAGCAGCAGGTTGTGTGCCATATAGCGCCCTTCAACGGCAGCGAAGACGTACCAGCTAAAGCCCTGATCCCGCCGAAAAGAGGATTGCCCGCCTTGTGCAGGAGCGACTGACGGAATGCCGAAACTACGATCAAGCCCCTCTCCCAAACGAAACCCCAGGCCGCCGGAAGCGTAGGTATACAGGTTGCCGAGCGCAAACCCGGCAGACGGCCCATATTCAATGGTCAGCCCAGAGAAGTTTTGCTTCATAAACCAGGCACGTTCATAACCGAAATTGATAACTGGCTCGTTATCAAGCTGGTTATCCCAACCCCTCGGCTTGTCTGCCGCAATAAGTTCATGGAAATTTCGTTGACCCACCTCAGCGCCGGAGGCCGGGCCTACGATGCCCACGTCGATATGCAGGCTGTCTGCCAAACGCAAACCACCGTGTTCCCTTTCGCTTAGTAGCGAAATCCCACCAAACAAAAGGCCGGCATAGGGACGATCATCTTTAATAAGCGCTTCAACCTCTATATCTTCCGGCGTATACATCTGTTGTCCTAGCCGATATGTTGCGCCGGCAAGACTACTGCCAGACCAGCCTGGAATAACGTCCGCAAGACGGCGGCTCCAATGTCGATCAGGGGGCTCAAAAGCCCAGATCACCTCTACGCCGTTGGTATATTGACCATCGCCGCCGGCGGAAAACGCATCATTTTCTACTTTCAGGGACAGCAGGCCTTCAGCGGAAGCTGATGTCACAAGAGAACCCAGCAACAGACCTGAGCACCAATTCCGGTAACGCTTTCTGCAACATCCAGATTTCACTGAAGATTCCTCTGCCAAAGCTGGGTTGAACCGGATGTAAAAGAACTTGCTCCCGGATGCTGACATACCTTCCGTACGGCGACTTTTTGGTCGCCGGCCAGAAATGATGAGACGGCTGTCCGCACAACTTGTTCAATCTGTTCAGTATAAACTAAACGTAACACAAGTAATGATTGACAGCTAGCCGTGATGGAACTGTCCTGTGCCGGTGGAATGTGCGGAACGCTCCAGTTCTAATCTTGTCGCTCGCGCCTGAAAAATGTTTCGGGTTCAGGTATTTTTGAGGTTGGCAGAATTTTCCATAACCCGCTCAAAAACACGCAGGGCGACTTCCAGGTCGGTATTTTCAATGCCTTTCAGCATCTCCTCTCGCAAGACATTCGCCCGCTCATTCAGATCGCTCATAAAGTGCTCACCGGCATTGGTAAGATAAAGCAGCCTGGCGCGCCGATCACGCTCACTGGGCCGGCGCTCAATCAGACCCTGCTCCTCGAGGCTGTCAAGCAGGCGGACCAATGTCGGGTTCTCGATGGTCATCAAGCGGGCTAGCTCCCGCTGGGTCAATCCTCCACCACCACGCTGCAGGCAGATCATGGTGAACCAGCGAGCCTGGGTAACCCCCAGGTCTTTCAGGCGCTCATCCAGCAACTTGCGCCAACGTCTTGCTACCCGGGCATTGGTGAAAGGAAACTGATCTCGAGGGGTTTGTGGGTCCATCTAACTGTCCTGCTATTGACGATTCAGTAACAGTAAATCGCAAGCTAATCATATAGACAAGCGTCAGTTACACATTAGCCAGGTTTGCACCAGATCAATAGGCAACATCACGTGGATTCCGAGGCCAGCTAAGGAACTTCTCCTTCCACTGAGACAGGTAACTCCTCGCTTCTTCAGAGACCGGAGGCCCTCAGCGTATTGTCGCCCTGGCAGACACCCTTGCTGTCTGTCGTGACCGGCGACCGGCTTTTAAAAAGCTGGTGCCGAGCGCTCCACAACACCGTAGCATCTTCACTCGACACCAGCCGGGGCTTCGGCACGGCGTCTTCCAGGCAATCCGCATCCGCTAAGGTCAGTCCCCGGTCGAGTAGAGCCTGCAAGGCCGACAACAAGGCCAAGTTCCGCTTATCGGCCAGAATGGCATGAATTCGGGGGTTGGGTGACCAAAAAACCCGTAGTTCAATAGGTTGGGAGTGTTTTTCGGCTATTTTTCACGTTTGTCTGCCAACCCTCAACTGCTTTTGAGGGGCTGACAGGACGTCGCCCCCAATCAATCAAAGATTGGGAAGCACGCTATGAACGAACAAGAGGCAGACGCCGCCCCAAGCATCCACTATGACTCTGGTCGATCCATCATAATCCGGCACACCGTGAAACCCGGACACCGTGACCACTATGAAACCTGGCTCAGGCAGATTATTGCCGCCGCAGCCCAGTTTTCCGGGCACCAAGGCGTTCATGTGGTACGACCGCCCGAAGGGCATGACACCTTTGAAATCGCGGTGCGCTTCTCTCAACCCGAAGAAGCCGATACTTGGCTGAACTCGGATGTTCGGCGGGAATTGGTATCCGACATCGTTCCGGCGCTGGCCTCTGAAGAACAGGTAGAGATTCAGACCGGCATCGATTACTGGTTCACCCCACCCACGTCAAAAGCCAAACAGCCTACTCGCTGGAAGCAGTGGCTCATTACAACAGCGGTTATTTGGCCACTCACGTTGATCGTACCAATGGTCTTTCAGCCCATATTTGATCAACTTCCAGTGCTTGCGGTATGGGGTGTGCGGCATGGGTTGGTGGCAGCCGCTATCGTGGCACTGGTGGTCTATTTAATCATGCCCCGAGTGGTTCGACTCGTTGCAAACTGGCTATTTCGTTAGTCGACAGCGCTAGGGGCGGAGGTACAGAGCGATTTGCTATGGCAGTTTTGCTGTACGACCAGCGGGAAGATATGGTAAAGACCTGCGGCCTTTCGCACTTGTTTGGACACTAGGAAACATAACACTGAGGGAACTCACTATGACGCTGAAACTTCAAACAATCATCTGCAGCACGCGCCCTGGAAGGGTTGGTCCATCGATCGCTAAATGGTTCGACGAGTTCGCCAATGCCGACGGACGATTTGAGTCCGAGCTTATCGACCTGGCAGACTTTGAACTGCCGGTCTACAACGAACCAAATCATCCGCGGTTACAGAAATACGAGCATGATCATACCAAGGCGTGGTCAAAAAGCGTCGATGCAGCTGATGCGTACGTCTACGTTATCCCCGAGTACAACTATTGCCCTCCCCCTTCCTTCACAAACGCGCTGGATTACGTGTACACCGAGTGGAACTACAAGCCATGCGGCTTCGTGAGCTACGGTGGCGTATCCGGAGGCCTGCGCTCGGCGCAACTCGCAAAACAGTTGGTAACGACACTGAAGATGATGCCAATGATGGAGGGTGTGATGGTTCAAATGCCCTGGAATCTGCTGGATGAAAATAAGGGGTTCCAGGCAAGTGAGCACCACGAAGGTTCCGGGAAAGCGATGCTCGAGGAGTTGGAGAAATGGGCTCGGGCCTTACAGTCGATCCGAAAACGGTAAGACCCTCACCACATTCTGATTGGGGACACTCGTATCGATAAGATTCTTTAGCTCTTTGCGCGGAAAGCGTTCACGACGAGCAACTATAGTGTGACGAGCCACCGACCTCAAAGAGCTCCGGTGGTTTCAGCCTGTAGTATTTGTTCTCTATACTCTCCGTTTGCTCGGCGTATGGCTGAGTCATTACGTCCTGCAGTTCTCTCAGCAACGCGTAGTTCCCCGCTGCCGCTTGCTGATACGCAGGCACAACGAACCACTCCCTCAAACTGTACTTTGGGTTAACGAGCTTCATCCGACTGGATAGCTCCTCACGCGTGGCAGGTTGAATGAGCGATTTCCAATGTATGAGCCACGCTGACCAACGCTTGTCTAGCCCTTCTGGATCTGCAGCATAGGTCGGGCCTTTGTAGAAGCTTTTCTTGAGTGGCTCAATGTCGTCTGGCAACGATGAGAGTTCCCGGAAGAACATCGTGTAATCAACAGGCGTTTGCATCATCAGCGTTGCCAGCTCGCGGAATAAAGCCTCGTCAAACGCGTCGAGTCCGAGTTTGGCCGCCCACATCGTCTCCATTTTCGCCTGCATCACCTTTGGAAAATCACTTTGAATGTCCTCCAGCTGCTGCAGACCGTCTGGATGCTCTGCCAACAAAGGCCGAACAGCCGAACAGAACGAGTGGAAATTGCGTTCGGCCGCTGCTGGTTGGTTGAGGAACGCGAAGTGATTTCCGCCACCAGTCCATGGCTGGTACTGCGGATCAAACACATCGCAGAACCCGAAGGGTCCATAGTCGAGCGTGAAGCCGCCCGCGGCACAGTTATCGCTATTGAAGTTACCCTGGCAGTAGCCAACGCGGATCCAGTTGGCGACAAGCGATGTCAGTCGGCTGCGGAACTCATGTGCAAGTGACACCACTTTTTGGGCCGTGGTCAGTGACCGGTCGATAACGTCATCGTACTCGCGATCAATCAGGTGCAAGACGATCTTCTCGAGCTCCTCCATCGCCTGCGGGTGTTCCTGCTTGCGGGCACGACGACTGAATAGCTCGAGTTGCCCTACCCGGATGAACGACGGTGCAACACGCGTCGAGATGGCCACCGGCTCGGATACAAGAATATCGGGATCTATCGAGCGTGAACCCTCTGAATACCAGGGGCGCCTGACTTTTTCGGTTTTCGACACATACAGACTCAGAGACCGCGACGTGGGCACACCGAGCGCGTGCATATGCTCCTGGGCCAGGAACTCCCGCACACTCGACCGCAGAACCGCCCGGCCGTCTGCGCCGCGGCAGTAGGGCGTGCGCCCTGCCCCTTTCAACTGCATTTCCCAGCGCTGGCCGTTGACGACGGCTTCCAGCACCGAAATCGCGCGACCGTCACCGTATCCGTTTCCGGTCTGGAACGGGCATTGCTGGTAGAACTCGTTGCCGTAAATCGAAAGTGCGTAGCCACACGCCCACCCGACCTTGCTCAAAGGCTCAGGAACATGCGACAAGTCTCCAGAGAACATGCGGAGGAAGTCGCTGGACTGCGCCATGCTGTCGGCGAAACCGAGCTCGTGAAACAGGTTTTTCCCATGCGCGACGTATTCGGGGTTTTCGATTGGCGTGGGATTCACCGGAACATAGTGGCCCGAGAAGACTTGTCGTGGCGCGTGATCAGCTCCGTTTGCTTTCCCTTCAGGGTCGCAGTTGAGCGTGTTCATGAATGAATAGTCTGCCAACGTTGCGAGATCGTCGAGGGTCGCGACCGTTGTGGGCGTTTCCCGGTGACGTCGCGTTATCATAGGGGCTCCTCTGGAGTTGGTTCGAGTATGAGCAACATTGTGACATTTAACCGCTCGGCTGTCTGGCAAGCTCCTTCAGTGCCCTCATGGCCTCATCGATTCTATCGCTGGGCACAAACATATGGTCGTGATAGAACCCCGCGATGACGTTGGTGGTAATGCCCCGTTCCGCAAGCAGGCTTGTGACCACGGATGTGAGCCCCAGAGCTTCAAGACTGGAGTGGCCCTCGAGGGTGATACGACGGAAGACTCTGTAATAGTCCAGGCCCTCGGCTTTGGCCTGCTCAAGAGGAATAACCAGGGTAAGACCTTCCAGTTCGGCAATACTGACAATGGGTTTGAGCTTTTCCAACTCGCCATACGTTGCTTTAGCCACTGTGCAATAGACATAGGACGTCGAATCCAGTGTTGGCGAGAGCTGTTTGATCAAATCCTGGAGGAACTGTGTTCGCATCATCTCTAACTGTCCTTCAGCCGAATGTTGTTGTGGTTAAAATGAAAACTTAGCACTTTCTGTGGTTCTCCACTCACTTCGAACTCACTTTCCCGCTAATCCACGAAACAAACGCACGAACCTTATCGGTACGAAATTTTGCTTCTGGCGCAACGAGGTAGTACTGATATTCCGCCGGCACCGAAATATCTATTGGACACTGAAGCAAGCCTGTTTTAAGAAGGTCGGCGACGAGGCTGTATCGCATTAATGCAATGCCTCGGCCGGCCAGGACTGCTTCTACGAGCGTTGTCCCTTCTGTCACTCGAAGTGTTATGGAGCTGTCAGGTATTTCGATGCCAAGCTCTTCCTGAAACGCCCTCCACGAGCTTTCCATGTCGATTGATTCATCAACAAGCCAGGGTAACCCAGCTAAGCGTTCTGGCGTCACGGGTTCGTTATCGATAAGCCTGCTGTGACATACCGGCAGAAGTTTTTCCTCCAGCAAGGGCTTGGACTGAAGCCCGGGGTAATCACCATTGCCGAAACAGACCGCCAGGTCGACACCATCACCCTGAAAATCGACCAAATGAAGATTGGGCTGCAGGCTTATCCTGATTTGCGGGTAAGCTTTCTGAAACGAATCGATCCGGGGAACAAGCCATCGGCTGGCAAAAGACGGCACCGTTGCCACAGTTAAGTGTACGGGATCAGAATCCGGCGCAAACAGCGCAATGCGAGGGTCGGCAACGATTCTGACGAAATCCTCCAAAATGTGCCTTAACCTATTGTATTTAAATTATTTTGGCGTTGTAGCTCATGGGTGAAACCTGCCGTTCAAAATCAAGCGTATAATCGCCAAATCGGTTGATATGGTCCGTGCGGTATGGGGCCAATCCTTTGAGAATATCGTGATCAATATGATGGCCGCGATCCTTGAGATCTTTAAGGGTTAACGTCATCGACTCCACATTGTGAAGAATGACCAGGTTGGCCACCAAGTGGTTATATTTGATCACCTTCCGTTGCTCGTGGCGGATATTCTCGGCGATCACCCCCTCGCCGCCGAAAAATAGCCATTTTACGAACTGGTTGAACTCCTCCGTTTTGTTCGTCTCCGCATGAATGGTTCGCCGCAACTCCACGCTGCCAATGTAGTCCAGAAGAAAGGTTGTCCGAACTACCCGCCCCAGTTCCCGGAAAGCAAAGTAGAGTTTATTCTTGAGGCTTGCGGTACCTAAACGTCGCAATACCGTGGACGGTGCTATTTTCCCTGCCTTTATCGATAGCGCCACCCGGAGCATGTCGGGCACATGGGTTTCGATCAGTTGCCAGTTAATGGTTTCGCTGAACAAGGCATTGATGTGCTCATACCGTTGGCGTTTGTCAGGCTTGTAGAACACCAGCTGCTTCAGATTCCGGATGCGGGGCATCAGGTTGATACCCAGCAGGTAAGCCAACCCGAAGACGGGCGCACTTTGCGCCTGAGTATCGCCATGCAAGGTGTCAGGCTGGATATCGGAATCGTTTTTGATCAGCCCGTCAAGGATGTAAATGGCCTCATAAACGCCGCAAGGGATGAAGTGGCTGAACAGCGCGATGTATTTGTCGGAGACGTGGTAGTAGCCCACCCCGCCGTAGCCACCGTACCGTATGTGGTATTCCGATAGCAGATTCTGTTCGTACAGATTCCATTTTGTGCCATCGGCGGCAGCCCGCTGGCCAGTTCCCCAGTGTCGCGGCAGCCGGTAGCGGTTGTAGGCATTGATAACCTGCACAATGGCCTGCTCCAAGCGCTCTTCGGTGACGTGCCGCAGGTTGAGCCAGGACACCTGCCGGCGATTAAGTGTCGTGATGGATCGGGCGGTCTGAGTTGGCCCGAGATTGCAGCCATAGCAAAACAAGGTCGAAACAAAGCGGGTACGTGGGTCTTCCAGCTTGCTCTCAAAACCGGAAAGTGGTCCAAAGCGTTTGTGGAGCCCCAGCCATTTTTCGGCTTCCACCAGGATGTCGAGAATATTCTTTTCGGGCAAATTCTGGGATAACTGTTTGTCAATTTCGGCCAGCCCATCGGGAGGCGCTGTGCGACGGTGCTTCCGGATCACCAGCTCTTCACCATTGAAGACGGCGTATTCATTCTCCGGGAAGTTACGGTCAATGCGGTCCGCCGTTTCGCTCAAGCGTGAGCGGGCCTGCGCCACAAAAGCGGCTGGGTCGGATGCGATATCAACCATCGCACTGTAGTCCGCTATTTGGGCATCATAGACACTCCAATCCACGAGCTGATCGCGGTAGTCGCTGTACTGGTCGCTATTCGCGACCGCGAGATCGCCGGAAATCAGTTCACGCTTCACCTGCGTTAGTACGCCCAGCTCGAAATACTTCCGGTAGACCATACCGGGCAGTAGCTGGCTTGACCCGGACCCCAATATGAGACGGCGCCAACGCTCCGGTAGCCAGGACACGTCGACGGGTTGAGTGCTGAGCACAAGGCATTCCTTGCGGCTGTGCCGGTGCTTTTTCAGAGTCGCAATCGCCTCAATCAAGGATTGATCGTGGCTGGTTGCCGTCAGATCCAGTAGTTCAAGGCAATTGAATAGCAGGGGGCGTAACGGGCGATAGGGTTGCAGCATAAACGGGATGAAGTTATTGCCAGCATAGGCCATGTGTTCCTCACACTCGGCCAGTAATTCATCAGGGTCGCTCTGGATGGCAGCCGCCACTCGGGCACCTCGCTCGGAATCCGTCGGCGCTTCCTGAACGGCGGTCAGCACGTCACGCAGTTGAGCGACCAGTTTGTCCATCCGTTTCATGTGATCCAGATGATACTGGTTCAGGTTGGCTTCCGCCTTAGTCTTGATGTTGCGCATCTTGCGGACAAAGATGTCGACGGCATCGTCCATTGCGCGACGCAATTGGGCATGGACCAACAGAATCATCAAGGCATAGCGTTTGGTGCTTTGCATAGCCTTGATGTTGGCCGCGCCAAGCGCTCGTGCTTCCAGTATGAAGTGGTGATACTTGGCGGCTGGAATGTGATCAACAGCGGGCAATCGTTGACACCAGCCCTGAAGCCATTCCAGGTGCTGAAGATACTTCTTCACTTCCGTATTGGTCGGCTTTTTGGGTTCCTGTTTCAGTTTATGCCAACTGGTATGAGATGAATCGTCTGGCACTTGCAGCAGCCGGTCAAATTCCTGTTTTTGCTGCGCCGTCAAACCCGCACTGAGCGTCCGAAAGTAACCTGTATTAACCGTGCTGCGAGCCTGACGCGCGGACCGTTGCAGCGTTGAAAAACCCGGCAGTTCAAAACGCTGGCGCACCAGCTCTTCGATCACCACATTGATAATGTCCGCCAGATCTTGCTTGGTGGTTGCCGCTTCACGCGCCAAGTCCCTCACGATAGCCTTGCCTTCGACGGTAAACGCCTTGATGCCCACCTGTTGACGAATCGCGTCCAACATCCGCTGACGGGCGCCACCATTGCGGTCGTATTCCCTGAGCTGGCTCAATGGGACGGGTAAAAGGTCGTCGCAGGCCAGGATATGCGCTGTGATGGGCCGCGGGACCGTTTTGAGATTCACGAAGTAGCCTAAGCGCTGAACCGTTTTCAGGAGAATTAACAAGGCACCACGAGCAGCCGGTGTTCGGCCGTGCTTTCTGGCAAAGGCACATTCTTTGGCGGTGGGTGTATAGATTTCCGCCAGTTCCTGTTCAGAGACGTCCGCCTTCAATCGCGGATAGGCGGTTTCGTGGAGGCCACTCATGTACGGACCTTTTCTATCAGTGCCCCATGATGAGGTCTTTCCGATTAAATGAAGAACTCCTGATGATAGTGCTTACAATGATCAGGGGCGTCGGTAGGTGCTGCGAAATGGCTGAATCAGCATCTGATCCAACCGGAGGTCCCGCGGCTCTCGAAAATCCTCGATGCCGATGACCATTCCAATATGGCCAGCGGCAGGTTTATCCCGATAGGTGCCAAAAAACCGGTCCCACCAAGGCAAATTAAAACCAAAGTTGCTATTTGTCTCTTCAGGAACAATCGAATGATGCACGCGGTGCATATCCGGCGTGACCACCAACCGTCTCAACTTTTGCTCCAGCCCTTGAGGCAATCGTACGTTTCCGTGGTTGAACATTGAGGTTGCATTGAGAATCACTTCGAAAATCAGTACCGCAATCGCAGGTGCTCCCAGCGCAACCACGACGGTGATTTTAATGGCCATGGAGAGCACAATTTCCAGAGGATGGAAACGCAGGCCCGTCGTTACGTCGAATTCCAAATCCGCATGGTGCATACGATGCAAGCGCCAGAGCCAGGGCACTGCATGAAAGATGCGATGCTGAAAGTAGATTGCGAGATCAAGCGCGATCGTCCCCAAAAGGACTGACAACCAAACTGGCAGATTGGCCAGATTTAGCAGTCCCCACGCCTGCTCATTCGCCATCACCGCAGCTCCGACGGCGGCCACGGGAAACAATAGCCGAACGACCAGGGTGTCCACCACGACCATCAAGAGGTTATGTGGCCACCGCTGCCGGCGAGTGTAGCGCTGGTCGCGACGTGGTGCGGCGGCTTCGGCAAGTATCATTACAAGCAGGATGCCCGTGAAGATCCCAAGCCGGATGACTGCCTCGTGGTCAAGTATGGCTTTACCTCTTATGCTCGGTGATCGTTGAAATAGCCCTGCGTGCCTTGTTGCGCCATGGCATCGGCGATGCGGCCGATGGCCTGTGTATAGGCCGCGGTCCGCAGCGTTGTGTTACCTTCCTCCGCCCGGTCGAAACAGGCGCCGGCCTCGCGGGCCAGGCGTTCGGTGAGGCGCCGATTGACTTCGTCTTCGGACCAGGTATCACCGATACGGTTCTGCACCCATTCCAGATGGCTGACGATCACACCGCCGGCATTGACCAGTACATCCGGTAGCACCTCGACACCGCGTTTGGCTAATTGGTCATCGGCCGCATTACTGACGGGCCCGTTGGCAATTTCCAGGATCGTGGCGGCATTTACGGTCGCGGCATTTTGCTCGGTGACGGCGTCCTCCAGTGCGGCTAGTACCAGTACATCGACATCAAGAGCCAGCAGCTCTTCGTTGGTCAGTTGCTCGACGTCGGCTTCCTGGCAGACCGATTCATCACAGTAAACCATGCCCTTGAGCTCCCGGTTCTTGTGCTTATGGCGCCAGATCGGGTCTGGATCGAGTCCGTCAGCAGCATAGATGGCACCCTGGGAATCCGACAGCGCGACGATCCGATAGCCGCGCTCGCGTGCCAGCCGAGCGAAGTGATAACCGGCATTGCCGAAACCCTGGACCGCCACACGGAGTTCTTCATGCGTTTTACTGCGGCGCTCGGCCCACAGATCAAGCACCTGCAGCGCACCACGCCCGGTGGCCGCGGTGCGACCCCTGGAACCGCCCAGCCCTAAAGGTTTGCCGGTGATGGTGGCCGGTACCTGACGGCGTTCGATCTGGGCAAATTCGTCGGCCATCCAACCCATGATGGTGTCGTTGGTGTTGACATCCGGTGCCGGGATGTCACTGTCCGGCCCGATGAGGTCATGAAAGGCGCGGATATAGCCACGCGACAGACGTTCCAGTTCCAGTCGGGAGAGCGCCTTGGGGTCGACCCGAACACCACCTTTGGCACCGCCGAATGGCAGGTCCACCACCGCGCACTTGATGGTCATCCAGAAGCTCAACGCCGTGACTTCTTCCGCGCTCACGTCCGGATGAAAACGAATGCCCCCCTTGCTTGGTCCGCGAGTGTCGTCGTAGCGTATGCGCCAGGCCGGAAAGAATTGCAAGGTGCCGTCGTCCATGCGGATCGGGATGTTGACCTGCACGCTCTGCTGCGGCTGGGCCAGACGCCTGCGAACGTCATCAGGGACGTCAAGTTGGTTAAAAATCCCGTTCAGGTGACCGTTGTCACCGAAGGCTTGGGCGTTGGAATGACTCATGGTTGTGACTCCTTATCGAACCCGCAAAAGTGTTTTGCGATGTCTTATGATTCAGCTTTCCATTGAAAGTGGGTTGTGCGATCGTCCGTTACGTGTTGATTGGTGAGCGTGTAAGTTGCACAAGATTCCCCGCGATCCGTGTTGCTAATGTCTTGGCGCGGTCTGCGCTCGGCCCTGCGAAATCTTCGTTCACGGTCTCCCGAAACAGCTTCAGCCAGCGTTCGAAGTCATCAATCTGCAAAGGGTGTCGCGCGTGCAACGCCAAGTGGCGGGCGACCATGTTGCGCCGGTAGCCGTCGCGTTCGCCGAGCAGCAGCTTGCACCAGTAGGCGCGGATGTGCGGCAAGTGCGTTTCGAGCTCGATATCTGCCACGTCCACGAACAGCGTGCGCAGGCGATCATCAGCCAGGACCTTCCGGTAGAAGGCATCCAGCAACTCGGCGATGGCCTCGGGCGTGTCGAGATCGCGCGGGGTTGAGTGCATGGCGGTGCTCCTGGCTAAACGGTGATGTACTCGGTAGCTGGCGAGCGTGGGTGTTTGCGCGACTTACGGTTGTGACTCCTTCTCAGACGGGGTATCGCAGCAAGCATCGTACTGCCTCTTGCGCCATAGCGCGTAGACGGTCAGGCCGATGAAAATGGCCAGGGCCGGCAGCAAGACGTAATCCAGATAACCGGTCAGTGCGATACCCACGATTACCCAGTAGTCCCCGAGAAAAACGCCGGCACCCGTTCCGGTCAGCACGATGGCAAGAATCGGCAAATGACAGGGGCAACTCAGCACCGCCAATACCCCCCCACAGGTAACCGGTGAGCGGCCTGGATACCTCGGCCGGTTCGCGCGCCTTATCAGTCATGTCCACGTGCCGCCTTGGTTAGTACTTGGGTGCAGCGATTCAGCGCGGCTCTTTTAACACCAATCGTGTGTTGTATTTGCCGTTCGACGGCTCGGCACTGCCGTTCATCTCCGCTATCCAGCGCCTGTATAAACTCGGTAATCTCGGGTAGACCGAGACCGGCTTCACGACAGGAGCAGATTAACTTCAGCCGTTCCAGGCAGCTGTCATCGAATAAGCGAAAACCAGCTTGGGTAGTACTACAGGCGTACACCAATCGCATATCCAGATAAGTCCGGATCTGATGCACAGACAGGCCACAGAGACGGGCCGCCTCGGAAATGACGTAGCCTTCTGTTTGTGGCCCCGGCCCACGTTCAAGGCTGGGTTTTACCATTCGAGTGTTTACCGTCATGCTAGTGGCTTCTTGCCCTGTCGAGTATAAGGTGCGCAATCCGCTGACCCAGTTCGAAACCTTCCTGAACACTCACAATGTTCGCGTGCGGTTTATCTCGGCACCAGGCCTCCCCGGCCTGTCGAGAGGCAAAGAAGAGGACGTCGCAACAAAAGGCACTTCGAATGTCTCCCTCTGCGGCCACCGATACTAAAGAGATGACCGCGTCCTCCGGCTGGAGCAAAAGCACCCCCTGTGGCGTAACCGTCAAGGTGACCGGTTTGTTGGTATGCGGACAAGGCGATTGAACCTGCGCATGTTCGTCAATGACGATTGGAAACATCAAAGCATCAAGTGCACACCAGGTGTAGAGTGTCTGGTCGTTTACGACAAACGCATGCGGTGTTTCACGCAGTGTGATGCCGTAGCCGATCAGCCGTCCCTGGCCGTCGTACTCGATGGTTCCAGCAGGCAGTTCGTCGAGCACCAACACCACCTCATCAGGTGTCCAGTTGAGCGACTTCGCGAGCCGCTCAATAGTGACCGGTTGTCCCAGGGCAAGCTCGCGCAACAGCGTCACATGAAGCGCGGCTTCCCTTTCTCCGGTCAGACCTAGCCGTTCCACGATTTGACGGATGTCATTCATGGGCGTCGCCATTCTATCCCGCACAACAGGACAGCTGGCTGACGTCTTTGGTAAAGGTCTGGGCACAGAGCTTGAGCCCTTCGACCATCGTCAGGTAGGGAAACAACTCATTCGCAATGTCGTTAACGGTCATGCGTGCGCGTAAGGCCATCACAGCAGTCTGAATCAGTTCACCGGCCTCGCCTGCCACGGCCTGAACACCCAGTAATTGCCCGCTTTCACGCTCCGCGACGATCTTGATGAAGCCCCCGGTATCGAAGTTAACCAGCGCCCGTGGCACGTTATCGAGGGTCAGGGTGCGGCTGTCGGTGTCATATCCCACCGCTGCAGCATCTGCCTCGGACAGGCCTACGGTAGCAACTTGCGGATCAGTAAAAATCACCGCAGGCATGGCGCTGAGGTCGAGGCTGGCGTCACCGCCGGTCATATTGATGGCGGCCCGGCTACCACCGGCGGCGGCCACGTAGACAAACTGGGGCTGGTCGGTGCAATCGCCCGCGGCATAGATGCCCGACGCAGTGGTTTGGAGATGTTTGTCAATCTGGATCGCACCGCCCTCGGTGGCAACGCCGATGGCCTCCAGGTTGAGGTTTTCGGTATTGGGTGTGCGACCACTGGCGACCAGCAGTTGCTCTGCCTGTATCGTGCCGGCGTTGGTCTGCATGGTAAACAGCTGACCGTCGTGGCTCACTTCGCTGGCCTGGGTCTGCTTGAGCACCTCGATGCCCTCACGACGGAAGGCCGCTTCCACGGCTTCACCCACCGCCGGATCTTCCTGTGACAGCACCCGGCTGCGGGCCAGAACCGTGACCTGGCTGCCGAGGCGTGCAAAGGCCTGCGCCAGTTCGATGGCCACCACCGAGGCACCGATTACGACGAGGCGCTCGGGAATGTGATCCAGTTCCAGCGCACTGGTGGAGGTGAGATAGGGAGTTTCGGACAGCCCCGGAACGGGTGGTTCGGCGGGTCTTGCGCCCGTGCCGATAAAGGCCCGGTCAAAGCTCACCGTCTGTTCGCCGCCGGCGTTGAGCGTAACCGTCAGCGTGCGCTCGTCCACGAACCGCGCCTCGCCCTTGAGGACGGTAATCGCGGCATTGTCATTGAGAATATTCTGGTACTTGGACTCGCGCAGTTCCTCCACTCGTCCCTGTTGCTGAGCAAGCAGCGCCGGACGATTCACCACCGGCGCCTGGGCGCTCAGGCCGTCATCAAACGGGCTTTCCTGGCGAAGGTGGGCGATGTGAGCCGCCCGAATCATGATTTTAGAGGGCACACAGCCAATGTTGACGCAGGTTCCGCCAATGGTGCCGCGTTCGATCAGTGTCACCCGGGCACCGCGTTCAGTCGCCTTCAGGGCGGCAGCCATGGCACTACCGCCGCTGCCAATCACAGCAATGTGCAGGTTGTCGTCACTCATAAATGTTACTCCTTAGTTGATGGACTATCGCAGCAGGCGTCGTGTTTCTTCTTGCGCCAGACGGCATAACAGGTCAGGCCAATAAATAAGACCAGTGCGGGCAACAGCACGTAGTCGAGATAACCGGTCAGGGCAGCCAGGCCTAACGTTCCTAGCAAAACCACCAGTATCGGCGTGAAACAGCGCGACCAGCACGGTGCAAATGATGCTCACCCGCAACAAGGTTTGGGGTTCGCATGGTTACTCCTGTTTCGCCTGGGGCTGTTTCAACGTGGACGGGTAACCCGCGTTAGTCGTGGCTTGAGTCAGCGCCTCAACGGAGGTTTTCTCATCGTCGTAGGTAACCGTCGCATCACGTTCCTCATATCGGACATCCACAGCGCTCACGCCGTCGACCCGCTTTAGGGCAGCTTTAACCGTAATCGGGCAGGCCGAACAGGTCATGCCTGGAACGGACAAGGTCACCGTTTGTTGCGCAGCCAGGGCAGGCAGGCTGAACAGCGTAAACAGTACGGCAGCAATCAGGGACTTTTTCATGGTGTAGTGCCTCTCAGTCAACATAGTGGATCAGGTTTCAGTAAAACAGCGGTAAGACGAAGGGGAAAGCCAACGCAGTCAGAATGAGCAGCGCGACGATCCAGAAAACGACCTTGTAGGCCGTGCGCACTTGCGGTACCGCGCAAACATCGCCCGGCTGGCAGGCCCCGACAGGTCGATATATCCGGCGCCAGGCAAAGACCATCGCCACCAGTGCCGCACCGATGAACCAGGGCCGATAGGGTTCCAGGGCGGCCAGGCTGCCGATCCAGGCACCGGAAATGCCCAACGTGATCAAGACCAGGGGGCCAAGACAACAGGCAGACGCCAGAGCAGCGGCAATCCCTCCTGCGATCAGCGAACCGCGACCGGATTTGGACTCTGACATTACGATGGCTCCTTTCTAAAAATGGGTGACTGAGGTAAGGTTACTCCCGTAGTCAGCTACGGAATCAACCCCTATGTCCAAAAAACAACACTCAATGACCATTGGAGCCCTGGCCAAAGCCGCCGGTATGGGAGTGGAAACCATCCGCTATTACCAGCGCCGGGGGTTAGTGGCAGAGCCTGAAAAGCCCTATGGAAGCATCCGCCATTACGACGATCAGGCGTTGGCCCGCCTGCACTTTATTCGAACGGCCCAGTGGCTGGGGTTCAGTCTGGATGAAATCGGAGGGCTGCTGACACTGCAGGACGGTACCCATTGCGATGAAGCACGGGTATTGGGCGAGCAAAAACTAGCCAGTGTGCGGGCGAAAATTTCAAGCCTGCGACGCATCGAGCGTGCGCTGGACGGGTTAGTGCAGGAATGCTGCGCTCAGCGTGGGAATGTTGAATGCCCATTAATCACATCGCTCCAGGATGGGCTTGAAAACTCGGCTTTTACCTGATTAAAGAACAAGACAGTCCGTGAACGAGGCGTACACAAAATTAAGGGCTGAAGGGAGGTACGCTAACCTCACCAACCAAAAAAAGCAGGGCCTCCCGAAGGGCGAGACACTAGGCATGGCGCCCACTCGCCCTGCGATTGACAGCTACCTTTGCTATTATTACATTTAGTTACACCCTTATATCTTTTAGCGTTTTTCGCAAGGTTGAAATTCATGCTGTTCCGTCAGTTCTTCGACAAAACATCCAGCACCTACACCTATCTCATTGCGTCCGGCCGGGGTCGAGAAGCGCTCATCATCGACCCCGTAAAAGAGTCGACGGAGGCCTATCTTGGGTTAATTAATCAACTTGATCTTAAGCTTGTCCGGGCGATTGATACCCACACTCATGCTGACCACGTCACTGCCCTTGGTGATCTGCGTGACGCCACCCAATGCGTCACCATCATGGGTGAATTTACTAACGCGGAATGCGTATCAGAACATGTATCGGAAGGTGATCGAATTGATATCGACGGCATTCGGTTGGAAGCCATTTACACTCCGGGTCACACTGATGAATCCTTCAGTTTTTACTGGAATCAGGGCGACCAGAAGGCGGTATTCACTGGCGATGTGTTATTGATTCGCGGTAGTGGCCGGACTGATTTTCAGGGCGGCGACCCACGCAAGAGCTACGATTCTATCGTTAACAAACTGTTCCGCTTACCTGACGATACGTTGGTATATCCAGCGCATGACTACAAAGGAATGCTGAGCTCCTCCATCTACGAGGAGAAGCATTACAACCCACGTCTGGCGGGCAAATCGGAAGCCGAGTACGCCCGGATCATGAATAATCTTAACTTGCCCGACCCCAAACTGATGGATGTTGCCGTGCCTGCAAATCTGGCATGCGGAAAGCAACCGTGACGTTTGTAAGCATGGATTGTTACCCAATGGCGCAGCACTCTGCATTGAGTACTGAGTCCGGCCTCGATCGTGCCCTGGCGATAGCGATCCTTGCTGGCATTCTCGCCGGTCTCTTTTTGGATAAACCCAGCCGCTATGAGCTGACATAAACTTATTCAGAAGTTCCCTGAAATTAAAGGAGATATTCGATGGATATCAAACAACTTGATGAGCGCTTTAGTGTAACGGCGCAACCTGGTATTGACGATATTGAACAACTGGCAAACGCGGGTTTCCGCACGATTATTGCCAGCAGAGCTCGAAATGAAACGGACGACCAGCCTGATACCCAAACCCTGAAAAACAAGGCAGAGTCCCTGGGCATGACGTGGTACGAAATTCCAGTCGAACCGGGAAAGTACGCCCCTGAGGATATCGAGGCTTTTGCCAGCGCTTTGCAATCATCCACGGACCCGGTTCTCGGCTATTGTCGCACCGGGAAGCGCGCCATCCACTTGTGGGCCTATGCCAAGGCGGCTCACTATCCGATCGCGGACCTGCTCAGCCAAGCCAGCGCAGCCGGCTATGATCTGGAACCACTGCGGGACGATCTTGAGATATATCGGAATCGGATGGGTCAGAAGTGATCGCGAGATCGTCCCGTTAAAACTGGCCTTAAAATGTCAAAATGCCTTGGTGCCATCCGAGGGCTCACGAGCATGACTTTGTCGTTGATGATCGTCACATCTACTGGCCCAAATAAAAAGGACGCGCCACCCACTGGATAACGCGCCCCACAGTGCTTTCCAGGCTCTACAACTCGCCGGTGTGATTCGCCCCAACGGGGTTGCCGAACTCAAACGCATCGAGCTCGCGGTTCAGTTTCGGTACCGGCAAAGTGAATGCGCTGGGAGGGTTCACGGGCGCCGTACTCCTGGCCGGCTTCGCTCTCTTCATGGTGGTTGAGAGCATTGATCGCTTTATCCATCCGGTCACGATTTCGTTCAACGGCGCTATTTTCGTAGCGATCATCGGACTGATCGTCAACGGCGTGTCGGCATAAATTCTTGGCGACCACCATGACCACAGTCATGCCCACCAGGAAGACGATTCACACCACTCTCATGACCATCACGACCACAACCGCCGTGCGGCCTATTTCCACGTGTTGGCCGATGCGCTCACCTCTGTATTGGCCATCGTGGCTCTGCTTGCGGGTAAATACGCCGGGTGGAACTGGATGGACCCGGCAATGGGTATCGTCGGTGCCATTCTCATTACCCGGTGGTCTTGGGGATTATTGAAAGCCACATCGCGCGTGTTACTCGATCAACAGCAAACCGGTATCCAGCAGGGCGTTAAACGAGCGGTAGAATGCGGCGATACGCGCGTGAGTGATCTTCATGTTTGGTCGATTGGGCCTAACTTGTATGCTGCGATTGTCGCGGTCGTTACCCATGACCCTCAGCCGCCCGGTCATTACCGCGATCGTATCCAAACGGATAACGCATCACTTGTGCATGTGACTGTGATAGTCCATACCTGTCCAATGCATTGCGAACTCTCTCAGGATGGGTAGCCAACCACTGTCATACTAAACATTAATCGGAGCCCTCGATCAGGCTAGCAACTTTGGCCAGCAGGGTGCTTGCGGCGTTGTCCGTAAACTGCTGCCCTTCCTCGATGTAGCCCCGCACCGTCCCGTCATGCTTCCAGCCGCCCTGACGCTTGATCTGCGCAAAGTCGACCTTCTCCCGCGCGGCGGCGGTGGATAAACCGCGCCGGAAGCTGTGACTGCTCAGGGTCGGCACGAAGTCCAGGTCGCAGGTTTCCCCGAGCGCCTTCAGGATACGGTTCACTGACCCGCCTGAGAGGGCTTGGGGTTGCAACCGATCCCAGCGATTGACGGCTCGAAAGACGGGTCCTTCGTGAATGCCCGCGCGCTTTAGCCAGTTTTCGAGGGCACTGACCGGGCAGACCGGCCCGTTGCCCCGAGGCAGGGCCCGCTTTAGCCCCTCACCGTGAGGATCCGTTTTCGAGCGCGGCAGAGTCACCACAAGCCCTTCCGG